>NZ_CAMFKO010000007.1 GCF_945957265.1 uncultured Dechloromonas sp.
GCACGGCGCCGTTCATGGTCATCGACACGGAAATCTTGTCGAGCGGGATGCCGTCGAACAGGATCTTCATGTCTTCGACGGAGTCGATCGCCACGCCGGCCTTGCCGACGTCGCCGGTGACGCGGGCATTGTCCGAGTCGTAGCCGCGGTGCGTCGCCAGGTCGAAGGCGACCGACACGCCCTGGCCGCCGGCGGCGAGCGCCTTGCGGTAGAAGGCGTTGGAGGCCTCGGCGGTGGAGAAGCCGGCGTACTGGCGGATGGTCCACGGCTTGACGGCATACATGGTCGGCTGCGGGCCGCGCAGGAAGGGCGCGACACCGGGCAGGGTATCGGCGAACTCGAGGTTCTCAACGTCCTTCTTGGTATACAGGGCCTTTACAACCAGTCCTTCGGGGGTATTCCAGACCAGGTTGTTAACGTCGCCACCCGGTGACTGCTTGGCGGCTGCCTTTTCCCAGGCATCCAGGTTGTTGGAATCAAAGAACTTTTCTGACATGAGACACCCCTAGCTGATTCGATTTTTTTCGGCCGATGATGCAGAATTCAAAATTCTACGCTTTTGAACTTCGCTTGACATACCAAGTGACACATAATACTGTATCCATAATTATGGAAGCAAGTCGGCAATGCACCGATTTCTCCACCGAGACCACATCACAATGACCCGCATCGCACCCACCGCGCTCTACCAGGAAGTTGCCGAACGCCTTCGCCAACGCATTTTTGCCCACGAACTGACCCCGGGCACCTGGATAGACGAGCAGAAACTCGCCGAACAGTACGGTATTTCGCGTACGCCCTTGCGCGAGGCGCTCAAGGTTCTCGCCTCCGAAGGCCTCGTCGAGCTTCGCCCCCGCCGCGGCTGCTACGTCACCGAGATTTCCCGGCAGGACCTCGACGACATCTTCCCGCTGATGGCGATGCTGGAAGGGCGTTGCGCCGCCGAGGCGGTCCGCAATGCCAAGTCGGGCGACATCGCGGCCTTGCAGGACATCCATGCCCGTCTTGAAAGCGCCGCCCGCGACGGCCGTATCGATGCCTTTTTCGAGGCCAACCAGGAATTCCACAAGCGCATCCAGGAATTGTCCGGCAACCGCTGGCTGCTGTCGGTCATCCAGGACCTGCGCAAGGTGCTGAAGCTATCCCGCCTCCATTCGCTGTCGCTCGAAGGGCGCCTGCAGCAGTCGCTCGACGAGCACCGCCTGATCATGGCCGCCGTGGCCGCCAGCGACGCGACCAAGGCGGAGAAGCTGATGCACGATCACCTGCTGTCCGGTCGCGAAGCGCTGGCCAGGATGGATGCAAAGACGCCGAAGGCCGCCTGATCGGGCCCTGCGGATCAACGCATCCGGCTTTCGATGCCGGCGAACAACCTGTCGTAGATTGCCACCAGCGCCTCGCGGTCCTGGCTGCCCTTGACCCAGCGGCGCGAGCGGGCAATCTTGACGGCCTCCTGCTCCATCTCCGACAGCGACGCGACGTTCACCTCCTGACCGTGCAGGATCGACGTGGCGTCAGCCCTCGCTCGCTGCGCCGTCGCCACCAGCCCCATCGACGATTCCATGGCGCTGGCGCCCGCCTCGATCGTCGTCACCAGCTCGCAGACCTGGTTGGCCGACGACGCCGAACTGGCCAGTTCGCTGCTGAATTCGAACGCGGTCTGCCGCGCTTCGGACACCGAGGCCTTCAGCGCGCCGATTTCCGTCGTTGCCGATTGCATCGACAGCATGATCGCCGCGATGGCTGCCGATATTTCCTCTGCCGAATGCTGGGCCTGGTCGGCCAGCTTGCGCACCTCGTCGGCGACCACCGCGAAGCCCCTGCCCGCCTCGCCGGCCCGCGCCGCTTCGATGGCCGCGTTCAGGGCCAGCAGATTGGTCTGCTTGGCAATGCCGTCGATCCGGGTCGTCAGCAGCTGGATATCGGCCGTTTTTGCATTCAGGTCGTCGAGCGCCCCGGCGCCCCCTTCCGCCGCCTGCTGCGCCTCGCCCATGGCTTCCGACATGCGCTGGGCCGCCGCCGACATGCCGCTGGCCGACTCCCCGAAACTGGCGGCCAGGGTTCGCGAGCTGCGTGAATTTCCGCCCACTTCGCGCAGGGCCTGATCGACGTGCTCGATCGCCAGCGACAAGCCGCGCTCCGAACGCAGGAAAATCCGCGACAGCAGGGCTTCGCGGGCAATGGACTCCTGCGCCTCCTCGAGATGATCGAGCAGTTGTTGCATCTGCTCGAGAACGCTGCGGAAGGTGCCGTGCAATCCGGGCAATTGCAGGCGACGGACGGTATTTCCGCTCGACGAAGCCTGCATCGCGCCGAGGATTTCGCGAAACGCCGTCTCGGTCTGATCGAGCACGGCGTTCAGGTTCACCCGGATCGCCTCCAGCATGGGATCGTCGAGGCGATGCGGCAGGCGGGCAACCAGCTGGCCGCTACCCATCTTGCGCAACAGGTCGTCGACCTTGGCGAGATCGGCCCGCGATTCCGCCCCCGGCCACAGCAGGACCAGCAGGGCGGCGAGCGCGGCCCCGATCACCGCCGACGCCGATACAAAAGCCATTCCTCCGGCCAGCACCAGCAGGAAGGCGAGCAGCAGCTTGCGCTTAAAGGGAGAAAACCAGTTCTTCATAGCTCATTCCGGTCTGTTTCATGATGTCGACCAGGACCGCCGTACCGGCCTCGATGGCCGAACGCGCCCCGGCTGCCTTTTCCGCGGCCAGCATGGCCCGATAGACCGGCTCGATCTTGGCGACCGCCTCGGCCGACGGACAGCGGCGCACCGAGGTATAGCCCACGATCTGGCCGTTGGCGTCGACATCCGGCGTGATGTGGGTGAATACCCAGTAGAAACCGCCATCCTTGGACATGTTCTTGACGTAGGCGAAGAACTCCTTGCCGGACTGTATGGTGTCCCAGGCCAGCTTGAAGGCCGCGCGTGGCATGTCGGGATGCCGGATGATGTTGTGCTGCGAACCGAGCAGTTCTGCCTCGGAATACCCGGAAAACTCGATGAATATCGGGTTTCCATAGGTGATGATGCCCTTGGGGTTGGTTTTGGAAACGATGAAATCGTTTTCCCGCATCTTGCGTTCGACGTTGCTTGGTTGAATGGCTCTCTTCATTGCGCCCCTCCGATTCTTGCGAATTTACTATAAATCGTAGTTTTTCAACATGTCGTCGGAAGCCGGGCGTAAAAAAACCCCGGCAGCCTGCGCTGCCGGGGTTTTGGCGAAACCTGAACGGTTTAGTGGTTGCTGGCCGAAGCCGCGCCGAAACCGGTCTGGGCGCGGACATACTGGTCTTCGAAGGCCTCGATTTCCTGTCCCGCGCGCACGCTGGAATCGGTCTTCGAGAAGATGTAGGCGAGCAGGAAGGCAATCGGCATCGCGAACAGTGCCGGCTGAGTGTAGGGGAACAGTGCAGCCTTGTTGCCCAGCACGTCGACCCACACCGACTTCGAGAACAGCACGAACAGCACGGCGGAAACCAGGCCGCCGTAACCGCCGAACAGGGCGCCGCGTGTCGTCAGGCCCTTCCAGTACATGGACAGGATGAGCACCGGGAAGTTGGCGGCAGCCGCCACGCCGAAGGCCAGGCCGACCATGAAGGCGATGTTCTGCTTCTCGAACAGGATGCCGAGCACGATGGCGACGGCACCGAGGCAGATGGTGGCGATCTTGGAGACGCGGATCTCGGTCGCTTCGGATGCCTGACCCTTCATGATCACGCGGGCATAGATGTCGTGCGAGATCGCCGAGGCGCCGGCCAGTGCCAGGCCGGACACGACGGCCAGGATGGTGGCGAAGGCCACGGCCGCCAGGAAGCCCAGCAGCATGTTGCCGCCGACCGCCTTGGCCAGGTGCATGGCGACCATGTTGCCACCGCCAATCAGCTTGCCGCCAACCGTGCCGCCTTCGAAGAACTCGGGGTTCTGGCCGACGATCAGGATACCGGCGAGGCCCATCAGGAAGATGACGTTGAAGAAGTAGGCAACGAAACCGGAGGCGTAGAGCACCGACTTGCGGGCTTCCTTGGCATCGGTCACGGTGAAGAAACGCATCAGGATGTGCGGCAGGCCGGCGGTGCCGAACATCAGGCCGAGGCCCAGCGAAATGGCGGTGACCGGGTCCTTGAGCAGGGCGCCCGGATACATCAGCTTGTCGCCCAACTTGTGGACCGCGGTTGCCCTTTCCAGCAGCTTGGTGAAGGAGAAGTCGAACTGGCTCATCGCCAGGAACATCACCAGCGTGCCGCCCGACAGCAGCATGCAGGCCTTGATGATCTGCACCCAGGTGGTGGCGACCATGCCGCCGAAGGTGACGTACACCATCATCAGGATGCCGACGGCGAAGATCGCCGTGTTGTAGTCCAGGCCGAAGAGCAGCTTGATCAACTGGCCGGCGCCGACCATCTGGGCGATCAGGTAGAAGCAGACGACGGTCAGCGACGAAATCGCGGCCATCGTGCGCACCTTGCCCTGGTCGAGGCGATAGGCGGTGATGTCGGAGAAGGTGAACTTGCCCAGGTTGCGCAGGCGTTCGGCCATCAGGAAGAGGATGATCGGCCAGCCGGCGAAGAAGCACAGCATGTAGATATAGCCGTCATAGCCCTGGGTATAGACCATGGCGGTCAGACCGAGCAGGGTGGCCGCCGACATGTAGTCGCCGGCGATGGCCAGGCCGTTCTGGAAGCCGGTGATGCCGCCGCCGGCGGTGTAGAAGTCGGACGTCGACTTGGTGCGCGAGGCGGCCCAGTAGGTAATGCCCATCGTCATCGCGACGAAGATGCAGAACATGATGATGGCGTGCCAGTTGGTGGCCTGCTTTTCGGTGATGCCTTCCAGCGGGCCGCCGGCGAAGGCGGTGGCCGCGGCGGCAACGAGGCCGGCGGCGGCAGCGATTCGAGTCAAGCGGTTCATTATTTGTTCTCCTTCCAGGCTTCCTTGACGATCTCCTGCGTCAAGGCGTCGAATTCGCTATTCGCGCGCTTGACGTACACTGCGGTCAGCACCCAGAAGAAAATGAACATGAAGAGTTCGACGGCGATCCCCACCGTCACCTTCGACCCTTCGGCAATCGGCTGCCCCAAGGACAACGGATTGAAGGCAACAACCATCACGAAGCCATAGAACATGGCCAGGACAATGAAAGCCAGGGTCCACGCAAACCGCCCCCGACGGGCAACCAGGTCCTGGAACTTCGGATTTGCCCGCATCCGCTCATACATCGCGCTGCTCATCGCTATCTCCCTTATTAATAATTAGTACAAATTGCATCAATAATTATATCTTATAGAAGACTCGGCAGACATAAACCCGGCCCCCCTATTTCGTATTAAACCGAAAGAAAGCAAGCACATGAGTAAGATCGACCTCGACGTTCAGGGCGAAATCGCGACCCTGACACTGAACAATCCCGACAAGCTGAACGCCATCAACCGGGCCATGTGGCAGCAGCTTTCCGAACAGGTCGGGCGCCTCAGCGCCGACGCCGGAATCCGCTGCATCATCCTGCGCGGCGCCGGCGACCAGGCCTTTGCCGCCGGCGGCGACCTCGAGGAATTCGTCACCGGGCGCGCCACCCTGGCGCAGGCCCTCGACTATCACGGCGAGGTCGCCAAGGCCCTCAACGCCATTGCCGACTGCCCGCACCCGACGGTGGCGCTGATCAGCGGCGCCTGCATCGGCGGCGGGCTGGAGATCGCCGGCGTCTGCGACTTCCGCATCGCCGGCGAGAGCGCCCGCTTCGGGGCGCCGATCAACCGCCTGGGTTTTTCGATGTATCCGGGAGAAATGGAAGGCCTGCTCCGCCTGCTCGGGCCGACCGTGGTCAAGGAAATCCTTCTCGAAGGGCGCATCATGCAGGCCCCGGAAGCCTATGAAAAAGGCCTGCTGACGCGGGTTGTCGCCGACAGCGACGTGGTCGGCGAAGCCTACGCCACCGCCCGCCGCATCTGCGCCGGCGCCCCGCTGGTCGCCGGCTGGCACAAGCAGTGGATACGCCGCCTGCTCGACGGCCGGCCGCTGACCGACGCAGAAAAGGCCGAGTCTTTCGCCTTCCTGCAAACCGAGGACTACAAGGAAGGGCTGGCCGCCTTCCTGGAAAAGCGCAAGCCGGTATTCAAGGCGCGCTGACCGCCGGGCCGGCTAGGTGCCGTACAGGCTCCACAACATCTTGGCGGAGAGGATCAGCAGCAGGCCGGCGAAGACGCGCTTGAGCACCTTGACCGGCAGGCGGTGGGCCAGCCGAGCTCCCAGCGGCGCGGCCAGCACGCTGGCGACCAGGATGATGCCCAGCGCCGGCAGGTAGAGGAAGCCGAGGCTGCCGGCCGGCAGTTCGGGATGCCCCCAGCCGTTCCACAGATAGCCGAGGGTGCCGCCGAGCGCGATCGGCAGGCCGACCGCCGCCGAGGTGCCGATCGCCTGGTGCGGGCGCACGTTGCACCAGATCAGGTAGGGCACGGTCAGCGCCCCGCCGCCCATCGCGGCCAGGCTGGCGACGGTGCCGATCACCCCGCCGGCCAGGCCCAGGCCGCCCCGGCCCGGCAGGCTGCGCGTCGGCTGCGGGCGCAGGTTGGCGATCATCTGGACAGCGACCATGATCATGAAGGCGACGAAGAAGATCGACAGCGCCTGCGAGGAAATCCTGGCCGCCAGCTGGGCGCCGAACAGGGTGCCGAGCAGGATGCCCGGAGTCAGCCGGCGCATCACCGGCCACAGCACCGCCCCGTGGGCATGATGGGCGCGCAGGCTGGACAGCGAGGTGAACAGGATGGTCGCCATCGACGTGCCGAGCGCCAGGTGCAGCACCTCGCGCGCCGGGAAACCCTGGGCGCCGAAGATGATCGTCAGCACCGGCACGACGACGACCCCGCCGCCGACCCCGAGCAGGCCGGCGAAAAAGCCGGCCACGGCACCGGTCGCCAGGTAGGCCAGAACGACATCGATAGGAATCACGCGGGGAACCGTCGAATCTATATCAGGAAACCCTGAATCTTATCAGGCGTAACGCCGCAGCCAGTCGACTATCCCGGCCGACGAGCGGAAATCGTCGCTGGCGCGCACCGGTATCTCCGGCGCCAACTCGGCGAACAATTTGCTCAGGGCATTGCCGGGACCGATCTCCAGCACGACGTCGGGCTGCAGTTCGCGGATGCCATGCAGGCAGGCCGCCCAGTCGAGCGGCGAACGGATTTGCCGGGCCAGCGCATCGAGCGCCGCCTGCGCGCTGCGCGACGGCTGGCCGTCGATGGCGCTGAGGACGGGCAGCATCAGGCGCCTGTCGGGCAAGGCCGCCAGCTGCTGCCGGAAGGCCTCGGCCGCCGCGTCCAGCCAGGGCGTATGCGAGGGCGTGCGCACCGCCAGCGACACCAGCCGCGAGGCGCCCGCCGCCGCGAAGCGTTCGGCCGCCCGCTCGATGGCCGGTCGCGGACCGGCGACGACCGCGTGGCGCGGCGCATTGCGAATGGCCAGCGCGACGCCCAGTTGCGCCGCCATCGCCTCGAGCGCGGCATCGTCGAGGCCGAGCACGGCGAGCATCGCGTATTCACCCCGCACAGCGGCATCCATCGCCACGGCGCGCTGGCGGCACAGGCGCAGACCGGTCTCGGGCGAAAACACCCCGGCAGCGCAGCAGGCGGCCATTTCGCCCAGCGAATAGCCGGCCACCGCGACCGGGCGCGGCACGAGTTCGCGCAAATCCGCCCAGACAGCCATCTGCTGGGCGAAGATCAAGGGCTGGGCGACGACGTTGCGGGACAGCATTTCCATATCGTTGCCGGCTTCCGGATCGTCGATACCGGGGATGATCGCCGGCAAATCGTCCGGCCAGCGTGCGCGTTCCCGGCTGACCTGCCGCCAGTGCTCGGGGCGCTGGTTCCCCTGGCCGCTGAAGAGCAGGGCGAGACGCATGCTCAGCCCGCCCGGCCGAGGTCGGCGAGGAAGAGCGTGACGCCGAGCAGGTCGGCGCTGCCGCCCGGGCTGAGGCGACGGGCGGTGAATTGGCGGTCGATATCCGCCGCCCGCGCCCGCCAGTCGGCGGCGCCCACGCCGCCGGCCGCCAGGAATCCGGCCGCGGCCTGCCGCGCCCAGTCCAGCCCTTCCCGGCCGCCGCGCCACAGCAGGTTGGTATCTTCCAGTTCCGCCATCAGCGCGAACAGGGCCTGGGTGGCTGCCGCTTCGCCATCGCCGGTCAGCTCCAGGGCATGCCGATAGGCCGGCAAGCCGACCCCGGTCGCCGCCGGAAAGCCGCGCGCTGCCTCGTGGCGCGCGCCACCGGCGCCATGGCGCCGGGCCACCCATTGCCCGTGGCTGACCGGCGCAGCCGGTGCGTCGCCGGCGAGGATGGCCGGCCCCCACGCCCGGCCGACGAGCGCGCAGACCGTGTCGGGCAGGGGTTTTTCGCCGGCAGAGAGCAGCCAGCCGGCCGCCGCGCACAGCAGGCCGAGATTGAAAATGGCGCCGCGATGCGTGTTGATGCCGCCGGTCGCCGCCAGCATGGCGTTTTCGGCGACGATGCCCAGGGTCTTGAGCGGTGCGAAGCCCGGGCGGCCCGCCCCGGCTGCGGCAATCGCCGGGAAATAGCCGCGCAGCGATTGCAGGCTGCGCACGAAAGTCCGGTAGTCCATGTCCTCATGGCTGCCCGAGCCCTGCGGCCCGACCAGGCCGGGCTTGATCGGCAGGGCGACCTCGCGGTACAGGCTGCGGATGGCCAGCCGGCCGATGGCGGCGGCATCCGGATCGACGCACCCGGCGCGCCGGGAATCGACCGATAAGCGACGCAGCTCAGGCACGGCGGCGCTCCTCGACCAAGCCAGCCAAGAAGTCCTGTACGGTCAGCAAGCCGACGGCCTGCGCCCCCTTGACCAGCACGCCGGCCTGCGGCGAATCGATCTGCCGGTCCAGTTCCTTCCAGGCCACGGCATCGCCGTTCGGCAGGCGGATTTCGCCATCCAGCCTGCCGCCCAGGCTGGCGGCGCACTGGCGCAGGGCGGCCAGGGTCACGCAAAGCTGGGACAGGCTGTTTACATCGCAAATCAGGTCGATATCGGATTCGGCATGGCGATAGGCGGCATCGGCGATGACCTCCCAGGCCAGGGAGCCGTAAACGCCGGCTTCGATGCCGAGCTTGGCCAAGCTTGCGGCGAGGTGCGACAAGGCCTCGGCCTCGGTCGCCGGCAAACGCGACAGGCATTGCGCCACCGACAGGGGTGCGCGCGTGGCGGCGACATCCTGCCGCGCCACCCGCAGCCCGACGCGGTGGCGCCCCTGCGCCGTCGGCAGGGTCAGCCCGAGCAGGACGCCCGCTTGCCCCGATGCCTGACGGGCCGCCACCAGGGGCCGCCCGGCGTCGATCCACTGCCGGACGGCGGCCTGCACGCCCGCTTCGAGTTCGGCGCAGGCCGGGCGGAAGGACGCCCCGGGCACCAGGAAAACCCGGTCGTGGCGGCGCATGCTCAGGCCGCCACGGCCATTTCGACGGTGTGCGCCACCACCTCGGCCAGTTGCCGGCCGCCGCGGGACCGCCCTTCCGCCATGCGCCGGTCGCTGGCGTCGGCTTCGGCCAGCGCGGCGCTCAGCAAGCCGGCATCCGGTTCGGCCCAGATGGCTTCGATGGCACCCATGCGGCGGTAGCTCTCGGCCCCCGGCGCGAAGATGGGCGAGACCTCGGCCAGCCTGAGCAGGCGCTCGTGGTCGATCTTGGTCACCCGCGCCATGGCGCGCAGGTCCATGACCCGCACTTGCGCCTCGGCCAGCGCGTAGGCGCGGTCGGCCATCAGCCCGAAGGACAGGAAGCCGCCGCTGACTGCATTGGCGGTGACCAGGCTGAGCGAGCGATGGCCCTGCCGGCGCGCCAGGTCGACGCACTGTGCGAGGTGGGCCAGCGAACCGTTGAGGCACAGCAATTCCTGGCTGCGCGACAGGGCCTGGCCGCTGGTATCGACCAGGAAGACCAGCGGGCGGCCCGGGTAGCGCTCGACGGTGTCGAGCACGAAACCGGCCAGGGCCAGCGCCATCCGGTGGTCGATGGCGGCCGCGTCGGTGGTGCCGAGCACGGCGACGGCGCCTTCGGCCGTCGTCGCTTCGCCGGTGATCACCTGGCCGGCGACCTGCACGCGATGCCCCTGCGGGAACAGCGTATCGAGAAGAGGCGTGAGACTCATGTCGGCAATCCTTCCTTGATGGCGACCAGGCTGTCGCGGTCGAGCAGCGGGACGCTTTCCGGGTTCTGCACCCCGAGCGCCGCCCACACCTGCAAGCCGTCGCGATAGGCCGCATAGGCGGCGACGCGGTTTTCAAGTTGCGTCTGCGTGGCGCGCAGCGCGGCCAGCGACGGCCCCGCTTCCTGCTGCCCGGCCAGCCAGGCGCCGGCCGCTGCGGCGAAGCTGGCGATGTCGTCCTCGACCAGCGCGGCGCAATCGCCCATCAGGTAGCGGTGCTTGCCGCCGGTGACGCGCCAGACGAGCGCGCGGTCCTTGGCGTCGAATTCCTCGACGCCGGCGACGGTTTCGATGACCTCCGGCCCGGACAGCGCGAGGCGACCTTCCTCGGAAATCAGGATGGCCGAGCACAGCTTGGCGACGATGCCCATGCCGCCGAAGGCGCCGCAACTGCCGCCGACCAGCGCCAGCACCGGCACGCCGGCGGCGCGGGTGGCGAGCACGGCGCGCATGATCTCCGAAATGGCGATCAGCCCGGCATTGGCCTCGTGCAGGCGCACCCCACCGGAGTCGATGAGGAAGAGCACGGCGGCCGGCTTTTCGGCCACGGCACGGCGCAGCAGGCCGACGATCTTGGCGCCGTGGATTTCGCCGACGGCGCCGCCCATGAACTGCCCTTCCTGGGAGATGACCAGCACCGGCTTGCCGGCCAGCCGGCCACTGCCGACGATCACGCCATCGTCGAAGGCGCCTGGCAGGTCGAGGCTGGCCAGGTGCGGGCTGGGCGTCGACTCGGCCGGCGGCAGGATTTCGCGGAAGCTGCCGGCGTCGAGCAGGCCGGCCAGGCGACGGCGCGCCGTCGCCTCGAAGTAACTGTGGCGCGGAATGCTCATTGCCCACCTCCCTGATAGTCGGCCAGAGCCTGGCCGAGGCGCAGGCTGACCACGGCCGGGGTCGCCCCCATGTCGTTGATGGCGATCCGGGTGCCGCCGGCGGCATGGCTGGCGGCGAAGGCGGCAAGCACGGCCTGCCAGATGTCGCCGAAGCCGCGCGCCGAGGTCTTGACCGAGATCGCGCAACTTTGCGCCTCGGCACCCGGCGTGACCAGGATTTCCAGGTTGCCGGAGCCGACCACGCCGCACAGGGCGGGCGTTTCGGCTGCTGCGGCCGGCGCCGACGCAAAACGGTATTCGAGTGTTTCCATGGCGGTCACCAGTTGCGGAAGCGGGAAGGCGGGTTGTACAGGCCGCCCGACCAGCGCACCAGATCCTTGACGGAGCGGGCGGCGAGCAGGTCGCGGCTGGCCATGCGGGGGTCGATGCCGAGATCTTCGGCGCGGCGGACGATGCCGCGGTCGCGCAGGTTCTCGACCATCGCCTGGTCGCGGGCCAGGCCGACCGGCGTGAAGCCGGCGACGCCGCGGATGGCCTGCTCGCGCTCTTCCGGCGTGCGGCAGAGCAGCAGGTTGGCGATGCCTTCCTCGGTGACGATGTGGCTGACGTCGTCGCCGTAGATCATGATCGGCGGCAGATCGGCGCCCATGACTTTCTGCAGCTGCCAGGCGTCGAGTTCCTCGACGAAGACCGGCGCCATGTGCTCGCGGAAGGATTCGACCATCTGCACCACCAGCTTGCGGCCGCGGATGGCGTTCGGCCCGGCCGCCTCGCGCCCGGCCTTGAGCCAGGCCGGGCTGGCGTGGCGGCGGCCGTGCGGGTCGGAGCCCATGTTCGGCGCGCCGCCGAAGCCGGTGATGCGGCCCAGCGTGGCGGTCGAACTGTTGCCGGCCAAATCCATCTGCAGCGTCGAGCCGATGAACATGTCGCAGGCGTAGAGACCTGCGGTCTGCGAAAACGCCCGGTTGGAACGCATGCTGCCGTCGGCGCCGGTGAAGAAGACGTCGGAACGGGCGGCGACGTAGGCTTCCATGCCGACTTCCGAGCCGAAGCTGTGCACCGACTGGACGAAGCCGGATTCGATGGCCGGGATCAGCGTCGGGTGCGGGTTCAGCGCCCAGTGCGTGCAGATCTTGCCCTTGAGGCCGAGTTCGGCGGCGTAGGTCGGCAGCAGCAGCTCGATCGCCGCCGTGTCGAAGCCGATGCCGTGGTTCAGCCGGGTGACGCCGTACTCGGCGTAGATGCCCTTGATCGCCATCATCGCCATCAGCACCTGGACCTCGGTGATCTGCGCCGGATCGCGGGTGAACAGCGGCTCGATGTAGTTCGGCTTGGGCGCCAGGACCGTGAAATCGACCCAGTCGGCCGGCACGTCGACGCGCGGCAGCTTGTCGAGGCGCTCGTTGACCTGGGCGATGACGATGCCGCCCTTGAAGGCGGTGGCCTCGACGATGGCCGGCGTGTCCTCGGTATTCGGCCCGAGGTAGAGGTTGCCCTCGGCATCGGCCGCCTGCGCGGCGATCAGCGCCACGTTCGGCGTCAGATCGAGGAAGTAGCGGCCGAACAGCTCGAGATAGGTGTGGATGGCGCCGATCTCGATGCGCTGCTGCTGGACCAGCTTGGCCAGCCGGGCGCCCTGCGGGCCGCTGAAGGAAAAGTCGAGGCGGCTTGCCAGGCCGCGCTCGAAAAGGTCCACATGGCTGGGAAGAGCCAGGACTGACTGGACCATGCCGAGGTCGTTGATGCGGGCCGGATCGCAATCGGCCAGCGATTCGGAGAGAAAGTCGGCCTGCTTCTGGTTGTTGCCTTCCAGGCAGACGCGGTCGCCCGGCTGGATGACGGCTTCGAGCAGATCGACGATGCGTTCGGCGGGAACCGCCTTGCCGAGGCCGACGGCGGCCGCCCTTTCCAGGCGGCGGCCGCGGCTCTGGCGCAGGCTGTCCCAGTTGCGGGGATGCGGTGCGTTCATGATGGTCGCCCTTTAGCTGGTGGCCGGGCCCATGACCAGGTCCGGCAGCCAGGTGGCGATGCCCGGGAACAGGCAGAGCAGGATCACGGCGAGGAACATCAGGCCGACGAAGGGCATGACCCCCCAGACGATGTCCTTGAGCGGGATGTCCGGCGCGACGTTCTTGATGACGAAGATGTTGAGGCCGACCGGCGGGTGGATCAGGCCCATCTCCATGACCACGGTCATCACGATGCCGAACCAGATCAGGTCGAAGCCGGCGGCCTTGAGCGGCGGCAGGATGATCGGCGCGGTCATCAGAATGATCGACACCGGCGGCAGGAAGAAGCCGAGGACGACGACGAAGACCAGGATGGCGGCGAGCAGCAGCCACTTCGACAGGTGCATGCCGACGATCCATTCGGCCGCCCCCTGGCTGATGTGCAGGTAGCTCATCACGTAGGAGTAGAGCAGCGACATGCCGATGATGAACATCAACATGGTCGATTCCTTCAGCGTGCTGTTGAGGATGGGCTTCAGCTGCGCCGGGCGCCACACGCCGTAGATGCCGGCGATCAGCACCAGGGCCAGGATGCCGCCGAGGCCGGCGGTTTCCGACGGCGTCGCATAGCCGCCGTAGAGCGCCGCCATGACGCCGATGAGCAGGACCAGGAAGGGAATGACGCGCGGCAGCATGCGCGTCTTGTCGGCGCGGCTCATGCGCATTTCGTCGAGGTAGGCCGACTTGGCGCCGCCCGAATGCCACACGTCGAGCGCCTGGCTGTATTCCTGCTTGAAGCGGACGACGGCGTAGCCGGCGAAGAGGAAGACCAGCATCAGCCCCGGCCCGATGCCGGCGAGGAAGAGGCGGCCCAGCGACTGCTCGGCGGCGACGGCGAAGAGAATCATCGTGATCGACGGCGGCAGCAGGATGCCGAGCGTACCGCCGGCGGCGATGATGCCGGCCGCGAAGCCCGGCGAGTAGCCGCGCGAGCGCATTTCCGGGATGCCGGCGCCGCCGATGGCGGAACAGGTCGCCGGGCTGGAGCCGGCCATCGCCGCGAACAGGGCGCAGGCGAAGACGTTGGCGATGCCCAGGCCGCCGGGAATCTTGTGCATCCAGGCGTGGATCGCCAGGTAGAGGTCGGCGCCGGCCCGCGAGCGGCCGATGGCTGCACCCTTGAGAATGAACAGCGGGATGGACAGCAGGGTGATGTTGGCCATTTCCTCGAACACGTTCTGGGTGATCGTGTCGGTGGCGGCGGCGGGCATGAACATCAACATGAAGAGCACGGCGATGGTGCCGAGGGCGAAGGCGATCGGGATGCCGGAGAACATCACGACCAGGGTGCCCAGCCCGTACAGAATACCGATGGTGGATTCGGCCATCTCAGTTCTCCTTGCGAACGATGCCGGCGACCAGCTGGAGCAGGATCTGCAGCGACAGCAGGATCATGCCGGTGGTCATGAAGCCGTAGGGAATCCACAGGGGCGGCGCCCAGGCGGAGGAGGTGGTCTGGCCGTCGACCCAGGCTTCGTGCAGCATCAGCATGGATTTCCACGAGAAGAAGGCGCAGAAGGCGAAGGAGACCAGGTCGCAGAACACCAGGCGCAGCCGATTGACCAGGGGCGGCAGGATGCCGGCCAGCGCCTCGATGCCGATATGGCCGCGCTGCGACTGCACGTAGCCGGCGCACATGAAGGTGGCGCCGACGAGCAGGAAGACCGACATCTCGTCCTGCCAGTCGGTCGGCACCTTCAGGAAATAGCGCAGGAAGACGCTGCTGCACAGGATCAGCGAAGCGGCCAGCAAGGCGCCCGACGACAGGAACATGATCGCCGTGTGCACCCACTGCAACACCCGGTCGATGGCGGCCAGAAGCCCGCCGACCGGAATCTCCGGCGCCTTGACGGCGCCCTCCAGTTCGAAGCCGTGGCTCACAGCGTCGCCTCCGCCAGCTTCAGGATGCGGGCGCAGCTTTCGTTCTTGCCGGCAAAGTCCTTCCAGGCCGTGTCGCGGGCGATGGCCTGCCACTTCTTCACCGTCGCGTCGGTCATGTCGTAGGCCTTGCCGCCGGCCTTCTGGTACACCGCGGCGACCGCCTGGTCGTCGGCCTTGGCGCCTTCGAGCGCGAAGGCTTCCATCTCGGCGCCGACGGCCATGATCAGATCCTGCTGCGCCTTGGGCATGCGCTCGAAGACGGCGCGCGAAATCAGCAGCGGCTCGAACATGAACCAATAGGTCTTGCCGCGCCCGGTGGTCAGCGCCTTACCGACTTCCTCCAGACGGAAGGAGATCAGGCTGGTCGACGAGGTCATCGCCGCATCCAGCGCGCCGGTCTGCATCGCGGCGTAGATTTCGTTGGAAGGCAGGGTCAGCACGGTGGAACCGGCGGCCTTCAGCACCATGTCCATTTCGCGGCTGCCACCGCGCACCTTCAGCCCCTTGGCGTCTTCCGGCTCGATGATCGGCTTGCTGCGGCTGGCGACGCCGCCGGCCTGCCAGATCCACGACACGATCAGCACGCCCTTGTCGGCCAGGATGTTGGCCAGCGCCTTGCCGACCTCGGCCTTCTTCCAGCTCACCGCCTGCTCATACGAGGTGACGACGCCCGGCATCAGGCCGATGTTGGTTTCCGGCACTTCGCCGCCGGCGTAGGACAGCGGCACCAGGGTCATGTCGAGCGCGCCCTTCCTGACCGCGCTGAACTGGGCGTTGGTCTTCATCAGCGAGGAGCCCGGATAGACGGTGCCTTTCAGCGCGCCGTTGCTGCGCTTGGCGATCTCGGCCGAAAAGCGACGGCACAGGCGGTCGCGGAAATCGCCCTCGGTGGCGCTGCCGCCCGGGAACTGATGGGAAATCTTCAGCTCGGCGGCGGCTTGCGCCCAGAGCAGGTTGGGGGAAAGGGCAAGGGCCGGCGTTGCGGCCAGGCCCTTCAGGATATTGCGCCGAGTCTCGTTCATGGTTATCTCCTCCAGATGGATAAGCTTCAGTCGTCGGTGATCCTCGCTGGTCTGTTTATCCATTCAACTGGAATACAGGACTCGTATCGTTTGTGTTCAAATATCACCGTTGTGTATACAAGATATGGAATGATTGAATACTCGTCAACTATTTTCGTATAATTCAATCAACAACCGATGCAGGACACCTCCGCCATGAACAGCCCCGTCGAACTTCAACCAGGAACCCGCCAGTCCGAACGACTCGGCGAACAAATAGAAGAACGCATCGTCACCGGGGTTTACCCCCCCGGCACCCGCCTCGACGAGCAGGAACTGGCGACGACCTTCGGGGTGTCGCGCACCCCGGTCCGGGAAGCGCTGATCCAGCTCGCCTCGGCCGGCCTGATCGAGATCAGGCCGCGGCGCGGCGCGACGGTGCCGGAAGTCGGCGCCGACCGGATCTGCGAAATGTTTGAATTGATGGCCGAGATGGAGGCCATGTGCGGCCGCCTGGCGGCCCGCCGGATCACCCCGGCCGAACAGCTGGGGCTACAGGAAGCCCACAAGGCCTGCGAAGCCGCCCGCGATGCGAGTCAGCCGGATGTCTATTACCAGTTGAACGAGGTTTTCCATCAGCGCATCTACGAAGCCAGCCACAACGGCTTCCTCGCCGAACAGGCCAGCGCCCTGCACCGCCGCCTGCGCCCCTATCGCCGCCTGCAGCTGCGCGTGCGCAACCGGATGAGCACCTCGTTCAACGAGCACCAGGCCATTGTCGACGCCATCATCAAGGGCGACAGCGACCTGGCCGCCTCCCTGTTGCGCTCGCACGTCACCGTGCAGGGCGAACGCTTCGCCGACCTCGTCGCCACCCTGCGCGACTTCAACGCCGGCAGCTGAGCCGGCGTTATCCGGCCCTATTCAGCCGATCAGGCTGAACAGCATCTTGGTGGCGAGCAGCGCCAGGAAGGCGCCGAACATCCGCTTCAGCTTCTTGACCGGCAGGCGATGCGCCAGCCGGGCGCCGAACGGCGCCATGGTGATGCTCATCACCACGATGCCGAAGAAGGCCGGCAAATAGATATAGCCGAAGGCGTACTGCGGCAGGCCGGTATCGTTCCAGCCAGAAACCATGTAGCCGATGGCGCCGGCCACGGCGATGGGAAAACCGAGTGCGGCCGAGGTACCGACCGCCTGATGGACGGCGACATTGCAGAACAGCATGAAGGGCACCGACAGGAAGCCGCCGCCGGCCGCCACCAGGCTGGAAATGACGCCGATGATGCCGCCGGCGACGAAACGCCCGGCATCCCCCGGCATCTGGCGATGCGCCTTGGGCTTGAAATCGAGCATCATCTGCATGGAGGCGTAATAGACGATGACCACGAAGATCGCCGTCATCGGCCCGGTCGGCACCAGGCCGACGCACAGCGAGCCGCCGAAGGTGCCCAGCACCAGGCCGGGCGCCATGCTGCGCACGATATCCCAGCGCACCGCGCCATGGCCGTGGTGCGCCCGCATGCTCGAAATCGACGTGAAGACGATGGTCGCCATCGAGGTGCCGAGGGCCAGGTGCATCACATGGTCCGCCGGAAACCCCTGGGCGACGAACAGCATGTAGAGGAAAGGCACCAGCGTCAGCCCGCCGCCGACACCGAACAAGCCGGCGACGAAACCGCCAAAGATACCCAGCAGGGGGTAGGTAAGCCACCAGATCGTCATGATTATTCTGCCAAGAGGCGGTTGATGAAGGCCCATTCGTCGACCGTCACCGGCGTGATCGACAGCCGGTTGCCGCGGGCAAGGAGGCGCATGTTAGCAAGTTCCGCGTGCGCACGCAGTTCGCTCAGCGGCAGATAGCGGGTCTGGCGCACGAAACGGACATCCCGGAGCAGCCAGCGAGGATTGTCCGCAGCGGATTTCGGATCGTGGTAGGGACTGGCGGGGTCGAACTGCGTGGCATCCGGATACGGCGCCGAACAGACCTCGCAGAGGCCGGCAATACCCGGCTCGGCGCAGCCGGAATGATAGAAGAAGGCCAGATCGCCGACGTTCATCGCGTCACGCATGAAATTGCGCGCCTGGTAGTTACGCACGCCGAACCAGGGAACGCTGCCCAGCCGTTGCAGATCGTCGATTGAAACCTCGTCGGGCTCCGACTTCATCAACCAGTACTGCATCGCACGCACTCCAAAATGGAAACGGGTGGCAGACGCATCTGCCACCCGTTGCTTTTACTGCAAATACAGGCCCCCGCGAGTGCCGTCAGGCCGGCATCCTGAACCTGGGTTCAGAGTGGCTGCTTTCCTCCCGCATCAGGCACACTCGTAAAGAGCGCGCACAACAGCGGTTTCAACGGTCCGCAACCGATGCCAATCAGCATTGGTTCAAGGAATGTATGGCCTTAACAAACACCGCAGGGAACACTAGGCGGGTGCGCCAACAACGTCCGGATCAGATGTCCAGCCGCTGCTGGGGTGCCAGCACGGCATCCAGCCGCGCTCCCATGTCGCCGATTCTACGCTTCGTTTCGGAAGTATCAACCGCTTCCACGAACTCTTTTTGCTCACCCGTTCCGGCACCCGACAGGTGCTCGTGAGCGATGTTGAGCGCAGCCATCACGGCAACGCGTTCGGCGATGGTGTTCTTGGTGCGCTGGGCGATCTCGCGCATCTTGCCGTCGACCAGATCGACCGCGGCGAGCAGCGCATCGCGCTCTTCCGGGCCGCAGGCGACACGGTATTCGCGCCCCATGATCTTCACGTCGAGGAAATTCGGCTCCAGACTCATCTCAGGCATCCTCGGGAATCTTGTCCATCAGACCTTCGAGACGCTCGCGCGCGGCGGTCATGGTCTGACGCAAATGCAGCCGCTCGGCCTCGGCGGCGACCATCTGGTTTCTCAAAACCTCATTCTCGGCACGCAACTGGTGAACCAGGGCGACAACCTGCTCGATCTTGGCTTCAAGGGTATCTAGTTCGACGTTCATGGCGCGAACTATAGAGTCTAAAACGCCGCATGGTCAAGGACTAAGCCTTTATTCTCAAAGTGGTTTATAGAAGTTTGCCGCGAAACGGCTGATGCGCCGCAACGGAGTTGAATGTAGAATGCGCGCCGTGTCAGGTGCTGCGCGCGGAATCTCCAAGCGCGGTTAAACGGGAAAGCGGTGCGTCTCAAAAAGACCATTCCGCTGCTGCCCCCGCAACGGTAAGCAAGTGCGGGCGTATCACAAGGCCACTGGGAAAACCCGGGAAGGCGATACGTCAAGACTTGCCAGCCCGGATACCGGCCTGGGACAAAAATGTCGAAGTGCCACGGGGTGGTGGCGCCGGATTTTCTGGCCAATCCCGCTCGCGCACCTTCTTTTGATGCATTCCGGCATGCGGGGACGCGTGCCTGGAGGGGAAAACCATGAATATCCATTTGCGACCCATCGCGCTCGGCCTGATCACGGCCTTCGGACAGGCCTCCGTTGCCTCCGCCCAACAAACGCTCGACACGCTTGTCGTCACGGCGAATCGCAGCGCGCAACTGCTCGAACACGCGACCGGCGAAACCGTGGTCATCGGCGCCAAGGAAATCGAGGCCAGGCAAACCGATCGCCTGACCGACATCCTCAACACCACGGCAGGGGTATTCGTATCGACCGGCAAGGGCCCGCTGCAAACGGCGCCGGGCTTCGCGCTGCGCGGCATTCCCAGCGACCGCCGCGCGCTCGTCCTGCTCGACGGCGTGGCCATGACCGATGGCTACGCCGGCAGCGTCCTGCTCGGCGGCATACCGACCGACTCGATTCGCCAGACCGAAATACTCTTCGGGCCGATGTCTTCCCTGTACGGCGGCAATGCGATGGGCGGCGTAGTCAACTTCGTGACCCGCATGCCGACCCGCACCGAGTTCGGCTTCAACGTCGGCTATGGCGATGCCTTCGAGTCGGGCAAGGCGGCAGCCGATGTCCAGAAAGCCTACATCCATGCCGGAACCCGGCTGGACAACGGGCTGGCGATCCGCTTCACCGGCAACTGGGGACAAACCAACGGTTATCGCAGCGAATGGGTCACCGGCAGTCGCCCGGCCAATTCGAACGGCGCCATCCCGACCAGCAGCGAAATGGGCGCGGGAACCTTCCTGCTCGGGCAGAAAGGCGACAACACCTGGAAGGAGCACGGCGCCTCGCTCAAGCTCGAGCAACGGGTCGACACCGATTTCACCTGGCGCGCCGGCTGGCTGCTGCAGGACTACCACTACGGCTATGGCGCACCGCAATCCTTCGTGCGCAGCAATGCAACCGGTACGCCCGTCTACAGCGTCTCGTTTGCCGGTGGCGACAGCGACTACAGCCGCCAGATATTCCACGCCGGCTTCGACAGCAAGCTGGGAATCGGCCGCCTGAACGTGCTGGCCAGCCACACCGACGTGACGGCCAATTCCTTCATCATCGCCACCACCGGAACGGCCTTCGGCGGCCCGGGCCGCATCAGCGACAGTCCGTCGGAGTCGACGACCCTCGACACCTACTGGAATGCCTCGCTCGGCGCCCACGACCTGACCGTCGGCTACGCCTACCGTCAGGACTCGGCGGACACCAAGGACTACACGCTCAGCAACTGGGGCAACCCCGAATCGAAGACTGCCCTCTATTCGTCGGCCTCCGGCAAGATGTACCTGAATGGTGCCTACCTCCAGGACAACTGGCTGCTGGCGCCCAATCTCACGCTGCAGGGGGGCCTGCGTTACGACCACTGGCTCAACGCCAACGGCCAGAGCAGCGACCCCTCGGGCATCTACAGCCATGCCGAGCGAACCGCCTCGGCATGGAGCCCGAAGCTGGGGGCCTCGTGGCGCGTCACCGACGCCTTCACGCTGCGCACCTCGGCCGGCAAGGCCTTCCATGCGCCAACAGTGTACGACCTGTATCGCAGCTCCACACTGACCACCTACAACATCAGCGCCAACCCGGCGCTGGAGCCGGAAACCGTCAAGTCCTGGGAGCTCGGCGGCGACTGGCGCGCCTGGCATGGCGGCGAAATCCGCGCCACCTATTTCTACAACGAGATCGACAACCTGATCTACCTCGGCCCGCGCAAGCCCGGCCCCGGCGGCAAGGATGTCCGCCTGCGCATCAACGCCGGCAAGGCCCGGACCGATGGCATCACGTTCAGCGTGACGCATCATTTCGATGCCGACAACCGGGTGTTCGCCAATTTCACCTATACGCACAGCGAGATGCTGGAAAACAACGCCTCGCCATCGTCGGTCGGCAAGCGCCTGACCGGCCTGCCGGAAAAACAGGCCAGCATCGGCTTCGAAAGGCGCCACGGCAACTGGCTGCTGTCGAGCAGCGGCCGCTACGCCAGCAAGCAATACTCGGACGACGCCAATGCCGATGCCGCCGTTGGCGTGTACAAGGCCTATGACGCCTATTTCGTCGTCGACAGCAAGCTGAGCTACCGCTTCAACAAGGAACTGACTGCCTCGCTGGCCGTCAGCAACCTGCTCGACCGGGAGTATTTCTCGTACTACGCTGCACCCGGCCGCGCCTGGTTCGCGTCGCTGACCTACAAGTATTAACCCGGAGCTATCTCACTGTTATTCAAGCATTACGCCATGTAAAATGGCAGGCGTTACAGGTGCTGCGCACGGACTCTCCAAGCGCAGTTAAACGGGAAAGCGGTGCGTCTCCGAAAAGACCATTCCGCTGCTGCCCCCGCAACGGTAAGCAAGTGCGGACGTATCACGAGGCCACTGGGAGACATCCTGGGAAGGCGATGCGTCAAGACTTGCAAGCCCGGATACCGGCCTGAAACGCCAACGGAAGTGCCACCTGGCGCCATGACGGCTCCCTGCGAGCCGCCAGGCGCCGGCACTTTTCCTCAACGTATTCCGGTAGCGGGGACGCCTGCCGGGAAAGGAAGAACATGAATCCACGCTTCAAGCCCCTGGCGGCCCTGCCTGCCCTCGCGCTGTCCGCGGCCCTTGCGCAGGCCCAAGCGCAACTGGACACCGTGGTCGTCACCGCGACGCGTTTTGCCGAGAAGCTACCGGCCGCAGCCGGCAACATCAGCATCATTTCCCGGGAAGACATCCGCAACTCGGCGGCCCGCAGCATTCCCGACCTGCTGAAGAGCAGCGCCGGCATCATGGTCACCCCGCTCTACGGCAGCATGGGCATCGATGCCACGGTGGACCTGCGCGGCTTCGGCGACACGTCGGCCAGCAACACGCTGATCCTGATCGACGGCCAGCGCATGAACCCGATCGACATGAGCGCCATCGACTGGTCGATCATCCCGCTGTCGAATATCGAACGCATCGAAATCATGCGCGGCGCCGGCACAGTTCTCTATGGCGACCGGGCAACCGGCGGCGTGATCAACATCGTCACCGACAAATCGGCGCGCAATGCCGCCTCGGCCGCCCTGGGTTTCGGCAGTTTCAACACGCACACCGTCGACGGCGAACTATCCGTCGGCGGTCGCCAAGCCTATGCCAACCTGAAAGCCCATTACGCCGATACCGACGGTTGGCGCAAGAACAGCCAGGCCGACCAGAAATCCCTGGCCGGCCGCCTGGGCTGGGCCTTTGCCCTGGGTGACGCATTCACCGACTTTGCCTTCTACAGCGAAAGCGCCGGCGCTCCCGGCTCGATCGCCGAGCGGGTTTACCGGACCGATCCCCGACAAGCGCGCAACCCGCTCGACACCCAGCGCAAGGATGGCTACCGCATCCGCCCCGGCGTCGCCCTGCAGTTCGCCGACAGCCTGCGTTTCGAGGCCGAGGTGTCGATCGAGCACGCCGACCAGCATTTCGAGAACTTTTCCTTTGGCAGCGTCTCCGACCGCCAGCGCGACATGGTGTCGCTGACCCCGCGCCTGCGCTGGGCGCACGGGCTGGGCCGGATGAAAAGCGAGACCATCCTCGGCGCCGACCACTACGCCGGCACCGTGACCAACACCTATTCGTCGTACGCCAACAACCGCTCCGAGCAAGACAGCACGGCGGCCTACCTGCAGAACACGACCAGCCTGACCGACCGCCTGGCACTAACCCTGGGCGCCAGAACCCAGAGAATGAAGCAGCGCGCCGACCAGGAGGCCTATCCGGCCTATTTCATGGCGGCGATGAGCGGTCGCAGCGAACGCTCGCGCAGCGCCTGGGATGCCAGCCTGGCCTATAACGGCGACGGCTGGCGCACCTATGGAAAGCTGGGCACGACCTACCGCTTCGCCAATACCGACGAATTGTTCGGCTATGACGCGCTGACCGGCAACACCGTATTTGCCGGCGACCTCAAGCCTCAGCACGGCACGATCGGCGAGGTGGGCGGCAGCTTCGTCCGCGGGCCGGTCTCCGCGCAGGCTTCGCTCTACCAGATCGACCTCGAGGACGAGATTGGCTACGACGGCGCCAAGGGGGCCAACGTCAACTTCGATCCGACCCGGCGGCGCGGCCTGGAAGCGGAGATGACCTGGCGCATCACCCCGACGCTGAAATCCCGACTGGCCTACACCTACGCCCAGGCCGAGTTCCGCGCAGGCCGCTACGAGGGCAAGGCGGTGCCGATGGTCCCTGGCAACAAGGCCTCCCTGCTGATCAACTGGGATGGCGGCTCGATCGGCAGCTACGGCGTGTCGACCAACTACGTCGGCGACCGTCGCTTCAGCGGCGACTACGCCAACAACCGCCAGATACTCTCGGGCTACACCACCGTCGACCTGCTGGCCGACTGGAAGACCGGGCCGGTCACGCTGTCGGCGCGCGTCCTCAACGCCACCAACAAGCGCTACGCCCCCTACGCCCTCTATTCGACGGCACGCAGCGATTATTTCTACTACCCGGGCGACCAGCGCAGCTTCTTCGTCAACGTCCGCTACGACTTCAAGTAAATGCCCACCCGCCAGCGCGCCATCCTGATTCTTTGCTGCCTCGTCCTGCTCACCGCGGCGAGCTTCGGGTTCGCGTTGACGGTCGGCAGCTTCAAGGTTTCCTACGGCGATGTCTTCGCGGCACTGCTCGGGCACGAAGGCGGCGGCGGCGAAGTCGTGCTGCAGCTGCGCCTGCCGCGCGCCATCGCCGGCTTTGCCTGCGGCGGCCTGCTGGCGCTGGCCGGCGCGCTGATGCAGGTGCTGCTGCGCAATCCGCTGGCCGACCCCTACGTGCTGGGCATTTCCGGCGGCGCCGGCGCGGGGGCGATGTTCGCCATCCTGATCGGCCTGCCGGTCATCGGCATCGACGGGCTGGCTTTCGTCGGCGCGCTCGGGGCGATGTTCGTCGTCTTCGGGCTGGCCCATGGCGACGGCAGCTGGACGCAGACCCGCCTTCTGCTCACCGGCGTCATCGTCGCCGCCGGCTGCGGTGCGCTGGTCGCGCTGATGCTGGCCATCGCCGAGGAGCACAAGCTGCGCGGCATGCTGTTCTGGCTGATGGGCGACCTCGGCCAGAGCAGCCGATGGTGGCCGGCCTTGCTGGCGCTCGGCGTGGCGCTGGCGCTGGCCATGCCTTTCGCCCGCGAGCTGAACCTGCTGTCGCGCGGCATGATGCAGGCCCAGGCTCTCGGCGTGGCGGTCGATCGGCTGCGCTATGCGATCTACCTGCTCGCCTCGCTGGCGACGGCGGCCTCGGTGACGACGGCCGGCTCCATCGGTTTCGTCGGGCTGGTCGTGCCGCACCTGGTCCGGCTGGCCACCGGCAACGACCAGCGCCTGCTGCTGCCGGCCTCGGTGCTGGCCGGCGGCTCGCTGCTGGTGCTCGCCGACACGCTGGCGCGCACCATCATCGCCCCCCAGCAGTTGCCGGTCGGCGTGCTGACCGCCCTGATCGGCGTGCCGGTCTTCCTGTTCCTGCTGTCGAGGCAGCCGAAATGAGCCTGCCGCTGATCGAAACCCGGCAACTGCGCGTCACCATCGGCGACAAGGCGATCATCGACGCCCTCGACCTCGGCGTGGCCAGCGGCGAAAGCCTGGCGATCCTCGGCCGCAACGGCGCCGGCAAGTCGACCCTGCTATCCACCCTGGCCGGCCTGCGCAAGCCGGCTGGCGGCAGCGTCCTGCTCCAAGGCGAAGCGCTGGCCTCGCTCCCCCCCCGGCAGGCCGCCTTGCGCCGCGCCTGGCTGGGACAATTCCAGAGCGACCCCTTCGGTTCGACCGTGCTGGAAACGGCCTTGACCGGTCGCCACCCCCACCTCGGCCGCTGGGACTGGGAGTCGACCGGCGACGCCGAACTGGCGCGCGACGCGCTGAAGGCGGTGGGGCTCGACGGCATGGAAACCCGGCAGATCCATACCCTCTCCGGCGGCGAACGCCAGCGGCTGGCCATCGCCACCCTGCTGACGCAGGCCGCCCCGCTCTACCTGCTCGACGAGCCGCTCTCGCACCTCGACCTCAACCACCAGATGGCGGTCCTCGACCTGTTCGCCGGCGCCGCGCGCAACGACGGCGCGGGCGTCATCATGGTCCTGCACGACCCGGCGCTGGCCCACCGTTTCTGCGACCGGGCGCTGCTCGTCCATGGCGACGGGCAAACCCGCCTCGGGCCGGTCGACGACATCCTGACAGCGGCAACGCTGTCCGAACTCTACGGCTACGGCCTGCGGCAGATCGAAGACCGCGGCCACCGCTGTTTCATTCCGGAATAGAAAATGACCGTCACCCACGAACAACGCATGCAGAAAAAGAAGGCCGTGATCGACAACAAGATCGCCTCGGCCCAGCAGGAACGCGGCGTCCTGCTGATCAACACCGGCAACGGCAAGGGCAAGTCGAGCGCGGCCTTCGGCGTCGTCGCCCGCGCCCTCGGCCACGGCCTCGAGGTGGGCGTCGTCCAGTTCGTGAAGGGGCGCGGCGACACCGGCGAACAGGCCTTCTTCCGTCAGCAGACGAATGTCGCCTGGCATGTCGGCGGCGAGGGCTTCACCTGGGAAACCCAGGACAAGGAACGCGACGCCAAGGCGGCGCAGGCCGCCTGGGCCGTCGCCTGCGGCCATTTGAGCAACCCGGACATCGGCCTCGTCGTGCTCGACGAAATGACCTACGCCTTCAAGTACGGCTGGCTCGATCTCGACACGGTGATCGCCAAGCTGCTAGCGCGGCCGCCGATGCAACACGTCATCATCACCGGCCGCACCGCCCCGCAGGCCCTGCGCGATGCGGCCGACACGGTGAGCGATATCGGCAACGAAAAGCATGCCTTCGCCGCCGGCGTCAAAGCCATGCCCGGCCTCGACTGGTAAGAGGCTCATGCGCCACGCCGGCTCCCGCCCGACGCGCCTCGGGCGATACGCCCTTGTCCTGGCCTGCGCCCTGGGCGCGGCCAGCGCGTCGGCGGCCACGCTGCTCGGCATCGTCACCGAACGCGCCGCGCCGACCGCCATCGAAGCCGCCCACCGCCACCTCGCCACCCACCCGCAGGACCGCATCGAACTGCGCACCCCGGCGCAGCTGATGGCCGCCAGCGACAAGCAGGTCGCACAATGGCTGGGGCGAGCCGACAGCGTGCTGGCCGTCTCGGTCTTCGGCGATCCGGCGCGCCGCCTGAAGGATGCCCTGGCCCGCCACGCCCGGCCGCAGACCGCCATCCTGGCCATGAACGGCGAAGCCGGCTTGAGCCTGATGAGCCGCGACGACGCCGGAACGCTCGCCCGCTTCCCGGCCGAAACCCTGCGCCAGCTGGCGCTCGAGAACCCGCCGGAGGCCGCCCTGGCCGCCGCCGCGGCCGAGCCGACCGCCCGCCACTGGCTGGCCGCCCGCCGCATCTGGCAATCCGGCGGCACCGACAACACGGCGCAGCTGCTCGCCCACCTGCTCAAGCCCGGCCTGCCGCTCGGCCAACCGAAGCCGGAGCCGACCCTGCGCCTGCGCGTCGGCAACGAAGAGCTGAGCGATGAACGGGCCTGGGGCCAGGCGGCCCGCCTCGGACTGAAGAGCGGCCCGGCCGTCGTCGTCCTCGACCTCGCCAACATGGATGGCCGCGCGCCCGCCGCGCTGTGCCGCGCCGTCGAACAAACCGGCCAGCCCTGCGTGCAGGTGCTGACCCGCTGGGGCGGCGCCTCGCGCCAGGCGCTGGAACGTCTGCCGGAGCTGATTGCGCCGGCCCGGCCATCCGCCCTGGTCGTGCTGCAGGATTTCGTCGTCGGCGCCGCCGAAGGCCGCGAAGCCGTGACCGAGGCCTTCCGCCAGCTCGACGTCCCGGTCTTCAAGGCCATCCGCCTGACCGAGCGGAGCGCCGCGCAATGGCGCCTGTCGCCGGATGGCCTGCCGGCCGACTCGGTGCAATACCGCGTCGCGCTGCCCGAGCTGCAGGGCATCGGCCAGCCCATCGTCGTTTCCGCGCTGGGCAAGGCGCAGGCCGACCGCCTGACCGGCATCGAGACCCGGCCGCCGGTGATGCTCGCCGCCGAGATCGACCGCCTCGCCGCGCGCAGCGCCCGCTGGCAGGTCCTGCGCAGCAAGGCCAACGCCGACAAGCGCCTGGCCATCGTCTACTACAACCACCCGCCCGGCCGGCAGAACATCGGCGCCGACAACCTCGACGTACCCAACACGCTGTTCGACATGCTGCATGCCCTGAAGGCCGCCGGCTATAACGTCGGCGAGCTGCCGGCGACGCCGGAAGCCCTGCTCGACCACATCATGGCGCACGGCGTGAACCTGCCCGAGGATCGCGCCGCGCTGCGCGAACTGGGCCGCTCGGTGGCGCACGTGACGGCGGCCGACTACGCGCGCTGGTTTGCCACCCTGCCCCCCCGCATCCAGGGCGAGATGACCCGCGGCCCGCTCGGCCGCCTGCACGCCGAGGCGCTCGAAGCGGAAGCCGGCAACGAACGCGCCGTCGGCCGCAAACGGGTCGATGCGGTGCTCAAGGAACTGCACCACCTGGTCGAAGGTGCCGACCATCCGCAGCGCGCGCGGGCGATCCGCGACCTGCAGGCGCTGGAGAAAGGCTACCAGGCCTGCCTCGCCGACACGCCAACCAAACGCTGCGCCAGCCTCGCGCCGCTGGCCCGCCGCCTGACCGGCTATGGCATCGAGGGCATGCAGGGCTGGGGCGAAGCGCCCGGCAAGGTGATGGTCGATGACGGCAAGCTGCTCGTCCCCGGCCTGCGTTTCGGCAACGTGTTCATCGGCCCGCAGCCACCGCGCGGCTGGGAAGTCGACGAGGAACTGCTGCACGCCAACACCAGCGTCACGCCGCCGCACCAGTACCTGGCTTTCTACCACTGGCTGCGCGACCGCTTCAGGGCCGACGCCGTGGTCCATGTCGGCCGCCACTCGACCTACGAATTCCTGCCCGGCAAGGCGGTCGGCCTCGCCGCCGACGACTACCCGAGCCTGATCGCCGCCGACCTGCCCGGCATCTACCCCTACATCGTCGATGGTGTCGGCGAGGGCACCCAGGCCAAGCGCCGCGGCCTGGCCGTGATGGTCGACCACCTGACCCCGCCGCTCGCCGCGACGCCGCTCTACGACCAGCTGCTGGTGCTGCGCCAGATCGTCGAGAGCTACGAGGCGGCGTCGTCCGAATCGCTGAAGATGCAGGCCGCCCGCACCATGCGCGAGAAGGTCGTCGAGCTGAACCTGAAGGCCGAACTGGAAGCCTCGATGGCCGACGTGCTGCAGGTTCGCGGCATCGGCTTCGAGGCGGCCGACGACGACCTGCTGGCGCACGAGGTCGGCCACTACCTGACCAAGCTGCAGGAAAAGTTCATGCCCTACGGCCTGCACGTCTTCGGCCGCGACTGGAGCCAGGAATCGCTCGACCTGATGCTGGCTTCGATGAAGCAGGGCGGCATCGACGACCCGCTCACCGCGCACAAGCTCAAGGATTCGCCGCGCCTCGAAATGCAGGGCCTGCTGGCCGGGCTGGACGGCCGCTACATCCCGCCGGGCAAGGGCAACGACCCGCTGCGCTCGCCCGAATCGCTGCCCACCGGCCGCAACTTCCACGCCGTCGATGGCGACATCCTGCCCACCCACCTCGGCTACAAGCTGGGCAGCGACCTGGCCGCCAAGGCATTGGCAAGAAGTCGCAACGAACGAGGCTCCGAGGGCATCATCCTGTGGGCCTCCGATGCCGTGCGCGACGAAGGCGTCATGGTCGGCTTCGCGCTCGCCCTGATGGGCGCCGAGCCGGTGTGGAACGCCCGCGGCATCGTCACCGACGTCCGCCTCAAGCCGGACGCCGTGCGGCGCGACGTGGTCATCACCACCTCCGGCCTGTTCCGCGACCTCTACCCCAACCTGATCAACCTGATCGACCGCGCCGGGCGCCTGGCCCTGGCCGCTTCCGCCGCCGGGCTGGCCGAACGGCGCCCCGAGCTGAAGGACGCCCTGGACGCGGCGCTGGCCGCCGTGCCGACCGCCAGCCGCGGCCGGGAAGCGCCGG
Organism: uncultured Dechloromonas sp.; assembly: GCF_945957265.1. Taxonomy (GTDB): domain Bacteria; phylum Pseudomonadota; class Gammaproteobacteria; order Burkholderiales; family Rhodocyclaceae; genus Azonexus. Next base: position 29,323 of record NZ_CAMFKO010000007.1, read on the forward strand.
AAAACAACCGCGTCGCCCGCGAATGGCTGGCCCGCCTCGCCGCCCTCGAACAGTCCGGCCTGCCGACCAAAGAGGCCGGTCGCGCCGCCGCCCAGCGCATCTTCGGCGACGCCCCGGGCGCCTACGGGGCCGGCGTCAATCGCCTGACCGAACGCTCCGGCGCCTGGCGCGAACGCGACGAGATCGGCCGCGCCTACCGCAACCGCATGGGCCACGCCTACGGCCTCGACGACAGCGGCGAGGCCGCCCACGCCGCCTTCGACACCGCCCTCGACGGCATCCAGCGCACCTACCACGGCCGGGCCAGCAACCTCTACGGCCTGCTCGACAACAACGACGCCTTCGACTACCTCGGCGGCCTGTCGCTGGCCATCGAGGGGCGCACCGGCCGGCCGCCGGAGGCGCTGATCCTGCAGCATGCCGAACCCGGCCGCGCCGATGTCGAACCGCTAACCAGCGCCCTGCTCGGCGAACTGCGCGGCCGCTTCCTGAATCCGGCCTGGCTCAAGCCGCTGATGGGCCACGGCTATGCCGGCGCCCGGACGATGGGCCAGGAATTCCTCGAAAACCTGTGGGGCTGGCAGGTCACCCGCCCCGACCTGGTCAAGAACTGGGCCTGGGACGAGGTCAAGTCGGTGTATTTCGACGACGCCCACAAGCTCGGCCTGCCGCAATTCCTCGGCCAGGGCCACAACGCCCACGTCAAGGCGCACATGCTGGCCATCTTCATGGTCGCCGCCGAAAAGGGCTTCTGGCAGACCGACGCCGCGACGATCAGGAAGATGGGCGGCGAACTGGCCCGCCTGGTCGCCAAAAACGGCCTGCCGGGCAGCGGCCACACCGCCCCCAACCACCCGATGTGGCAATGGCTGGCGCCGCAGCTCGACGCGGCCGACGCGCAGGCCCTGGGCGTCACGCTGGCCAAGGCGCGCGGCGAACTGGTTGCCGCCGCGCCAGCCGGCCAGCCCACCGCGCACCCGCAAGCCTCCGCCAACGCCCCGGCCGCCGCCCCGCAAGCCCCGCCGGCAACCGAAACGGCGCCGCCGCCCCGCTACTACGAGCTGCAAACGCTGGCCGATACGGCCAGCACGGCTCAACGCACCCTGCCCATCCTCGCCCTGCTCGCCGCCGCCTTCGCCCTGTTCGGGCTCGGGCTGTGGCGCGGCCGGCAAGGCCCCGCTCTCACCTCCGGAGAAATCCATGTCTGACGCCACCACCTTCGCCTGGCTGCACGATGCCGTCACCTGGCTGCTCACCCCGGCGCTCGCCGCCCTGATCCTGGCCTGCGCCATCGCCACCATCGAAGCCGGCATCGCCGTCGGCGAACGCTTCGGCGGCCTGGCCCGCCTGCAGGGCGGCGGCGATGTCGGCGCCCTGCAGAAGGTCGCCCGCCACCGCCTGGAACGCGCCGACCTGCTCGCTCGCATCCCGCCCATGCTCGGCCTGATGGCCACCATCATCCCGCTCGGGCCGGGCCTCGCCGCGCTCGGCAAGGGCGATCCGGCGCAGCTCGCCAGCGCCGTCACCGTCGCCTTCGACGCCACCGTGCTCGGCCTGGTCGCCGGCATCGGCGGCCTGGTCATCGGCAAGCTGCGCCGCCGCTGGTACGAGGAAGCCCTGGAAGCGATGGAGGACGGGCTATGAGCGAGCTGCAGCCGAGAAAGCGCCTGCGCCTCTACGCAAAGCTCGACGCCCGTTTCGACGACCGCGACGAAGACCCGCGCGCCAGCCTGGTCAATCTGGTCGATGTCATGCTGGTCTTCGCCTGCGGCCTGCTCGCCGCGCTGGCGGCCGGCAGCCAGGCTGCGCTCAAGGCGCCGCAGCCGGTCGAGAAGGGCCAGGAAATCGAACGCCCCGCCGTCGGCGCGCAACAAGCCGGCAGCGGCTACGACCGGGTCGGCGAAGTCTTCCGCGACCCGAAGACCGGCAAGCTCGTGCTGATCGAGCCGGCCAAGCCGTAATTCTTCAGCGCCTGCCCTTCCGGCGGCAGGACGCCACGAGCAGTCAGCCGGAAACACGCAACAGGTGCCCGCCGCCGCAAGGCGTCGGGTGAAACGGGAACGGGGTGCGCGATCCGTGCGATCGCAATGCCCCGGCTGCCCCCGCAACGGTAAGCGAGTGCGGATGCATCATCAGGCCACTGAGTGAAAACTTGGGAAGGCGGTGCGTCAAGACTTGCCAGCCCGGAGACCGGCCTGTCGCTTCGTGCTGTCCGCCCCGTGCGGCAGCGATTGCAACGGACCGTCTGCGGGAATGCGGGCGGTCGTTCGATGGAGTATCACCATGCAGCACCGCCTCATCTTCCCCGCCGCGCTCGCCACCCTGGCCAGCATCGGCAACCTCCACGCCGCCGGCATGCCGACCCTGCAGGAAGTCACCGTCAGTTCCGGCAAGCAGGACCTGACCGGCGTCGCCGATTCGGCCACCGAAGGCACGGTCACCGCCAAGCAACTCGCCAACCGGCCGCTGCTGCGCCCGGCCGAGGTCCTGGAAGCGGTGCCCGGCATGATCGTCACCCAGCACTCCGGCGACGGCAAGGCCAACCAGTATTTCCTGCGCGGCTTCAACCTCGATCATGGCAGCGATTTCGCCACCCACGTCCTGGGCATGCCGGCCAACATGGTCAGCCATGCCCACGGCCAGGGCTACATGGACGTCAATTTCATCATTCCCGAGCTGATCGGCGGCCTCAAGTACCGCAAGGGCGTCTACGCGGTGGAAGACGGCGATTTCACCACCACCGGCTCGGCGCGCATCGACTACCTGCGCAGGCTGGACCGCAGCTTCGTCGAACTCGGCATGGGCCAGCACAATTTCCGCCGCCTGCTCGCCGCCGGCGGGCAGACCGTCGGCGACATCAACCTGATCGCCGCGGTGGATGTCGGCGGCTACGACGGCCCCTGGGAGCAGGCGCAAAACCTCGACAAGACCAACGCCGTGCTGCGCCTGACCTCGGGCAGCGCCGCCAACGGCTTTTCCCTGACCGGCATGGCCTACAAGGCCGACTGGACGGCCACCGAGCACGTGCCGGAACGCGCCATCAGCAGCGGCGAAATCGGCCGCTACGGCGCGCAATCCCGCAACGACGGCGGCAAGACGCACCGCTACAGCCTGTCCGGCGACTGGGCGCGTACCACCGACAGCGGGGCCAGCAAGCTCAACCTCTACGTCATCGACTACGGCCTGCACTATTTCGCCAATCCGTCCGGCTACATCAACAGCGTCCAGGGCGACCAGCACGAACAGGCCGACGAGCGCACGCTGTGGGGCGGCCAGGCCCGGCACAGCTGGTTCCTCGGGCCGCAGTGGAAGGACACCGAACTCAGCGTCGGCGCCCAGCTGCGCCAGGACCGCGTTTCTTCACTCGGTCTCTACGCCACTGAAAACCGTCAGCGGATGCAGACGGTACGCGAGGACCGCATCCGCGAAACCGCGCTCGCCATGCTGCTCGAGGCGCGCACGCAATGGACCGGCTGGCTGCGCAGCACGCTCGGCCTGCGCCGCGACCAGATCGACGCCCGCGTCACGCCGCTGGCCGGCCAGTTCAACATGAGCAACGGCGGCAACGCCTCGGCCGGGCAGACCAGCCCGAAGCTGGGCCTCGTCCTCGGCCCCTTCGACCTGCTCGGGCCGACCGAGTTCTACGCCAACTGGGGCCGCGGTTTCCACAGCAACGACGCGCGCGGCGCCACGGCGCGCACCCATCCGCAGGACGGCAGCGCGGTCGACGCGGTGCCGCTGATCGTCAAGGCCAAGGGCAGCGAAGTCGGCCTGCGCACCACGCCGCTCAAGGGCTGGCACAGCAACCTGTCGCTCTGGCAGATGGACCTCGCCTCCGAGCTGGTCTTCATCGGCGACGAAGGGATCACCGAGCCGAAGGGCGCCTCCCGCCGCCACGGCATCGAATGGTCCAACTACATCACGCCGGCCGACGGCTGGATCATCGACGCCGACGTCGCCTGGTCGCAGGCCCGCTTCAAGGAAGCCAACGCCGACAACGGCGGGCGCCGCGTCCCCAACGCCATCCCGCTCACCGCTTCGCTCGGTGTTGCCGCCGACAACGGTGGCCCGTGGTTCGGCGGCCTGCGCCTGCGCTACCTCGGCGCCTACGCGCTGGAGGAAACCGGCGAGCACAAATCCGCCGCTTTCTGGATGGCCAACCTGAAGGCCGGCTACCGCATCACGCCGCAGCTGCAGCTCACGCTCGACATCCTCAACCTGTTCGACAAACGGGCCAACGACATCGAATACTGGGGCGGCGCCTGCTCGCGTAACGAAGCGCTGGCCGGCACCGGCGGCTGTGGCTCGGGCACGGCCATCGACGGCCGCCTGGTCCACCCGCTCGAACCGCGCACCTTCCGCGTCGGCCTGCGCGCCAGCTTCTGATCGTTCGCTCGCGACCCTCCCCGCCGGGAGGGTCTATCATCCCGTCTCGCATCCCGGACTCGCCACCATGCCCGCCTGCCCCGCCCTCCTCATCGCCGCCCCCGCTTCCGGCCAGGGCAAGACCACCGTCACCGCCGCCCTGGCCCGCCTGCATGCCCGGCAAGGCCGGCGCGTCACCGTCTTCAAGTGCGGCCCTGACTTCCTCGACCCGCAGATCCATGCCTTCGCCAGCGGCCGCCCCTGCCAGAACCTCGATCTCGGCATGTGCGGCGAAGCCGATGCCCGCTGGCGCCTGGCCCGCGCCGCGGCCGATTCCGACCTGATCCTGATCGAAGGCGTCATGGGCCTGTTCGACGGCCAGCCCTCGGCCGCCGATATCGCCGAACGCTTCGCCATTCCGGTCATGGCCCTGATCGACGCCGGCAAGATGGCGCAGACCTTCGGCGCCGTCGCCCACGGCCTGGCCAGCTACCGTCCCGGCCTGCCCTTCGCCGGGGTGCTCGCCAACCGCGTCGGCAGCCCGCGCCACGCCGGCATGCTGCAAGACAGCCTGCCGCCCGGCATGGGCTGGTTCGGCGCCCTGCCGAAAAGCGACGACAGCCTGCCCGAGCGCCATCTCGGCCTGCTCCAGGCGGCCGAGATCGACGACCTCGGCGAGCGCCTCGACAAGCTGGCCGACGCCCTGGCGGCCAGCGCCAGCGTCGACCTGCCCGCCCCCGTCGCCTTCCCCGAGGCCGATGCGCCGGCCACCGCCCCGCTGCTCGCCGGCAAGACCGTCGCCATCGCCCGCGACGCGGCCTACGGCTTCATCTACCCGGCCAACCTGCAGACGCTGCAGCAGCTGGGCGCCGAGCTGCGCTTCTTCTCGCCGGTCGCCGGCGACGCCCTGCCCGCCTGCGACGCCGTCTGGCTGCCGGGCGGCTACCCGGAACTGCACGCCCCGGCCATCGGCGCCAATGCGGCGCTGTGGCGGCAGTTGCGCGCCCACGTCGACGCCGGCAAGCCCCTGCTCGCCGAATGCGGCGGCATGATGAGCCTGTTCGAGGAGGTCGTGGACAAGGCCGGTACCGCCCATCGCTTCGGCGGCCTGCTGCCCGGCCGCTCGGTGATGCAGAAGCGCCTGGCCGCCCTCGGCACGCAATTCGTCGATCTGCCGGAAGGCGCGCTGTCCGGGCACACCTTCCACTATTCGAAAAGCGAGTCGCCGCTGGCCCAGCTGACCCGGGCGCGCACCGCCGACGGGCGCGACGGCGAGGCCGTCTACCGGCTGAACCGGCTGACCGCGTCGTATGTCCATATCTACTTCCCGTCCAATCCGGAAGCGATAGCGGCCCTGCTCGGCTGACCCTTCGAAAATACCGAAGAGTCACAACCGAATACGCTGCTAAATTCAAAGCGACTAAGCGGTTACACTACGCCGGTCGATTCCCACAGACAGGAGACACAGGATGAAAAACTTCGTAATGATGGCCGCAGCGCTGGTGCTCGGCTTCACCTTGCAAATCAACGACGCCGAGGCCAAGCGCCTGGGCGGCGGCAGCTCGTCCGGCATGCAGCGCCAGTCGGTCGCCCCGAGCAACACGCACCAGGCCGCACCGGCCCAGGCTCCGCGCCAGGCCGCCGCACCGACGCCCGCAGCGCAACCGAAACGCTCGTGGATGGGCCCGCTCGCCGGCCTCGCCGCCGGTCTCGGCCTCGCCGCGCTGGCTTCGCACTTCGGTTTCGGCGAAGAACTGGCCAACTTCATGATGATCGCCCTGCTCGCCATGGTCGTCATCGGTGCGATCGGCTTCTTCATGCGCAAGAAGGCCGCGGCCCAGGGTCACCAGGGCATGCAGTACGCCGGTGCCGGCGCCCCCTACGGTGCCAAGGCAGCGCAGCCTGACTTCACGCCGGCCGGCGGGTCCGCCGCCGCTCCGGTCGCTGCGGGCGTCGCCGCGGGCATGGCCAGCATCCCGGCCGATTTCGATGTCGAGGGCTTCGTGCGCAACGCCAAGGTGAACTTCATTCGCCTGCAGGCCGCCAACGACGCCGGCAACCTCGACGACATCCGCGAATTCACCGCGCCGGAAATGTTCGCCGAGATCAAGCTGGCCATCGACGAGCGCAAGGGCGCCAAGCAGACGACCGATGTCGTCCAGCTCAACGCCGAGGTGATCGATGTCGCCGAAGAAGCCAACCGTTACGTCGTGACCGTGCATTTCTCCGGCCTGATCCGCGAGGACGACCACGTACCGGCCGAGGCCTTTGCCGAAATGTGGCACATGACCAAGCCGCGCGACGGCTCCCGTGGCTGGGTTCTGTCCGGCATCCAGCAAGTCCAGTAAGCGCCACGGCGCTTACCCGAACGAACCGGCGGCCAACACCCGCCGGTTTTTTTACGTCCGCGATTTCTTCCCGACGGGCGGATCGGTCCGCCGGCGAGCGGTCGAGTAGAATTCCGCGTCACGACAACGCCAGCCACCGATCATGCGCCGCTATCCCCGCTCCTTCATCATCCTGACCGCGCTGGGGGTGCTCTGCGCGTTTCCCAGCGCCTTCAGCCTGGCCGGCTTCGGGGGGCTGATCCATCCCGTACTCGACGACCCGATGGCCGGCCTGGCCTTCGTCGTCTCCGCCATCGCGCTGTTCGGGTCGGGCGCCTTTCCGCTGGTGATCGGGAAGCTGAAGGAAGCGGAGGATCGCGGGTCGAGCGGCTAGACTTCGCGCATCAAGCGCCAGTACTGGAACTTGAGCGTCGCGGCGGCGGCCGCGACGATGGCGCCGAAAGTCAGCATGGAACCCAGCGCCAGCGTCGAGAAGCCGCTGATGCCCTGGCCGACCGTGCAGCCCATGGCGACGACGCCGCCGAAACCCATCAAGGCGGCGCCGATCAGGTGGCTGGCCGTATCTTCGACACTGGCGAAGCCTTCCCAGCGGAAATTGCGCGTCAGCACGCTCCAGGCGAAGGAGCCGGCGATCACGCCGAGCGCCGTGGCGATGGCGAAGGTCACCGTGCGGCTGGTATCGGACCACAGCATCAGCAACTCCAGCGTATAGGCCTGCGGCGCGACGAAGCTCAGCGCCTCCATGCGTCCGCTGTTGGTGGCGACGAAAGCTTCCTCCAGCGTCTCCGGATGCTCGGCGAGGTAGCCGACGTGGCCGCTGACGTACCAGGCGGCGACGACCGTCAGGCCGACACCCAGGCCGCCGAGCAGGTTGTCGAGGGTCCAGAAATCGCGCTTGAGCAGGCAAAAAGCCGTCAGGCCGCCGCCAATGCCGAGCACGGCCAGCCAGAAGGCCGTCTTCGCCTCGACACCGGCCGCCGTCAGCAGGGCGGGAATATCCTGCCCGCCCGGCAGGGTGATGGCGGCCTTTTCCAGCACGTTGACGCGGAAGATGCCGAAGATGCCGCGCATGGTCATGTAGGCCACCAGCCCGAGCACGACGAAAACGACCAGCGATTTCAGGTTGCCGCCGCCGATGCGGATCAGCGTCTTGCCGCCGCAGCCGGAAGCCAGCACCATGCCGATACCGAAGCAGGCGCCGCCGACGAGGTAGGACAGCCAGGCGAAGGTCGGCGTCCGGTAGATGCTCTTGCCGAGGTCGATCTGGCCGCCCGCATGCAGGAAACCGGCGCCCAGGATGGCGACGCCGATGGCCAGCAGCCACATGCGCATGCGGCTCCAGTCGCCCATGTTCACGATGTCGGAAACCGCCCCCATGGTGCAGAAATGGGTTTTCTGCCCGATGGCGCCGAACACGAAGGCGACGGCGAAAGCCAGCCAGAGGACGGTGTTGGGCGAAACGGCTGCCATGGTCAGGCGCGGTACGGTGTGGGGTCGGGCACGCCGGCCGCCGCGAAGCCTTCGGCGCGCAGGCGGCAGGAGTCGCAGGCGCCGCAGGCGCGGCCTTCCTGGTCGGCCTGGTAGCACGACACGGTCAGGCCGTAATCGACGCCCAGGGCGGAGCCCATCCGGATGATCTCGGCCTTCGACAAGTCGATCAGCGGCGCGTGGATGGCCAGCCTGTGGCCCTCGACCCCGGACTTGGTGGCCAGGTTGGCCATCTTTTCGAAGGCGGCGATGTATTCCGGCCGGCAGTCGGGGTAGCCCGAGTAATCGACCGCATTGACGCCGACGAAGATGTCGTCGCTGCCCAGCACTTCGGCCCAGGCGAGCGCCAGCGACAGCATGATGGTGTTGCGGGCCGGCACGTAGGTGACCGGGATGCCCGGCTGCACGCCCCCGGTGGGCACGGCGATCGAGGTATCGGTCAGCGCCGAGCCCCCGAACTGGGCGATGCCGAAATTGACGACGCGGTGTTCCCGGGCGCCCAGCGCCTGGACGACCCGTTCGGCCGCCTTCAGTTCGGCGTTGTGGCGCTGGCCGTAGTCGAAGGACAGGCAATAGCAGTCAAAGCCCTGCGAGCGGGCGATGGCGAGACAGGTGGCGGAATCAAGACCGCCGGAAAGGAGTACGACAGCTGGCTTCATCATGGGGCGCGAATATACCCGAAAATGACTATGGACCGCGACGGTATCTGCTTGTTCCTGCGCTACAATTTCCCGCTTTAGCCCACCAGCCCGGAGATTCCGATGATGCCTCGCCTGACTGCCCTTGCCGCTGCCCTGCTGCTGGCCGGTTCCGCCCACGCCGCCGACCGGATCAAGGTCGGTTTCGTCTCGACCCTCTCCGGCCCCGGTGCCGGCCTCGGCGTCGATATCCGCGACGGTTTCCAGCTCGGCATCAAGCACCTGAACGGCAAGCTGGGCAACCTGCCGGCCGAGGTGCTGGTCGCCGACGACCAGCAAAGCCCGGACATCGCCAAGCAGGCGGCGGACAAGTTCCTGAAGAAGGACAAGGTCGATTTCATGACCGGCATCGTCTTCTCCAACATCATGCTCGCCGTCGGCCCGGCCGTCTTCCAGAACCAGACCTTCTACATCTCGGCCAACGCCGGCCCCTCGCAATACGCCGGCGAGCAGTGCAATCCCTTCTTCTTCAACGTCGCCTGGCAGAACGACAACCTGCACGAGGCGGTGGGCAAGATCGTGCAGGACAAGGGCTACAAGAACGTCGTGATCGTCACCCCGAACTATCCGGGCGGCAAGGATGCGGTTTCCGGCTTCAAGCGCTACTACAAGGGCCATGTTTCCGAAGAGATCTACACCAAGCTCGGCCAGCTCGACTACGCCGCCGAACTGGCGCAGATCCGCAGCCTGAAGCCGGATGCGCTGTTCTTCTTCCTGCCGGGCGGCATGGGCATCAACTTCGTCAAGCAGTTCGTGTCGGCCGGCCTGTCGCGCGACACCCAGCTGTTCGCCCCCGGCTTCTCGGCCGACGAGGACGTGATCAAGGCGGTCGGCGGTTCGATGCTCGGCATGTTCAACTCGTCGCACTGGGCGCACGACATGGACAACCCCGAGAACAAGCGCTTCGTCGCCGACTTCCAGAAGGAATACGGCCGCCTGCCGTCGCTCTACGCCTCGCAGGGCTACGACGCCGCGCTGATGATGGATGGCGCGGTGCGCGACGTGAAGGGCAATGTCGAGGACAAGAAGGCCCTGCAGAAGGCGCTGGAAGCCAAGCGCTTCAAGTCGGTACGCGGCGACTTCAAGTTCAACGCCAACCACTACCCGGTTCAGAACTACTATCTCCGCGCCATCGGCAAGGATGCCGGCGGCCGAGTCACCAACAAGACCATGGGCACCATCTTCACCAATCATGCCGATGCCTATGTCGGCCAGTGCAAGATGAAGTAAGCCCCCGGCGACCAGTTGTTTCGGGCGGGGCAGTCAGTCGCTCTTGCGGACGCTCCTTGCCAGGCGCAGCAGGTTCGATTGTGGCTTCAGGTTGGCGCGCTTGCAGTAGTCGAGGTTGACCTCGAAGGCGAGGCGTTGCCCCTGCAGCGCGATGACCATGCCGACCTGCGGCAGGACCGGCGCATCGGCCACGGTCAAGACGGCTTGCTGGCCCAGCTCGTGGGCGATGCGCCCGAGCTTGGGCAATTCGGCATCGCCGATGAAAAGGATCTGGCAATCGGCAATGGCCGCCAGAGACGACAGGCGCGCCACGGCCACCCGCCGGTTGTTGATCAGCTTGCCCTCGTAACGCTTCAGCGAGCGACCGACCCTGTCGTCGCCCAGGGTGCAGATGTTGAAGCTGATCCGGTTCGACTCCGGCCACTCGGTGAAGGCGCCGAAGTTGTAGATGTAGGCCGCCTTCATGTCGGCCTCGGCGACTGAATCCGGGCGCTCCCCGCCGGAGTCGGCGAGAACGATCCCGGCCAGCCAGAGCGAGACGAGGAGGAATAATGCCCGCATGCCCGTCGTCTCAGAAATCGCAGCGCAGCTGGAACCAGTAGGTCCGGCCATCCATGCGCAGGGTGTCCTGCGGGATGTCGCTGGCCGGGCGCCAGGCGAAAGGCGAAACCGCCTCGTAATGGCGGTCGAACAGGTTGCGGATGCTGAAGGACGCCGAGAAGCCGTACCACGTGCGCTGGCTGGACAGGGTCAGGTTGGCCAGGGCCATCGCCCCCAGCCGCTTCTGGTCGGGAACGCTGCCGCCCATTTCCTCCTGGACCAGGGCCAGGCGCGATCCCAGGTACTGTCCCTCGAAACCGACGCGCCACCGGTCGGCCAGCACCGGGAAGCTCAGGTTGAACTTGCCCAGCACATGCGGCGAATTGGCGAGCTGCGCGCCCTGCACGTTGCTCGCATCCTGCCAGGCCATGCTGCCGCGCACCCGGATGCCGCTTTCCCACGAACGCTCCAGCTCGACCTCAAGCCCCCGGCTGGTACTCGACCCTTCCGGCAGGTAATCGTCGGCCACCGCGTTGTACACCAGCTGCCGGCTCCGCTTGTAGCGGTACAGCGAGCCGGTGAAGCGCAGGCGCGGCGTGAATTCGTGCTGGAGCACCAGCTCGCTGGCCGCCACGTATTCCGGCGCCGCCGCCGCCCCGTAGGTCGAGCGATCGTTGGCATTCGGCATGCGGAAGGCTTCGCTGTAGGAAGCCTTCCACGTCGTCTCCGCGGCAGGCCGGTAGATGGCCGCCAGGCGCGGGCTCCAGTTGGGCGCCAGGTCGCTGGCGTCGTCGTAGCGGGCGCCGAGATTGAGCGACCACTGGTCGTCGAGGCGTATCTCGTCGGTCAGATACAGGCTGATCGTGCGCCGGGCATAGTCTTCCTGCACCGTACGCACGGTTTCGTGCGCCGCCGAGAGGTAGCGCCAGTGGAAGTTCTGGCGAAAATCGTTGCGGTACTCGACGCCGAAGACGAGGGAGTGATCCCTGAACCAGTTGCCGACGAATTTCTGGTCCAGCCCCCACCATTTCCCCTCGAAACGACGCTGGCCGTATTTTTCGCCGTCGCTGTCGTCGGAAAACTCCCGGAAAGCGTCGTAGACGTACTGGCCATAATAAAACCGCGTCGATGAATAGAGGCTCAGGCCGAGGTCGGTTTCGTAGCGGCCATTCAGGAAGGCGTTTTCATCGCGGATGGCGAACAAGGAATTGAACGCGGTGTAGTAGCTGGGATTGGTCGGCACCGCCTTGTTGCGGTCGACATAAGCCGCCTCGAGGGTCAGCCCCTCGTACGAGAACTTGCCGAACAGGCGCCGGTTGCGCTCCCAGTCCCGGGCCTCGGCGACGCCGTTGTTGGTCGATGGCGTGTCGTAGGCCGGGAAATAGCGATTCCGGCCATTGACGTCGAGGGCCGACACCGAGAACAGCACATCGGCGCCGTTTTCGAAGCGCTTGCCGTAGGTCAGCCGCTCCTTCCTGCCGCCGTGGCTGAACACCTCGCCCGCCGCCTGCCCGCCGTTGAACGAAGCGCCCTGGCGCGTGACGACGTTGATGATGCCCAGCATCGCATTGCTGCCGTAGGTCACCGAACCGGTGCCGGGGACGTATTCGACCCGCTCGACCAGGTCGAGGTCGATCAGGCCGGAATTGTCGATGTAGGCCTGGTTGAACAGGCTGTCCTGCGTCGCATGGCCGTCGATCATCAGCATGATGCGGCCGGCGTAGTCGCCCGGCACGCCGAAGCTGCGCCCGCCCATGTACTGGTAGCGATAGTCGTAGGTGGTGTACAGGCCGCGCATGCCGTTGATCACGTCGGCCAGCGTGCGGTAGCCGTAGGCCCGGATGTCGTCGGCCGTGACGATGGCGACGGCGGACGGCGAATCGCTGATCTGCTGGGCGAGCCGCGAGGCGGGCACGACCTCCTGCTGCACCAGCTGCTCGAAGGGCGTATCCGACAGGTCGCGAGCGGTTTCGGCGCAGGCCAGGCCGCCGACCAAGTGCAGGCCGATCCACACGGATATCGTTTTCAGCGCGCCGAACGTCATGACTCCCCCCAAGCAGCGCGCATGGAAACACACAACAACAGCCATGTCAATTTTGACATTTTATCAATTTACCCTGGGGCGTGGCGGCCGCGAATCCCCGCCTCCCGGATCACAAAGCTTGCTTGGCGGAGCCGTTTTTGCCGGATAATCTCGCCCCATCCCGGCCGCGAACCGGCACCTCCACCGCCCGGCCCCAACCCCGTTCCACCCTCCACCCCGCCCCCAGCCCGCATGCTCCAGCTCATCCTCGAACAGACGCTCAACGGCCTGCAGTTCGGCCTCATGCTGTTCCTGCTCGCCGCCGGCCTGACGCTGGTCTTCGGCATCATGGACTGCATCAACCTGGCCCACGGTTCGCTGTACATGGTGGGCGCCTACTTCGTCGCCGCCGCCACCCAGGCCGCCGATTCGTTCTGGATCGGACTCGGCGCCGGGGTCGCCGCCGCGGCGGTACTGGGCCTGCTGCTCGAACTGACGCTGTTCCGCCGCCTCTACCAGCGCGACCACCTGTCGCAGGTGCTCGCCACCTTCGCCCTGATCCTCATCGCCAACGAGGCCGTCCGCGCCATCTGGGGGCCGGCCGCCCTGCTGCTCAATCCGCCCGAGGCGCTGGCCGGCCCGGTCGAGATCGGCGGCTTCTTCTATCCGGCCTATCGCCTGCTCATCATCGCCTTCGGCATGGCGGTCGCCCTCCTGCTCTACCTGCTGGTGGCCAGGAGCCGGGTCGGCATGTGGGTGCGCGCCGGCGCCGCCAATCGCGAGATGACCGAAGCGCTGGGCATCAACGTGCAGGCGCTGTTCACGGCTGTCTTCGTGTTTGGCGCGGCCTTGTGCGCGCTGGCCGGCGGGCTGCTCGGCCCGCTGCTCGCGGTGCAGGTCGGCATGGGCGAAAGCGTGCTGATCCTCGCCTTCGTGGTCATCATCATCGGCGGCATCGGCTCGATCCGCGGTGCGCTGGTCGGCAGCCTGATCGTCGGCACCGTCGACACGCTCGGCCGGGCGCTGCTGCCCAGCCTGCTGCGTGCCCTGCTGCCGGCGGACGCGGCGTCGACGCTCGGCCCGGCGCTGGCCTCCATCCTCATTTACCTGCTCATGGCCGCCATCCTCTTCTTCAAGCCGCAAGGCCTCTTCCCGGCACGGGCCTGAAACGATGCGTCCCCTCCCGCCCCGCAACCAGACGGCCTTCGCGCCGAGGATCGCCTGAATGGCCCTCTACCGCCCCGCCCCCTGGCAGAAACCGCTGTCCCTGGCCTTGCTGCTCGCGGCGCTCGCCCTGCCGAGCGTGCTCACCGCGCTCGACCAGACCTTCTACATCGGCTTCGCCACGCGCGTGCTGATCTTCGCGCTGGCCGCCTCCAGCCTCAACCTGGTGCTCGGCTTCGGCGGCATGGTGTCCCTCGGGCATGCCGCCTTCCTGGGGGCCGGCGCCTATGTCGCCGCCATCTGCCAGCAGGCCGGAATCAACGAAGCCCTGATCGCCTTTCCGCTCGCCATGGGCGTTGCCGGGCTGTTCGCCCTGGTCGTCGGGGCCGTCAGCCTGCGCACCCGGGGCGTCTATTTCATCATGATCACGCTGGCTTTCGCCCAGATGGCGTATTACCTGTTCGTCTCCGCGCGCAGCTGGGGCGGCGACGACGGGCTGCCGCTCAACGGACGGATGACCCTGGGCGGTCTTCCCCTGGCCGCCGACGACGCCCTGTTCTACGCCGCCCTCGGTGCGCTGGCCGCCGCCACGGCCCTCTTCGGCCGGCTCGTCGATGCCCGCTTCGGCCGGGCGCTGCAGGCCATCCGCGAGAACGAGACGCGCATGGAAGCGCTCGGCTACCCGGTATTCCGCTTCCGCCTCGTCGCCTTCGTCCTCGGCGGCATGGTCGCCGGGCTGGCCGGCGCGCTGCTCGCCAACCTGACCGGGCTGGCCAGCCCCAACCTGCTGCAATGGACGCAATCCGGCACCCTGCTGGTGATGGTCATCATCGGCGGCGTCGGCTACCTGTACGGCGGCGTGGTCGGTGCGGTGGTGCTGCTGGTGCTGGAGGAGACGCTGGTCGGTTTTACCGAACACTGGCACATCGTCCTCGGCCTGCTGCTGCTCGCCGTGGTCCTGTTCGCCCCGCGGGGCGTCGCCGCCCTGTTCGGGCAGGCGCGGAGCGACGACCATGGCTGACGCATTGCTCGAGGTGTGCCGGCTGTCGCGCCGCTTTGGCGCGGTCGATGCCTTGAAGGAAGTCAATTTCAACGTGACCGCCGGCGAGGTCCATGCCCTGATCGGACCGAACGGCGCCGGCAAGACGACCTTCATCCACCACGTTTCCGGCGCCCTGCAGCCGGACAGCGGCCGCATCCGTTTCGCCGGACACGACGTGACCGCGTTGTCGATGCACCGCCGGGTGCGCGCCGGCATGGCGCGCTCCTACCAGATCACCAACATCTTTCCCGGCCTCTCCGCGCTGGACAACGTGGCGCTGGCCGTCCAGGGACGCAGCGATGCCGGCAGCAGCTTCCGCTTCTGGCGGCCGGTCGGCACCGAAGCCGCCCTTTTCGACGAAGCGCACGGCTATCTCGAACAGGTGGGGCTGCAGGACAAGGCCAGGGCGGCGGCCGGCATGCTGTCGCACGGCGAGCAGCGCGCGCTCGAGCTGGCCATGGCGCTGGCCACCCGGCCCAGGCTCCTGCTCCTCGACGAGCCGATGGCCGGCACCGGCCCCGAGGAGTCGGCACGCATGGTCGAGCTGATCGAGCATCTCGCCCGCCACGTCACCATCCTGCTCGTCGAGCACGACATGGCGGCCGTTTTCCGGCTGGCCGACCGCATCTCGGTGCTGGTCAACGGCCAGCTGATCTGCACCGGCACGCCGGACGAGGTCCGGAACGATGCCGCCGTGCGCCGCGCCTACCTGGGAGATCACCTGTGAACGCCCTTCTCGAAGTCTCCGGGCTGGAAGTCGCCTACGGGCCGAGCCAGGTGCTGTTCGGCATCGGCCTGAGCATGGCGCAGGGCGAGGCCAGCACGCTGCTCGGCCGCAACGGCATGGGCAAGACGACGACCTTGCGCGCCATCTGCGGACTGGAAGCGGTCAAGGCCGGGAGCATCCGCTTCGCCGGCGAGGAAATCGCCGGCTGGCGCCCCGACCGCATCGGCCGCGCCGGCATCGCCCTGGTTCCGGAAGGCCGCCAGTGCTTTCCCAACCTGACCGTGGACGAACACCTGGTGGCCTTCTTCGCCAATCGCCGCGGCAGCCCGGAGCCATGGACGCCGGCCCGCGTCTACGCGCTGTTTCCGCGCCTGCTGGAACGCAGGAAGAACCTCGGCAACCAGCTTTCCGGCGGCGAGCAGCAGATGCTGGCCATCGGCCGGGCCCTGGTCACCAATCCGCGCCTGCTGATCCTCGACGAAGCCACGGAAGGCCTGGCCCCGCTGATCCGCGACGAAATCTGGGCCTGCCTTGCCCGTCTGCGCGGCGAGGGGCAGAGCGTGCTGGTGGTCGACAAATACGTCGAGAAACTGATCGAACTGGCCGACCGCCACACCATCGTCGAACGCGGACAAGTCGTCTGGCAGGGCAGCTCGGCCGCCCTCGACGCCGACCACGGCATCTGGCATCGCTACCTGGGAATCTGAAGCCTAGATGACCCAATCATCAAGCGGGTTGACCGGCACGCTTTCCCGGTAGCCGCCCAAGGTCTGGCGAAACTCGGCGCAGGACATCGGCTTGCCGAACAGGTAGCCCTGGAAGAAGGCGCAGCCGTGCCTGACCAGGTAGGCATGCTGCTCGGTATCCTCGACCCCCTCGGCCACCACGTTGAGGCGCAGCGTGTTGCCCATCGCCAGGATGGCCCGCACGATGCCCGCATCGTCGCTATTGCGCATGATGTCGCTGATGAAGGAACGATCCACCTTGAGTTGCTCGAAGGGAAAGCGCTTCAGGTAGGACAGGGAGGCATAGCCGGTGCCGAAATCGTCGAGCGAGAAGCGAACGCCCATGCGGCGCAGCGCCTGCATCTTGGCTACGACATCCTCGACCTTGTCGAGCAGCAGGCTCTCGGTCAGTTCCAGCTTGAGCAGGCCGGCATTGACCCCGTGCCGCGACAGGGCGTCGCCGACCTGGCTGACGAAATCGCCCTGGCGGAACTGGCGGGCGCTGACATTGACCGCCATGGTCAGGCTCGCCGTCGCCGCATCGTCCGCCCAGCGACGCAGCTCGGCGCAGGCCTGATCGAGGACCCACAGGCCGATCGGCACGATCAGGCCGGTGTCCTCGGCCAGCGGAATGAAATCGGCAGGCGACACCATGGCCTGCCCCGGGGGTTGCCAGCGCAGCAGGACTTCGACGCCGACCAGGCGGCTGGCGGCATTGACCTGCGGCTGCAGGTAAAGCGCGAACTCGTTGCGCGACAGGGCGCGGCGCAGGCCCGACTCGAGCGCGGCCCGTTCGTCGAGCGCGATCTGCATGGCGGTATCGAAGAAGCGGATGGCGTTGCGTCCGGCATCCTTGGACTTGTACAAAGCAATATCGGCCTGCTTGAGCAGCACATCGACCGTCTTTTCGCAGCCCTGGTAGAGGCTGATCCCGATGCTCGCCGAGCGGAAGTACTCGGTGTCGCCGCTCAGCAGATAGGGCCGCGCCAGCTCGAAACGGACCTTCTCGGCGACGGTTTCCGCCTGGAGGGCCGCTCCCCCGGCATCGCCCCCCAGGTTTTCGAGCATGATCACAAACTCGTCGCCGCCCAGGCGGGCCGCGGTGTCGCATTCGCGTATGCACGCCGTCAGGCGAGCGGCCACCTCGGTCAGCAGGCGATCCCCGACATCATGGCCGAGGGTATCGTTCAGGGTCTTGAAATGATCGAGGTCGATCATCAACAGCGCCCCGTAGTGCCCGTCGCGCCGGCTGGACAGGCACGACTTTTCCAGCCGGTTGAGCAGCATGCGGCGATTGGGCATGGCCGTCAGCGGGTCGTAGTAGGCCAGGTGATGAATCTCCGACTCGGCGACCTTCAGGTTGCTGATATCCGAAAAGGTGCTCACGAAATGCGTCACCTTGCCCTGCGCATCCCGCACGCTGCTGATCGTCAGCCATTCCGGAAAGACCTCGCCGTTCTTGCGGCGATTCCAGATTTCCCCCTGCCAGTGCCCCGTCTCGGCCAGCGTCCGCCACATGTCGGTGTAGAACGCGGCATCCTGCCGCCCGGACTTCAGCATGCTCGGCGTGCTGCCGATCGCCTCGGCGGCCGGATAGCCGGTCAGCGTCGAAAAGGCCTGGTTGACCTGCAGGATGCGCTGCTCGGCATCGGTGACCATGATCGCCGCCTGCGATGCGAAGGCAATGGCGGCGATGCGCAGGCTCTGCTCCTGCTGGTGGCGCTCGGAAATGTCGGTGGCGATCCCGAGGTAGCCCAGAATCTCGCCGCTGCCGTCGCGCAGCAGACTGACGCACAAGCTGACGGGAAAACTCGACCCATCCTTCCGGACATAGGTCCAGTCGGCTTCGACGGCCGGCTTTTCCGGACCGAGGCCGGCCACGAAAACGGAAAAGCCCTCGGGTTCGGCGACGCCAGGCGGGCGCGACAAGCCCCTGGCGCGCTCGCCGACTTCTTCGGCCAGGTGAAAGATCAGGGGCGTTTCCCGGCAGACCACCTCTTCCCACGTATAACCCAGCATTTTCTGGGCTTCCGCATTGAAGTAGAGGATCATCCCCTGCCGGTCGGTCAGGATGATCGCCCGGCCGGCATGTTCGAAAATGGCTTGCTGGAAGGCGCACAGCCGGGAGGGCTGCAGACCGTGCCATAAGCCGCTCAGGCCGCATGGCGACGAGGACACCGGCGGGGAGGTCATGGCCACCGCCCGGCCGATACAAGGCTTCCCGGCGGCGAACTTGCCGCACGAAATAAAGCACTTCGTGCAACCATACATCCTCCCCAAGCGAGTGCCTCTGCACCCCGCAGCAGCGGAGGGCGCGGCAACATTATGGCGGGATTATGAACACAATGACAGCCGGGTAGCAAGCCCCGAAACGCGTCGCACGGGAGCTGTCGCCCCCGACGGCGACACTCAGCCGTTGGTCAGCAGCGCGAATTCGCGCTCGGCGAGTTGCTCGTCGCCGAGATTCAGTTCAACCAGGCGACGCAGGTGCGTCACGCTGTCGAGGTCGATTTCGCGGCACAGCAGGCCGTAGTAGCCGGCCATGTGATGGACGATGGCGACATCCATGCGGATGCCGGAACCGAGGTCGTCGAGACGGATTTTCAGCGTTCCCTGGCTACCGACGGTGACGTACATCGGCGCCGTCGGCGCGATCAAGGCACCTTGCAGCGAGAGGTCGATCACCTCGACGACATGCTCGCCGTCCGGCAGGAAAAGCCGGGCTTCGCAGTGAAAGGGAATGCGGGAAAACCTGCGACGATTGTGGTTCAAGCTTGCCTCCGTCTGTTTCACTTTCCCTGCATGTTACCCCAAAGGAGCTTGTGCAGTTGCAGCTGGAAACGGACGTTCAGGCCGTCGGCAAGAATCCAGTCGGCCAGCGACTGCGCCTCGAGCAAGCCCTGAGCCGGCGACAGCAGAACCGGGCACAGGCCGTCGAGATGGCGCTGGCGAATGACATCGCGCGCCCATTCGTAGTCCTCGCGCGAGGCGATGACCATCTTGATCTCGTCGCGGCCGTTCAGGCAATCCAGGTTGCTCCACAGGTTGCGCCCGACCTCGCCGGAACCTGGCGCCTTGAGGTCCATGATGCGCGACACGCGCGGATCGACGGCGGCCACATCGAGTGCGCCGGAGGTTTCCAGCGAGACGTCGTAACCGGCGTCGCACAGGGCGCTCAGCAGGGGCAGGCATTCCTTCTGCGACAGCGGCTCGCCGCCGGTCACGCAGACCTGGCGGGCAGGGTACCTGGCCACGTCGGCGAGCACAGACTCGATGGTCGCCGCCTCGCCGCCGGTGAAGCTGTAGGTGGTGTCGCACCAGGTGCAGCGCAGCGGGCAACCGGTCAGGCGGACGAAAACGGTCGGCAGGCCGACGCGCGATGCCTCGCCCTGCAGCGAGTAGAAAATTTCGGTGATGCGGAGGGCCAATTACTTCTTCTTCAATCGCTCGCGCGCCGCTTCGGCGGCCGGTGCGCTCGGGTATTTGGCGACCAGGGTTTCCAGCGAACGCCTGGCGGCGCCGGCGCCGCCCATTTCCTGCTGGCAGGTGGCCATCGCCAGCCAGGCGTCGGGCGCCTTCGGGCTGTCGGCGTACTTGGTGGTCACCACGCTTTGCGCCTCGATGGCGCGCTTGCAGTCGCGCTGGGCATAGAAGGCGTTGCCCAGCCAGTACTGCGCATTGGGCGCCAGCTGGCTGTCCGGATACTTCTGCACGAAGGCGCCGAAGCCGGCTGCCGCTTCCTTGTACTTGGCGGCCTTGAACTGGTTCAGGGCGGACTCGTACTCCTGGCTTTCCTTGGTCGGATCGCCAGCCGGCTTGGCCGGCGCGGCGGCGGCCGGATCGGTGCCGTTGGCAGCCGCCGGGGGGGTCTCGAACTTGCGCAGACGCGTATCGAGGTCGAGATAGAAATCCTGCTGGCGTTTCTTGGCCGTTTCCAGCTCGTAGCTCAGCGTTTCGATCTGCCCGCGCAGGCGGGCGATCTCTTCGGCCTGGCGCTGGATCTGCGCGGACAGATCCAGCTGGGCCTTGGCCTGCTGGTCGAATCGCGCCTCGGTCTTGATCCGTTGGTCGGCGATCTGGCGACGCGCTTCGTCGTCGTCGAAGACGCCGGCCTGGGCCTGTGCGGCACCCAGGGCGGCGATCAGGAGGGCGATTCGAACCGGGCGCATGGCTTAGAACTCGCCGCGGCCGTCCGGGGCCTTGTAGAGGATGTCGGCGCGACGGTTCTCGGCCCAGGCGGCGTCGTCGTGACCCGGGTTCTTCGGCTTCTCTTCGCCCAGGCTGACCGATTCGATCTGGTCGTCCTTGACGCCGAGCAGGGTCAGCGAACGCTTGACGGCTTCGGCGCGCTTCTGGCCGAGCGACAGGTTGTATTCGCGGCTGCCTCGCTCGTCGGTGTTGCCCTGGAGCAGGACCTTGAAGCCCTTGTTGGCGGTCAGGTACTTGGCGTGGGCGGCGACCAGATCCTTGTACTCGTCCTTGACCTCGTAGCTGTCGAGATCGAAGTAGATGCTGCGCTGCGACAGCTTGCTCTTCGGGTCGGTCAGCTCGCGCGGCAGGCCGCTGGCGTCGAGGCCGCCGGCGGTCACCGGGGTGATGCCGGTGGAGGCGGAGCCGCCGGTGCGCGATTCGACCGGGGCGCCGGCGCCGTCTTCCGGCAGCGGGGTGGTGGAGCAGGCGGCCAGCAGGGCCGACAGGAGGGCAGGGATCAGCAGTTTTTTCACGAAGTTCTCCGGTGAGGATTATTGATAGTACGGGCCCCAGGCCGGTTCGCGGACATCGCCGGCGGCAACCGTGAGGCGTTGTTTGATCCTGCCATCGCTGGACACAGCCGATAGGACGCCGCGACCGCCAATTTCAGTGGCGATCAGGATCATGCGGCTGTTGGGAGCGAAACTGGGGGATTCGTCCTTGTTCGAATCGCTCAGCACCTGGACCTGGCGGCTGGCCAGATCCATCGCGGCGAGCTGGAAACGGCCTTCGCGACGGGTGATGAAGGCAAGGCTCTTGCCGTCCGGCGACGGGCGCGGCGACACGTTGTAGCTGCCCTCGAAGGTGACGCGGCGGGAGTCGCCGCCATTGGCGCCGACCTGGTAGACCTGCGGGCTGCCGCCGCGGTCGGAAGTGAAGAAGATGCTGCCGCCGTCGGCCGAGTAGCGCGGCTCGGTATCGATGCCGGAGGACTGGGTGACGCGCTGCAGGCCGCTGCCGTCGGCATTGACCGTATAGATCTGGGAATTGCCGTCCTTGGAGAGTACGACTGCGAGCTTGCGGCCGTCCGGCGACCAGGCCGGCGCCGAGTTGGAGCCCTTGAAGTTGGCGACAATGATGCGCTGGCCGGAAGACAGGGAATGCACGTAGATGACCGGCTTCTTCTTCTCGAACGACACGTAGGCCAGCTTGCCGCCATCCGGCGACCAGACGGGCGAGATGATCGGCTCGCTCGAGGTCAGCGCCGTCGCCGCATTCTGGCCGTCGGAATCAGCGATCTGCAGCAGGAACTGGCCGCGCGACTTGACGACGTAGGCGATGCGCGTCGAGAAGACCCCCTTTTCGCCGGTCAGCTTCTCGTAGATGTAGTCGGCGATGCGATGGCCGGCGGCGCGCAGCTGGGTGTTGCTGGTCACGTAGGCGGCGCCGCCCAGCGACACGCCCTTCTGCGAGTCGTAGAGGCGGAAACGCGCTTCCATGCGGCCATCGGCGCTGCGGGCGATGCTGCCGGCGGCCAGGGCGTCGGCGCCCTTGCTCTTCCAGTCGGCGTGGTTGATCGGCGCATTCTCGTCGAAGGCCAGGCTGTTGTGATCGACCAGCCTGAACAGGCCGCTGCGCTCCAGGTCGCTGCGCACGGTGGCGGTGATGACGCGCGACGCCACCGGATCGCCCGGAAAATCGACGATGGCCACCGGGATGCGGTTGGCGCCGGCACCGGTGATCTCGATGGATAGCTGGGCCTGGGCCAGGCCCGTGACGAGCAGGGCGAAGGCAAGGAAAATTCGGCGGGAAATTCGGGACATTGCGTTCATTTTCAAAAGTTTCGCGCGATTTTACTCTTCAAACGGGCGGTATTTGATTTCCAGCGTCCGCTCGAACAGCGAAGGATCGTCCGGCTTGGGCAGGGGCGAGGACTTGCGGATCGCCCGCTCGATGGCGGCATCGAGCGAGGCGTTGCCGCTCGAGCGCTTGAGGCGGACTTCCAGCACCTCGCCGCCCGGCAGCTGATCGACCATGAACACGGCTTCCGGATTCCCCTGGATAGCCTGCGGCAGGACGATATTGCCGCGGATCTTGCCGCGGATCTTGTTGGCGTAGTCGGCCTTGCCGCGCTTGTTCGACGAAGCCCGCTGCTCGGCTTCGGCCGCCGCGGCGTTGGCCATCTGCTGGGCGGAAGCCTGCGCCTTGGCCGACGACTTCAGCTGCGAGGTTTCGCTGGCCAGCTCCTTGCTGAAATCGAATTTCGGCTGCGGCTTGGGTTCAGGCTTCGGCGGCTCGGGCTTTTTCGGCTCGGGTTTCGGCGGTTCCGGTTTCTTGGGCTCCGGCTTGGGCGGTTCCGGCTTCTTTTTTTCTTCCTTGACCACGATGTCCGGCTTTTTCGGCGGCGGGGGTTCGACCTTGGGCTCCGGCCTGGGCTCGGGTTTCGGCTGCTGCTTCACTTCCGGTTGGGGCGGCGGCGGAGGCGGGGCGACCTGGGTCGCCGGGCGCGGCGTCGGCGACCACAACTCGACCTCGTACACCTCCGGCTTGCTGCGCTTCCATTGCACGCCGAAAAACAGGACGACGGCCAGCATCAGATGCACCAGCACGGTCAGTGCCAGCGCATATTTCTTTCCGGGTTCTTCGGGCCGCTCGAGGATCATCGCTTACTTGCTGCGCGTTTCCAGACCGACCTTGTCGAAGTGCAGCTTCTTCACCTCGTCGAGGACCTCGATCACGTTCTTGTAGGGAGCATCGCCATCGCCTGCGACGAGCACGGCGGGCGCCTGTTCGCCATCGCCCTTGAGCGGGCCGAGCACGCTCTTCAGTTCGCGCAGGCTGCCGACCTTGGTTTCCTTGCCGTTGGTGTCGAAAACCGACAGATGGCCATCCGGCTTGACCTCGACCTTCAGGTACTTGTCCGGCTTGCCCGGCGCCGTGCCCGATTCCGGCAGGTTGACCGAGCCGGTGGTCATCATCGGCGTCGCCACCATGAAGATGACGAGCAGCACCAGCATCACGTCGATGTAGGGCACGACGTTGATTTCGTTTTTCAGGCGGCGTTGGCGCATTTCGCCTTACCTCATCTGCCGCTGGATGATGTTGGAGAACTCTTCCATGAACGACTCGTAGCGCACCGCAAGGCGGTCGATGTCGTGCGAGAAGCGGTTGTAGGCGAGCACGGCCGGGATGGCGGCGAACAGGCCGATGGCGGTGGCGACCAGCGCCTCGGCGATACCCGGGGCGACGGAGGCGAGCGTCGCCTGGCCGACGTTGGAGAGGCCGCGGAAGGCGTGCATGATGCCCCAGACGGTGCCGAACAGGCCGATGTAGGGCGACACCGAGCCGACCGAGGCGAGGAAGGCGAGGTGCGCTTCCAGGCCGTCCATCTCGCGCTGGTAGGTGGCGCGCATGGCGCGGCGGGAGCCGTCGACGATGTCCTTGGGGTCGAGGTTCTTCTGGCCGCGCAGCTTGGTGAATTCACGGAAGCCGGCTTCGAAGATGCGTTCCATCGAGCCGGCGTTGTGGCGATCGTTCACCGCGCTGTTGAACAGGTTGTTGAGGTCGCCGCCGGACCAGAAGTCGCGCTCGAAGGCCTCGGTCTTCGTGCGCGCCTGCTTGACGGCGAACAGCTTCATGAAGATGTAGTACCACGACATCAGCGAGACGCCGGCGAGCAGGGCCATGACGATCTGCACGACCGCGCTGGCCTGCAGGATGAGGTGGAGGATGGACAGGTCCTGGGTGACGTTCATTTAAGCGCTTCCAGCTTGGAATACAGAAAATCGGGAATCGGGGCGGGTTTCATGCTTGCCATGTCGACACAGGCGATCTCGACGGTGCCGGTGACCAGTTCGTCGTCGCCGCGGCGGACGTGCTGGCGGAAGACGACGCGCACGCGGGTCAGCTTCTCGACTTCGAGGCCGACGGTCAGCTGGTCGTCGAGACGGGCAGGGCGGAGGTATTCGCAAGCGGCCTTGCGGGCGACGAAGCCGATGCCGGCGTCGAGCGCCAGCTGGCGCTGGTCGTGGCCGGCCGAGCGCATCCACTCGGTGCGGCAGCGCTCGAAGAATTTCAGATAGTTGGCGTAGTAGACGACCCCGCCCGCATCGGTATCTTCGTAATACACGCGCACCGGCATGGTGAAGGCGTTGGGACTGGGCTCGAATTTCATCCCGGGATTTTACCTTGCATCGCAGCAATGTTTTGTAACGGTCTGTTTCTGCGACGATTGCCACCGTTTGCCGAAAATTGCCGACATCCCGATGCTCGACGCTTGCCGCGCCCATCGGCCGCCATGGGCTATTCGTCCGCCAGCAGGTCGCGGACGACGGCGCTGGCCGGCTCGGCGAGGCCGAGGTGGCGATAGATCGCCGGCGTCGCGATACGCCCGCGCAGGGTGCGCTGCAGGTAGCCCTGCTGGATCAGGTAGGGTTCCAGCACATCCTCGATGGTGTCGCGCGCTTCGCCGATGGCGGCTGCCAGGTTGTCGACGCCGACCGGGCCGCCGCCGAACTTGTCGATCACCGCGCTGAGCAGCTTGCGGTCCATCAGGTCGAGGCCGGCCGGGTCGACGTCGAGCATGTGCAGCGCCTTGTCGGCGACGCCGCGCGTGATGTTGCCGTCGGCCTTGACCTCGGCGTAGTCGCGCACCCGGCGCAGCAGGCGGTTGGCGATGCGCGGCGTGCCGCGCGAACGCTTGGCGATTTCCAGTGCGCCCTCGGGGTCGATCGGCGCCCCCAGCAGCGAGGCCGAGCGGCCGACGATGCTCTGCAGCTCCTGGGCGTTGTAGAACTCCAGCCGGGCGACGATGCCGAAGCGGTCGCGCAGCGGGTTGGTCAGCATGCCGGCCCGCGTCGTGGCGCCGACCAGCGTGAACGGCGGCAGGTCGAGCTTGACCGAGCGGGCGGCCGGGCCTTCGCCGATCATGATGTCGATCTGGAAATCCTCCAGCGCCGGGTAGAGGATTTCCTCGACCACCGGGCTGAGGCGGTGGATTTCGTCGATGAACAGCACGTCGTGCGGTTCGAGGTTGGTCAGGATGGCGGCCAGGTCGCCGGCGCGCTCGAGCACCGGGCCGGAGGTCTGGCGCAGGTTGACGCCCATTTCGGCGGCGACGATGTGGGCCAGCGTGGTCTTGCCCAGGCCGGGCGGGCCGAAGAGCAGCACGTGGTCGAGCGATTCGCTGCGCTGGCGCGCCGCCTGGATGAAGATTTCCAGCTGTTCGCGGATTTTCTGCTGGCCGGTGTAGTCGGCCAGCCGCTTGGGGCGCAGGGCGCGTTCCAGCGCTTCTTCCTGCGCCGATTTGCTTTGCGGCGCGATGATGCGGTCCGCGCCGGCGACCAGCTTGTCGGTTTCTATCATGTCGGGGTTTCCTCGCGAATCCAGCGGCGGAGCAGCATCTCGCCCAGCGCCAGCAGCACCGGTCCGAGGAAGATGCCGATGAAGCCGAAAACCAGCACGCCGCCGAGCACGCCGAGCGCGATGAGCAGGATGGACAGCCCGGCGCCGCGCGCCATCAGGATCGGCTTGACGAAGTTGTCGATGCTGCTGATCACGAACAAACCGTAGACCACCATGAAGATGGCCCAGCCGGTCTGCCCTTCGCTGTATAGCCAGGCCGCCACGCCGCCCCAGATCAGCGGCGGCCCGACCGGAATCATCGACAGGAAGAAGGTGGCGAAGCCGAGCAGGACTGCCGCCGGCACGCCGACGATCAGGAATCCGAGCATCGCCACCGCCCCCTGCGCCGCCGCCGTGCCGACAATGCCGAGCATGACGCCGACCACCGTACCGCGGGCCTTTTCCAGCATGTGCTCGCCGAGATCGCCGCCCAGCTTGCGCGAACCGACCAGCAGGGCATGGCTGACCGCCGCCCCGTCGCGGTACAGGAAAAACACGACGAAGAGCACCAGCGCCATCTGCAGCAGGCCGTTCGCGACGATGCCGCCGAGCGCCAGCGCGAACTGGCGGGCCGGCGCGAGCAGCTGCCGGATGGCGCCGTTGAGTTCCTCGCGGTCGCTGGCCAGGCGGTGCCAGGTGCTGTCGATCTCGCTGCCGACGAAAGGCAGGCCGCTCAGCCAGGCCGGCGGATTGGCCGGCAGCCCCTGGTCGATGTAGGGCTTGATGAAGTCGATCAGCTTGTCCGCGCCATTGGCCAGCGAACCGGCCAGGAACAGCGTGGGCAGCAGCATGACCAGCACCAGCGCCAGCGTCATCAGCGAGGCGCCGAGGGTATCGCGGCCGCCGAGCACGGGCAGCAGGCGATCGGCGTAGAGGCGCCAGGTGCACACCCAGACCACGAAGGCGAACAGCACCGCCCCGATGAAGGGCAGCAACACCGCGATGCAGCCGACGATGAGCAGCACCACCAGCGCGATCTGCGCCATGCGCTTGGGGTCTTGTTCCTCGATCATCAGGCCTTGGACAGCAACTTGAGCGCCTGGCGGATGCCGTCGGAGGTGCCGACGTCGGCCGGCAGCTGCTTCATCGCCGCCGCCGCTTCCTTCTCGTTGTAACCGAGGGCGAGCAGGGCGTTGGCGATGTCCTGCCGGACATCGTCGACCGGCGCGTGCAGCGACACGCCGGTGGCGTCGGCCAGCTTGCCTTTCAGTTCGAGCAGCAGGCGCTCGGCCGTCTTCTTGCCGATGCCGGGAATCTTGACCAGCCGCCCCAGCTCCTGCTGCGCCACGGCCGCCGACAGGTCGCCCACCGACAGGCCGGAGAGCACCGACAGCGCCGTGCGCGCCCCGATGCCGGAGACCTTGAGCAACTGGCGGAAAGCGAAGCGCTCGGCCTCGGTCAGGAAACCGTAGAGGAAATGGCCGTCCTCGCGCACCGCGAAATGCGTCAGCAGCTTCGTCTTTTCACCCGCCGCCGGCAGGTTGTAGAAGGTGCTCATCGGCACGTCGAGCTCGTAGCCAACGCCATTGACGTCGAGCACGATGTGCGGGGGATTCTTTTCGGCGAGGGTGCCGGTCAGGCGTCCGATCATGGGCTGTCGCGATACTGTATGTTCAAACAGTCATCATCCTATCAGGCGGCCGCCGCGAACGCGATAGCCAGCTGTCGCCAATGCCCCCAGACCTTGCCCGCCATGGGCGTGGGCAATGGCGCAGGCCAGCGCGTCGGCGGCATCGGCGGCGGGCGCCCCGGGCAGTGAAAGCAGCCTGACCACCATGTCCTGCACCTGCTCCTTGGCCGCCTTGCCGTGGCCGACGACGGCCTGCTTGACCTGCAAGGCCGTGTATTCGGCCACCGGCAGCCCGCCATGCACCAGCGCGCTGATCGCCGCGCCGCGCGCCTGGCCGAGCAGCAGCGTCGATTGCGGATTGACGTTGACGAAGACCTTTTCCACCGCCGCCTGATCGGGCCGGTAGGTGGCGATCACCTCGCTGATCCCGGCAAACAGGGTGGCGATGCGTTCCGGCAGGCCCTGCTTGTCGTTCGACTTGATGCAGCCGCTGGCCACATACAGCAGCTGGTTGCCGTGCTTCTCGATGACGCCAAAGCCGGTCACGCGCAGCCCGGGGTCGATGCCGAGAATGCGTGGAATGCTCATTTCGCCCGCGCCACCAGATACACGCCACCCACCGCCACCACCATGCCGACGACGGCGGTCGGCGTCAGGGTCTCGCCAAAGACGACAAGGGCGATCAGCGCCGTGGTCGGCGGCGTCAGGTAGAACAGGCTGGCGACATTGACTGCGCTGCCGCTGCGGATCAGCAGGTTGAGCAGGCTGATCGCCCCGAGCGACAGCACCAGCACCAGCCAGCCCAGCGCGAACAGGAAATGGCCGTTCCAGTCGATGCGGTAATCCTCGAACAGCGCGACCGCGACGGCGGTGGCGATGGCCGTCGGCACGAACTGGATCACCGATCCGCTGCGCAGGTCGAACTTGGGGCAGTAGCGTTTCTGGTACAGGGTGCCCGCCGTGATGCCGAGCAGGGCGACCACGGCCGGCACCAGCATCGGCCCCAGCGCCCCGTCGCCGAGCTTGCCCGAAACGACCATGCCGACGCCGACGAAGCCCAGCGCCAGCCCGCCCCATTGGCGCGCCGTGACTTTCTCGCCGAGCAGCCAGCCGGAGCCGAGCCCGGTCAGCAGAGGCTGCATGCCGACGACCAGCGCGGTGATGCCGGCCGACAGGCCGTGCTTGATCGCCACGAACACGCCGCCGAGATAGACCGCATGGACCAGGATGCCGGACACGCCGATGTGCAGCCAGTCGCTTCGCCGTTCCGGCCACGGCGCCCGGGTGGCCAGGGCGATGACCAGCATCAGGGCGATGACCAGGCCGTAGCGGGTGAGCAGAAAAGACAGCGGTTCGGCATAGGGCAGGCCGTACTTGGCGCCGATGAAGCCGGTACTCCACAGGAAGACGAAGAGCAGGGGGTAGAGTCGTTGCATCAGATCCAGTCCGGCGCGCAGCGCTTGCGGGCCTCGAGCAGGGTTTCGAACAGCATGCGGGCGTCGCTGCTGGCGCGATGGCGGCGCAGCTGCAAACGCAGCTCCACCGCGGCGCGCGTGGCGTGCCACAGCTTCTGCTCGCAGTCGCCGAGCAAGTCGCGGATGTCCTTCAGCTGGAAGAGGGGCACCCGCTCCGCCGCGTCGAACAGCTTGCCGAGCCAGACGTAGTCGTACGCCCAGGCATCGCAATAGACATACTGGCCGCGCAGTTTTGCATTGAGGTCATCGCAGACATCGAGCGCCCGGCTGCCTTTTTCGAACAGCAGCTCGCGTCGGATGCCATGGACCTGCTCGGCCGAGTCGTCCCAATGGCTCCACGCCGCTTCCGGCGTGATCAGGGTGCAATAGGCCTGGCCGTCCGGCAGGTAGAAGCCGACCTCGATCGGATAACTGCCTTTTCCGAACCCCGAGGCCTCGATGTCGATGATGGCCGGCTGGATCATGCAGCCGCCGCGCGGGTCAGTCGCAACGCGCCCGGCAGGCGGCCGAATCGGCCGCGCAGGCCCGGTCGTCCTCGACCTTGCAGGCGACCTTGGTGCGATGGGTGAAATTGACGCCGTTCGGGTAATTGCACACCACCTTGGTGATCGAACCCTGCTTCGCCACCTTCATACCGGTCGCCTTCAGCGCCTTGAGCCTGGCCTGCGGCAGGTCGCAGGAAACGTAGCCGTCGAACGAACCATCCGCCGATTCCCACAGGGCGGTGTTCTTCATCGCCCGGTAGTCGTCGTAGCGCATGCAGTTGTCGGTTTCGCCGGCATAGGCCTTCTTGTCGTCGCTGCAGAAGCCGCTGTAGGTATGCCTCAGCTCCTCCTCGCCCGGGCAGGCGTTGACCTGCCGGGCTGCAGCGAGGTCCGGACAGGCGAACTGCGCCGCGCCGGCGGACAGCGTCATGAAACTCAGGAACAGGGCGGGGAGAGTCTGGCGGAATTTCACGAACGATCCTTTGTGGCGCGACATGCAAGCAAAACGCCGGCATCGTCGCCAAACGGCGGCGAATTGCCGGCAACCGGCTTATTCCTCGATGACCGCCGTCGTGTAGATTTCCTGCACATCGTCGAGGCCTTCCAGCGCGTCGAGCAGCTTCTGCATCTTGACGCCATCGTCGCCGGTGAAGACGTTCTCGCCTTCCGGCTTCATCGTCACTTCGCTGAATTCCGGCGTGAAACCGGCGGCTTCCAGCGCATCCTTGACGGCGATGAACTCGGTCGGCGCGGTGATCACCTCGATCGAACCGTCGTCGTTGGTATTGACGTCGTCGGCGCCGGCCTCGATGGCGGCATCCATCAGCGCGCCTTCGTCGGTACCCGGGGCGAAGATCATCTGGCCGCAGTGCTTGAACTGGAAGGCCACGCAGCCGTCGGTGCCCATGTTGCCGCCGTGCTTGGAGAAGGCATGGCGCACTTCGGCGACGGTGCGGGTCTTGTTGTCGGTCAGGCAGTCGACCATGATCGCCGCGCCGCCGATGCCGTAGCCTTCGTAGCGGATCTCGACATAATCGACGCCTTCCAGCTCGCCGGTGCCCTTCTTGATGGCGGTGTCGATCTTGTCCTTGGGCATGTTGACGGCCTTGCCCTTGTCCACGGCCACGCGCAGGCGCGGGTTGAAGCCGATGTCGCCGCCGCCCATCTTGGCGGCCACGGTGATTTCCTTGGCGATCTTGGAGAAGGCGGCGCCGCGCTTCTCGTCCTGGCGACCTTTACGGTGCTGAATATTGGCCCATTTGGAATGACCAGCCATGATGATGTCCCACTGCAAATAACAAAGAAGGCGAGATTTTACCCGCCGGAAGCCTTCTCGTCAGGTCGGCGGCTTACGGTATTTCACAAAGCCCCGCCCCGGCGTTGCTAGAATATTCGGATACTTTCCCGAGGAACCCGCCGCCATGTCCGATCCCCTGTATCTCGCCAAGTCCGAAGACGGTTATCCCGCGCTGCTGCCGCAAATGGCCAACCGTCACGGCCTGATCACGGGCGCCACGGGCACCGGCAAGACGGTCACCCTGCAGTCGATGGCCGAGCGCCTGTCCTACGCCGGTGTGCCGGTCTTCATGGCCGACGTGAAGGGCGACCTGTCGGGCATGGGCGCGCCGGGCAATCCCTCGGAAAAACTGCTTAAGCGCATCGCCGAACTGGGCCTCGAAGGCTTCCAGCCCTACGCCAACTCGGTCGCCTTCTGGGACGTCTTCGGCGAAAACGGCGTGCCGGTGCGCGCCACCATTTCCGACATGGGGCCGCTGCTGCTCGCCCGCCTGCTCAACCTCAACGACACCCAGGCCGGCGTGCTGCAGCTGGTGTTCAAGATCGCCGACGACCAGGGCCTGCTGCTGCTCGACCTCAAGGACCTGCGCGCCATGGTCCAGAACGTCGGCGATAACGCCAAGAACTACACCACCGAATACGGCAACATCGCCTCGGCCTCCATCGGCGCCATCCAGCGCGGCCTGCTCACGCTGGAGCAGCAAGGCGGCGACAAGTTCTTCGGCGAACCGATGCTCAACATCGCCGATCTGATGCAGATCGACAGCAACGGCCGCGGCGTCATCAACGTGCTGGCCGCCGAAAAACTGGTGCAGGCCCCGGCGCTGTACTCCACCTTCCTGCTCTGGCTGCTGTCGGAACTGTTCGAGCAGCTGCCGGAAGCCGGCGACCTCGACAAGCCCAAGCTCGTCTTCTTCTTCGACGAAGCCCACCTGCTGTTCAGCGATGCCCCCCAGGCGCTTACCGACAAGGTCGAACAGGTCGTCCGCCTGATCCGCTCCAAGGGCGTCGGCGTCTATTTCGTCACCCAGAACCCGCTCGACGTGCCGGAGAAGATCCTCGGCCAGCTCGGCAACCGCGTCCAGCACGCCCTGCGCGCCTTCACCCCGCGCGACCAGAAGGCCGTGCAGGCCGCCGCCGAAACCATGCGCGCCAATCCCAAGTTCGACGCCGCTGCCGCCATCACCGAACTCGGCGTCGGCGAGGCGCTGATCTCCTTCCTCGACGACAAGGGCCGCCCGAATGTCGTCGAGCGCAGCATCGTCTTCCCGCCCGCCTCGCGCCTCGGACCGCTGACCGCCGACGAGCGCCGGGCGATGATCCAGGCCAGCCCGATGCTCGCCGCCTACGGCCAGACCGTCGACCGCGAATCGGCCTATGAAGTCCTCAAGGGCAAGCCGGCTGCCGGCGCCCCGGCAGCCCCCGGCGCCATTCCCGCACCGCAGGGCGGCGGGCTGAACACCAACGACTGGGGCAACCATGCCGGCCAGCCGCAACCCCAGCCCCGCTACGAGCAAGCCCAGCAACGCCAGCCCGCCCCCGAGGCGCAAGCCGAATCCGGCGGCGGCCTGTTCGGCGGCCTCGGTGAAATCCTGATGGGCAGCACCGGCCCGCGCGGCGGCAAACGCGAGGGGGTGCTCGAAAGCGCCGCCAAGAGCGCCGCGCGCGGCGTCGCCGGCACGGTTGGACGCGAGGTCGGCAAGCAGATCCTGCGCGGGGTGCTGGGCAGCATCCTCGGCGGCCGACGCTGAACGCCGACCGGCGAACGATCCAAGGCCATGGCGCAGGGCTTTCCTGCGCCATGTTCGTTTTCGGGCCTTTCCCGGCTTGATGGATCGGCGGCGCCCATCCGAAAATCCGGGAATCTAGCCGGAATGGCGCTGTCCACCGCACGTGGAGCGAAAAATCCGGGAAAGGGGCGCAAGCATGAGCCAATCACTGCCGCCGCTGGGCATTCAGCGGGTCAAGGTCGTCGCGCTGGCGGTTACCGACATCGCGCGCGCCAATCGCTTCTATCGGGAGCAACTCGGCCTGGAGCCGGCTTTCGAGGGCAAGGAACAGGTCGGCTGGTGGCTGGGCCAGGTCATCCTGATGCTCAAGCCGGACTGGGCAACGCCGACCGAATTTCCGAATCCGCGCGTCACGCTGGCCACCGACCACGCACCGGCGACCCAGGCGGCACTGCGGGCGCGCGGCATCGCGATTGCCAACGAGGTACAGGTTTATGGCGATTTTCATGTCGGCAGCTTTCTCGACAGCGAAGGCAACAAGCTCTGGTTCTGCTCCCCGGCCGCCGGACCCGGCGACGACACGCCGGCCTGATCGCCCCCTCTTTCCCCCACCCAAAGACCCACCTGGCATACCCCTTGCACTGGTAGTGACCGTTTCCATCACTGTGCGGGGGTTGAACCATGGCGATTGCCAGTCTGGCTGCATCGGCAGCCGTTTCCCTGGTCGGGTCGATTGCCCGTAGCCTGACCTCATCCAGTCGACCGGCGGCAAGTTCGGCCGGTCGGGTGGAAGATTCTGCCGTCACCACCATCTCCCAGGCAGCCCGCGACCGGCTGGCGGCCGAGGCGAGCGGTGCCAAGGCCACCTACGACACCATGCAAGGCAGCCAGGCGCTCGATATCGACGCCTACTTCACGCCCGACCCGTCCCGCCCCCTGCTCTCCCTGCCACTGCTGGCCCCGACCCGGAACAACATCGACGCCCTGAGCCGGCACGTATCGGCAGCCATGCCCGAACTGCTCGCCCGCTACGGCATTCCGCAAGCGCCGGCGAGCATCGCCTACGACACCAATGGCCAGATGCAGCTGCCCGCGGACTATCCTTACGCCGCGCAGTTTCGTGGCGCGATGGCGGAAAACCCTGTTCTGGCCCGCCAAATGAGCACGATCAATGCCCTGTCGTCGCAGATGAACGGCATGGAAAAAGCGATGTCCTTCGATGCGGAATACCGCGCGGCAAAAACGCCGGCCGAACTTGCGGCGGTGATCACCAAGTATCGGAGCCTGCTTGACGGCAATCTTCCCCCCGCCGCGATCGCGCTGCATTTCGACAACCAGGGTCGCTTGTCGGTGACTGCTGACAACCAGGCGCTGGCTGCCTGAAAATGACAGGTTGATTTCGCCGACCGGCGAATGGAGAATGCGCAACGACGTCCGTTCGCCCGCTTCCCGGCCAATGCCGAGAACCCATTGCCGGATCAGGCGTCGAAGCCCGTATAGCCCAACAGGAGAGAGATGCCATGCCGGGAACCGTTCGCCTTCACCGCGTACTGAAAGCGCCCGCCGAGCGCCTGTATCGCGCCTTCACAACCGCCGAGGCGATGGCCAAATGGCTGCCGCCGCACGGTTTCACATGCACCGTACACCATCTGGAGGCGCGGGTCGGCGGGACATTCCGGATGTCGTTCAGCAGCTTTTCGACGCAACAAGGCCACAGTTTCGGCGGGGAATACCTCGAACTCGTTCCCGACCGTCTGCTGCGCTACACCGACCGCTTCGACGATCCCAACCTGCCCGGCGTCCTGCAAGTCACCGTGACGCTGACGCCGGTACTGTGCGGCACCGAACTCCACATCGTGCAGGAAGGCATCCCCGATGCGATCCCGGTCGAGATGTGCTACCTCGGCTGGCAGGAATCGCTGACGCAACTGGCGGCGCTGGTCGAGCCGGAAATTCCGCAGTAACGCCCCGTTCCGGGATGATTGCCATGCACCAACCCAGACCCAGCGGCAGCGAACCGGCCGGTTGCGCGCCAGCGGCTTGAAACGGGGAATACGCCAGTGCCGCCCACCTTCCTCGATCACATCACGCTGACCGCCCCGTCTCTCGAGGCGGGAAGCGATTTCGTTCGCGACGTGCTGGGTGTCGCGCCGCAAGACGGAGGCGAGCACCCGCGCATGGGAACGCACAATCGCCTTTTGCGCCTCGGCGAGTCGATGTTTCTCGAAGTGATCGCGATCAACCCCTCGGCCGTCGCCCCCGGTCGCCCCCGCTGGTTCGCACTCGACACGCTGACACCGCAATCGGTGCCGACACTGTCGACCTGGGTGGTCCGCACGACGGATATTCGAAGCACGCTGACGGCTTCGCCGGAGGACCTGGGCAAGGTCGAGCCGATGAGTCGCGGCGCACTCGACTGGCTGATCACCATCCCCGAGGACGGTTCGCTGCCGTTGGCCGGCCTTGCCCCGACGCTGATCGAATGGTCGGCCGCCGGGCACCCGGCCGCCAGACTCACCGATCACCATCTGCGCCTTACGAAGCTGGAGCTGTTCTCACCGCAACCCGAGCGCATCGAACGCCTGCTGCTGGCGCTGGAAATCGAAGCTCCAGTATTGGTACGGAGAGGCCCCGCCGCACGGCTCGTCGCCCATATCGCCACGCCGCAAGGCCTTCGCCTGCTATCCTCCCCGGGCGCACCCGGCAGCACCAGCGCCTGACCCCATGTCCGCCAATCCCCCGCGCACCATGAATCTTGACGGCGTAGTCGCCGCGCACTGGCGCGACGCCCCCCCCAAAACCCTGGCCCATCCGGGCTTCAGCACGCGCCTGCTGTGGTCGCAGGCGGACGGGCGCAAGGCGCTGATGTTCGAGATTGCGCCCGGCGCCGTCTACCCCGAACTCGATGTGCACTCTCCCGGCCCGGAAGAGGTGTTCGTGGTATCCGGCACTTTTTGCGACGGGCAAAACAGCTACCCGGCCGGCACCTTCATTCACCATCCCGCCGGCACGTCGCATATACCGCAGTCGCAGGAAGGCTGCGTACTATTCGTGTTTTTCCCCGAAGGCTGATCCCGAGCCGGGATTTGCCGTCGCACCAAAGGAGCCCGCAACAATGCGTGGAAAATGTCCGCCCGTCGCCTGTCTTACCCTGGCCGTCGCACTGCTGGCAGCGCAAGGCTGCACGACCGAGCAGTGGTACAACGCCGCCAACCAGTCGTCCGAGCATCACTGCCGCAAGCAGCCGCCCGGCGAGAGCCAGAAGTGCCTGGACGAGCTCAACAAGAAGAGCTATGGCGAATACGAGAAGGAGCGCGCCGCGCAAAAGCAGTAGCCCGATTGCCGGCACCGCGCTCCCATGCACGACCTTCCACCGCTCCACGCGCTGCCCGCCTTCGAAGCCGCCGCCCGCCTGGGCAGCTTTCAGGCGGCGGCAGCGGCGCTGCACCTGACGCCGTCGGCGATCAGCCACCGCATACGCCAGCTTGAAACGCACCTCGGGCAGGACTTGTTCGAGCGGCGGCACCGGGCCATCGCGCTGACGCCGGCCGGGCGGCGCTATCTGGCCGTGGTGCGCGACGCCTTGCTGCGCCTCGACGAGGCCAGCGCCGTGCTGCGCGCGCCGAAGCGGGAGCGCCTGCGCATTTCGGCGGCGCCGGCACTGGGCAGCACCTGGCTGGTGTCGCGCGTCGCCGCGTACCAGGCCGGCCATCCGACCGTCGAATTCAGCCTGGCCACCGCCACCGGCCTGGGACCGCTGCTCAACGGCGAAGCCGATATCGGCCTGCGTTACGGCGAGGAGGAATGGCCAGGGCTGCTGGCCTGGAAACTGTTCGAGGAGCGGGTATTCCCGGTGTGCAGCCCGGCCCTGGCCGCCGACCTGAAGCACCCCGACGACCTGGACGGGAAACACCTGCTGCGCCACCCCCTGCTGTCCTGGCAGCGCTGGTTCGCCGCCGCCGGGCTGAGCCGTCCCGAACCGGTCGCCGGAGCTTGGTACGAGGATGCCCTGCTGATGCTGGAGGGCGCCGTGGTCGGTCATGGCATCGCCCTGATGGCAGGCAGCCTGGCCGCCCCCTACGTGGCCGACGGCCGTCTCGTCCGTCCCTTCGCCGAGGATTGCGCCGACCGCAGCTTCTATGTCGTCGCCCCACCCGCCATCCAGGAACGCCCGGCGGCGATGGCCTTCATCCGCTGGCTGGTGCGCGGGGCGCACGATATCGCCGGCTAGGCAGACGCCTGCCGGGCCCGCCGCCTCCCGGGCGGCGACAGGTGAATCCAATTCATCCAAACCCGCTTCAATTCGTTTGAGCGCAAGCCCGCCGACCGGCACGCTTGCCGTACCGCCTTCTTCCGTCCGCGCCCCGCCTACCCGGCGACGGCCGCCCCGGGACCGGCACACCCCACCCCCGGTGTGCCGCCACGGCCGCTCAGGCGGCCTTTTCACGGATCCAAGGAGAACGACCATGCAAGACCGCGACGGTTACATCTGGCTCGATGGCCAGTGGCTGCCCTGGCGCGAGGCGAAAGTGCACGCGCTGACCCATACCCTGCATTACGGCTACGGCTGCTTCGAAGGCATCCGCGCCTACGAAACGGCCGACGGCCCGGCCATCTTCCGGCTCGACGAACACCTGCGCCGGCTCGAGGATTCGGCGCACATCCTCGCCATCGACCTGCCGGTGGGCCGCGCCGCGCTGGCCACGGCCTGCCGCGAGGCGGTGAGCCGCAACGCGCTGCGCAGCGCGTACATCCGGCCGCTGGTCTTTCTCGGCGCCGAAAAGCTCGGCGTCGATCCGGCCGGTGCCGACACCCACGTCATGGTCGCCGCCTGGCCATGGGGCGCCTACCTGGGCGGCAAGGCGCTCGCCGAGGGCGTCCGCGTCCGCGTTTCGTCCTACGCCCGCCATCATCCGAATGTGCAGATGTGCCGGGCCAAGGCGATTTCGACCTACGCCAACTCCATCCTCGCCGTGCGCGAGGCCCGGCGCGACGGCTACGACGAGGCGCTGCTGCTCGATACCGAGGGCTACGTGGCGGAAGGGTCGAGCGAGAACGTGTTCATCGTTCGCGACGGCGAGTTGCTGCAACCGGAAACCACCTCGGCGCTCGACGGCATCACCCGTCGCACGGTGGAAACGCTGGCCCACGAAGCCGGGCTGACCGTGCGCGCCAAACGCATCACCCGCGACGAGGTGTATTGCGCCGACGAGGTCTTCCTGA
Source organism: uncultured Dechloromonas sp. (assembly GCF_945957265.1). Classification (GTDB taxonomy): domain Bacteria; phylum Pseudomonadota; class Gammaproteobacteria; order Burkholderiales; family Rhodocyclaceae; genus Azonexus. The sequence goes on from NZ_CAMFKO010000007.1 coordinate 67,046, forward strand.
CCGGCACGGCCGCCGAAATCACGCCGGTGATCGAAGTGGATCGCCGACGAATTGGATCGGGCGCCCCCGGGCCGGTCACCCGGCTGTTGCAGGCGCGTTATTTCGCCTGCGTAACGGGTGAAGATGCGACCCATGCCGGCTGGCTGACCGCGGCATGAGAAATCCGGGGCCGGACGCGCCGGCCCCGGCAACCATCATCAGGCCCGCCGGCGAAAGCCGGCGAGCATCTCCCATTGGTGCACGCTCAGGCCGAGCAGGATCAGCGCCGTGCCGATCCACAGGCGGAGGCCGATGGTTTCGCCGTTGAACCAGTTGCCGAGCAGCAGCGCGATGACCGGGGTGATCAGCGTGATGAGCGCCACCTTCGAGGTTTCGAGATGCTTGATCACGTAGTAGTACAGCGCGAAGCCGATCACCGACCCGAAAATGCCGAGATAGGCGATGGCCGCCCCGGCGCGCGGCGGCACGACGGCCGGCAGCTGGCCGTCGCTCAACCACCAGACCAGCCCGAACAGCGGCAGCGAAACGCTCAGCGAGCCGACCGTGGTCGCCAGCGGCGGGCTGTCGTCGCCGATTTGCTTGAGCCACACCATGCCGCCCGAGTACAGCGTCACCGCGCACAGCACGGCGAGCAACCCGGCCAGCGCGTCTGCGTGCCCCAGGCTGTCGCCGTGGATGAAGATCGTCGCCAGGCCGACGGCGCCGAGCAACATGCCGCACAGCTTGAGCGGTGTCAGCGAGCGCTCGCCGACGAACAGCGCGCCCAGGATGGCGGCGGCCAGCGGCGACAAGCCGAAGAGCACGGAAATCAGCCCGGAATGCACATAGCGGGCACCCCAGTAGGTGAAGATCATGCCGCCGAAAAGCGCCAGACCGCCGACCAAGTAGGCACGGCAGGCCCGCCGGTGCAGCGGAAAACGAATGCGCCACAAGGCCATGAGCAACCCGGCGACGACGACGCCGATCAGCATGCGCGCGAACACGGCCAGCGCGAAGCCGACGCCTTGCGTGCTCCACTGGATGGCGAGCGGGGTGGTGGACCAGATCAGGATGATGCCGAGGTAGGCAAGGGGGACGGACATGCGATTCTCCGGTTCAGGTCGCGGGAGGTGACGGGGGATGCGAGGCGGCGATCATGGCCACTCCTTTAGGCACGGGATGGAACGACAGAAAACAAAAAGGCCGCGGTTTCTACGCCGCGGCCTTTGGATGAAATCGGAATGAAGACGACTAATCCACCGCAGGCCCCGGACAAACGGCAATGCGCCATGCGCGCAGGATGCGGCAGGGCAGCAGGTTCAGCGTAAAGGTGGCGTGCGGTCGAATCATGGCCTTATTTTGGCGGCATATTGTGCAGTGCGTCAAGCCACCCCTCGCCCGATCATGGCGGCCGCGGATGCCGGGCGCCTCGCGGGAAGAATGCCCCGGCACGGCGGAAAAGGTTTAACATTAGCGTTTTCTGATTTACCGGAGCGCACCATGAAATTCCTCCTTCCCGCCACCCTGCTGATGGCCGCTTTGCCGAGCTTCGCGCAGGACCTGGCCGCACTGACCGCCGAGACGAAAAAGACCGTTCTGCCGGTCGTTCCCAAGGTGGTCAATGCCATGCAGGATGCCGTCGCGGACAAGGGCGTGGCCGGCGCCATTCCCGTCTGCAAGGAGCAGGCTCCCGCACTGATCAAGGAAAAGCGCCAGGAAACCGGCTGGGACATCCGCCGCGTCAGCCTCAGGACGCGCAACGCAGAACGCGCCACCCCCGACCTCTGGGAAGCCCGCCAGCTGGCTGATTTCAACATCCGCGCCGCCCAGGGCGAGAAGATCGACAGCCTCGAAAAAAGCGAGATCGTGAGCATCGATGGCAAGCCGGTCCTGCGTTACATGAAGGCGCTGCCGGTCGGCGATGTCTGCCTCAAGTGCCACGGCCCGGCCGAGACGCTCGATGCCGGGCTGAAAAGCGTGCTCACGGCGGCCTATCCGCACGACCAGGCCACCGGCTACACCAAGGGACAGATTCGCGGCGCGCTGACGGTCAAGCGCCCGCTGTAATTTTCCGCCGCCGGAACCCGAACCGCATCGGCGCGCCAATGTCATAATGCGGCGACAATCCGCCCCGGGGACAACACGCCCCCGGGGCCGTCGCTGCAGATGACCGGAGGCGCCCCATGAGCACACGCATCTTCATCAGCTATCGCACCGCGGACGGCGTCGACAAGGCTACCGCCTTGGCGCGCGACCTCGGAGAAATATTCGGCGACGACGCGGTCTTCCTGGACAAGGACGACCTGCGCGGGGGAACGGCGTGGCGCCAGGAAATCGATCATGCGCTCGACGCCAGGCCCATCCTGCTCCTGCTCGTCACGCCGCAGCTCCTCAACGCTGTCGACGACCGGGGACAGGCCCGGATCGACGATGACGACGACCCCGTCCGCAAGGAACTGCAGGCTGCGCTGCAAGCCGGGGCAAGCATCATCCCGCTGCTGTGCGACGGGCTGGACGACGTACCCGACGCCGGCCGCCTGCCGGCCCCGTTCGACCGCATCGGCGACCTGACCTGGCGCAAGCTGCGGGCCTACGACTGGGACAACGACATCGAGCGCCTGAGCGACGATCTGAAGGCTTTCGGCATTCCGCCGAGCAAGCGGAACCGGCGCGCCGACGACGCCGCCCCGACGATGGCGCACTACGCCCGGACCCGGCGCCGGGTCATGCTCCTGGTCGCCGGCGTGAGCGGCGTGCTGGTGGCGGCGTACGCCTGGTGGCTACCGCGCGACGACGGCCCGGTGAATCTCGCCGGACGCTGGCAAGCCCAGCTCTGGCAGGGTGAAGTGGTCAGCGTCGAACTCGCGGAGCAAGGCCAGGCGGTGACCCTGGCCAGCGCCCCCGTCGCCATCGCCGACCGCCCGGACTGGGCCGAGTACCGCCGCTTCTGGAGCGAGCAGGGCAAGGGCGAGCTGACCGCCATCCGGTATCGCGGCGCGGGCAGGCGCATCGAGGCGCCGGGCGCCGCGGCGATACTGGACATCGCCCTGGAGGTGCTGCCCGGCCCGGACGCGCCCCCGGTCGACAGCGGCAATCTCCGCCTGCACCTGGCGGCCGACGGCAAGACCCTGGCTGGCCGCATCTGGCTGAACAGCGCGCAGGCCGATCAGGCCGCCGTGCTGACGCGCCTGCCGCGCTAGCGGCAACGACCGGCGAGCGACGCCCGACGCTGTCAGGGCGCCGCTTTTCCGGCGAGATGCTCGAACAAGGCGCTGGCGGCCGAACTCAGCCCCTGCCGGGAACGGACGCAAAGCTGGAGGTCGCGCGGCGCCCACTCGTCGGCGATCTCGACCGTCGCCAACCCCGGAGAAGCCCGTGGCACCGCCGAGCGCGGCACCATGCCGAGGCCGACCCCGGCCGCCACCATGCGGCAGACGGCGTTGAAGCTGCGCACCTGGATGCGCACGTCGAGCCGGCCGCCGAGGCGGGCGGCGTGGTTCATCATGAAGGTATGGATGGCGCTGCCGGCATGCAGACAGACGAAGGGTTCGCCCAGCACCTCGGCGAAGGCGAGCGCCGGCCGTGCGGACAGCGGATGCGCGGCGGGAACGATGAGGACCAGGCGGTCGCGTCGATAGGGCTGGGTTTCGAGGCCGGCCAGGTTGCCTTCGGCGGCGACCACCCCGAGTTCCACCTGGCCGGCGGCCACCGCCTGGATGATCGCCGGGCTCGGCTGCTCCTCGAGGCTGATGCGCACCTGCGGGTGCTCGCGCAGGAAATCGCCGAGGTCTTCCGGCAGGAAGCAGTTGATGGCGTTGGTGTTGGCGAACACCGTCACCTGGCGGTGCAGGCCGCCGGCGTAGGGCGCCAGGTCGGCGTGCATCTGTTCGAGCTGGGCGAATACCTGGCGGGCGTGGCGGAGCAGCGATTCGCCGGCGGCCGTCGGCGTCAGGCCGCGCGCATGGCGGACAAAGAGCGGCACGCCGAGGGCCGCCTCGAGCTGCGTCAGGCGATGGCTGGCCGAGGAGGGCGCCAGATGGACCAGTTCGGCGGCCCGGGTCAGGCTGCCCGAATCGGCAATGGCCGCCACCAGCCGGAGGTCGGGCAGGTCGTAGCGCATGGTTTCGTCCCCATCGAATGCTGGTTTTGAATAATACCAATTGTCCGCCCGCCAGCCGGAGGTTTTAATGGGAATACACCATTTCACCCCGGGAACGACTTTGGAAAAATCGAACGCTTACGGTGCTGGCCTGGCGCTGATCGCGGCGCTCGGCTTTTCGCTGAAGGCCATTTTCATCAAGCTGGCCTACCCCTACGGCGTCGACGCGATCACCCTGCTCGCCCTGCGCATGGGCTTCGCGCTGCCGGTTTTCCTGTGGGTCGGGCTGGCCGGCCAGAAGGCCGGCGGCAGCCTGACCCGCGACGACTGGATCAAGCTCGTGCTGCTCGGCTGCCTCGGCTATTACGGCGCCAGCATCCTCGATTTCTGGGGGCTGGAATACATCTCGGCCGGGCTCGAACGCCTGATCCTGTTCACCTACCCGACGCTGACCATCCTGATCGGCGTCCTCTTTCAGGGCAAGCCCTTCACCCGGCGCGAGGGCGTTGCGGTGGCGCTGTGCTACACCGGCATCGGCCTCGCCTTCGTGCACGACCTCAATTTCGGCGACACGCGCAGCGTGCTGATCGGGGGCGGCCTGGTCTTCGGCTCCAGCGTTTCCTATGCGCTGTACCTGTCGGGCAGCGGCGCGATGATCGCCCGCCTCGGCGCCATGCGCTTCTCGGCGCTGGCCATGCTGGTGTCGTCGGCCGTCACGCTGCTCCATTTCACGATCGCCCAGCCGTTCTCCGCCTTCATCCAGCCCCTGCCGGTCTATGGCTGGGGACTGGCCATGGCCCTGTTTTCGACCGTCGTGCCGGTATTCGCCCAGTCGGCGGCGATCCGCCGCATCGGCGCCGGGCGCTCCGCGCTGTTCGGCATGATCGGCCCCATCCTCACCATCGGCGTCGCCTGGTGGCTGCTCGGCGAGCGCATTTCCGCCGCGCAGAGCGCCGGCGCCGTCTTTGTTGTCATCGGCATCCTGATCGTCAGCCGCAAGTAATAGCTTCGGTTAGAATCCGGAGCATGATCGGCATTCTTCTCATCACGCATGGAAGCTATGGCGAGGCGCTCGTCCAGAACGCCTGCCACGTGCTGAACAAGCGCCCGCTGCAACTGAACCAGCTCGGCCTCTCCGCGCAGGACGACCCGCTCGACCTGCTGCCGCTGGCCCGCCAGATGCTGCACCTGGTCGATAACGGCCGGGGCGTGCTGGTCCTCACCGACATCTTCGGCGCCTCGCCGGCCAACCTCGCCCTCAAGCTGCTCGAACCGGGCCGCATCGAAGGCCTGGCCGGCGCCAACCTGCCCATGCTGCTGCGCGCCCTGAACTATCGCGACAAGGACATGGAGACGCTGCTCATCCGCGCCCGCGATGGCGGCCGCGACGGCATCCTCAACATGCAAAACCACTAACCGGAAACGATTCATGCTGACCCAGGAAACCGAAATCATCAACAAGCTTGGCCTGCATGCCCGCGCCTCCGCCAAGCTGACCCAGCTCGCCGGCAAGTACAAGTGCGAGGTGTGGATGAGCAAGGGCGCACGCCGCATCAACGCCAAGAGCATCATGGGCGTGATGATGCTGGCGGCCGGCAAGGGCTCGAAAGTGACCCTGGAAACCGACGGCGCCGACGAAGCCGAGGCGATGGAGGCCCTGCTCGCGCTGATCGCCGACTATTTCGGCGAAGGAGAATAAGCCCTATGAGCTTCACGCTACACGGCCTGGGCGTTTCCGGCGGCATCGCCATCGGGCGGGCCATGCTGATGTCGCACGCAACCCTGGAGGTTGCCCACCTGACGCTGGCGCCGCGCCTGATCGACAAGGAAATCGAGCGCTTCGACACCGCCATCAAGGCGGTCAAGGACGAACTGATCCTGATGAAGGAAAACACCGAGCACGCGCCGGCCGAGCTCAATGCCTTCATCGACATCCACACCATGTTCCTGGAAGACCCGGAACTGGCCGAAAAGCCGCGCGACATCATCCGCGAGCGGCGCTGCAACGCCGAATGGGCGCTGGTCCAGCAGATGGAGCACCTGGTCGACCAGTTCGACCAGTTCGAGGACACCTACCTGCGCGAACGCAAGTTCGACGTGGTGCAGGTCGTCGAGCGCGTGGTCAAGGAACTGCTTGGCCACCCCGGCCGGGCGGCGCTGAAGAATGCGCGGAAATCCAAGGAAGAAAGCCTGATCGTCGTCGCCCACGACCTGTCGCCGGCCGACACCATCGCCTTCAAGGAACACCGCTTCGCCTCGTTCATCACCGATGTCGGCGGCGCCACCTCGCACACCGCCATCCTCGCCCGCTCGATGGCGATCCCCGCCGTGCTCGGCCTGGAGAACGCCCGCGGCCTGATCCGCGATGGCGAACTGCTCATCGTCGACGGCCTGCGCGGCGTCGTCATCGTCAATCCCGACCAGCGCATCCTCGACGAGTACCAGCTGCGCAAGGAACAGATCGAGCTGGAGAAATCCAAGCTCAGGCGCCTGAAGACAGCCAAATCGGAGACAATCGACGGCGTCGAGGTGCAATTGTTCGCCAATATCGAGCTGCCGGGCGACGTGCCGGTTTCCCTCGACTGCGGCGCCGAAGGCATCGGCCTGTTCCGTACCGAATTCCTCTTCCTCGACCGCGGCGACATGCCCGACGAGCAGGAACAATACGAAGCCTACAAGAAGGTGGTCAAGGGCATGGGCGGACGCCCGGTCACCATCCGCACCTTCGACCTCGGGGCGGACAAGGACATGAACCCCAACGCCTCCGCTGGCGACCGGGTCAAGACCAACCCGGCCCTCGGCCGCCGTGCCATCCGCCTGTCGCTGGCCGAGCCGCGCATGTTCCAGACCCAGCTGCGGGCCATCCTGCGCGCCTCGAAGCACGGCCCGATCAAGCTGCTCATCCCGATGCTGGCGCATGCCCACGAAATCGACCAGACGCTGGCCGCGCTGGAGCAGGCCAAGTCCAGCCTGCGCGGCGAGAAGGCGGCTTTCGACGAAAACATCGAAGTCGGCGGCATGATCGAGATTCCCGCCGCCGCGCTGGCCGTCGGCCTGTTCCTGCGCCGCCTCGACTTCCTCTCCATCGGCACCAACGACCTGATCCAGTACACGCTGGCCATCGACCGCACCGACGAGCAGGTGGCCGCCCTCTACGACCCGCTGCACCCGGCGGTGCTGATGCTGATCGCCCATACCCTGGCCAGCGCCGAGAAGGTCAATATCCCGGTCTCGGTATGCGGCGAAATGGCCGGCGACCCGGAACTGACCCGCCTGCTGCTCGGCATGGGCCTGCGCATCTTCTCGATGCACCCGTCGCAGATCCTGAAGGTCAAGCAGCACGTGCTGAAATCGGAGGTCAACGACCTCGCCCCCAACGTCCGCAAGATCCTGCGCCTGGACGAACCGGGCAAGCTGCGCGAGGCGCTGGAAAAGCTCAACGCCTGAGCGCGCCGCCGCCGTAAGAACAACATAGATCGCCGTGCGACCTTTTGTCGCGCGGCGATTTGCCACATTCCCCATTCCCCGATCAAAGCGGAAAATCAGGCTCCGCTTAAATACCAATAAAATCAGGGAGAACCACATGGGGTATCAACTCCGTCCATTGGCGAGCGCCGTTGCGCTTGCCTGTTCCGTCATGACCTGGTCACAGGCCCATGCCCAGACGACGCTCAACGAAGTCGTCGTCAACGCCGGCAAGATTCGCGACGCGGCCACGCCACAGCAGATCGGCGCGGCGGAAATCGCCGCCCAGCACGCCATCACCCGCGATACCGCGGCGCTGCTGCGCGACGTGCCGGGCGTCAGCCTCTACGGCGCCGGCGGCGTTTCCAGCCTGCCGGTCATCCACGGCCTGGCCGATGATCGCCTGCGCATCACCGTCGACGGCATGGACTTCATCGCCTCCTGCCCCAACCACATGAACCCGCCGCTGTCCTACCTGGACCCGAGCAACGTCGCCAGGATCAAGGTCTTCGCCGGCATCGCGCCGGTCAGCGTGGGCGGCGACAGCATCGGCGGCGCCATCGTCGCCGAAACCGCCCCGCCGCAGTTTGCCGCGCCGGGGCAGGGCACGCTGGCCAAGGGCGAGATCGGCGCCTTCGCCCGCAGCAACAACAACGCCATCGGCGGCAACCTGGCGGCGACGCTGGCCACCGAAAGCCTCAGCATCAGCTACACCGGTGCGCTGGCCAAGGCCGACAACTACAAGGCAGGGGGGAATTTCCGGCAGAACACGACGAGCGGCCGCATCGGCCACAGCGTGGCGCTCGACGAAGTCGGCTCCACCGCCTACGAAAGCCGCACCCATACCCTCGGTTTCGCCATGCGCGGCGGCAACCACCTGGTCGAAGCCAAGTTCGGCTACCAGGACGTTCCCTACCAGCTCTATCCCAACCAGCGCATGGACATGCTCGACAACGAGCAGAAACGCGTCAACCTGCGTTACCTCGGCCAATTCGACTGGGGCATGTTCGAGGCGCGGGCCTACCATGAGCGCGTCGACCATTTCATGGATTTCGGCGCCGACAAGCGGATCTGGTACGGCGCGTCGTCAGGCAGCGGGGCGAACGGCTCACCGTGTTCGCCGATCAGCAGCACCTGCGCCTATGGCATGCCGATGTACTCCGCCGGGCGGACGACCGGCATCAACCTCAAGGGCGATATCGAACTTGGCCAGGGCGACCTGCTGCGCCTCGGCGCCATCTACCAGCACTACACGCTGAACGACTGGTGGCCGCCTTCCGGCTCCGGCATGTGGCCGGGCACCTTCGACAACATCAACAACGGCAAGCGCAATCGCATGGGCATCTTCTCCGAATGGGAGAAGCGCTTCGGGCCGCAATGGACCACCCTGCTCGGTGCCCGCTACGAGCGGGTCGAAACCGATGCCGGCAACATTCACGGCTACGGCACGGCCATGGGCAACCAGCTGGTCGATACCGCCGCCTTCAACAACCGCAGCCACAGCCGTACCGACAACAACATCGACCTGACCGCACTCGCCCGCTACACCCCCAGCCAGAGCGCCGACATCGAGTTCGGCCTGGCCCGCAAGGTCCGCTCGCCCAACCTCTACGAGCGCTACACGTGGTCCACCTGGAGCATGGCCGCGGTCATGAACAACTTTGTCGGCGACGGCAACGGCTACATCGGCAACATCGACCTGAAGCCGGAGAAAGCCTATACCGCCTCCTTCACCTTCGACTGGCATGCCGCCGACCGGCGTTGGGAACTCAAGGCCACGCCGTACTACACCCACGTCGACGACTACATCGACGCCGTCCGCTGTTCCGCCGGCTCGGCCTGCACGGCAGCCAACGCCAGCACCCGCAACCAGTTCGTGGTGCTGCAGTACGCCAACCAGTCCGCCCGCCTGTACGGCCTCGACCTCTCGGGTCGCGCCCCGCTGGCCAGGACCGGCCTGGGCGAGTTCGGCATCAAGGGCCTGGTCAATTACACCCGGGGCGAAAATCGCGATACCGGCGACAACCTGTACAACATCATGCCGCTCAACGGCAAATTCAGCCTGACCCACCAGTCGGGCGGCTGGGCCAACGCCATCGAGTTCGTCGGCGTCCAGGGCAAGCAGGACGTATCGGGCGCCCGCAACGAAATCACCACGGCCGGCTATGGCCTGACCCACTTGCGCGGCAGCTACTCGTGGAAGAACGTTCGTGTCGATTTCGGCGTCGAGAACCTGTTCGACCGCTACTACGCCCTGCCGACTGGCGGCGCCTATACCGGCCAGGGCCGGACGATGAGCCTCAACCCGGCCGATGGCACGATGCCCTGGGGCATCGCCGTGCCGGGCATGGGCCGCTCGTTCTACGCCGGCCTCAACCTGAAGTTCTAGGCCTTAGCCTGCACCGGACAACCCCGGCCCGGTGCCGGGGTTTTTTCCATCCAGATCGGAGATTTTGCATGTCGCGCCAGCCCCGCACCACCGATCCCGGAACCGAGATCCATGCCGCCGGCAGCGCAGGCAAGGCATGGCGGCTTGCCGAAGGGGTGGTCCGTTTCGACAGCGTCGCGGCCGATGGGCACGCCAGCTTCGCCAGCCTGGCCATCGCCGGCGACATCATCGGCTGCGAAACCCTGCTCTTCGGCTGCTACACCTTCCGGGCCAGCGCGCTGACCCACTGCCGTCTCGATCCCTGGCCGGAGGGAGGCGTCGCCGACAACTCGACCCTGCTCGCGTCGTTGCACAGGGCGCAACAGCGGGCCGCCGACCTGCTGGCGCTGCGCGGCGGCCAGGCCAGCGCGCGCGTCCTCGGGCTGATCCGCCTGCTCACCGACCGCAGCGGCCGCGTCGTGCTGCCCATGCGCCAGGAGATCGCCGACATCACCGACCTGCGCTTCGAAACCATTTCCCGCATCGTCAAGCAACTCGAACGCGACCGGGTCATTCGCCCCATACGCCTCGACGGCGTTCACGCCACGCGCAGTTTCGCGCTGGCCAGCCCGCGCTAACGCGCCGGCTCGGTCAGAAAGGCGATCTTGACGATGCTGGCCCGCTGGGCGGCGGCCATCACGTCGGCCACTTTCTCGTAGGCCACCTTGCGGTCGGCGCGCAGGTGCAATTCCGGCTGCCGGCTGCTGGCGGCAGCGAAGCGGGCATCCAGCGCATCGCGGGCAAGCGCTTCGCCATTCCAGAATATCCGTCCGTCGATGTCGATCGCCAGCTGGATCACCTCCGGCTTGTCGTCCAGCTTGGTGGCCGACACCTGGGGCAGGTCGATCGGCACCGCCTGGTGGAACAGCGGCGCGGTGATGATGAAGATGACCAGCAGCACGAGCATCACGTCCACCAGCGGGGTGGTGTTGATTTCGGCCATCGGCTGGCCGGTGCCGCCTTCGTCGAAGCTTCCGAAAGCCATGATCAGACAACCTGCTTGGCGCGCGCGGCGCCGATATCGACCAGCTGCGTATTGCCGCCGACCCGGACGCCGGTCGTCAGGTAGGCATGCAGGTCGTGGGCGAAGCCGTCGAGCTGCACGGCAAGCAGCCGGTTCGAGCGGGTGAAGGCGTTGTAGGCGAGCACGGCGGGAATGGCGACGAAAAGCCCGGCCGCCGTCATGATCAGGGCTTCGCCGACCGGGCCGGCCACCTTGTCGAGAACCACCTGGGTGGCGCCGGAAAGCCCGACCAGCGCGTGATAAATGCCCCAGACCGTGCCGAACAGGCCGATGAACGGCGCCGTCGAGCCCACCGACGCGAGAAAGGTCAGCCCGCGCTCGATGCGCGCCTGGGTGTTGACGATGTGCGAGCGCATGGCGCGGGTCACGAATTCGCTGGCATTGACCCCGGCGCCGATACCGCGCGCCGCATTCTGCTGGTGCGCCTGCGCGGCGTGGGCGCCGGTCAGCGCCAGCCCGGCGAAGACGCCGGAGGGATCGTCGCGGCGCAAGGCCTCGAGCGCCTCAGGCAGCGAGTTGGCGCTCCAGAAGGAGTTCAGCGCCCGGTCCTGCGAACGCGAAGCGCGCCAGGCCGACAGCAGCTTGCCGAGAATGACCGACCACGATGCGACCGAAAGCAGCGCCAGGATCACGGCGGTGGTGTGGGTGACCAGGTCGCCCTGGCTCCAGAAGTGGGCCAGGCCCATTGGCGAATGCATGGAATTTCCTTTTCGAATCAGTCAAGCGCAAAGGCGATCGGAACGACCACCGACGAATCAAGCGGCTCGTCGCCGCGCCGGGCCGGGACAAAGCGCCAGCGCCCGACGGCGTCGATGGCCGCGGCGTCGAGACGCGGAAAGCCGCTCGACTTCGAGACGGCCACCTCGAGGGGGGCGCCCTGGGCACTGACGCGCACCTTCAGCAACACCTTGCCTTCCTCGTTCAAGCGGCGGGAAAGCGCCGGATAGACCGGTTTCGGGTTATGCAGGTAGTCGGCGTCGAAGCGGGCGGCCACGATGGCCACCACCGGGGCCGGCGCCGGCGGGGCGATGGGCTGCGGCGCCGGGGGAGCCGGCGGCTGGGGGGCCACGACAAAAGTGCTGGGGGCGGCCGGGGCGGCGGCAGCCAGAACCGGTTGCGGCGGCACAAGCGGCGGCTTGCGCAGCGGCGCCTTCGGCGGCGGGGGCGGCAAGGGCTTCGCCGCAGCCGGCGGTTCCTCGATCATGGGCAACAGGCGGACGCTGATGCTGGGCGGCAGCGAAATGAGCTCGTTCTTGACCGAAAGGAAGAGCAGGGCATAGGCCAGCACGACATGCAGCAGAACGACGGCGAGCAGGTTGACGGCCCGCTCGGCCGGCGAGGGATGACGCTCGGGCAGATCCAGTGGCGGCAAGACCATCGCGTTGCTCATAACCCTTGATTCATATCAAAACACACATAAAAAACAGGCACTTACATTACGGTCGATTGTAGTCGAGCGGCACTGCGTTGCCGATGCGGCATATTGTCGCAGATTGGCGCGCGCCCATCTCCGGCGCAGCGCGGCGACGCGCTCATTGCCCGCTGACGCACGCCAGCCGGAAGCTCAGCCAGAAGACGCTGCCCTCGCTCAGCACGCTGCGGCAGCCGGCATCGCCGCCCATGGCCTGGGCAATCCGCCTGGACATCGCCAGGCCGACGCCGAGGCCGCTGTAGATGCGGCTTTGCGAATTGTCGCCCTGCTCGAAAATCGAGAACAGCCGGTCGATATCCTCGGCGGCGATGCCGACGCCTGTATCCTCGACCTCCAGGCGCAAGGCCAGTTCGTCCCCGGGTAGCGCTTCGGCATGCGCGCGCAGGGTGATCCTGCCGTTCGGCGTAAAGCGCATGGCGTTGTCGATGTAGTTGGCGATGGCCCGCCGGATGAGCATCGGGTCCCCCACCACCTGGGCATCGCCCAGGGGCGTGTCGCGCACGAACGCCAGCCCCTTGGCGCTGGCTTGCTCGGCGGCCACGCCGGCCATGTCGTCGATGAGCAGCGGCAGGGAAAACACCTGGCGCTTCAACTCGAGCCGACCGGAGTCGATCCAGCTCATTTCCAGGATGGCGTCGATGGTTCGCGTCAGGCCCTGGGTCGCCGCCTGCAGCCGCTCCAGCAACTGCGCCTGCTTGCCGCTCATCTCCTGGCGCTTGAAGATCTGCAACAGGCCGTTGATCTGGTGCAGGGGCGTGCGCATCTCGTGGCTCATGTTGGTCAGGAAGCGGCTTTTCACTTCCGACAGGCGTTCGGCCGCCTGGCGCGCCAGCGACAGCTCGCGCGTCCGTTCGTTCACCTGCTCCTCGAGATGGTCGCGATACTGCGCCAGCTCGATCTCCAGAGCATGCTGCTCGGTAATGTCGTGCCCGATGCACAGCAAGCCTTCGAAACGCTCGTCCCGGCCCAGGATGGCGCGATTGAACCAGCGCACCCAGATGCGCCGGCCATCCCGGGTGACGTTTTCGTTCTCGTTCTCGGCATAGGCCTCGGGATGGTCGAGGATGGCCGCAATGACGCTCGCCAGATCGCGCTCCGTCACGCTCTCCGATGCCGGAACGATGGTCTCGATGATGGGCCGGCCGATCACCTCGTCGGCGCGGAAGCCGAATACCCGCTCGGCGACCTCGTTGAAGTAGGTCACCTCGCCCGCCGGCGACAGCCGGAGAATGATGGCGTTGGCGTTCTCGACCAGTTCGCGGTACTTGCGCTCGGCCCGCTGCCGCTCGCTCGCCTCGCGCTGGAGCGCGAAGTTGATGCGACGCATGCGCGCCGCAACCAGCAGCGCGCACGCCAGCAGGGCCAGCGTGATCGCCATCGACCACAGCAGCCAGACAGGAACCGCCTGGCGCCGATCCGGGGCGTAGAGAAAAGGCTCGATGTCGAAATCCCCGGGTATCAGGTTCTGGCTGGCATAGACCGCAACCACGTGCCGCCAGCGCCCCGGGCTCATGTAGCCGGCCTCGACGATGTCCGGACGCGTCAATTCGCGAATCTGCTCCGCCTCGAAACGCAGGTGTTCGAGCGATTTGCCCTGGGTGTTGTAGCGCTCGACGATCAACTGCGCGATTTCATCCGCATGATCCAGCGCATACACCAGCCCCTTCAGCGTCGCCTCGCGAAAAGCCCGGACCCGTTCGGGCCGTTGGCCCAGCGTCGACTCCGTGGTGAACAACATGTTGCCGAACAGGTCGATCCCCGCCGAACGCGGCGTCAACAGCAGGTACTCGTGCTCTCGTCCGCGGATCAGGAAAGGTTCGTTCGAAAGATAGACCGCCTTGGCGGCATGTTCGCCGCGATCGACCGAGGCCAGCGTCCAGTCGGTCTGCGCCACCAGCTTCAAGCGGTTCGCCGGCAAGCCTGAGGCCTTCAGATAGGCCTCGATTTCGTCCCGGCTATGCACATCGACGGCGACCGGCCGGTCGGCCAGATCGGTCACGCTGTTGATGCCGGACGCCCGGCGGGCCAGCAGGCCGATCGGCGAATGCTGCATCAGCGCCGCCAGGGCGACCACCGGCTTGCCGTGATGGCGGTCGATGACCAGCGACGAGGTGCCGACGCCGAAATCCGCCTGGCCGGAAAGCACCGTCGACACGGTATCGACGCCCGGGTCGCCTTCAAGAATATAGACCGCCAGGCCGGCATCGCGGTAATAGCCCCTGGCCTCGGCTGCATAGAAAGCAGCAAACTCGAACTGGTGCTTCCAGGGCAGTTGCACGGCAACGCGCTCGAGACCCAGCGCCGTGCCCGCCCAGCCCACACAGGCGATGGCCAGCCAGCAACGGAAGAAGACCAGGATCATGGCTATCGGCATTGAGTTCACGGAAGGGAAGGGCTTGCGAAAGACTGGGCAAGACGCATGATAGCCGCCGGGACAGTCGATCCGGAAACGTGGACGTGACGGCGGGGACCGAAGTCCCCGCCGGCTGTCTTGGGTAATAAGGCTTCAGCGGCCCCAGCTAGCCGTTATTAGGCGGCGATAGCGAATTGCTCATCATTGGCAATTATGGATTTGCTTCATTAACGTCGATCGCCTGACGAGTTGCCTGCGCACCTTTGTCCGCCCTGTCGAAGCCAGTACACCCCCATCCAAACGCACTCAGCGGAATGCCCTTGGGTGGAGGTGAGGGGAATCGAACCCTTATCTAAGGAAAAAGTTTGAATTTTGAGTGTGTGTATTAGTACAATGCCCCGCAGAATAGTCTATACTAAAGCATGCACCACCGTGCACTATTGTAAAAAGCAGTCGTTGTTACACTTAGTGACAACCTGACAGTGGTGAGCAGTTGTTTTTTGGGGTGACCGACCCCATAATCAGGTTATGGCTGTTATTCCGGTGACTCGGAAACGCTCTGGACAGGGGTTCGATTCCCCTCACCTCCACCTAAGCCCATAGGGGTACAGGCTGGGAACATACCAAGCTGTTGGCTTAGGTGGGGGTGTACTGGTTTCGACAGGGTGGAAGAAGAGAAGCAGGCAGCTCGAGAGGCGACGGACGTAATCCGCGCAAATCCATAATTGCCAACGATGAGCAATTCGCTATTGCCGCCTAAAAACGGCTAGCCGGGGCTGCTAGAGCCTTGTTACCAAAGATAGCCGGCGGGGACTTCAGTCCCCGTCGTCACGTCTAAGTTATGCGCTTCCACGAGCGTATTTAACGGTTGCCTGATGCCACCTGGCTGACGTATTAAAGGACAGCCACCGACCCACAGCGGACTATCGGAACTACCCAAACATAAAGCTTTTGAGATAGCTCTTGTAAATCACAATTGCTACTAGCGTTCCATACAAAAACATCGCAGACATTTCAAGGCATACAAAAACGAGAGTCAAGGAGGTTTTTTCTCCTAATTTCCGCTTCTTGAAATAGCTGTCGATGAGTAGTTCGGTAGTGTTTTTTGGTAGCCAGAGATTTCCGTATCCGATATTAACTTTGACCGAGAAATCGTTGCCCATAACTACTGGCTTTATCTCGGCCATCACTAAAGCCAAAACAACAATCCCAGCCAATGCCGCTAATAGGTATCCCTTGGTATCAAAAAAACCGTAGGGAAGCGATGTCATGCCAGTTAGCTTTATTAAGGCGCAGTCTGCTGCAAGAAGAATTACCGGCATAAAGACGACCATGAATTCCAGTTTCCCCAGGTGACGCATGAGCTTATCAGTCAAGAGAATCAGTTTTGACAGGTGCATCAGGCCTACTTGCATGAATTTCCTTTGATTTCGGGTGCCAATCAATGGTAACGCATATCGCATATCGACTGGCTGCTTGTGGCCGGTTGCTGCCTCAATACTTAGTTCACGACAATGCAATTTTCTGGTCGGCTCCACCGTAATGAGAAAGCTGTTTGCATAATGGCCCTCACCTGCCGCGCTCCGCTGCGCTCGCTTGCCTCCTGGCTCGTTCGGCTACGCCGAGCCAAGCCCAGGTTAATCTCTATTGAAAACCCGATTTATCAAAATTTCGAACGAGCAAACCATTGAGTTTTCGCTGGTGGTTTTACCGAGAATACACATTAGAGGACAAATGCCACCTCTCTCTGGTGGACTAAAGCCGGCTTGCGAACGGCTTCCTCAAAAGTTGGCTTGCTTCCCAGAAAAACAACTTGCTCAATGCCGCGAGTGAGCCCCGTGTAAATCAACGAATGGTCCAGAATGCGTGACTTCGACACCACGGCGGCTACGCGCCGGAACTGGCTACCCTGTGCTTTATGCACCGAAATCGCATGTGCCAGCGTAAGACGGTCGGCCACTTCTGCAACAGGAATGAAGTGCGACACACCCTCGAAATCAATATGCAGTCCTACTGTGCCCTCGTTGGTCACTGCGGTAATACGGCCCAGTGTTCCATTCATCAGCCCTCGGTCATAGTCATTGACTAGATGGATAACCGGCTCGCCGACACCAAACTGAAACCCAGTCAGGCATTCGGTGCTGCATGCCTCGTGAAACTGGAAATTGATGGCTTCGATGCCGCAGGGACCATCTTTGATGGCACCAAGCATCTGGAAGTCGTCGCCAGACCAATCTGCGGCTAGCCGCTGCAAATGGCCCTGAACCTCCTCCGGCAAGCACTCGATGAAGCTGACCCCTGGCGCCCGGCCACGGTAAGCGTCAAGGTCAGGCACCTCGTGGCTGCGAATGCTCGCCGCAATTCCCGGGATGCCGGTTGCAGCAGCCTGGCGATGCACCTCCGTCAATTCCACCTGCGGAACCAGAGGGCTTTGCACCAAGCGGTGGAATACCAGGCCAAAGCCGATGGGGGGTAGTTGTGCCGGGTCGCCGACCAGCAGTAGTCGCGCACCTTCGGGTAAGAATCGCAGGAGCCGGAAGGCCGTCGGCAAATCGAGCATCGAGGCCTCATCGACGATGACCAGTGTATCCGGCGTGACTTCAAGCACCCCATCCTTGACTTGATGCAGGAAGCGCGCAATGGTCATAGCCGCGTGGTCAGTCGCCTCGCTCATCCGCTTAGCTGCGCGCCCGGCCAAGGCCATCTGCAGCACCTTTAGGTTGAGCCGCTTGGCGATGTCGATGACGATACGCAACACGGTAGTTTTACCCACACCTGCGCCACCGGTCAGCACCGAGAACGGCTCCGTAGCCGCAAGCAGTACCGCCTCGCGCTGCTGGGCATTCAATTCAAAGCCTTGGGCAGCTTCATTTTCGGTAATGGCGCCTGCCAACCAGTCCATTCCTACCTCAGCGTTAAACAGCGTCGATTGCCTTGGCGTCTCCCCAGATACCATGGCCCGGATACGCTCAGCGATACCAGATTCCAGGGCAGCAGCGCCCAGGGGCTGATACCCCTCAACTGCATTTCCCACAATGGCGCCTTCTTGCCATGCCAGGTCGATGGCCGACCTCGCATGGCGGGCATCCAGGGAGAGAATTTTGGCAACCCGCTCCACAAGCTTTCCCGCCTGCGTCAGCGTGTGGGCATCCTGCAGCCGTTCATACAGCGCAGCTTCCACCGCACCAACGAGGCGTCGCGCATCATCCTTGACGACACCGAGCTTCCCCGCCGCAGACTCTGTCACCTTCCAGCTGGCAAAAGCCAGCATGTAGTAGGGATTCAGCTCGAGCATCTCGATAGCCTCGCTACCCCAGACACGGCGTAGTTTGTTGGCAATCCGGACATCAAACCCATACTTGTCCAAGAAGGCCACGACGGCACCTTCGGCACGTTTTTCTGCCCAGACTTCGACGAGCCGGTCGGCCATTGACGCCGTCAGAATGCTCCACAACGCCTCCGCATCGCCGGCGTCAAGGATTGAGACCAGGCCATCGCCGAAAGCGGCGTAGAGCGCAGTTGCCTTGCCTTCACCAATGCCGGCGAAATCTGGATGGCTGGCCAGGTAATTGATGACGAGGCGCCCTTTAGGGACAGCGTAGCTGCACCGCTTAGCGCACAGCTGCCGTCCATATTTCGGGTGTTCGCGGAAATCACCCGTAACCTCCCAAGCCTCGCCAATCGCAGGATGGCGTGGCAGGCAGCGCGGACCCGCTACAACTCGTATACGGGTGCCTTCGGCATTGAGCCCCGAGAAGATTGCCGAACCATTGCTGGCAAGGTGCGTGAGGGCCCCGACCGTGATGGTGATTGTTTCAGACATGGCGCTCCGGAGGCGCTGGAATTCGCCGCCCCGTTTCAATCATCATGTCCTCACGAGCGGCTTGTAGACTCAGCGCTTTCAGCTGACGGCGTAGCTCCGCATTTTCGGCCACCAAGGCAGCATTTTGCTGTTCTAGTTGGTGAACGCGTCTTTCCAGAACCTTCGCTTTTGCGTCAAGCCCACCCTCGCTACGCACACGGCGACTATCCGATGTAGCGCCTTCTTGAAATGCCTTAACTGGCGAGTCAACCTTGACGTCAGCCAGAAGCGCTTTTAGTTGAGGATTCTTGTAAAACGACTGTCGTGGTATTCCAGAGGCCTCTGCAATGGCACTGATGCTGAGCGCCCCATCTTCGTTGCGAGGCAGCGCATCAACAGATTCCAGATAGGTCCGAAACGTCTGTACGTACTCGGCACCAACCACCTTCCCGCTTTTCATGCCTTCCTCCCAAGCTTTCCTTCCTGCTCAAGAAGGGTGCGATATGCCTGCAAAAATGCCCGAGCACGTTGCCCACTCACGATGACTTGGCGACCAACTGGAGCCGCTAGGTCACGTATTTCCTCTTTTTCAAAATCGACCTGGATAACCTCAAATTCAGCATTGATTCTTTCCAGTATCAGCTTGAGAGCCATGACTGTATTACTGAAGTCGACATGCAGGCTTGCCCCCCCTGAAGAAACCGCATGCTCTTCTTCAGTCAACGCTACCGTTGATGCCGATAGCCTATTTTCCAAGGCGGCAACGCGGCCCCTGAGAGTTTTTGCTTCTAGTCGTGCATCGAAGAGCTTTGCCTTCAGCAACTCAGGCGTCGCGTCATCATCACCAACCAAGGCGCTTGCACCGGGCTGAGAGGCTAGATGGTTCAGCATAAGGCGCTTGTAAGCGGAATTGCGACACAAAGTAGTTCGATGGACACCTGTCCGCTCGGCCACCTCGGCAGCCAGAGGCTGCAACCCCTCAAATCGCAGCTTTCGCTTCCGTAGAATACTCAGAGCATCCTCAATGAGTCGCAAATTGCTACTTAGCTGGGCTTCTCGATACCCGGAGAAATTATCAGTTCCTTTCGGGGCCCCCATTAACGGATTCTCCCGAGCAGACTAGGTCCGGATACGACCCCAAGTTCGTTTCGTTTGCCGCCTGACAGCATTTCGGCAACAGCAGGAATTCCGACCCCCTTGGCATCGGCCATTGGCTTGATGAGGCTCGCAAAAGCTGCCAATTCGCTGTAGGGCTCGAGGTCAAGAAGCGCGGCATCATCTTCGCGGCCGGCGCGGGCCATGATGATTTGCACATACTTGGTTGCGCGAGCTCTGACCTCGGGAGATTCCAGCGATGGGTAGGCGTTCGAGTCCGCAATCCGCTGAAGGAAGAACTCTGCCGTAGTCGAGTCTCGAGTTATAAGTTGAAGGTGGCGTTTCACCATTTCTGGTTGGTCTGCATGATAGCCCTCATGATGGGGCCCCATACTTTGCATCTTGTCATGCAAAATTTGGGAAGATAGTTGCCAGCCTATAAGTTCTTTTGCATCCAGACTCTGGGAGCGATGCAATGCATCTTTCTGACTTTGCGTCGCACCTTTTCGGGTTACCAAGGCTTGAATTTGCAGAGCAGTCATCCGAATGCGCTCCTTTAACTCATTTTTCTTGGCTGCGATGGCCGGCAAATGGTCGATGCACTTAACCGCGAGGGGACACAAGCCACAGCGTTGCAATCCCCCAGTCCTAACTATTATTTCCGATGGACACTGATTGCCCACCGGGCAGACATGGGTCGGGTGCCAACGTATGACACTGGATGGACTCCGCCGCAGCAATTCAATACTGCTTTCTTCATCGGATGTCAGGTCATTTAAGGACCACAGCGCTACCCCGGGCATAAATCCGAATTCCTGAATCGCCTTATCACGGTCAATTGAAAATGCCGCGCGTACTGAGCTATCAGCGCCTTCGTTATCGATGTACCCCGCACCACTACCGTCGACGTCATAGGCTACATCTTTTAGCCTTGCCTCAATTCTCTCCAACTTACCGACAATCCGAGCTTTAGAAGGAACTTGGTAGTGGTTGGTGGTTACCGTTTGGGTATGCCCTAACTGTTCGGCGATTTCGGAAACCTCAAGGTCACCGTCCTTCAAGGTTGCATAGGTGGACCGCGTCGCATGCGGCGTATGTACCGTGACAAACTTTACCTTACAGAATTGAAGCGCATCCTTGTCGCGAGTGGTATCCAAAAATGAGCCGCTTGCATCAACTGCGGGCTCAATCGTAACCAAACCAAGCTTCTCCCGGTAACCATCTACACCCCGGAAAGCATTGTTATAAAAATCCTCAAACCCTGTCAGTAACTGGAGCCACCTCACGCTGTAGGTGTTGTCGCCAAATGGCATCATGCCTTTATATGAGCGAAACAAGGGCACAATTGGGTCGAATCTGGAGTTTTTCCTACCTTCATACAGAACTGCCTCATCTACATCCAAATCGGCAACTGCTGCCTGAAAATAAGATTCAGCGAGAAGGCTACGCCGCACCCGCCACGAGACATACGTTGTCCAAGGTTCATCACGAGATTTGTCGGTATTGACCAGAAGAAGGGTGAAGCTCTCAGGCGGCTCCCAAGTATGTAGAAGACCTATTTGCGTATCCACTCTACTTACTGAATCCCAGGCAAACCTGTCTAGCCACTGTACATTCTGTCCGCGGAGCCCTGTCTCCACCATGGTGAGAAGCATTCGAACGATGGTGAGATGCGGCATATTCAGCACCATGACCCGATTTTCGCCATAATTCAGCCGGCATCCCTTCACATAGATACCAGCAAGCCCTTCTGGATTCGCCTGAATTGAGCGTCTGGCTACCGGATAGATGCTCGGAATCCAACGAATAGGTAGCACCTCTCCTCGGTAGCGCACGTACGGAACATACCCCCAGGCAGCAGTGTTATAGCCATACACCTCACCAAAGGGCAAATTCTTAAATCTATCGGTGCTATAGGCACTTTGTTGCAGGTATTCACCAAAAGCTTCTAGGGCTTGGCAATAGAATACTAAGAGTGGGAACACGTCCTCTGCAAAAGGTACTTTATTGGTTTTGGTTCTTGCTGAGGACTTAACACGGTCAAAGTCGAGGCGAATTGGGTTCACCATCTTCTTTCCAGCAATCAGGTCGTTATCCTCAAATGCGGTGATAACAAACTGAAAGAAGCGCTGCCAATGCCCAAGCATGATGTTTTTCCCATCAGGCAGTGGCCGACGTAAATGCAGTAACTCAACCAGGGTTTTGGGCAGCACCACATCATGGCCGCCTTGCTCACTGTGAAAAACCGTTCGCGATACGAAAAGGTATCGAGCAAAGTGCTTAGGCGCCGATGGCAACTCAACGGAATTTTCTATGTGAGTCTCATTCCACCAAGGCAAGTACATCAGCACATAGTCAACCAACATGTGCAGACTCATGCGGACCTCTTTATCGGTCTCGTAATTGGCTTCTCGGTGCGCAATCCAAGCATTCATGGCCGCAAACCATAACCGGCCCATTTCTTGAATTGGGATGTGCTCACGGCCTGGGTAGGGAGTTGGGGTTTGTAGCCAATTTTCCTTACGAAAATCGGTGGTACGACTCCCCGCCAATGACTCAAAGTAGCGCTCCGGAGCATCAGAGTCTCCGCTAGCTGCGATTTCCCGCAAATTCAAGATGAACGGCGGCTCACCCCGGTTTGCTCTTCGATTTTGGGCCATCTGATTGTTCTTTTGCCGCCGTATCGCAATCAGTTCCGGAGTCTCAACTCGCTCCCGTTTATGTCCATGTACTCGCATCCCGGCAAAGTTTTTCGGGTCACACCTGAATTCATCAAACGGCATCAGTAAAAACTGCGAAGAAGCTTGCCACATCATGAACTGATGCCGTAGCTCCCGGGACAGAAGGTTCGGTGCCAATGACTCAAGAGCATATAGGAATGGCAACACAGCCAACGCACTTCCCGTTGCAGCGAGTTCCGGGGCATGCCGGACAACTGATTGGGTTACTCGCGCCAAGTCATCAATGGAAACATCGCTCACATCCCTCCAATCCGTAGCAGAAACCAAGGAGGCGATTCGCCGGGAGCCTCGTTCCGGTAAATCTGGGTCGTCGCGAAGAGCCTTGTATGCTTGCAAGACTAGGGGCCGCACTCGAACTGCCTGGAATTCAGGAAACTCTTCTTTGGAATAGTCTTGATGTGCCGGCAGCAATATTGCTGCGTTGTAGGACAAATCTAGTAACGCAAGATTAACTGCTTCGCGTATCCGTGCCCATTCTCGATAATTTGTTGTATGCGGGAACCCAAGAGTTGCTGCCAGTGCGAACAAGTCCTCAGAGGGGTTAAATATGGCCTTCTTAACCTTACCCCAAACCAACCCCTGTACATCTATTAACTGGCTTTCCAAGGAACACAGCGGTTGTGGCTGCGGCCATGATGGATATGCCGAGAGGGCCATTTCAGAGGCTGCTGCGCGTAATGCAGACGTAGCCAATGGAAAAAACTTCTCGGGCTTAATAGCTAGTTGAATTTCACTCGATTCGTTTATCACCGGCGCGCTCTCGATGTGATTTGAGCATCCGTAAGCAACCGGGATGCGATTGCCGGCGGCAACCCTGTCATCGAATCTTGATGCGCCATCATTGCTTGGTCATGTCGAACAAGCTTTTCCATGAGCTTAGCTGGTCTTGGACGAGCGTATTTTCTTGTTGAATTGATGTCTTCATGGCCCATCAAAAGTTGCACTTCAGCCTCAGTCAAGCCAGGCATAAGCTGACCAGGCACATTGAAATCGTTCAGCATATGCATCCCGTAGGCATGTCGAAGGGAGTGCACTGTCATGACATGTTCAGGGGCAAATGGAGGCCCCTTGATTCCGGCACGAATAACTGCCGCCGTAAAAGCTTCATTCAGAGTTGAATCAGCCGCCTCGCGCAACGGCTTTCCCGCATGCTGGCCACGAAGATACTGGAACACAAAATTATTCCCATCCACTGGCAACACATATTCTTGCTGTCGGTATTGCAGCAAAAACTCGAAGAACCAACTACGATAGGGCTGCCGAAGGTAGGTCCAAGAAACTACGCGGCCCTTGAACCTTGAGAATCTCTCGTCTTCAGGCAAATCTCGGCCATATCGCGTGTAATCTGGGTCGAGCACGTAAACCGTTTCGTTCTCAAAATCGATGTGCTCCCACTCGAGATTGAGTGCCTCCGAGCGACGTATGCCGCTAGCGGCCAACAACGTCCACAAGGCCTTATCTCGCCAAGAGAAGGTCGCCTCCAGAAGCTTAGGAAACTGCGCCATCGGAAACTCAAGCAGCTCGAGGTCCGCCTGCTTTTTCCGCTTGCGCCCGCCCGACAATCCTCTTGGGCGCGACAATTCACTTCCTCTAAAACGAATTACACCGCCTAACATTGACGATTGCTTGATGTGTTGAACCTCGGCTCGAGACAGCATTGATGCGCCGTCAATGGCTTCAAGCAAGGGGGTGTAATCGAGTGTGCTGGCCTCGACCAGCTCTTTGGTCACACCACCGCGCAGCATCGCGATTTCGCGGGCTTCGTTTTCCAGCATGGCACATAACCGCAAGAAGCGATTAAGGGCAGCCAAGGTGTTGTCCCAACTGCCGGGCTGGAGCGCACGAATCTCCAATCGATTAGCGACTCGCTTCAGTGCGGCTTCTCGTTGCCTAAGCTCGTCTGCCACGCCCGTTACATCCCGCTCGATAGCAGTGGCCCCCAGAGAGATGTTCTCTCCATGCGAAAGGAGCAGAAGGTAGTAGTCGATGGCCTGGTTGACTGCACTTCGCGTCACAGGCCCCTTGCCGAGAATTTCAACCTCGTAGAGGTAGTCTATAAACCTGGAGACAACAATGGCATAACGCCGTCTTGTTGCAAAGGCATCGCCTGCTATCGAGCGACAAAACTCGTCAAAGACGGGAACAGGAAACCCATCACAATCCGTGAGGCGCCAGCTTACTTTGCCGACGACGACAACCTCTTCCCTTTTTACATTCTTTAAAGACATAAAGCGCTCCCTTGTGCACCGTTATCTTACGCAGATAAAGATGCACAAGGCAAGCGCCTTAAAAACTTAGCAAAATCTAGGGAGTTATCCGCCCTTCGGTCGGATTAAAAGTGCACAAAACGCACCCTTAGATAAGAACCCCTGTCCAGAACGCCTCCAGATTGCCGGAATTACAACCATGCTTCGAATTATGGGGGCGGGGTGGGGGTTTTTCAAGCCGCGGTCGCGAAATATCAGCGCCCGCACCATGCCCGCATGCCGCCGCGATCAAAACTGTTGCGCAAGCGTTCGGTTGCCGACAGCGTCGAGCGCACGCGCAGGGTGGTGCCGTCGAACAGCACGTCGAAGCGGGCCGGTTCGCTCCAGTCGTCGCAGTAGCGCCATTCCCAGACCAGCTCGTCGCGCGCCTTGAAATAGACGGTCCACGCCGGGACCGGCGGCCCGATGACGCGGACGACCTCTTCCTGCGTCATGCCGGCCCGGATGCGCGCGAAATGCGCCATGGTCAGCACGTTTTCGCGCGAGACGAAGCGCCCCCCGGCATCGCCGCGCACGAAATAGGTATGGAAGCCCATCGCCCCGAAGGGATAGACCAGCGTTTCGCCCCCGTCGGCCTCGCGCCAGCGGAGGGAAGGGATGCCCATGCTCCGTTCGACATCGACCAACCGGGCATCGACGGGAATCCGGCCGGCGCCGTCATGACCCGCGCAGCCGGCGAGCAGGCCGACGAGCACAAGCCAGAGGCCGGCGCGAACCCTCATGGCAAGCGCTTACTCGCGCTCGGCGGCCAGCAACCGCTCGCAGTAGCGGGCGATCAGGTCGACTTCCAGGTTGACCTTGCTGCCCGCTTGCAGACGGTTCAGCGTAGTGTTTTCCAGCGTGTGCGGGATCAGGTTGATGGTGAAATCGGTGCCGTTGACCGCATTGGTGGTCAGGCTGGTGCCATCGACGACGATCGACCCCTTGCGCGCGATGTAGCGGGCGATCTCCTTCGGCGCGCGGATTTCGAGCAGGCGGTTGTCGCCGATCGCATCGAAGCGCAGCACCTCGCCGACGCCATCGACGTGGCCCGATACGAGGTGGCCGCCGATCACGTCGGAAAGGCGCAGGGCCTTCTCCAGGTTGACCGGGCCGGGTTCGGACAAGCCGACGGTGCACGACAGGGTTTCCGGCGAGACATCGACGGCGAAGGTGCTGCCTTCCCTGGCCACCACGGTCAGGCAGACGCCGTTGTGGGCGATGGAGTCGCCGAGCGCGACATCGCCCAGGTCGAGTTTGCCGGCATCGACGTGCAGGCGGCAGCCCACTTCGCGGGGCGTGATTTCGGTAATGCGGCCGACTGCCGCGATGATTCCAGAGAACATGACAGACCCTGTTGATACAAAAAGAGCACTTTATCACGCCGGATTGACCGCCCGCCTTGCGCGAAAATGCGTTTGGCCATAGGTTTTCACCTTTGCGTAATCGATTTACTCAAAGGGAGACAAAATGAAAAAAACCATGCTCGCCGCGCTGCTCGGGGCGCTTGCCACGACCGCCCTGGCCGACATCAATGTCGGCGTGACGCTGTCGGCCACCGGCCCCGCGGCCTCGCTCGGCATTCCGGAAAAGAACACCATCGACCTGCTGCCGAAGAGCATCGCCGGCCAGAAGGTCAATTACATCGTGCTCGACGATGCCTCGGACACCACCACCGCGGTCAAGAACGCCAGGAAGCTGATCAGCGAGAGCAACGTCGACCTGATCATCGGCTCGACGACCACCCCCAATTCGCTGGCCATGGTCGACGTCGCCGCCGAAGGCGAGACGCCGATGATCGCCCTGGCCGCGTCGGCGCGCATCGTCGAGCCGATGGACGCCAAGCGCAAGTGGGTATTCAAGACGCCGCAGAACGACGCCCAGATGTCCACGGCCATCGTCGGGCACATGACCAACAACGCCGTGAAGACCGTCGCCTACATCGGTTTCTCGGACGCCTACGGCGAGGGCTGGTGGAACGAGTTCTCCAGGCTGGCCGAAGTGCGCAAGATCAAGGTCGTCGCCAACGAGCGCTTCAACCGCACCGACACCTCGGTCACCGGCCAGGTGCTCAAGGTGCTGGCCGCCAGGCCGGACGCCATCCTGATCGGCGGCGCCGGCACCCCGGCGGCGCTGCCGCAGAAATCGCTGAAGGAAAAGGGCTACAAGGGCCTGATCTACCAGACGCATGGCGTCGCCAACAACGACTTCCTGCGCGTCTGCGGCAGGGACTGCGAGGACACCGTGCTGCCCACCGGCCCGGTGCTGGTCGCCGCCCAGTTGCCGGCCGACAATCCGGTCAAGAAAACGGCCACCGAGTACGTCGGCAGGTACGAGGCCGTGCACGGCAAGGGCAGCGTCAACGCCTTCGGCGGCTATGCCTGGGATGCCGGCATCCTGCTCGCCAATGCCGCCCCGGTCGCGCTGAAGAAGGCGCAGCCGGGCAGCAGGGAATTCCGCGCCGCCCTGCGCGACGCGCTGGAAGCGACCCGGAATGTGGCCGGCGCGCACGGCGTCTACAACCTGAGCGCCAACGACCACCTCGGCCTCGACCAGCGCGCCCGCGTCATGGTCGTGATCAAGGATGGCGCCTGGAAACTCGCCAAGTAAGCATGCAAGACGCGCCGCCCCCCGGAAACGAGGTGGCGGCGCGTGCTAGACTCCCTTTTTTCCTTTCCGGGGTGAAATCATGATTAAAAAGCTGACCGTCGCCGTTCTCGCCACCTTGTCCACCGCAGCCCTGGCCGACATCAACGTCGGCGTTTCCGTCGCCGCCACCGGCCCGGCCGCCTCGCTCGGCATCCCCGAAAAGAACACCTTCGCCCTGCTGCCGGCGACCATCGGCGGCGAGAAGGTCAATTACATCGTCCTCGACGATGCCACCGACCCGACCGCCGCGACGAAGAACATCAAGAAGCTGATCAGCGAGAACAAGGTCGATGTCGTCGTCGGCTCGACCACCACCCCGAGCTCGCTGGCCATGATGGACGTCGCCGTCGAGAACGAAACGCCGCTGATCTCGATGGCCGGTTCGGCCATCGTCGTCGAGCCGATGGACGACAAGCGCAAGTGGGTCTTCAAGACCGCCCAGAACGATGCCCACATGGCGACGGCGCTGGTCCAGCACATGACCGACAAGAACGTGCATACCGTCGCTTTCGTCGGCTTTGCTGACGCCTACGGCGAAGGCTGGTACAAGGAATTCGCCAAGATCGCCGAAGCCCGCAAGCTGAAGATCGTCGCCAGCGAGCGCTACCAGCGCAACGACACCTCGGTGACCGGCCAGATCCTCAAGATCATCGCCGCCAAGCCGGATGCCGTGCTCGTCGGCGGTGCCGGCACCCCGGCCGCGCTGCCGCAGAAGGTGCTCAAGGAGAAGGGCTACAAGGGCCTGATCTACCAGACCCACGGCGTCGCCAACAACGACTTCCTGCGCGTCGGCGGCAAGGATGTCGAGGGCGCCTTCCTGCCGGTCGGCCCGATGGTCGTCGCCGCCCAGTTGCCGGCCGACCACCCGGTCAAGAAGTCGGCCATGGAATACGTCACCAAGTACGAAGCCGCGCACGGCAAGGGCAGCGTCAGCTCCTTCGGCGGCCACGCCTGGGATGCCGGCGTGCTGCTGCAGAACGCCATTCCGGTGGCGCTGAAGAAGGCCAAGCCGGGTACCGTCGAATTCCGCCGCGCCCTGCGCGACGCGATCGAAGGCACCAAGAATATCGCCGGCGCCCACGGCATCTTCAACCTGACGCCGAACGACCACCAGGGCTTCGACCAGCGCGCCCGCGTCATGGTCACCATCGAAAACGGTACCTGGAAACTGCTCAAGTAAATCGGCTCGCGACCGCGGCGTCGCCCCCCGCTTGCCGTGCGATGGCACGGTCTGCGCGGGCGGCGCCTGGCGGTCGCTGCGCTTCACCGATCCCCAACTGATCCACCACCCAGCGCGTCCAACGCGCTTTTTCTCTTTTCATTAGGTCGCTGATGGACCTCCAGATTCTTCTCCTCCTCGGCCAGGACGGCGTCACCAACGGCGCCATCTACGCGCTGCTCGCCCTCGCGCTGGTCCTCGTCTTCGCCGTCACCCGCGTCATCTTCATTCCGCAAGGCGAGTTCGTCGCCTTCGGCGCGCTGACCCTGGCCTCGCTGCAGGCCGGCCAGGTGCCCGGCACGGTCTGGCTGCTGCTCGGCCTCGGCAGCGCCGTGGCCGTGCTCGACGGCTACCGGCTGGTGCGCGACGGCCGCTACGCCAAGCTGCCGACGCTGCTCATCGCCAACGTCGGCGTCCCCCTGCTCGCCGCCGCCGGGCTGTTCGCCATGCCGCCGAACCAACTGCCGCTGTGGGGCCAGGTCATTCTCGCCATGCTGCTCGTCGTGCCGCTCGGCCCGATGATCTACCGCATCGCCTACCAGCCGCTGGCCAGCGCCTCGGTGCTCGTCCTGCTCATCGTCTCGGTCGCCGTGCATCTGGCGCTGATCGGCCTCGGCCTGCTCTTCTTCGGCGCCGAAGGCTGGCGCACCCCGGCCTTCACCGACCTCAGCTTCGAACTGGCCGGCGCGCCGCTGCAGGGGCAGACCATCCTCGTCGTCGTCGCCTCGGCGCTGCTCATCATCGGCCTCTACTTCTTCTTCGAACGCACCATCTACGGCAAGGCCCTGCGCGCCACCGCGATGAACCGGACCGGCGCCCGCCTGATGGGCATCCCGCCCATCCTCGCCGGCAAGCTGTGCTTCACGCTGGCCGCCGCCATCGGCGCCTTCTCCGGCATCCTGATCGCGCCGATCACCACCATTTACTACGACTCCGGTTTCCTGATCGGCCTCAAGGGCTTCGTCGGCGCCATCATCGGCGGCCTGGCCTCGTATCCCATCGCCGCGCTGGGCGCCGTGCTGGTCGGCCTGCTCGAATCCTTCTCCTCCTTCCATGCCAGCGCCTTCAAGGAAGTGATCGTGTTCACGATGATCATCCCGGTCCTGCTCTGGCGCTCGCTGACCTCGCATCACATCGAGGAGGAAGAGGAAAAGAGCGACGAGACCGTCGGCGGCAACGCCCCCGGCAAGACGGGCACCGCCAGTGCGCTGCGCCGCCACGGGCCGCTGCTCGCCTTCGTCGCCGTGCTCGCCGTCGCCCCGCAGCTGTTGCCGGAATTCTCGGTCACCCTGCTCAACTACATCGGCCTCTACGCCATCGTCGCCGTCGGCCTCGTGCTGCTGACCGGCGTCGGCGGCCTGACTTCCTTCGGGCAGGCGGCCTTCGTCGGCCTCGGCGCCTACACCACCGCCTGGCTGACCACGGTGCACGGCGTGTCGCCGTGGCTGACGCTGTTCGTCGGCCTGGCGCTGACCGCCATCGTCGCCCTGTCGCTCGGCTTCATCACCCTGCGCATGGGCGGCCACTACCTGCCGCTGGGCACCATCGCCTGGGGCATCAGCCTCTATTTCCTGTTCGGCAACGTCGAATTCCTCGGCGGCCACACCGGCATCACCGGCATTCCGGCCGTCTCGCTGGCCGGCTGGGAGCTGAAATCGAGCCGCGAGTTCTTCTACCTGATCTGGCTGGTCGTGCTGCTCGCCATCGTCAGCATCAGCAACCTGCTCGACTCCCGCGTCGGCCGCGCCATCCGGGCGCTCAAGGGGGGCACCGTGATGGCCGAGGCGATGGGCGTCAACACGCCGCGCGAGAAGATCGTCATCTTCCTGATCGCCGCCTTGCTCGCCTGCGTCTCGGGCTGGCTCTACGCCCACCTGCAACGTTTCGTGAACCCGACGCCGTTCGCCCTGAACCAGGGCATCGAGTACCTGTTCATGGCCGTCGTCGGCGGTATCGGCCACGTCTGGGGCGCCGTGCTGGGGGCCGGGGTGATCACCATCCTCAAGCAGTGGCTGCAGGACTGGCTGCCGCAACTGCTCGGCCAGAGCGGCAACTTCGAGATCATCGTCTTCGGCATCGCCATGGTGCTGATCCTGCAAAAGGCGAGGGCAGGGCTGTGGCCGGTCATCCTGCGCCTGCTGCCGGCCCGCGCGCTCAGCCGCAGCGTGCCGCAGGCCGAGCCGCTGCCGCGCCGCCAGCCGACCACCAGCGGCACCGTGCTGCTCGAAGCCAGCGAGGTGACCAAGCGCTTCGGCGGCCTGGTCGCCAACAACAACATGAGCCTGAGCGTGAAGGCCGGCGAGGTCATGGCGCTGATCGGCCCGAACGGCGCCGGCAAGAGCACGATGTTCAACTGCCTCTCGGCGGTCAATCCGGCGACCGAGGGCAAGATCGCCTTCCTCGGCGAATCGACGGCAGACCTGCAGGCCCGCGACATCGCCAAGCGCGGCATGAGCCGGACCTTCCAGCACGTGCGCCTGCTCGGCAACATGAGCGTGCTGGAGAACGTCGCCATCGGCGCCCATCTGCGTGGCGGCAAGGGCGTGCTGGCGGCGGCGCTGCGTCTCGACCGCGCCGAGGAAAACCGCCTGCTCGCCGAAGCGGCCCGCCAGATCGAGCGCGTCGGCCTCGCCGAGCACATGTTCGAGCCGGCCGGCAGCCTGGCGCTGGGCCAGCAGCGCATCGTCGAGATCGCTCGCGCCCTGGCTTCCGATCCCTGCCTGCTGCTCCTCGACGAGCCGGCCGCCGGCCTGCGCTTCAAGGAAAAACAGGCGCTGGCCGAACTGCTGCGCAAGCTGCGCGCCGAGGGCATGGGCATCCTGCTCGTCGAACACGACATGGATTTCGTGATGGGCCTGGCCGACCGCATCGTGGTCATGGAATTCGGTGAGAAAATCGCCGAAGGCCTGCCCGAGGAAGTACAAAAGAACCCGAAAGTGCTCGAAGCCTACCTGGGAGGGGTCGAATAATGAGCATGACCCACCTGCACGACAACGAGGTCATCCTCGACGTCAAGAACCTGCGCGTCGCCTACGGCAAGGTCGAGGCGCTGCACGAAGTCAGCCTGACCATCCGCCGCGGCGAGATCGTCACCGTCATCGGCCCCAACGGCGCCGGCAAGACGACCCTGCTCTCGGCCTTGATGGGCCTGCTGCCGTCGGACGGCGACATCGTCTACATGGGCCACCCGCAGCAGCACGACCGCTCGGTCGAGCACCTCGTCCGCCACGGCATGACGCTGGTCCCGGAAAAACGCGAGCTGTTCGCCGAAATGAGCGTCGAGGACAACCTGCTGCTCGGCGCCTTTGACCGCTACCGCACCGGCCACCGCGACGAGATGGAGACCATGGACGAGGTCTTCGAGCTCTTCCCGCGCCTCGAGGAGCGCCGCGCCCAGCTGGCCGGCACCCTGTCCGGCGGCGAGCGCCAGATGCTGGCCATGGGCCGCGCCCTGATGGCCAAGCCCAAGCTCCTGATGCTCGACGAGCCCAGCCTCGGCCTGGCGCCGCTGATCATCAAGGAAATCTTCCGCACCATCTCGGCGCTCAAGGAAACCGGCGTCGCCATCCTGCTCGTCGAGCAGAACGCCCGCGCCGCGCTGCAGGTATCCGACTACGGCTACGTGCTGGAAACCGGCGAGGTGTCGCTCGCCGGCCCGAGCGCCGAACTGGCCGCCGATCCGCGCGTCATCGAAGCCTACCTCGGACTCGGCCAGAAGCACTGAGGGACCGTGCCGCCGTGCCAGCGAAACGGAACCCGGCGGGTTCCGTTTTCGTTTGTGGCTCGCGGCGCAGGAAACCGGCTGGACTTTATCCAATCATTCGACAATACTCGAATAATGGAAATACCAAATGCCGCCGAACTGCTCGCCGCCCTCGGCCACGAATCCCGCCTGGCCATCTTCCGCCTGCTGGTCGAGGCCGGCCCGGACGGCATCAACGCCAGCGCGATTGGCGAACAGCTGGGCATGGCGCCGGCCACGCTGTCGTTCCACCTGGCGCATCTCAGTCGCGCGGGCCTGATTGCGGGTGAGCGCGCAAGCCGCTTCATCCGCTACTCCGCCAACTACGGCACGATGGATGAGCTGATTGCCTTCCTGACCCGCAATTGCTGCCAGGGCCACGCCTGCCTTCCCAAGACCGCTTGCTGCGACACGACGGAAAAGCGCCGTGCCCGGGCCGGAAAGGAATCCTGATGCCGACGCTCAAGACCGTGCTGGTGCTGTGCACCGGAAACTCCTGCCGCTCCCAGATGGGCGAGGCCATCCTGAACCATGACCTGGCCGGGCTGGTACGTGGCGTATCCGCCGGCACCAGCCCGCAGCCCCTGGTCGCCGAGGGCGCCATCGCGGCCCTGAAGCTGGCCGGGCTGCCCACCGCCGGCCTGGCGCCCAAGAGCGTCGAAGCCGTGATGGATGAAGACATCGACCTGGTGGTCAGCGTCTGCGACAACGCCCGGGAAACCTGTCCCGTCTTCCCGCGTCCGGTGCAGCGCATCCACGTGCCCTTCCACGACCCGCACGGCGAGCCGCTGGCGAGCTTCGTTGCCGTGCGCGACGACATCCGCGCCCGCCTGGTGCCCGCCGTCCGCGCGGCGCTGGGCCTGTGAGGAACTGCCCTGTCGGCGACCCGATGACGCCCTTGGAGACAGAAGCATGGCAACCCGAACCGAAGCGCAAGGCGATTTAGCCCGCTGGTTGGCCGCGATCGTACTGGCCGGCGGCGCCTGGGCATTCGCCTACAGCCATCTCACCGACTTTGCCGATGCGCTGCTCGCACTCCTCGGCCAGACACGCGAAACGCGACTGGGCGAGGCCATGCACTTTTTCCTCTACGACACGCCCAAGGTCTTGCTGCTCCTCGGCGGCATCGTTTTTGTCATGGGCATCGTCCAGACCTTCTTTGCGCCGGAGCGCACCCGCGCGCTGCTGGCCGGCAAGCGCGTCGGCGTCGGCAACGTTCTGGCCGCCGCCCTGGGCATCGTGACGCCTTTCTGCTCCTGTTCCGCCGTGCCGCTGTTCATCGGTTTCCTGTCGGCCGGCGTGCCCCTGGGCGTCACCTTCTCGTTCCTCATCTCGGCGCCCATGGTCAACGAGGTGGCGCTGGCGCTGCTCTTCGGCATGTTCGGCTGGCAGGTCGCGGCCCTCTATCTGGGGCTGGGCCTGTCGGTGGCCATCGTGTCCGGCCTGGTCATCGGTCGCCTGCGCATGGAGCGCCACCTGGAAGACTGGGTACGGGACATCCAGAACGGCCAGGCCGCCACCCATGCCGGCGACGAGCCGGGCTGGGCGGCACGCTTCGAGGCTGGCCGGGCGCACGTCAGGGCCATCGTCGGCAAGGTGTGGCCGTACGTCCTGGCCGGCATCGGTGTCGGCGCGGCGATCCATGGCTATGTGCCGGAAGACTTCATGGCCTCGTTCATGGGCCGGGACGTCTGGTGGGCCGTCCCCGCTGCGGTGCTGCTCGGCGTGCCGATGTATTCCAACGCCGCCGGCATCATTCCGATCGTCGAGGCCCTGATAGGCAAGGGCGCGGCCCTCGGCACCGTGCTCGCCTTCATGATGAGCGTCATCGCCCTTTCGGCGCCGGAGATGATCATCCTGCGCAAGGCCCTCAAACCCCGGCTGATCGCCACTTTCGCCGGCGTTGTGGCAACCGGCATCCTGCTGGTGGGCTACGTGTTCAATCTGGTTTTGTAAGCCAAGGGAGCTTCCGATGAAAAACATCAAGGTACTGGGCACCGGGTGTGCCAACTGCCGGGCCACCGTGGCCCTGATCGAAGCCGTCGCCCGGAAGCGCGGCGCCGAGATCGTGCTGGAGAAGGTCGAAGACCTGCCGGCGATCATGCGCTACGGCGTGATGTCCACCCCGGGTGTCGTCGTCGATGGAAAAGTCGTTCATGCCGGCGGCGTGCCGAGCAGCGAGAAGGTGGAGGCCTGGTTCTAGGGTCGTGGCAAGCGGGCGCAGCGCCCCGGATTGCGGCGCGGCGCCGGATACCGAACAGCGGAAACTAGCGCTGGCCGCGCTCCTCGTCGCGACGCCGGTGCGCTTCGTTACCCCCCTGCGCGGCCGGCTGCTGACGAGGCGGCTCGGCCCTGGGCGGCGGCGGGGCCGCCGGTTGCGGAGGCGGCATGCGCACTTCCGGGGCCGGCCGGGGCTGTTCGCGGGGCGGCATGGCCTGCGGAGCCGGCTGGGCCGGCATCGGGCGCTCCATGCGCGGCATGTCACGAGGCATGTCGGGCGGGGGCATCTCCCGACGGAAAGACGGCGGAGCGGAGATCGCCTCCCGCGGGGCGGCGCTGCCCGCCGCTGGCTGAGACGGCCGTTCCTGACGCTGCATCTCGCGCATTTCCCGGCGCTGCTCGCGATCCTGCTGCGGGAAGGCCGGCGGCTGCCGTTCCTCGCGGCGCATGTCGGATGCCGGCATCTCCCGGCGCACCGGCGCTGACGCGCCTTCCGGCGGACGCGCCGGTTGTGGCTGAGCGGCGGCCGGCGGGCTGCCCGGCGGCTGAGCCTGGCGCGGCCACTCGCCGCGCTGTTCGCGCCGTTGGGGAGGCGAGGCCGACGGCGAACGCTCGTCGCGCCGGGCGTCGGGCAAGCCGCCCGGGTTGTCCTGGCGAGCCTCCTGCTGGCGGCGGAAAAATTCGCGACGCGCATCGCCCGCCGACTCCGTTGCCGCGGGCCGCCCCTGCTGGACGGGCGCAGCGGAATCCTGCTGGCGTGCCGTTCCCATGCCGGGCGCGCCCTCTCCCGACGAACGCCCGCTTTCCCGGCGCGCTTCGCCGAACGGGTTGCGCCCGCCCTCCGGCGCGCCCCGGCCCGCCCCCGGGAACGGCGTCTCCTGGCGCGGCGACGGGCTTGCGCTTTCAACTGCCTGGCGAGTACGACCGTCCGCAGGCGGCCCGCCCTCCGAACCGCGCGGCCGGTCGCCGCGCCCGGCCTCGCGGAATGTTCCCCGCTCCGCCCCGGGCATGCGCTGGGCCTCGAATTCCCGGCCCGCCGCCCGCGGGCCGTCATGGGGGCGCGCCGCCGCCGGGGCCGGCGCCACCCACTGGGTGCTCGGCGCCTGCCGGGCAAGCGGCGCCCGATCCAGGTCGCGACGTTCGTGACGACGCACCTCGCTGGCCGAAATCGGGCGGCCTTCCTGCATCTGCCGGGTTGGCACCACCGTGACGGCCTGCGGCAGCGCATGGTGGCTGTAGGCCGGCGGCGCGCCGCGCACGACGCGCTCGATCTGGGTCACGTTGGTGACGTGGGTGATATTGACCTGCCGGACATAGGTCGGGCTGTAGCGATAGGCCGGCACGTACACTTCGCGCGGGGCGAGCGGGAACCAGCCGACGGCAGGGGCCGAGCCGAAGCTGAAGCTGGCGCTCCAGCCGGGGTTGCCGACCCAGCCGACCAGCGCCGGCGCATAGACCGGACGGGCGACGAGACGCCCCGGCACCCAGCCCCAGCGCCCGGCGATGAAGGCCCAGCGCCCGTAGTGGAAGGGCGCGAAGCCCCACGGCGCCTCGTCGATCCAGGTCCATCCCCAGGGCGCGACCCACGCCCAGCGCCCCTGGCGATAGGGTGCCCAGTCGCTGGACAGGCCGCGCGGATACCACACGGTGCCGTAGTCGCCGGTGGTGCGCCAATCGCCGTAGGCATCGAGATCCTGGTAGCCGGTCATGTGCGGCGAGACATGGCGACGGGCCGTGTCCGCCAGCGTCGCGTTTTCGCGCTGGGCCACCCACTGGTCGAATCCATCGTAGGCCCGGGCCGCCTCGAGGCGCTCGCCGCCGTCGCTGGACAGGACGGCCATCTGGCCGGCCGCCACGGGGACGGTCCGGCGCCCGTTGTCGAAAGTCGCCCGGCCGGCCTGGACCACCAGTTCGCTGCGCTCGGCATGGACATTGACGCGATAGCGTCCCGGCGTCAGGAAGCGGATGTTGCCGTCCGGCGTCATGACCTCGACGTCGTCGGCCTGGTCGCGGTCGAGCACGGTGACGGCCAGGCTGCCGCCACTGACGCGCACATCGACGCGGCGGTCGTCGACAACCGGGAATTCGACCTCGCTGTCGCGGCTGATCCGGTATGCGGTCGAACCGATCCACACTTCGGCGCGGCCCTGCCGGCCGCTGTCGAGAACGGCCCCGCTGCTCACCGGCCAGTTGAGCGTTGCCGGCCCGCCCTGGTCGTTACGGTCGACCTTGAAGCCGACCTCGCCATCCAGGTAGGACAGGCGCCCGACGCGGCTCGGCGGATCGCTCTGCGCCAGCGCCGACCCGGCGGCCAGCAGCAGAACGGCAAGAAGTAGGCGGTGGAGGGATTTCGGCATCTCGGACTCCCGGCATGGGGAAAAGCCTGCACACGAGCAGGCGACAAGCAATCAACGCGGCAAACCGGCAAACGGATGATTGCCGGCCGTGGAAAAATGGTTTCAAAATGTTGCGCCCCAGAGCGGGCGCAGGATTCAGCTGTTGTCGATGGCGACGCCGTATTTCTTGGCGACGGCCATGTACAGCTGCCGCGCCGATGCCACTTTCGGGTTCTTGCGATCCTTGCGTTGGGCGCGCTGCAGGTAATCGAGCGCCCGCTCGGCCAGCACGGCATCCCAGCCCTTCTTGTCGAGCAGCGTATAGATGGCCTTGGCGGCGTTGACCAGGAACTGCAGGTTGGGCACCTGCTCGGCGGCCTGGATCAGCAGCTGGACGGCCCCTTCGAGATCGCCGCTGCGGGCGGCCATGACCCCGCGGTTGTTCAGTTCGACGATCTCCTTGCCGACCTGGTCGAGGATGGCCTTGCCCGCCTCGGCCTGCCCGGTTTTCTCGAACACGCTGGTGATGTGGTTGATCAGGTGGAGGTCTTCATGGTTTTCGGCGGCCACCTGGCGCATGATCTGGCTGGCCTCGCTGTCCTTGCCCGTGGCGAAGCAGGCGTGGGCCAGATCGACGGCCAGGCGCTGCGATACGTGCTTGCCCTTTTCGGCCGCCTCGGCACGAATCTGGCGCTGCAGGCCGAGCGCCTGATCGACCAGTCCCCTGGCCTTATCCTCGGCTCCCTCGGCATGCAGGCACAGGCTTTCGGTGAGCAGCGCCGCCAGTTCGGCCTGCTTGTCGCCGCGCCATTCCCGCTTCATTTCCGCCGCGATCTTGCGCGAGGCGTCGATATGCCCGCGCTCGACCATCACGCGCGACAGGTTGGCGAAATCGTCCACGGTGCGCAGGCTCGACCCCTTGCTGCGCTCGATGACCTTGCCGTAGGCCTTTTCGGCACTCAGCAGATCCTTGTTGCGGGCCGCCACGTCGCCCACCATGCGCTGCCGCAGGGTATTGTGGGGCGAGGCGTCGGCGGCCCGCTGCAGCGACTGCTGGGCATCGGCAAGGCGGCCCTGCGCCTCGTGCACCGACGCCAGGAAATCGTAGGCCGACAGGAACTCCGGCGTCTCCTGCGTCACCTGCTCGGCCAGCTGCTCGGCCTCGTCGAGCGCGCCCCGGTCGCGCAAGGCCGTCGCCAGCCCCATCTTGGCCCACGGCACGACCCGCCCCTCGAGCACGCGGCGGAAGACCTCCTCGGCCTCGCGCGTCCGCCCCAGCTGGTGCAACAACTCGCCCTTGAAGCGCAGCGCGTCGTACATGTACAGCGGTTGCTGCTGGATCACCCGGTCGCAGGCGAGAATGGCCTCACCCAGCGCGCCGTTCTCGATCTGCGCGTAAATGCGTCCCAGCACGTGCTTCTTGTAGATCACCTTGACCAGCCGGCCCTGCAGTTGTTCGGCGGTAAACGGCTTGATCAGGTAGTCGTCCGGCGCCAGTTCGGCCAGCGCCACCACGTTGGTGTAGCTGCGCTCGCTGGTGATGATCATGTAGACCGTCGACAAGGGGATCAGGTGGGCATGGCGCAACTCCTCGAGCAGTTGCTGGCCGTCGCGGCCATCGTCGAGGACGAAATCGGAGAGGATGATGTCGAAGCGGTTGCCCTTGACCTGGCGGATCACCTCGGCCGAATTGCCGGCGCCATGCACGGCCGTCACGCCCAGCGCCCCCAGCATCAGGCGCAAGGCATCCCGCGCCGGCGGATGGCGGTCGACGATCAGGACGCGCTTCTTGGACAACGACTGCTGCAGGACCAGCAGCATCTCGTCGTTGTCGAGGGGGCTCGCCCCCTTGGCTTGGCTGGTGCTCATGGCATCAAATTACTTGAGATCGCCAGACGGGGCAAGCCATTCGGCATTGCCGGCGCAATCCGGGCGCGGCTCGGTCCGGATCGGGATTTATTCCGGCGCAATAGTCTGGAATACTCACCACTCGGCACCGACACGAGGCATGACGACGATGAAAACCGCACTGGGCAGCTTACTGGCATGGCTCTGCCTGACACTTTCCGGCGGCGCATCGGCGCAGACTGTCGTCGACATCCCGACACGGCCGGATGTGACCCAGCGCGTGCTCGCCATTCCCGCCGCGAACCCTGCCGCGACGGTCATCCTGCTCGCCGGGGGACACGGCGGACTGGGCATTTTCCCCAACGGTTCCTTGCGCTGGGGAGAAGGAAATTTCCTGATCCGCAGCCGCCAGCTGTTCGTCGAACAGGGCCTGAACGTCGTCATTGTCGACGCCCCGTCCGACCGCCAGAACACCCCCTACCTGGCCGGCTTCCGCCAGACGGCAGAGCACGCGGCCGATATCGGCACGGTGATCGCCTGGGTCCGCGCCCAGGGCA
Organism: uncultured Dechloromonas sp.; assembly: GCF_945957265.1. Classification (GTDB taxonomy): domain Bacteria; phylum Pseudomonadota; class Gammaproteobacteria; order Burkholderiales; family Rhodocyclaceae; genus Azonexus. The sequence goes on from NZ_CAMFKO010000007.1 coordinate 106,281, forward strand.
AGGCGCCGGTATGGCTGGTCGGCACCAGCCGCGGCACGCAGTCCGCCGCCTTCCTCGCCACCCGCCTGCCGGGGCGGGAAGGGCCGGACGGCCTGGTGCTGACCGCCACCATCCTCAAGGACAACAAGGGGCGCGCGGTGCCTGCCATGCCCCTGGAGCAGCTGACCCTGCCGGTGCTGCTGGTGCACCACGAACAGGACGGATGCAGCCATTGCGCCTATGCCGACCTGCCGGAACTGCAGGAAAAGCTCCGCCACCTCCCGCGCACCGCGCTGTTGAGCTTTCGGGGCGGCGCCGATCGGGGCGACCCTTGCGAAGCCTATGCCCACCACGGCTTCAACGGGCTGGAGAAGGAAGTCGTGACGCAGATCGCCGACTGGATACGGGCTACCCAAAAGTAATCCCGTTCCCTCGCTCCAGGCGCGATAAACCTGTGATTTTTCAGCGACCTGACGTAAAATCCGCGGTCCGATACTGCACCGCAACAAAGCCCTTCCCATGCTCTATCCCACCCGTTTCGATGTCATCGTCGTCGGTGGCGGCCACGCCGGCACCGAGGCTGCGCTGGCCGCAGCCCGTGCGGGTGCGAACACGCTGTTGCTGACGCACAACCTGGATACCCTCGGGGCGATGAGCTGCAACCCGTCGATCGGCGGCATCGGCAAGGGCCACCTGGTCCGCGAAGTCGATGCGCTGGGCGGCGCCATGGCAGCCGCCACCGACGAATCCGGCATCCAGTTCCGCATCCTCAATGCCTCGAAAGGCCCGGCCGTGCGCGCCACCCGCGCCCAGGCCGACCGCGTGCTGTACAAGCAGGCGATCCGCATGCGCCTGGAAAACCAGCCGAACCTGACCATTTTCGCCCAGGCCTGCGACGACCTGATCGTCGAGGGCGACAAGGTGTGCGGCGCCGTCACCCAGCTCGGCATCCGCTTCATGGCCGATGCCGTGGTGCTGACCGCCGGCACCTTCCTCAACGGCAAGATCCACGTCGGGCTGGAAAACTACACCGGCGGCCGCATGGGCGATCCGCCCTCGGTGTCGCTGGCCGCCCGCCTCAAGGAACTGAACCTGCCGCAAGGCCGCCTGAAGACCGGCACGCCGCCGCGCCTCGACGGCAAGACCATCGACTTCTCGGTGATGGAGGAGCAGCATTCCGACGACCCGATGCCGGTCTTTTCCTTCCTCGGCAGCGCCGCCCAGCACCCGAAGCAGCTGCCGTGCTGGATCACCGAAACCAACGAGAAGACGCACGACATCATCCGCAGCGGGCTGGACCGCTCGCCGATGTACACCGGCGTCATCGAAGGCGTCGGCCCGCGCTACTGCCCGTCGATCGAGGACAAGATCCACCGCTTCGCCGACAAGAACCAGCACAACGTCTTCCTCGAGCCGGAAGGCCTGACGACGCACGAGATCTACCCCAACGGCGTGTCGACCAGCCTGCCCTTCGACATCCAGCTGGCGTTGGTGCGCTCGATCCGCGGCATGGAAAACGTGCACATCCTGCGCCCCGGCTACGCCATCGAATACGATTTCTACGACCCGCGCGGCCTCAAGGACACGCTGGAGACCAAGGCCATCAACGGCCTGTTCTTCGCCGGCCAGATCAACGGCACCACCGGCTACGAAGAGGCTGCCGCGCAGGGCCTGCTCGCCGGCATCAACGCCGTCAATTACGTGAAGGGCCGCGACGGCTGGTGCCCGAAGCGCAACGAGGCCTACCTCGGCGTGCTGGTCGACGACCTGATCACGCGCGGCGTCTCCGACCCCTACCGGATGTTCACCAGCCGCGCCGAATACCGCCTCAGCCTGCGCGAGGACAACGCCGACCTGCGCCTGACCGAGCAGGGCCGCGCCCTCGGCCTGGTCGACGACAGCCGCTGGGAAGCCTTCTGCCGCAAGCGCGATGCCATCGCCAGCGAGCAGGAGCGCCTGAAATCGACCTGGGTCAATCCCAAGATCACCCCGGCCGAAGACTGCATCCGCGTCCTCGGCAAGGCCATCGAGCACGAATACAACCTGTTCGAACTGCTCCGCCGGCCGGAAGTGAACTACGCCAGCCTGATGACCCTGCCCGGCGCCGGCGACGCCCAGGGCGACCCGCTGGTCGTCGAGCAGCTCGAGATCTCGGCCAAGTACCAGGGCTACATCGACCGCCAGGCCGAGGAAGTCGCCAAGTCCGCCAGCTACGAGAACACCGCGCTGCCGGCCGAGCTCGACTACGGCACCGTGGCCGGGCTGTCCAACGAGGTCAAGCAGAAGCTGGCCCAGCACAAGCCGCAGACCATCGGCCAGGCCTCGCGCATCCAGGGCATCACCCCGGCCGCCATTTCGCTGCTGCTCATCCACCTCAAGCGACACAACCTGTCGCAGGCGGCGGCATGAGCAGGAAGCAAGGTTCCGCGACGAGCGAAGCACGGCTTGGAGTGCGACCGCCCGCGAGTGCCGCCCCGGCCGCTCAAGGAAAAGCGCTCGCAGTGTCGCCGCTGCCAATCGGCCGCGACCCGTATTCCGCGACCGGAGCGGACGCATGAGCATGATCACGCTGGCGGCGGGCCTCGCCGAACTCGGAATCGACCTGTCGGCCGGACAGCAGGACCAGCTGCTCGCCTTCCGCGACCTGCTGCTCAAGTGGAACAGGACCTATAACCTGACGGCGCTGCGCGACCCCGAGCAGGCCATCTCCCACCACCTGCTCGACTCGCTGGCCATCCTGCCGCACGTCGGCCCCGGCGCCCTGCTCGACGTCGGCTCCGGCGGCGGCCTGCCCGGCATCCCGCTGGCCATCGCCCGGCCGGAACTGGCGGTGAGCATGGTCGATACCGTGCAGAAGAAGGCCACTTTCCTGCAGCAGGCCGCCATCCAGCTCGGCCTGAAAAACGTCGCCGCACACCACGCCCGCGTCGAACAGCTGCCCGGCCAGTACGCCCAGATCAGCTCGCGCGCCTTCGCCGAACTCAAGCTGTTCACCGACCTGACCCGCCAGCTGCTGGCCCCCGGCGGTCGCTGGCTGGCCATGAAGGGCGTCCGCCCGGACGACGAAATCGCCGCCCTGCCGGCCGACATCGTCGTCGAACAGGTCATTCCGCTGCACGTTCCCGGCCTCGACGCCGAAAGACACCTCATCATCCTGAAAGCGGGCTCATGAAAGTACTCGCCATCACCAACCAGAAGGGCGGCGTCGGCAAGACGACGACCGCCGTCAATCTCGCCGCCTCGCTGGGCGCCGAGGGCAAGCGCGTCCTGCTCATCGACATGGACCCGCAGGGCAATGCCACCACCGGCTCCGGGATCACCAAAAAGGAAGCGCTGCCCACCGTCTACCAGCTGCTGATCGGCGCCGCCTCGCTGATCGAAGTGTGCATCAAGACCGATTTCGCTTTCGACATCCTGCCCGCCAACCGCGAACTGGCCGGCGCCGAGGTCGAGCTGATCGAGCTCGACAAGCGCGAATTCCGCCTCAAGTCGGCCCTGCAGCAGAACCACGACGAATACGACTTCGTACTCATCGACTGCCCGCCGGCCCTCAACATGCTGACCGTCAACGCCCTGGTCGCCGCCGACTCGGTGCTCATCCCCATGCAGTGCGAGTACTACGCGCTGGAAGGCCTATCCGACCTCGTCGAAACCCTGCGCAAGGTGCGCCACGGCCTGAACTCGCGCCTGGAAATCGAAGGCCTGCTGCGTACCATGTACAACGGCCAGAGCACGCTGACCCAGCAAGTCTCGAACGAACTCGAAACGCACTTCGGCAACAAGGTCTACCGGACCATCGTGCCGCGCAACGTCCGCCTGGCCGAAGCGCCGTCCTACGGCAAGCCGGTCATCGCCTTCGACAAGAACTCCAGGGGCGCCCAGGCCTATACCGCCCTGGCCAGGGAAATCCTCGAAAGGACTCCAGCATGATCAAGATGAAAGGACTCGGCCGCGGCCTCGACGCCTTGCTCGCCGGCACCGACGAAAAACGCGCCGACGAACAGCGCAGCCTGCCCATCGAACGCCTCAAGCCCGGCAAATACCAGCCGCGCACCCGGATGGACCAGGAATCGCTGGACGAACTGGCGGCCTCGATCAAGGCCCAGGGCGTCATGCAGCCTATCCTCGTCCGCGCCGTCGACAAGACCCCCGGGGCCGAACGCTACGAAATCGTCGCCGGCGAACGCCGCTGGCGCGCCTCGCAGCTGGCCGGCCTGAGCGAAGTACCGGTCCTCGTCCGCGACATCCCGGACGAGCAGGCGCTGGCCATGGCGCTGATCGAGAACATCCAGCGCGAAAACCTCAACCCGCTCGAGGAAGCCCAGGGACTGCAGCGCCTGATCGACGAATTCGGCCTGACCCACCAGCAGGCCGCCGACGCCGTGGGCCGCTCCCGGCCGGCCGCGTCGAACCTGCTGCGCCTGCTGCAGCTGAGCCCGCCGGTCCAGGAACTGCTGATGTCCGGCAAGCTCGACATGGGCCACGCCCGCGCCCTGCTGCCGCTCATCGGCGCCCAGCAGATCGCCGCCGCCCAGCGCATCGTCCAGAAAGGGCTGTCGGTCCGCGAGGCGGAGCGCCTGGTCCAGCAGATCACCAATCCCGCCAGAAAGGCCGCCGAACAGCCGGTCGACCGGGATCTCCTGCGTCTCCAGGAAGAACTCGCCGACGGCTTGGGCGCCAACGTGCAGATCAAGACCAACAAGAAGGGCGCCGGCAAGGTCACCATCGAATTCGGCAGCCTCGAGCAGCTCGACGGCCTCCTTTCGCGGCTCTCCACGTAACCGATGTCACTAAACGTAACGCACTGTCTCTACGGGAAAACCCCTAATTTGTGCGCCGCGGAAATTGACTCTTATGTAAGACTTGGTTACACTCTCGGGGTTTTTGATCGAGGTATGTCTTGCACCCGCAGGTAAGCTGGATTCTCAGTCGCCAAGCGGCATTGATCGTCATTCTCGCCCTCGCGGCCTGGCTGATGTTCGGTGATATGGCAGGCATCTCGACATTGATCGGGGGATCAATCGGCATCGTCGCCAACCTGGGTTATGTACTCCGGGCCATGCGAATGAATGTCGGGCTTGACCCGGTAAAAGCTTACCGGGCGCAGACTGCGGGCGAGGGGTTCAAGTTTCTTCTCACGCTCATCGGCTTCGCCCTTGTGTTTTTGAAGTTCAAGGATGTGGCGGTCGCCCCGCTCTTTCTTGGATACGGATCGACGATTGTCATCTTCTGGGTGGCACTCTTGAAGCAACGTTGAGCTGACTGGAGAAATCATGAGCGCTGAAGGCGGCCTGACCACAACAGGTTATATCCAACACCACCTGACCAACTTGGCCGTCTGTTCCGACGCCGCCAAGGACGCCGCCGGCCACTGCCACGGCTTCTGGACTTTCCACCTCGACACCCTGCTGGTCTCCGGCGTCCTCGGCCTGGTTGTCTTCGGCCTGATGGCCATGCTTGCCAGCAAGGCCACTGCCGGTATCCCGTCCGGCGGCCAGAACTTCGTCGAAATGGTCGTCGGCCTCGTCGACCAGCAGGTCCGCGACACCTTCCACGGCAAGAGCGCCCTGGTTACCCCGCTGGCCATCACCATCTTCGTCTGGGTGTTCGTCATGAACGCCATGGACTTGATCCCGGTCGACTTCCTGCCCTTCATCGCCCAGAAAGTCACCGGCAACGAACACCTGCCGTTCAAGTTCGTTCCGACCACCGACCCCAACCTGACCTTCGGCATGTCGATCAGCGTCTTCCTGATCTCGCTGTTCATGGGTCTCAAGGTCAAGGGCCTCGGCCACTTCATGCATGAAGTGTTCACCGTCCCGTTCGGCGCCAAGCTCGCTCCGGTCAACTTCCTGTTCCGCGTCGTCGAGGAAGTCGCCCGTCCGATTTCGCTGTCCCTGCGTCTCTTCGGCAACATGTATGCCGGTGAAATGGTCTTCATCCTGATCGCGCTGCTGGGCCTGTATCAATTGCCGCTGGCTTTGCCCTGGGAACTGTTCCACATCCTGATCATCACCCTGCAAGCCTTCGTGTTCATGATGCTGACCATCGTGTACATGTCCATGGCCGCAGAGTCGCACTAAGCAGTTTTTGTTTTCCCGTAGTTTTTACTTTTAACCCCGCATTAACCTACCCTTACTGAGGAGTAAACATGGAACTCGCAACCGTTCTCTCCAACACCGCTATCGCTGTTGCCATCCTGATCGGCGCCGGCGCTCTCGGCACCGCTATCGGCTTCGGTATTCTCGGCGGCCGCTTCCTGGAAGGCGCTGCCCGTCAGCCGGAAATGATCCCCACCCTGCAAGTCAAGATGTTCATCGTCGCCGGTCTGCTCGACGCCGTGACCATGATCGGTGTTGGTATCGCTCTGTTCCTGCTCTTCGCAAACCCGTTCCTGGCTCTGCTGAAGTAATCGTTCACGCCCCTGAAACCCTTATCACCAGGAGGTTAGCGTGAACATCAACGCTACACTGATTGGCCAGGCAATCTGGTTTGCTCTCTTCATCTGGATCACGATGAAGTACGTCTGGCCGCCGCTGCAAAAGGCAATGGCGGACCGTCAGGCACAGATCGCTGAAGGCCTGGCTGCAGCCGAGCGCGGCAAGCACGAGCAAGAGCTCGCTGCCAAGCGTTCCGCTGATGCGCTGCGTGAAGCCAAGGAGAAATCCGCGGAATTCGTGGCTCAAGCCGAAAAGCGTGCGCAACAGATCGTCGAAGAAGCCAAGGGCAATGCCAAGGTTGAGGCCGACAAGATTGTCGCCGGCGCCAAGGCAGAAATCGAACAGGAAGTCGAACGTGCCAAGCAGCAACTGCGTGAGCGCGTCGCCGAACTGGCGGTTGCCGGTGCCGAGAAGATCCTGCGCAAGGAAATCAATGCGTCCGTGCATGCAGACATGCTGGGCGCCCTGAAACAGGACCTGTAAGCAATGGCTGAATCCGTCACTATCGCCCGTCCTTACGCCGAAGCGCTGTTCCGCGCGGCCAAGGAAAGCGGCAATCTGGCCAAGTGGTCCGAGCAGGTCGCCCTGCTGGGGCAGGTGGCTGCCAATCCCGAAGCCCGTGCGGCAGTCGGCGATCCGAACGTGGCAGCCCCGCAACTGGTCGACCTTTTCCGGTCTGCCTGCGGTACGGCGGTAGGTACGGAGCTGGCGAACTTCATCCAGCTGCTGTCCAACAACGACCGTCTGGGGCTGTTGCCGGAAATCGCCGGCTTGTACGAAAGCTACAAGCAAGCGGAAGAAGGCACCAAGCAGGCCGAAATCGTTTCGGCCTTCCCGATCGATGACAACCAGGTGAAAGCCCTGGTACCGCAACTCGAAGCCGTCTTCAAGACCAAGCTCGAAGCAGCCGTGTCGGTTGACCCGACCCTGATCGGCGGTATCAAGGTAATCGTTGGCGACCAGATGCTGGATGCTTCAGTCCGCGGCAAGCTTGACGCCATGGCTACGGCGCTGAACAACTAGGAGAATTTCATGCAGTTGAATCCTTCCGAAATTTCTGAACTGATCAAGAGCAAGATCCAGAACCTGCAAGGCGCATCGGAAGTGCGCACGCAGGGCACGGTGGTTTCCGTCACCGACGGTATCTGCCGTGTGCACGGCCTGCAAGACGTCATGCAGGGCGAAATGCTGGAATTCCCCGGCAACACCTTCGGCATGGCGCTCAACCTCGAGCGCGACTCCGTCGGCGCCGTTGTTCTGGGTGAATACGAGCACATTTCCGAAGGCGACGTGGTCAAGACCACCGGTCGCATTCTGGAAGTCCCCGTCGGCCCGGAACTGCTCGGTCGCGTGGTCAACTCCCTCGGCCAGCCGATCGACGGCAAGGGCCCGATCAACGCCAAGCTGACCGACAAGATCGAAAAGGTCGCGCCGGGCGTTATTTGGCGTCAGTCCGTTTCCCAGCCGGTGCAAACCGGTCTGAAGTGTGTGGACTCCATGGTTCCGGTCGGTCGTGGCCAGCGCGAGCTGATCATCGGCGACCGCCAGACCGGCAAGACCGCCGTCGCCGTCGACGCCATCATCAACCAGAAGGGCAAGGGCCTGTTCTGCGTTTATGTCGCTATCGGCCAGAAGGCTTCCACCATCGCCAACGTCGTTCGCAAGCTCGAAGAGCATGGCGCGATGGAATACACCATCGTCGTCGCCGCTCCGGCTTCGGAATCCGCCGCGCTGCAGTACCTGGCTCCTTACGCCGGCTGCACGATGGGCGAGTACTTCCGCGACACCGGTGAAGACGCCCTGATCATTTACGACGACTTGACCAAGCAAGCCTGGGGCTACCGTCAGGTTTCCCTGCTGCTGCGCCGTCCGCCGGGCCGTGAAGCCTACCCGGGCGACGTGTTCTATCTCCACTCCCGTCTGCTGGAGCGCGCCGCTCGCGTTTCCGCCGCCTGGGTCGAGAAGCTCAGCAATGGCGCCATCAAGGGCAAGACCGGTTCGCTGACCGCCCTGCCGGTTATCGAAACCCAGGCTGGTGACGTTTCCGCCTTCGTTCCGACCAACGTGATCTCCATCACCGACGGCCAGATCTTCCTGGAAACCGACCTCTTCAACGCCGGTATCCGTCCCGCGATCAACGCCGGTATCTCGGTGTCCCGCGTCGGTGG
>NZ_CAMFKO010000008.1 GCF_945957265.1 uncultured Dechloromonas sp.
TTCGCCCGGTAGGTGGGTGACGAGGAAGGCGATGTGGAAGCCGCAGGTGAAGAAACCGGCATGCAGCAACAGGTAGCTGCGGTCCTGCATGGCCGTGCCGAGCGCCTTCAGCACCCCGCCATCGTCGTCCTGGATGTGCGCGGCATGCGTCGATTGCGTCAGCTTGCCGACCAACGGCAAGGCCAGCAGGGCCGTGGCCGCCATCGCCCACATGGCATTCACCCAGCCCAGGCCCTGGATCAGCTTCTGCAGGATGGGGGCAAAGACGAACTGGCCGAAGGAGCCGCCGGCGTTGATCAAGCCGGAGGCGGCACCGCGCGCCTCGGCCGGCATGCGCTGGGCGGCAGCACCGAGCAGTACGGAGAAACTGCTGGCGCCCGAACCCATCGCGCAGAACAGGCCGAGCGACACGGCCAGCCCGAAGCCGCTGCCCATGTACGGCGTCAGCGCGCAGCCGACGGCGAGCATGACGATGCCGGCGATCAGCACGACACGCGGCCCGTGACGGTCGGCGATGGCCCCCGCCAGCGGCTGGATGGCGCCCCAGGTGAATTGCCCGATGGCCAGCGCGAAGCTGATGGTGGCGATGCCCAGGCCGGTCGTGTCGTTGAGCGGCGCCACGAACAGACCTTGCGATTGACGGATGCCCATCGAGATCATCATGATCCCGGCGGCGGCCAGGGCGGTGATAAGAATGTCGGGACGGTTCAGTGCGCGAAACATGTTGTTATGCCTGTTGGTTGTTAGCCCGAACTATAGTCGCCAAATCAGCGACCAAATAGCCCATAATTCGCACCATATCGTCAACGGAAAATTGACAAATGAACTGGCTCAGCAGTTGGGAAAGCTTTGTCCGGGTGGTCGAAACCGGCAGCATGGCCGGCGCCGCCCGCCGGCTGGATTGTACGCGGGCGCAAGTGAGCAAGCAGATCGCCGAACTGGAGCGTAATTTCGGCGTCCGGCTGTTCGAGCGCTCGACGCGCAAGCTGGCCCTGACGCCTTCCGGCGAAGTCTTCTACCAGCATGCGCTACGCGCCCTGGATGCCGTGGCCAGCACCGAAATCGCCGTGCGCAACCTCGGCGATACGCCTTGCGGCCTGCTGCGCATCAGCGCTTCGCTGGCCTTCGGCCGCCTGTACATCGCCCCGCTGCTGCCGCGCATCACGGCGCAGTACCCGGAACTGGAGTGCGAACTGATTCTGTCCGACCAGCTGGTCGACCTGTTCGACGACAACATCGATCTCGCCCTGCGCCATACCAAGGCGCCCCCCGAGGATGCCGTCGCCCGCCGGCTGTTTGCCCTCAAGCGCGTCATCTGCGCGACGCCGGACTACCTGGCGACGCACGGCAGGCCGGAACACCCGGGCGACCTGGCCTGGCATGCCTGTTTCGGATACCTGCAGGCCGAAGCCAGCAACACCCTCGACCTGCTCGGGCGCAATGGCGAGCAGGCCAGCATACCGATTTCCAGCCGCTTTCGTTTCAACAACCTGGATTGCATCTTCGATGCCGTCATGGCCGGACACGGGCTGGCCATCCTGCCCACCTACATGGCCGGCCCCGAGATCCGGCGCGGCCACCTGGAAACCGTGCTCGACGATTACGAGCCCCTGACCGGCTTCGGCCGCGATCTTTACGCCTGCTACACCCCGAGCCGGGTACGCCTGCCGAAAGTCCGCGTTTTCCTGGAGGAGCTGGAGCGCCAGTTCTCCCCGGTACCGCCCTGGGAAAACTTCAGGTCGGCAGATCGAAACCCTTGAGCTTTCGGTACATGTCGACCGCGTAGGAGTCGGTCATCCCGGCAACGAAATCGGCCACCTGCAGAAGGCGGATGTAGGGGTCGGGGTCCGGCTCGCCGTCGTGCCCCAGGAACTGGATCGGCAGCAGTTTCATCAGCATGCGTTCGCGGGTCGTGTAGCGGGCACCCGGCGCTCCGGCCCGGGCTTCGACGGCGTTGGTGAATAGCCCGAGCAAGGCCCCCAGTACCTCGAAGCCGGCGGTTTCGATCTCCAGCGCCGGGCGCGCCGTGTAGATGGTTTCCTTGGCCAGCCTGAGGACAGCCTGCAAGGGACGGGCAACCGGCGAGTTTTCCAGCAGCTCGTCATCGAACTCGCCGCTCAGGATCGCCGATTCATTGGCGAGGAAAACCGCCGCCGCGCCATTGATCAGGCAGCCGATGGCCTTGGCGCGCAGGTATTCCAGGCGCTCCTTCGGGTCGTGCAGATGCGCCAGGCGCCCGCCATTGACGGCATTGCCGGCGAGGTCGCCGAGCAGGCATTCGGCGTCCTTGTAGGGCACGAAGCCGAGACGCGCCGCATCCTCGAGATCGACGATCAGGTAGCAGGTATCGTCCGCCACCTCGACCAGCGAGGCCAGCGGGTGGCGGCGCCAGGCCCGGCCCGGAATGCGTTCGACCATGCCGGTCGAGCGGGCCACCTGGGCAAAGTTATCCGCATCCTGCTGGAAAAAGCCGAATTTCTTGCTGCTCTTGCCGTCCAGTTCGCAGTCGATGTGGGAGGGGCGCGGATACTTGGTGAAGGTGGCGAGCACCGCGCTGGTCAGCTGCAGCCCACCGGGGTTGGCCGGGCTTTGCAGGCGGCTGACGATACGGAAGCCCTGGGCGTTGCCCTCGTAGCGCTCGAAATCGGCCCGCTGCGCGGGCGTGAAGGCGTGCCGTTCGAGCAGACCGGAATTGCGGAACCACTCGCGAATGGCATCCTCGCCGGCGTGGCCGAAAGGCGGATTGCCGATATCGTGAGCCAGACAGGCGGCGGCGATAATCGCGCCGAAATCGCCGGATTCGACATCCTTCAAGCCATGGCGGGCAATGATTTCGCGGCCGATCACCGCGCCCAGCGAGCGGCCGACGCAACTCGCCTCCAGGCTGTGCGTCAGGCGGGTGCGCACGTAATCGCTTTTGGACAGCGGGAAAACCTGCGTCTTGTCCTTCAGGCGGCGAAATGCCGAGGTGAAGACAATGCGGTCGTAGTCCTGCTGGAAAGCCGTGCGCTCAGCCGACTCCGGCGCCTTGCCGGCACCGAGGCGTTCGCTCGACAGCAGTTTTTCCCAGATTTTTCGTTGGCCCATGCGCGTCGGATTCGTGGATGCAATGGGCTGCGAGTTTACTCTGCTTCGAGCAGTGCCCGCACGTGATCCGGCAGGGGAACCGATTTACCGTTCTGGGTATTCATCCACACCACCTTGGCCGCGCCTTCGGCATAGACCCTGTCGTCGCCTTCGATGCGCATCTCGACATAGGTCTGGCAGCTGGAGCGGCCGATGGAGCCGACATAGGTCCGCACTTCCACGGTGCCCGGGTAGTTCATCGGGATCAGGAAGGTGCAGCTGGCGTTGATGATCACCGGGCCGTCGCCGCCGGGGCGGACCTGGACCTTCATGTCCTCGATCCACTCCACCCGCGCCTGCTCCATGAAGCGAAAATAGACGGTGTTGTTGACGTGCCCGTAGGCATCCATGTCGCCCCAGCGGATGGGCAAACGGGTGACATGAATCAGCTTTTTCTTGTGTTCCATGAGTGCGAATACTAGAGTGGGGTTGATCAAAAATTTTCCATACTGTACCGTATTGAAAATAAGCTCACAATAAATCTAGGAGACATCATGGAACGGGAATCCATGGAATTCGACGTCGTCATCGTTGGCGGCGGTCCCGCGGGTCTGGCCTCGGCCATTCGACTCAAGCAACTGGCAGCAGAAAAAGGTACGGACGTGAACGTCTGCCTGATCGAGAAAGGTGCCGAAATCGGCGCCCACATCCTGTCCGGCGCCGTCATGGACCCGCGCGCCCTCACCGAACTGCTGCCCAACTGGCAGGCGGACGGCGCCCCGCTCAACGCACCGGTTTCCGAAGACCGCTTCTTCATCCTGTCGGAAACCGGGGCCACCCAGGTGCCGAACAGCATCCTGCCCGGCTGCTTCCACAACGAGGGCAATTACGTCATCTCGCTCGGCAACGTCTGCCGCTGGCTGGGCGAACAGGCCGAGGCGCTCGGCGTCGAGATCTACCCCGGCTTTGCCGGCGCCGAGGTGCTGTTCGACGAGCAAGGCGCGGTCAAGGGCGTCGCCACCGGCGACATGGGCCGCCTGCACGATGGCTCGGAAGGCCCGAACTTCCAGATGGGCATGGCCCTGCTCGGCAAATACACCTTTTTCGCCGAAGGCTGCCGCGGCCATCTCGGCAAGCAGCTGATCGAGAAATTCAACCTGAATGCCGACGCCGATCCGCAAACCTATGGCATCGGTCTCAAGGAACTGTGGGAAATCCCGCCGGAAAAGCACCAGCTCGGCCTGGTCGTGCATAGCGGCGGCTGGCCGATGCAGCCGGACACCTACGGCGGCGGCTTCCTCTATCACCTGGAGAACAACCAGGTCGCCGTCGGCTTCGTGGTCGGCCTCGGTTACGAAAACCCCCACCTGTCGCCCTACGAGGAATTCCAGCGCTACAAGACGCATCCGGAAATCCGCAAGTTCCTCGAAGGCGGCAAGCGCATCGCCTATGGCGCCCGCGCGCTGACCGCCGGCGGCCTGCAATCGCTGCCCAAGCTGACTTTCCCGGGCGGCGTGCTGGTCGGCGACGATGCCGGCTTCCTCAACGCGGCACGCATCAAGGGCTCGCACTGCGCGATCAAGACCGGTTCCCTGGCCGCCGAGGCCTGCTTCGACGCACTGGCGGCCGAGCGCCAGAATGACGAGCTGACCGCCTATCCTGAATCTTTCAAAAACAGCTGGTTATACGACGAACTTCACAAATCACGTAACTTCAAGCCGTGGATGTCCAAGGGCCTGAAACTGGGTTCGCTGATGTTCGGCATCGACCAGATCGTCTTCGGCGGCAAGGCGCCGTGGACCCTGCGCAACAAGACGGCCGACCACCTCAAGCTGAAGCCGGCCAGCGAGTGCCCGAAGATCGACTATCCGAAGCCGGACGGCGTGCTCACCTTCGACCGGCTGTCCTCGGTCTTCCTGTCGAGCACCAACCATGAGGAAGACCAGCCCTGCCACCTGCAGCTGAAGGATGCCGGCGTGCCGATCAGCGTCAACCTGGCCAAATACGACGCTCCGGAGCAGCGCTTCTGCCCGGCTGGCGTCTATGAAATCCTCGGCCAGGACGAAGGCCGGCCGCGCCTGCAGATCAACGCGCAAAACTGCGTCCACTGCAAGACCTGCGACATCAAGGACCCGACCCAGAACATCAACTGGGTCGTCCCGCAGGGCGGCGAAGGACCGACCTACCCCAATATGTAACCACCAACCCCCGGCATGCCACAGTTCTCGTCCGCAATGGGCGCGAATTGTGGCTTATCGGTTTATAATCCTCGGGCTTAACCCCCCTAGGGAGAACAACACATGGGCTTTCTCGCCGACAAGAAGATTCTGATCACCGGTCTGCTCTCCAAGCATTCCATCGCCTATGGCATCGCCAAGGCCTGCCATCGTGAAGGCGCCCAGCTGGCCTTCACCTACCAGAACGAGCGCTTCGAAGACCGCATCAAGAAGTTCGCCGCCGAATTCGGCAGCGACATCACCATTCCGGTCGACGTCAGCAGCGACGAGCAGATCGACAACCTGTTCGTCGAACTCGCCAAGCGCTGGGACGGTCTCGACGGCCTGGTCCATTCCATTGCCTACGCCCCGACCGAAGCCATCGAAGGCGACTTCCTGAACGGCATCACCCGCGACGCCTTCCGCATTGCCCACGACATCTCGTCGTACAGCTATGCCGCGCTGGCCAAGGGCGCCCGCCCGCTGATGCAGGGCCGTCCGAACGCCTCGATGCTCGCCCTGTCCTACCTCGGCGCCGAGCGCACCATGCCCAACTACAACACCATGGGCCTGGCCAAGGCCAGCCTGGAAGCGGCAACCCGCTACCTCGCCTTCTGCCTCGGCCCCGAAGGCATCCGTGCCAACGCCATCTCCGCCGGCCCGATCAAGACGCTGGCCGCCTCCGGCATCGGCAACTTCGGCAAGCTGCTCGCCTACAACTCGCACAACGCCCCGCTGCGCCGCAACGTGACCATCGAGGAAGTCGGCAACGCCGCCGCCTTCATGCTCTCCGACCTGGCCAGCGGCATCACCGGCGAAATCATGTACGTCGATGGCGGCATGAACACCGTCGCCCTGGGCAACGCGGACCCGCTGCCGGCCTGATCCATCCGGTCCTGCGCAGCAAAAACGCCGATCGGTTCGATCGGCGTTTTTTTTGGTCCGGATTTCGGCAACAAAAAAGCGGGCCGCAGCCCGCTTCCTGAAGATTGCCTCGAGGAGGCCTACTTGTCCTTGGCTTCCAGCGCCGCCTGGTTGATGTCGACCTTGTAGCGGGCGCGCAGGGCCGCCAGGTAGAGCTGGATTTCTTCCTTGGCCATCAGGTTGCCCAGTTGCTGGGTCATGCCCTTGCGGGTGGCGTCGTCGATCTTGTCGCCCGGAACGACCTTGTTCAGCCTGACCAGCGCGTAGCCGGAACCGGGCAGCTCGACGCCGGTGTAGGCCGGCAGCTTGGCGGTTTCGAGGCGGAACACTGCTTGCGCCTCGACCGGCGAAATGGCGCGGAAATCGAGGCGGGATACGGTCTTGGCGGCACCCCAGTTGAGCTTGTCTTCGCCCTTGTTCAGCGCAGCCAGACGCTCGGCGCCGTCCTTGGCGGCCAGCGTTTGCGCTTCCTGGCGCTTGAGCAGGGTTTCGATGCTGGCCTTGACGCCTTCGAGCGGCTGCAGAGCGGCCGGCTTGTAGTCGATGATGCGGGCCGCAACCAGGGTATTGGCGGCAACCTCCACCGCTTCCGTGTTGCGCTTGTTCTTGACCGAATCGCCGGAGAACAGCGCGGCAAGGATCTTTTCGTTACCCATCACGCCGTTGGCGGGGGAAGCCTGGCGGCCCAGCCAGTCGGTCTGCTTGACGCCCAGCTTGAACTTTTCGGCGACCGGCCCGAGGCTGTCGGCCTGTTCGTAAACCATGTTGCTGAAGGCTTCGGCGGCTTCGGCAAACTTGCGCGAGGCGGCGGTTTTCTTCAGTTCGGCTTCGATTTCGCCGCGGACTTCGGCCAGCGGCTTTTCCTTGGCGGCGTGGATGCCGGTGAGCTTGATGATGTGGAAGCCGAAATCGGATTCGACGACGCCGGAGATCTCGCCTTCCTTGAGGCCGAAGGCGCTGTCCTCGAAGGACTTGACCATCATGCCGCGACCGAAGAAACCGAGGTCGCCGCCCTTGGCAGCGGAGCCCGGGTCGTCGGAGTTCTTTTTGGCCAGGTCGGCAAAGGCGGACGGTGTCTTGCGGATCTCGGCCAGCAACTGGTCGGCCCTGGCTTTGGCCTTGTCCTTGCCGAGCTTTTCGGAGGCCACCAGGATGTGGCTGGCGCGGCGCTCCTCGGGCTGCTGGAAGCGATCCTTGCGGCTGTCGTAGGCGGCCTTGATCTCGGCTTCGCCGACGGTCAGCTGGGCGCCGATGGTTTCCATCGACAGGACGACGTATTCGGCCTTGGCCAGTTCCGGCGTCTGGAACTGCTTGCTGTTCTCGTCGTAGAACTTCTTGGCGGCATCGTCGGCCAGCTTGACCTTGTCGAGATAGGCATCGACATTCAGGCGGTATTCGACGATTTCGCGCTTTTCGGTTTGCAGGGCCAGCAGGCGATCGCTGACCGAGTGGGCGACCAGGCCGGATTGGCCGAGGGCGCCGGCCAGTTGCTGGACGGTCAGATCCTGGCGCAGCTGGGCTTCGAAGCCTTGCGGCGACATGCCCTGCCCGCGCAGCGCGGCTTCGTAACGTTCGACCGAGAACTTGCCGTCGACCTTGAAGGCCTCGACCGAGCCGACCATCTGGCGCACCGCGTCGTCGCTGGCGAACATCCGGTTCTTGCCGGCTTCGATGAGCAGCAGGCGCTGGTTGATCAGGTCGTCGAGAATGGCCTTGCGGGCCTCGGGGTTGTCCAGCATCTTGGGATCGAACTGCGCGCCGAGCTGGGTGCGCAGGCGTTCCTGCTGCTCGCGCAGGGTTTGCTGGAACTGTTGCTGGGTGATCTTGACGTCGCCGATGGCGGCCACGTCGCTGCCGGCCCCGGAGTTGCGGACGTAGGAATCCACGCCGAAAAAGGCGAACGGCAGGGCGATCAGCGCAAGGAAAACCTGGACGATTCTTTTGTTGTTGCGGACTGCGTCGAACATGAGCAGAAAAATCCTTCGGATGCGTTCAGAAAGGCAAAAAGCAGCTTGCCCAAAAAGGGGCAATCATACCGTAGTTTGCCCCCGCCCTATTTGATTTGGGCGCTGGAAAACAGGAGGCCGAGGCGCCGCACGGCATCCTCGATTTCCGGCGTGTGCGGATTGCCGCAATTCAGGCGCAGGCAATTGCGGTACATGCCGCTGGCAGAAAACAGCTCACCCGGCACGTAGGCGAGGTTGGCGGCGACGGCTTGCTCGTACAGCGCCGTCGTATCGACGCCCTCGGGCAACTCGATCCACAGCACATACCCGCCCTGCGGCCGCGAAATCCGGGTGCCGGGCGGAAAGTGAAGGGAGACGGCCAGGCTCATCGCATCGACCTGCGACTGGTAGCAACGCCGCAGGGTACGCAGGTGACGTTCGTAGGCACCCGATTCGAGGTATTCGGCCAGCACGCGCTGGGTGATCGGGTTGGTCGCGCCGCTGCTGATGGTTTTCTGCAAGGCGATGGCGCTCCGGCGATGCCCGGCGGCGACGTAACCGATGCGCAACGACGGCGACAGGCTCTTCGAAAACGACGCGCACAGCATGACGTTGCCGCTGGTGTCGAAAGCCTTGATCGGCCACGGACGCACCTCGGCGAGGTGGAGATCGCCGTAGATGTCGTCCTCGATGACGGCCACGCCGCGCTCGGCGGTCAGCTGGGCCAAGGCCCGCTTGCGCTCGTCGGGCATCTGGGAGCCCAGCGGATTGCTGCCGTTCGAGACCAGCAGGCAGGCGGCGACGCCGCCGTTGCGCGTGGCCAGGTCGAGCGCCTCGACCGACATGCCGGTGCGCGGATCGGTCGGGATCTCCAGCGCGCGCAGCCCCAGCTTTTCCAGCAATTGCAGCATCAGGTAATAGGCCGGCGATTCGACGGCCACCGTGTCGCCGGGCTTGGTGACGGCGCGCAGGCAGAGGGCAAGCGCCTCGGTACAGGAATTGGTGATGACGAATTCCTCGGCCGCCAACGGTCCGCCCCAGGCCAGGGAACGCCTGACCAGCTGCCGGACCAGCAGCGGATCGTCCATGTTGATGTGGCTGCCGCTGCACAGCAGGTCGGGATGGCGGCGGGCCACGCCGGCGTAGAGACGGTGCAGCGCCGCGACCGGCATCAGTTCCGAGGCCGGCAATGCCGCCGCCAGCGGCGCCACGCCGGGCCGGACGCCGGCCTGCATCACGCGCACCAGGCGCTGCGAGATATCGACCGCCAGCGGCATGTCGGGCGTCGTCCGGAGCAAGGGCTCGGCATGCGCCATCCTGGTCCGGCGGACGTAGAAGCCGGATTGCGGGCGGGCCTCGATCAGCCCCCGGTTTTCGAGCTGGCGCATGGCCTGCACGACGGTGCTGACCGATACGCGCCGCTCTTCGGCAAGCCGGCGTACAGAGGGCAGCCGGTCACCGTGCTTGAGCACGCCGCCGGCCATCATCCCGGCCAGTTCGTCGGCCAGCTTTTCATATCGCAGGAAGTCTTCGGACATGGCGCACCAATACAATAAAGGTCAAAAACAAGCAGTACAGTTCAGTTTTTCAATGACTGTATCGATCACAATTTAATTTTATTGTGACTGTATCAGTTATTGCCGGCCGCCTACACTCTTCACAAACAAAGCGTGGAGAGCGAAATGAACATCGAATGGCTGAACAGCGAACTTTTCCTGAGCGAAAACAGGCCGCTACGGGTCACCGGCGCGCACGGCATACGTGTCTGCTGCCTGCAGGGGACGGTGTGGATCACGACGGCCGGCCGGGCCGAGGACGTCTTCCTTCGCAGCGGCCAATGGCATGAAATCGACAGCGGCGCGCTGACGCTGATCGAAGGCGTCGGCCAGGCGCAGATTCGCTTTGAACGCCCGGCGCTCGTTCGCGTTGCCTCGAGACGGTGGCGGCGCCTGGGCGACGAACTGGCGACGGGGCTGCGCGAAGGCGCGGCGCGGATCAGTCGAACAGGCAGGGTTGCATCGGGGCGAGATTCTCCCGCTTGACGGTCAGCCGGACGGGAACCCCCTGGCGACCGATCGCCTCGACCACCATCCGTCCGCCCGAAGCCTCGGCGATCACCCGGACATTGCGCTCCGCCTTGCTGCTGCGCCCGCGGTAGGCCACAAACGTACCGGCAGCGGGAAACGAGGAGAATTTGTCACGGGGCATCTTGGCTTGTCCTGTCGATCTAGACAGCCAGAGGCTACCTCCGAACAGGATTTTAACGAATACTGTACATCCATACAGTTATCGTTTAATGTGCACCCATGGCCAAACAACTGGCTATCCATACAGTCAATCGCACATCCTTCCGGAGGTCCCCATCATGGAACGCATTCAGAAACTCTTTGAACTGCTGGCCGGCATTTCCGCCGAAGAAGACGCACGCCTCGCCCGCGCCAAGGCCATCTTCGCCGACAACCGCTGGGACGTGACGGCGCTGCACATCCCGGCCTGCTGGCGACGCCGGCAGCGGAGCGGCATGTAACGACAAGGCGGGGGCTGCCGGTTGCCATGGCACGGCATGGGAAGCCCTCTTCCCTGCCCCTCTCCGGCGTGATAGCTTTCTTTCGCTGAACCGGACGGCCATTCGCGCCTCCTCAATCGAGAGAACCGATGCCACAAGCTGCACACAGCTATCTGGAAGGTCGCGTCAGGCTTTGCGTGGGCGATCTGACCGAGCAAGCGGTGGACGCCATCGTCAATGCCGCCAACAGCACCCTGCTCGGCGGCGGCGGGGTGGACGGCGCCATACACCGCCGGGGCGGCCCCGCGATCCTCGACGCCTGCCGCGCACTCCGCGCGAGCGCCTGGCCGAATGGATTGCCGACCGGCCAGGTCGCGCTGACCGAAGGCGGCAGGCTCCCGGCGCGCTATGTCATCCATGCAGTTGGTCCGATCCATGGACGGCACGGCGGCAAGGAAGCGGCGTTGCTGGCCGCCTGCTACGGCAATGCCCTGTCGCTGGCCGCCGGCCTGGTGCTCCGAACGATCGCCTTCCCGGCGATCTCCACCGGGGTGTACGGCTACCCGCCCGACGAAGCCGCCGTCGTCGTATCGACGACCTTGCGCGAGCAACTGCCCCGTCACGCAGCCATTGACGAGGTTCGCCTGGTGTTTTTCGACAGCGGGCAACTTGAGATATTTGCAGCAAACCAGCGCTTCTAGGCACAATCGTCGCCTTCCCCCATTTGCCCCGGCGCCACGCTGCGGCATAATCCGGCCTACTACCGGACTTGCTTAGCTTTCCGGTCATTTTTACCCGGAGAAAACGACGCATGAAGCGTATCGACATCGACAGCGCCATACGCTTGCACAACCAGTGGCGACGACAGTTCCTCAACGCCTTTGCCGGCGGGGATTATGCCGACATGCCCCTGTCGGAGCACCGTTGCTGCTCGCTCGAGCAGGAACTGTCGCCACGTGTCGCCAATGGCAACAACAGCGTGCTGGCTGCCCTGCTCGCCGCCGACCGGCATTTCCACGCCCTGGCCAACGAGATCATCGACTTGAGCAACAACGGCCTGGGCGACTCGGCCGACCTGCTGCTTCCCGACCTGAACGAAGCCGCGCATCGCCTGATCGCCCACCTCGACGATGCACGCGCCGTCCTCGCCGACGGATAGGCGATCGGCTCAACGGCCCTCGTTCGCACTCACCGAAAAAGCAGCTTGAAGGCTGCTTTTTTTATTGCCCAGGCTGATCGCTGAGGTGCATCGCCATGATGCGCACCGCTTCCCGTGCGCTCAATGCGGCACTATTCAGCCGTCTTCAGCCATTGCCCCGGCGCTAGTCCTTTGTTGACGCGGAAAGCCCGCGCCAGGGCCGCTGCGCTACCGTACCCGACGGCATCGGCGGTCCATGCCACCGATTTTCCCTGACGCAGGTGCTTGCCTGCCAGATTGATCCGCCATGCCGCGAGATAAGCGCCAGGGGTACAGCCGATAGTTTCCCGGAATACGGTTGCAAAGCGCGCCCGCGACATCCCGGCGACATCGGCCAATCCCTCCAGCGTCCAGGCATCCGCCGGTTGTTCGTGCATCGCCGTGATTGCCTTGGACAAACGCTTGTCGGCCAGGCCGGCAAGCAATCCCGTCGACATCGATACGCTGTTCATCAGGTAGCGCAAGAGATGAATCAGGAGCAGTTCGGACAAGCGGTTCATCGCGGCCTGGCGTCCGCACAACGAAGCGTTGGATTCCTGAACCAGCAAATCCAGCGTCGCCTTCATGTCCGGCACCTTGGCCAACGGAACATGGAGGACATCCGGCAGGGCGTGCGCAATCGGACTTCCCGCCACCGAGCCGAGATCGATCCGGGAACAAATCAGATCCGCTGCTTCCCCTTCCGGCGCGATGAAGACATGACGTGCCTGGCGTGGATATAGCAACAAACACGACTCGTTCAAATGCAATGGCGGGTGCCGGTCGGAAGTCACCCGGACAGCCCCGCTCCGCAATAGATGCAGAAAACCATGCGTACCGTCGTAAACCGCCTGGCCGCAGAACTGGCCGGTATGAAAGACCTCGGTGCTCAGGGTGTAGTGCTGCAGCAGTACCGCAAGCCTGTCCATGAATGATACTCCTAGTATGTATTTCGATACGAATCGATTCATATCGTATCAAAAAAATACCGATCATCCATCCCATGCATTTTTGCATGACAGCACAAGGAGATCGAAATGCCTTTTATTCACCCCATCAATCCGGCAAATGCCAATTCCGAAGTCGCCGGCACGCTTTCCGCCGTCAAAGGTAAATTGGGCATGCTTCCCAATCTCTTTGCCACGCTTGCCCAGGCACCGACGGTGCTGAAGGGCTATCTGGGTCTCGCCGAGACGCTCAGCGGAGGGCGCCTGACGCCGGCACAACGGGAAATCATTGCGCTGGCCGTCGGCCAGGCCAATGCCTGCCAATATTGCCTGAGCGCGCATATCTTGCTCGCTCAGGGCGCCGGCCTCGATTCAAACGATATCGTCCTGGCTCGCAGCGGCAATGCCGCAACCCGGCTGGATGCGGCGCTTGCCGGACTGGCCAGGAAGCTGACGGAACAGCGTGGCAAGCTGGACTCGTCCGACCTGGAAGCGTATCGCCATGCCGGCGTCGATGACGGACTGATGCTGGAAGTGGTGGCGGCAGTCGCCCTGAACACGCTGACCAACTACGTCAATCACGTCGCGGGCACCGAGGTCGATTTCCCGGCCGTCCAGCTCTAATTCATCAGCATTGCCGGATACCGAGGCAAAAGGAGCCTAACCATGAAAACAAAACTCGCCATCGCAGCAATCGCATCGACACTCGCCATGCCGCTGCTGGCAGCGGACCCATTCTCACCCTACGTCGATGACAAGGGGCAGATCAGTCTGCCCAAGAATTTCCGCAGCGACTTCGTTCACCTTGGCTCGTGGGCCGTGACCGATGACAAATCGGCTGCTCGCGGCTTCCACGATGTCTACACCGAACGCAAATCGCTGGATCACTATCGCAAGACCGGGAGATTCCCGGACGGTGCGACCCTGGTCAAGGAAATCCGCCAACTTGAAACCGGCCCCCTGACCACGGGCAACCCGGTTCATTGGGCTGGAAAGCCGGCGGTGTGGTTCGTGATGATCAAGGACTGGAAAGGCCGCTTTCCGGGCAACCCCCTCTGGGAAGACGGCTGGGGCTGGGCCATGTACAAGGCCGACAAGCCCTTGGAAAACGCCGCCGCCAGCTACAAGGCGGACTGCCAGGCTTGTCACGTTCCGGCTACCCGGACCGACCGTGTGTTCACGCAGGGCTACCCCCTGCTGAAACACTGAATCGGCTTTGGCTGAACGCTAAAAAAAAGGAACGCCTCGGCGTTCCTTTGATCAGTCCAGTCGGACTCACCCCACCCAGCGGCGGGCGTTGCGGAACATGCGCATCCACGGCGAATCCTCGCCCCAGTTTTCCGGGTGCCAAGACATCTGCACGGTACGGAAGACGCGCTCCGGGTGCGGCATCATGATGGTGAAGCGGCCGTCGGCCGTGGTCACCGCCGTCAGGCCGCCCGGCGAACCGTTCGGGTTGTACGGATAGGATTCGGTCGGCTCGCCCTT
The DNA here is from genome assembly GCF_945957265.1 of uncultured Dechloromonas sp. GTDB lineage: Bacteria > Pseudomonadota > Gammaproteobacteria > Burkholderiales > Rhodocyclaceae > Azonexus. Next base: position 14,271 of record NZ_CAMFKO010000008.1, read on the forward strand.
GTTGTCGACGTAGCGCACGGCCGACAGGACCTTGCCCTGGTCTTCGGTATTGTCGAACACCGCCCTGCCCTCGCCGTGCGACACGACGATAGGCACTTGCGAGCCTTCCATGCCGGCGAAGAAGATCGACGGCGAATCCAGCACCTCGGCCATCACGAAGCGGGCTTCGAACTGCTCGACCTTGTTGCGGCGGAAGGCCGGCCAGTGCTCGGCGCCCGGGATGATGGACTTCAGCGCGCTCATCATCTGGCAGCCGTTGCAGACGCCCAGCGCGAAGGTGTCCGGACGCTTGAAGAAGGCGGCGAACTCGTCGCGGCAGCCGTCGTGCATCAGGATGGTCCGCGCCCAGCCGAGGCCGGCGCCGAGCACGTCGCCATACGAGAAGCCGCCGCAGGCGACCAGGCCCTTGAAGTCCTTGAGGCTGACGCGGCCGGCCAGGATGTCGCTCATATGCACATCGACCGAGGCGAAACCGGCGCGGTCGAAGGCGGCGGCCATTTCGTAATGGCTGTTGACGCCCTGCTCGCGCAGGATGGCGACGCGCGGGCGGCCGCTGATGTCCTGATAGACCTTGGTGAAATCTTCCTGCGGATCGAAAGTCAGCTTCGGCGTCAGGCCGGGATCGGCGACGTCGAGGATGCGGTCGAATTCCTGCTGGGCGCAGCTCGGGTTGTCGCGCATGGCCTGCATCTGGTAGCTGGTCTCGGACCAGGCACGCTGCAGGTCGACGCGCTTCTCGCGCAGCACGCGCTTGGCGTTGCGGGTGACGCGGATTTCGTCCCACTCGTTCAGGGTGCCGACGAAGTGGTACGGCACGCCGCAGGCACGCAGGATGGGCGTGACCTTCTCGCGGTCGGCGCGGCGAATCTGGATCAGGGCGCCAAGTTCCTCGTTGAACAGGGCGCGGACGATGTGTTCGAAATCGCGGCCGGCCAGCAGGTCAGGACGCTTCTCGGCGCCGTCGACATCGAGCGCGGCGGCATCGAAGCACAGGCCGTCGAGGTCGAGCGACACGCCACGGCGGCTGGCGAAGGCCATTTCGCAGGCGGCGACGAACAGGCCGCCGTCGGAACGGTCGTGATAGGCGAGCAGCATGCCTTCGCGATTGAGGCGCTGCACGGCGTCGAACAGACCCTTCAGCTTGGCCGGATCGTCGACGTCCGGCGCATCGCTGCCGGTGGCGTTGTATACCTGGGCCAGGGCCGAGCCGCCGAGGCGGTTCTGGCCGAGGTCGAGCAGCAGCAGCTCGGTCTCGCCCTGGTCGACAGCCAGTTGCGGCGTCTTCGTCTTGCGCACGTCGTCGACGGCGGCGAACGAGGTGACAACCAGCGACAGCGGCGACACGACCTGCTTCTTCTCGCCGTTCTCGTCCCAGGCGGTACGCATCGACAGCGAATCCTTGCCGACCGGGATCGACACGCCGATGGCCTTGCACAGGTCGGACACGGCCTCGACGGTGTCGAACAGGCGGGCATCCTCACCCGGCACGCCACACGGCGCCATCCAGTTGGCCGACAGCTTGACCTTGCCGAGTTCGCCGATGTCGGCGGCGGCCAGGTTGGTCAGCGCCTCGCCGATGGCCATGCGGCCGGATGCCGGGGCGTCGAACACGGCGAGCGGGGTGCGCTCGCCCATGGCGAAGGCTTCGCCGAGGTAGCCCTGGTAGCCCATCGTGGTGACGGCAACGTCGGCTACCGGCACCTGCCACGGGCCGACCATCTGGTCGCGGGCGGTCATGCCGCCCACGGAACGGTCGCCGATGGAGATCAGGAAGGTCTTGTCGGCGATGGTCGGCAGACGCATCAGGCGATAGGCGGCGTCCTTCAGTTCGATGGACGTGGCGTCGAAGGAAACGAAGGTTTCCGGCTGGTGCGTCACGTCGCGCGTCATGCGCGGCGGCTTGCCGAGCAGCGCTTCCATTTCCATGTCGACCGGATTGACGCCGAAATGGGCGTCGGTGACGGTCAGGTGGCCGTCGCCGGTCGCTTCGCCGACCACGGCAAACGGGCAGCGCTCGCGCTCGCACATGGCCTGGAATTCGGCGATGCGGTCGGCCGGGATGGCCAGGACGTAGCGTTCCTGCGATTCGTTGGACCAGATTTCGGCCGGCGACATGCCCGGCTCCTCGGTCGGCACCTTGCGCAGGTCGAACACGGCGCCGACGCCGCCCGAGTGGGCCAGTTCCGGCAGGGCATTGGAGACGCCGCCGGCACCGACGTCATGCACCGACAGGATGGGGTTGTTGGCGCCCATCTGCCAGCAGCGGTCAATGACTTCCTGCGCGCGACGCTGGATTTCCGGGTTGCCGCGCTGGACCGAGGCGAAGTCGAGGTCTTCGGCATTGACGCCGGCGGTCATCGACGAGGCGGCACCGCCGCCGAGGCCGATCAGCATGCCGGGGCCGCCCAGTTGCACGAACTTGGTGCCGACCGGGAAGGTTTCTTCCTTGAACGACTGCTGTGCCTGGATGCTGCCCAGGCCGCCGGCGATCATGATCGGCTTGTGGTAGCCGCGCACCGTGCCGGCCACGTCCTGCTCATAGGTGCGGAAATAGCCGGTCAGGTTCGGGCGGCCGAATTCGTTGTTGAAGGCGGCGGCGCCGATCGGGCCTTCGATCATGATGTCGAGCGCCGAAGCGATGCGCGACGGGCGGCCGTAGGCCTTTTCCCAGGGCTGTGGCGCATCCGGCAGGTTCAGGTTGGAGACCGAGAAGCCGCACAGGCCGGCCTTGGGCTTGGAGCCCTTGCCGGTCGCGCCCTCGTCGCGGATTTCGCCGCCGCTGCCGGTCGATGCGCCCGGGAAGGGGGAAATGGCGGTCGGGTGGTTGTGCGTCTCGACCTTGGTCAGGATGTGGGTCAGCTCTTCCTTGTAGCTGTAGCCGCGGTCGGCGTCCGGGTAGAAGCGCTGGATGGTGGCGCCTTCGATGATCGAGGCGTTGTCGGCATAGGCCATCACCGTGCCCTGCGGGTGGGCCTGGTGCGTTTCGCGGATCATGCCGAACAGCGTCTTGTCCTTGGCCTGCCCGTCGATCACCCACGAGGCGTTGAAGATCTTGTGGCGGCAGTGCTCGGAGTTGGCCTGGGCGAACATCATCAGTTCGACGTCGGTCGGGTTGCGCTTGGCCGTCGTGAAGATGTCCAGCAGGTAGTCGATTTCGTCGTCGGACAGCGCCAGGCCGAGCGAACCGTTGGCCTCGACCAGCGCCGCCTTGCCGCCAGCCAGCACATCGACGGTATTCAGCGGCTTCGGCTCGAAATGGCGGAACAGCTCGCCGGCATCGGCGAAGCCGGCGAGAACCGAATCGGTCATGCGGTCGTGCAGCAGCGCGGCAACCGTCTTCTTCTCTTCCGCGCTCAGCGCCCGGCCGCCGCGCACCGCCACGTGGTAGGCGATGACGCGCTCGATGCGCTCGATGCCGTCGAGATCGCAGTTCCAGGCGATGTCGGTCGCCTTCGAAGACCACGGCGAGATGGTGCCGATACGCGGCGCGACCAGGAAGAGCTCGCCGCTTTCCTCGGCGGCCGGCTTTTCTTCCAGCAATTGCGCCAGCTTGGACCGCTCGTCGGCGGTCAGCGCCCGGCGCAGCGCCGTGACGTGCCAGAAATCAGCAGCCACCGATTCGATGTCGGAAACGGCGGCGGTCAGGCGGGCTTGCAGGCGTTGCAGGCGGAAAGCGGAAAGAGCGTTGTCGCCCTTGAGGCAAAGAATATCGGCCATGGGGTGTGATGTCGGGTTAGGCGGAGAGGCCGGCATTATACCCGAGGGCGGGGCGACCCCGGGCTCAGGCGCCGGCAATCGCCTTCCGGATCAGCGGCAGCAGCGCTTCCGGCAACTCGATGCCGCCGCTCGTGGCGAAGGCCCGGGCGGCTTCGGACATCTTTTTCCAGGTCTTGCGGATGATGCCGAGCCACTTCTCTTCGCTGTATTCGGCATGCTGGCCGGCGAAGCCCAGCATGTAGTGCTCGATGAAAACGAGGCTGGAAACGTCTTCCAGCAACTGCGTATCGGGATTGGTCTTGAGGCCCTCCTTGCCGACCGCCGCCTTGACCTGCGCGACGGTCGCCGCGTCGTAGCCGGCCTGGATCATCAACTCGCCGGCCGTTTCGGCATGAAAGCGATACAGGCCGGTTCGCCAGGCGAAGTAACCCGGCTTGCCGAGCGGATAGTTGCCGCGCGGCACCGTCCACCGCCGGATATGCTGGGCGCGCACGGCCAGTTGCGCGACTTCGCCGGCCTGCGGCGCGAAGCGGCCGATCATGTCGGTCATGCGCCGGGCGTACAGCAACTCCTTGGGCTGCCCGTCCTCCTGGTTGGGGTCCTCGGCGTTGGCGGCATCGAACAGGGCGATGCAGCGGTTGAAGCGTTCGTGGCTGGCAGTCATTCGGATTCTCGGGAGCGTTTGCGGTTTGGATGTTGGATACGACAGGCGCAAGGGTAGCCTTGCCCCGAGGCGCAGGCAATCGCCGAACGAATCGGCGGACGCTTGCGGCCACCCAGCGCCGATTCGCGGCCATCTTCCGCCGACGCCTTCCGAATTGCCGGTGGCGCCTGGCTTCGGACAAAGCGCTGACCGTGACACGACTTTGGTGTAGCCTTGCGCCCTTTTTCGAGTTCCGCACCGCCCCGGCCATGACGCCAGGATTACAGCGCACCACCTTCAACCGCTCCGGCCTGGTCCGCATCCTCTCCGAAATCACGCCTGAACCCGTTGATCCGAAATACGATTTCGGTGAGCGACTGGGGCAATGGCTGGATTTTTCGGATGCCCTCGCCCTCTTTTCGGCCCTCAACGCCGATGCCGCCCGCCATGCGCCATCGCCGGCGAGCGGCGCGGCGGCGCACGCCAGCCCGCTGGCGGAGCAACTGGACCGCGTCCGCGAGACCCTCGGCGCGTCGATCCGGAACGACGGGGTGTTCACCGAAGGCAGCGCCCGCATCCGCTTTCCCACGCCCCTGCCGCAGGCGACGGCCAAGGAAGCGGCCGATTTCTCGCCCTACCATCGCTACTACCTGGCTCACCAGCGCGACATGGCGAGCGCCATTGCGGCGCTGCGCGGCAATGCCCGCAAGGCACTCGCCGCGCGCTCGCCGGCCCACCGCCAGCTGGCCGAACTCGACGCCAACTTCGACAACATCCTGATCGCCCGCGAGCGCAACCTGCTCGGCAATATTCCTATCCTGCTCGCCCGGCGCTTCGCCCAGCGCCACCAGGAACACCAGGCCACCTTGCCGCCGGATGCGAACGATGACCCGGCCCACTGGACTGAGCCGGGCAGCTGGCTCGAAGCCTTCTGCCAAGACACCCAGGCCATGCTGCTGGCCGAACTCGATCTGCGCCTGAAACCGGCCGCCGGGCTGATTGCCGCCCTCGGCCAGGAGGACAACACCCCGCCATGAACCGCAACTTCTGTATTTCCGCCTTCATCCTCGGCCTGCTCGCCGTTCTCTGGGTCGCCGCCAGCTATGTCGGCGGCAGCCACCTGGCGCTGGCCGTCACCCTGGTCATCGCCGCGGTCTATATCGCCGGCGGACTCGAACTGCGCCGCTTCCATCTCAATACCCAGGGCCTCGCCAACGCCCTGCGCGCCATTCCGGACGACCTCGCCCACCTTGGCGAATGGCTGCAACAGGTGCCGGCGCCGCTGCAAAACACCGTCCGCCTGCGCATCGAGGGCGAACGCGCCGCCCTGCCCGGCCCGGGCCTGACGCCCTATCTGGTCGGCCTGCTGGTCCTGCTCGGCATGCTCGGCACCTTCCTCGGCATGGTCGTCACGCTCAATGGCGCCGTGCTGGCGCTGGAAAGCACCACTGACCTGCACACCATCCGCGCCGCGCTGGCCGCGCCGGTCAAGGGCCTCGGCGTCGCCTTCGGCACGTCGGTGGCCGGCGTCGCCACCTCGGCCATGCTAGGCCTGATGTCGGCGCTCTGCCGGCGCGACCGCCTGCGTATCGGCCAGTTGCTCGACAGCAAGATCGCCAGCGCCCTGCGCGACTTCTCGCTCGCCCACCAGCGCCAGGAAACCTTCAAGGCCCTGCAGTCGCAATCGCAGGCCCTGCCCGAGCTGGTCACCACGCTGCAGGCGATGATGAACCGGATGGCCGAACAGAACCGCGAACTCGGCGCCAGCCTGCTCGCCGGCCAGCAGCAGTTCCACGCCGAAGCCCGGGCGCTGTATACCGACCTCGCCCAGTCCGTCGACCAGTCGCTCAAGGCCAGCCTGAAGGACAGCGCCACCGTCGCCGCCGAAACCATCCAGCCGGTGGTCACCACGACCATGGAAGGCATTGCCGGCCACACCCGCGACCTGCACGACAAGCTGTTCGGCAGCGTGCACAGCCGTCTCGACGACGTGGCCGGCCGTTTCGCCCAGACCCTGGGCACCGTCGGCGACACCTGGACGCAGGCCGTCGCCCGCCACGAACAGGCCACCGACACCCAGCACCGCAACCTGCAAGCCGCGCTGCAAGGCTACGCCGACAGTTTCGAGCAGCGCTCGGGCACGCTGCTGGCCTCGGTCGAAAGCCTGCACGCCAAGCTGCAGGGCGACGCCGAACAACGCAACGCCGCGCTGCTCGCCGTCACCCGCGACAGCCACCAGCAACTGGCCGACACCGTCGCCCGCCAGCTCGACGGCGTCGCCAGCCGCTTCGACCAGGCCGTCGGGCAGGTATCCGACACCTGGCGCGGCGCGGTCGACCAGCAAGCGCAGGCCGGCGACACGCTGCAGCGCACCCTGCAAGGCGCGCTCACCGCCTTCGCCGATACCTTCGCCGAGCGGGCCAATGCCCTGCTGGCGGCGGTCGACGGCAACCAGGCAGCCATCCGAGGCGAGATCACCGCCGTGCATGCCGAACTGGCCGCGGCCACCCGCGCCGAACAGAGCGCCCTGACGCAACAGGTCGCCACCCAGCTCGACGGCCTGGCCCAACGCTTCGACGGCGCCGTCGGCACCGTGTCCGACACCTGGACGCGCGCCCTGGCCAGCCACGAACAGGCCAGCGAACGCCTGACCGCCGCGCTCGACAAGACCCAGAGCGGGCTGGTCGACACCTTCGCCGAACGCAGCGCCGGCCTGCTCGCCGAACTGCGCGCCCAGCAGGCCGCCTGGCAAGGCGAATGGAACGCCGGCGAAGCGGACCGCCAGCGCGCCTACACCGACGCCCTGCAGACCCTGGCCGGCCGCCTGGAAAGCCAGTGGCAGAGCGCCGGGGCGGCGACGCTGGCGCAGCAGGAACAGATCACCCGCAGCCTGGCCGACACCGCCCGCGACGTCGTCGCCACCACCCAGGCCCAGGCGCAGACGACCATCGACGAAGTCACCCGCCTGATGCAGACCGCCGCCGAAGCGCCCCGGGCCGCCGCCGAGGTCATCGGCCAGTTGCGCCACGAGCTGTCGGCCAGCATCGCCCGCGACAACAGCCTGCTCGAGGAACGCAGCCGCATCATGGAAACCCTGGCCGCCCTGCTCGACGCCATCAACCATGCCTCCACCGAGCAGCGCAGCGCCATCGACGCGCTGGTCGCTTCGTCGTCCGAGCTGCTCGAGCGCGTCGGCGGCCAGTTCGCCAGCAAGGTCGACAGCGAAGCCGGCAAGCTGGTCGAAGCCGGCGCCAGCGTGGCCGGCAGCGCCATCGAGGTGGCCAGCCTGGGCGAGGCGTTCGGCGCGGCGGTCCAGCTGTTCACCGAGGCCAACGACAAGATGATGGGCGCCCTGCAGCGCATCGAGGGCGGCCTCGCCAAGGCGCTCACCCGCAGCGACGAGCAGCTCGCCTACTACGTCGCCCAGGCGCGTGAGCTGATCGACCTCAGCATCCTGTCGCAAAAGAAGATGGTGGACGACATGCAGCGCGTCGCCAACGCCAGCGAGGCCTGAGCATGGAACACATCGACGCCGGCGTCGAACACGACACGCCGATCTGGGCCGTCTTCGGCGACCTGATGTCCGGCCTGCTCGGCGCCTTCGTGCTGATCCTGGTCGGCGTGCTCGGCGTGCAGCTCGAACTGGTGAGCAGCCTGGAAGCCGAAATCCAGAAGCGCCAGCAGGAAGAACAGCGCCGCATGGCCCTCGAGAAGGCACTCGCCGGCCCGCTCGCCTCCGGCCGCGTGACGCTCAACAACGGCAAGATCGGCATCAGCGGCAACGTCCTCTTCGCCCTCAATTCCGACCACCTGCAGCCGGAAGGCAAGCAGCTCCTGAAGAGCCTCGCCCAGCCCATCGCCGCCTACCTCTCGGTCGGCGAGCAGATGCTGATGGTCAGCGGCTTCACCGACGACATGCCGGTGCGCGGCAGCAACCGCCAGTTCGCCGACAACTGGGAACTCTCCGCCCAGCGCGCCCTCACCGTCACCCGCACATTGATCGACGAAGGCGTGCCGTCCGACGCCATCTTCGCCGCCGCCTTCGGCGCGCAGCAGCCGGTGGCCTCCAATGCCGACGCCGAGGGCCGCGCCCGCAACCGCCGCGTCGAAATGGCCCCGGTGCCCAAGTCCAGTCCTGCCGCCAAGGAAGGCAATGGCTGACACGCCCGGCCACGCGGCCGATCCGCAAGCTCGCCTGGCGGCCCTGCGGGCCAGCGGCACCGATCGCCGCGACCCGGTGCGTTTCGCCTACCTCGACGCCCTCAACCGCCGCGCCGCCGCGCAACCCGAAGCCGTCCGCCTGGCCTTGCTCGGCAAGCTGAACGCCGCCGCCGACGAACTGGCCGCCGGCCCGGCCCCTGCTGCCGAAACCGCCGCCGCATGCGCAGCCCCCAGCCCGCTCGCCGACCTGCTCGCCTACATCGGCCAGCACGCCCACGCGCAGCCGGGAACGCCGCAATCGAGCGCCAACCCGGCTGGCGAACCCGGAAAGGCCAAGCTCCGCACCCGGCAGGCGCCGGAGCTCAAATCCGTCGCCTATTTCCGCAACACCTGGTCCAAGCTCAGCACCGAGCAACAGCTGACCCAGACCCTCGCCCAGGCCCCGGAAAACGCCGGCCCGATGAACTCCCAGCACCTCGTGCTGCGCAGCCTGCAAGTCATGCGCGACGTGGCGCCGGCCTATCTGCAGGGCTTCATGTCCTATGTCGACACCCTGATCTGGCTGGAGCACGCCGACCCGACCCGGCCGCCCGCCGGCGGCGACAGGAAAGCCGGCACCCCGCGCCGCAAGAGCGGCAACCGTTGACCCCAACCGCCAGGACGCCCATGCGCTACACCTACCAATACCTCGCCATCGAACACGACGGGCGCGTCACCACGGACAAGGAACAGATCGATTCCGCCACCTGGCTGGACTACCTGCGCGCCAACCGGGACCGTTACGGCAACCTGCATGAATACATCGCCGCCGCGCTGGCCAGCCTGCCCGCGGAAACCCCGCTGGTCGCCGCCGACATCGCCGGGCAAATCGACGAAATCTTCCACGCCCAGGAGCCCACCGCCGTCTTCCAGTTCGCCATGTATTGCTGGGACGCCTTCAACGCCGGCCGACTTTCCGCCGCCGCCTGGGGCGCCGTCCTGGGCACGGCCTGGCGATGCGGCGAACGGGCCATGCTCGACCATGTGCCGTTGAGCGGCGCGCTGATCGTTCGCATGTTCAAGGCTGCCGACCAGGCCACGCTGTTCCGTGTCGGCACCGGCCGCGCGGACTGGGACGACTACCTGGCCGCCCTGCCCGAGCGGATTCCCGTCTATCGCGGCGTCACGACCGCGACGAAACACGGCGAAACCGGCCTGTGCTGGACCACGCAAGCGGAAAAGGCGAAGCAGTTCAGCGGCCAGAACGTCCGCAACCTGACCGACATTCCCGGCGTCCTCCATGCCCTCGTCCCGAGGACGGCGCTTCTCGCGGCATTCGGCCAGGGCGACGAACTCGTCCTCGATCCGGCAGTACCCAAGGAAGCCGTGCACAGCAGCTACCTGAGCGGCCCCGGCCTGAGCAAGTTCCGCCAGAACTGGAAAAAATGGAAGGCCGAGGTAAAGAAGCGCCAGGATCAGTAAGCCGCGCCAACGCCGCCCATCCCTCAACCCGACACGAGACCAGCCCCATGACCCCGCCCGAGCTCGAACGACAACTCGCCTTCCTGCGCGAAATCGACCGCCTCAAGAGCGTCGTCCGCCTGTCGCCGCTGATCGACCGCTCGCGGCGCGAAAACAGCGCCGAGCACTCCTGGCACCTTGCCATGTATGCGCTGGTGCTCTCCGGGCATGCCGCCGGCACGATCGACATCCTGCGCGTCGTCAAGATGCTGCTCATCCACGACATCGTCGAGATCGACGCCGGCGACGTTCCTTTCCATGATCCGGCGACGCACGTCGGGCAGGCCGAACGCGAACAACGTGCCGCCGAACGTCTCTTCGGCCTGCTGCCGGAAGCCCAGGCCGTCGAGTTCCGCGACCTGTGGCACGAATTCGAGGCCGCCGCGAGCGACGACGCGAAATTCGCCAAGGCCCTCGACCGCTTCCAGCCCATGCTGCACAACGCCGCCACCGACGGCGGCAGCTGGGTGGAATGCGCGGTGACGCTGGAGCAGATCAAGGCCCGCTGCCAGCCCCCGATCGAACGTGGCGCGCCCGCGCTGTGGGCAGCGGCTTCCGAAATGGCCGAAGCGCATTATCGGAAGCCGTAACGACAAGGCATGGCGGGCAGTCCGCCATGCCCGATGCGCCGTCAATCGGCGATGACCGCCCGCGTCCTCGCATCGCCGTGGTCGACGCTGAACCTTCCGGCGCCCAGCAGCACGAGATAAAGCATGCCCCCCATGATCGCCAGGTTCTTCAGGAAGTGGTTCAGCTGATTCTGGTAGCTTGCCGGGTCGGCATTCCAGAAGGGATGGAAGATCAGGGTGGTGGGTATCAGGAAGAGAAAGATGGCGGCGGCCGCCCAGCGCGCTTTCCAGCCCAGGATGATGGCCAGTCCGCCCAGTATCTCGAGGGCAATCGTGGCGACCAGGAGCAGTTCGCTCATCGGCATCCCCTTCGCACTCATGAAGCCGGCGACGGTGGCGAATTTCCCGATTTTGCCGATGCCCGAAACCACGAAGATGAGGCCCAGCAGAATCCGCCCCATGAGCAGCCCCGCTGCCTGTCTGTTTTGCATGCCAATCATGATGAACTCCTGTTTATGCGTTAAACGACATCAGCTTGATGTCTTGTGAAACCTCGAAATCCGCCTCGGTCCGCTCGCGAACCGTCTCGACCGAAACGCCCGGCGCCGTCTCGAGCAGGACAAAGCCGGCGGGCGAAACCAGGAAGACCGCCAGTTCGGTAATCACCCGCGACACCCGGGATCTCGCCGTCAGCGGCAGGCTGCACCGGCGCAACAGGCGTGCTTCGCCGTCCTTGGTGCAATGCTCCATCGCGACGATGACCTTTTTCGCGCCGCTGACCAGGTCCATCGCCCCGCCCATACCCGGCACCATCTTTCCCGGCACCATCCAGTTGGCCAGGTTGCCGGCCGCATCGACCTGCAAGCCCCCGAGCACGGTGACATCGACGTGGCCGCCGCGGATCAGCGCGAACGAAAAGGCACTGTCGAAGAAAGCGGCTCCCTGCTGGATGCCGCAGGGGACGCCGCCGGCATTGACGATCCCGGGAATCGGTTCGCCTTCCATCGGCGCCATGCCGAGAAAGCCGTTCTCCGATTGCAGGGTGATCGGGATGTCCGTCGGCAGAAAATGCGGGACCATCGTCGGCAGCCCTATCCCCAGGTTCACGACATCCCCCGGGCTCAACTCCTGGGCGACCCGGCGGGCGATAATTTCCTTGGCTTCCATGTTTCAGCCTCCCGTGCTGAGTACGATTTTGTCGACGAGAGCCCCCGGGGTCATCACGTGATCGGGGTCGATCGTGCCGACATCGACGATCTCATCCACCTCGGCGATCACCAGGTCGGCGGCCAGCGCGATTACCGGATTGAAGTTCCGGGCGGCCCGCTCGTAAACCAGGTTGCCCGCGGTGTCGGCCTGCTTCGCCTTGATGATCGCGACATCCGCGCGCAGCGGGGTTTCAAGCAGGTATTCGCGGCCCTGGACGGTCATTTTCTGCTTGCCTTCCTCGACCACGGTGCCGACCCCGGTCGGGGTCAGGAAGCCGCCCAGGCCGCTGCCGCCGGCGCGAATACGCTCGATCAGGGTGCCCTGGGGCACCAGTTCGACCTCGATTTCGCCGGCGATCATTTTCTTCCCAGTCTCCGGATTGGTCCCGATGTGGGAGACGATGACCTTGCCGGCCTGTCCGTTACCGATCAGCGGCCCGATCCCGGTTTCCGGCGCGGCGGTGTCGTTGCCGATCAAGGTGAGCCTTTGCACCTTGCTGGCCATCAGTGCGGAAACGATGCCCAGTGGCGTCCCGACGCCCATGAAGCCGCCGAACATGACATGCATCCCGTCGGCGAACAGGGGGCCGATATCGGCCCACTCCACGATTTTTTTCATTGTCTGGTCACTTCTTCAAGTTGAGGGTTGGCCTACTCGGCGTCCGGCTGGTTCACCGGAGAAGCCGCCTGGAACGGCGCCAGCGCCTCGCACGCCCGGTAGATGCGCCGGATGGTCGGCATCTGCTCCAGCGAGCAGTTGAAACGCTGCGCGTTGAAGACTTGCGGCACCAGGCAGCAGTCGGCCAGTCCGGGGCTGTCGCCGTGACAGAAACGACCGGTGCGCGGATCGTCGGCGAGCATTTTTTCGACGGCCAGCAGGCCTTCGTTGACCCAGTGCCGATACCAGTCCTCCCGTCCCTCGGGCGATACCTGGAACTGCTCGCCGAGAAAGTTCAGGACCCTCAGGTTGTTGATCGGATGGATGTCGCAGGCAATCGTCTGGGCGATGCTGCGCACCCGGGCGCGGTCCGCCGGACGAGCGGGCAAGAGCGGCACCTCGGGATGGACTTCGTCCAGGTACTCGATGATGGCCAGGGACTGGGTCAGATGGCCGCCGTCGTCGGCCTCCAGGCAGGGCACCGTGCCCAGCGGACTGAGCGCGCGATAGCCGGCCGAATTCTGCTGGCCGCCATCCTTCAACAAATGCACCAGCTCGGTGTCGTATTGCAGCCCCTTGAGATTGAGCGCGATACGCACCCGGTAGGCGGCCGAACTTCTGAAATAGGTATAGAGCTTCATGACGTTTCTTGTCCAAACCGGGCTGCGAGCATCGCCGATGCCTCGCCAGCCCTTGTTGCTCAGGCAGGGTATTCCTGGACTCGCTGCGCAATCGCGCCGAACAGGCTCTCGCCGTCGCGACCGAACATTTCAATCCGTACGCTGTCGCCAAACTTCAGGAAGGAGGTCTGCGGCTTGCCCGTCGCTATCGTTTCGTACATCCGGACCTCGGCCAGGCAGCAGTAGCCGACCCCGCCGTTGGTGATCGACGAGCCGTGCAAATCGCCCTGCTTGTTGGAGACGGTTCCCGAGCCGATGACGGAACCCGCTTCCAGCTCGCGGGTCTTGGCGACATGGGCGATCAGCTGCGGGAAATTGAAGGTCATGTCCTGGCCCGCATCGGGATTGCCGAAGAGACTGTCGTTGATGTGTACGGTCAGCGGACGGTGCACTTTGCCGTCTCGCCAGTCATCGCCCAGCTCGTCCGGCGTAATGGCGACCGGGCTGAACGCCGACGCCGGCTTCGACTGGAAAAACCCGAAACCCTTGGCCAGTTCGGCTGGGATCAGGTTGCGCAAGGAAACGTCGTTCACCAGCATGATCAGGCGAATGCTGTCCGCGGCCTGGGCCAGCGTGGCGCCCATGCGCACGTCGCCGGTGATCACCGCGACCTCGGCTTCGAGATCGACGCCCCAGTCCTCCGTGCGCACGGCGATCGGATCGCGCGGCCCGACGAAGGAATCGGAGCCTCCCTGGTACATCAGGGGATCGCTCCAGAACTCCGGCGGCAATTCGGCCCCGCGGGCGCGGCGCACCAGTTCGACGTGATTGACGTAGGCCGAGCCGTCGGCCCACTGGTAGGCGCGCGGCAACGGAGAGTGGCAAAGCGCCGGATCGAACACCTGCGCGTTCTGGACCAGCCCCTGGTTCAACGCGTCGTAGACTGCGCGCAGCTTGCCCTCGACGATATCCCAGTTGTCCAGGGCTTCCTGCAGGCTGCGGGCGATGGCGGGAACCGCCTGGCAATGGGTCAGGGCGCGATTGACGACGACCAGTGCGCCGTCACGGTTGGCGCTTTTCAAAGTGGCCAGTTTCATGTTCTTGCTCCAAGTTCGATGGATGGGGAGGTAAAGCGCCGCTGCCGGGGGAGTCGGCGCCCTGCCCTCGTTCAGTGGGCGACGGCGGCCTTGACGGGCATGGCCTGCTCGGTGCGGGCACCGAACAGCAGGACCAGGACGATCACTACCGACGGTATGGCAACCAGGTGGAACAGGCTGTCCTGCCCCCAGTTCAGGCCGATCAGCTGGCCGCCGACGACCGGACCGATCACCGAGCCGATACGACCGACACCCAGGCTCCAGCCGACGCCGGTCGTCCGCAGCGCGGTCGGGTAGTAGTTGGCGGCCATGGCATTGATCGCCGGCTGGCCGCCGACCACGGCAAAGCCGGTGACGAAGACGACAGCAAAGAGCAGGCCGACCGCACCCACGGAATGACCGATCAGGGCGATGAACACGGCGGCGGTCGCGAAACACGGCACCAGGACCCGCCGGAACCCGATACGGTCGATCAGCCCGCCCATCGCAACCGTGCCGATGGTCCCGCCCAGTTGCAGCGCGGCGCCGACCAGAACGGCTTTCTCGAGGCTCAGGCCGGCCAGCTTGGCGATCGTCGGCAGCCAGTTGGACAGGAAATAGAGGGCGATCATGTTGAGGAAGCTGATGCCCCAGATGGCCAGCGTTCCGACGGTCCGGCCGTCCTGGAAGAGCGCCATGACGGGAACGCCACCGCCGTTCCGCTCGGCGACCGCCAGTTCGGCGTCGTCGGGAATGCGCTGGGCCGGCATGGCTTTCTTGAGGACAGCCAGCGTAGCAGCCGAGCTTTTTCCGGAAAGCACCTGGAACTGGATCGATTCCGGCAGGCAGACGACCATCAGGGATGCGATGAGCAGGGGCAATGCGCCGCCCAGATAGAACACCGCTTGCCAGCCGTACAGCGGGATCAGTGCCGCCGAGATGACCCCGCCGAGCATGGCGCCAACCGTGAAACCGCAGGAAATCAGCATCATGATCGAGATCCGCTTGCGTTTCGGGCTGAATTCGCCGCACAGCGCCATGGCGTTGGGCATGATGGCGCCCAGCCCCAGCCCGGTGACGAAGCGAATGAAGATCAGTTCCTGGATCGAGCTGGAAAACGGCGTGACCAGCATGCACAAGCCGAAGAAGAAGGTAGAGGCGATCAGCACGGGACGTCGCCCGAGCTTGTCGGCCACCACGCTGAATACCAGCGAACCGACGAGCAGGCCGAACAGGCCGGCGCCGAATACCGGCCCGAGGGAGGACTTGTCGATATGCCAGTCCTGGAGCAGTGCGGGGGCTACATAGCCCATCGCCTGGACGTCGAAGCCGTCGAGCACCATGCACACGCCGCACAGGATGAAAATCCACCACTGGAACCTGCCGATGGGGCTTTCATCGATCAGCCTGACGACGTCGATTTTTGTAGTTGAGGTCATTTTATGTCTCCTTGCCACCCGGGGCCGCTTTCGGACAAAGCGGCCCCGACGATCCGAAATCGCTTCGATGTGGCTCAATTCGGTTGATCTGTCGCATGCCCCGGGGCGCAGCCTGGCGCCCGGGGCATGGCTCGGGCCTGCTTACGCCGTATAGCTGCCGTCGTGCATCCAGCGGGCATGCTGCGGGGCGCGCTTGGTCCTGGCCCATTCGTTGAGCATTTCCCACTTCACGTCGTCGAGCATCTTGGCCATCTTCGGCGTGCCGGTATTCGCTGCCAGCTCGAGGCGATGCCCGCTCGGGTCGAAGAAATAGATGGATTTGAAAATGGTGTGGTCGGTCGGGCCGACGACCGAAATGCCGTCGGCCTCGAGCTTGGCCTTCACCGCCATCATGACGTCGAGCGACTCGACTTCGAGCGCCAGGTGCTGGGTCCACACCGGCGTATTCGGATCGCGCCCCATTTCCGGCTTGGTCGGCAATTCGAAAAAGGCCAGGACGCTGCCGTTACCCGCATCGAGAAAGATGTGCATGTAGGGGTCCGGCTCCTTGGTCGAGGGCACCTGGTCCTCGGCGATGGCCAGGATGAAGTTCATGCCCAGGTATTTCTGGTACCACTCGACCGTTTCCTTGGCATCCTTGCAGCGGTACGCCACGTGGTGAATTCTCTTGATCGGTTGCATTGTTTGTCTCCAATATCCGTATAAGCACTTCGGCTGGTTGTGGTGTGTCCCGCGCAGGATTGAGTGCATTAAACGCTTTTGATTTATACAATTCCAACCGTTTTTAACGATGGATTAATCGGTTTACCCTATGAATATCACCCTGCGCCAACTCCGTGCCTTCGTCGCCGTCGCCCGCACCGGGAGCTTCACCCTGGCCGCCGAAAGCCTGTACATCACGCAGTCGGCGCTTTCCGGGCTGGTCAAGGAACTCGAGCAGGCCCTGGGTATCCGCGTCTTCGACCGCAGCACCCGGCGCATCCATCTGTCGGACATGGGGCGGGAACTATTACCCCTGGTCGAAAAAATCCTCAACGACCTCGATCGGGTACTGAGCGACGTAGCCGAGCGGAAGTCCCTGAAATCGGGGCTGGTCAGAGTGGCCGCCCCGCAGCTGATGGCGTCCACCTTGCTGCCCGAGATCATCGCCGCCTACAACATCGAGCACCCCGACATCCATGTGAAACTGGTCGATTCCGTGGTCGAAAGCATCGTGTCGCGCGTGTTTTCCAGCGAAGTCGACTTCGGCATCGGTCCGGAACGCGACCCGAACTCCGACATCACCGCCGAAAGCCTGTTCGAAGGGCGTTTCGTCGCGGTTTTCCCCCGGAATCACCCGCTCTCCGACATGCCCGAAGTCAACTGGGCCGATCTGGTCGCCTACCCCTTCATCTCGCTGCAGGGGCAATTCACCGAGCGCCTGATGCTCGATTTGCGGGAAGCGGCGGGCGACATCAAGTTCGCGCCGACCAACGAGGTCGCCTTCATGTCCACGGCGCTGGCGATGGTCAATGCCGGGCTCGGCGTGACCGCCTGCATCACCTACGCCTCGTCGCTGATCACGCTGTACCAGCTTGAAATGCGCCCCCTCGTCATGCCCGTCGTGCATCGCCGATTCTTCACCTTCACCCAGAACAACCGTTCGCTGACCCCGGCCGCCGAAAGCTTCAAGGCCTTCGTCCGCGCCTACCTCAGCGAGCATTCGGGCCGCTACTAGGCCGCCCGAGGGAACCAAACCAGGCCTCCGGCATCGAAAAGCCGACCGTGAGCGGGTTTGGCAACCCGACATCGGCTTCAGCCCGCCACCAATCTCCCCTTTCGCTGCGATGAACGCCCCTGCCCCCCGTCTTTTTGCCTTCGACAACACCTATGTCCGCGACCTGGAAAACTTCTACGTTCGCTGGAAACCGACGCCGGCCAGCAAGCCGAGCCTGATCCGCCTGAATGCCGGGCTGGCCCGCGAACTGGGCGCCGACCCGGCGCTGCTGGCGGCGCCGGAAGGTGTCGAGGCCCTGGCCGGCAACCGCATTCCGGAAGGCGCCGAGCCGATTGCCCAAGCTTATGCCGGGCATCAGTTCGGCGGCTTTTCGCCGCAGCTCGGCGATGGGCGCGCCTTGCTGCTGGGCGAGGTGATCGACAGCCACGGCCGGCGGCGCGACATCGCTTTCAAGGGTTCCGGGCGGACGCCCTTTTCCCGCAACGGCGACGGCAAGTGCGCGCTCGGGCCGGCCTTGCGCGAATATCTCGTCAGCGAGGCGATGCACGCGCTGGGCATTCCGACGACGCGCTCGCTGGCCGTGGTCGCCACCGGCGACATGGTGCGCCGCGAGCGCGCCCTGCCCGGCGCGGTGCTGACGCGGGTGGCGGCCAGCCATGTGCGGGTCGGCACGTTCGAATACTTTGCCGCCCACCAGGGGCCGGAACAGGTCAGGCGCCTGGCCGATTACGTCATTGCCCGCCACTACCCCGAGCTGGCCGCCAGCGCGCAGCCCTATCTCGACCTGCTGGCCGGCATCGCCGAGCGGCAGGCGGAGCTGATTGCCCGCTGGCTGGGCGTCGGCTTCATCCACGGCGTGATGAATACCGACAACATGACCATCTCCGGCGAAACCATCGACTACGGCCCGTGCGCCTTCATGGAGGCCTACGACCCGGCGACGGTGTTCAGCTCCATCGACCACAACGGCCGCTACGCCTACGGCAACCAGGCGGATATCGCGCAGTGGAACCTGGCGCGCCTCGCCGAGTCGCTGCTCGCCCTGATCGACGCCGACACCGACCGGGCCGTGGCGCGCGCCACCGAGCTGCTGACGGCGTTCCCGGAGCGGGTGGCGGTGCATTGGCTGGCCGTCATGCGCGGCAAGCTCGGCCTCGACGACTCGGGCCAGGCCGGCGAAGACAGCCAACTGGCCGAGGATTTCCTCGCCCTGCTGCAAGCGGGCAAGCTCGATTTCACCAACGCCTTCCGCGCCCTCTACGACGTGGCCGCCGGCAATCCCGCCCCGCTGCAGGCGCTGTTCGGCGACGCAGCCGGATTCGCCGCCTGGCGCGCCCGCTGGCAGGCCCGCCAGCCGCATCGCCCGGACGCCTTGCTGACCGCCATGCAACGCGCCAATCCCTGGGTCATCGCCCGCAATCATCGCGTCGAGGAAGCGCTGGCGGCGGCGGTCGACCGGATGGACCTGGCGCCCTTCGAGCGCCTGCTGGCCGTGCTGCAAAACCCCTACGCCGCGCGCCCCGGCGACATCGCCTACACCGAACCGGCACCGGCCGAGGTAACGGCCTGCTACCAGACTTTCTGCGGCACCTGACGGAGACCGACATGGCCACCAACGACTACGGCATCGCCCACCAACTCGCCCCGGAACTGGGCGTCGACGCATGGCGCGACGCCGCCGGACAGCCCCTGGCCGCCTACGGTCTGGCGCACATGCCCGGGCGCTACAAGCTGATTTTCTGCTTTCAGGACAACTGCCCGGGCTGCCACCGCAGCGGCTTTCCCACCCTGATCAAGCTTGTCGAGGCTTTCCGCCGCTCGCCGACGGTGAGCTTTGCCGCCGTCCAGACCGCCTTCGAGGAATTCGAGCACAACACGCCCGAGCGCGGCTTCGCCAACCAGCAGCGCTACGCCCTGCCCATCCCCTTCGGCCACGACGCCGGCCCGGACGGTGCAGGTTCCGTGCTGATGCGGCGCTACCGCAGCGGCGGCACGCCCTGGTTCATCCTGATCGACCCCGAGGGCGTGGTGCTCTTCAACCACTACCACGTCGACGCCGACCGTCTGATCGATTACCTGCGCGAGGCCGAGAGCAGGCATGCCGCCCCGGCGCCGGCCGGCATCCTGACCTGGGCCGGGGTGCTGCGCCTGGCGCGCGACGGCAATCCCCAGCCGCCGCGCCGCGTCGAACTGAAGGATGCCGAGTGGCGCGCCCGCCTGACGCCGGAGCAGTTCCGCGTCACCCGGCAGAAAGGCACCGAACCCGCCCACAGTTCGGCCATGTGCGCCCTCTTCGAACCCGGCCGCTATGCCTGCGCCTGCTGCGCCACCGAATTGTTCGATGCCGGCAGCAAGTTCGACAGCCATAGCGGCTGGCCAAGCTTCACCCAGGCCGTGGCGCCCGATGTCGTGGCCTACCACGACGATTCCAGCCACGGCATGACGCGCATCGAAACCACCTGCAACGTCTGCGACGCCCATCTCGGCCATGTATTCCCCGATGGCCCGGCGCCGAGCGGCCTGCGCTACTGCATCAACGCCCTGTCGCTGACCAAGTGCTGATCGCCGGGTAGCCCGGGCCGGCGGCGCTATACTGCTGGCATCGCCCCTGCAGGAGCCTGCCATGCCCAGCGCTACGGAACGTTTCATCCTGGCCCTCGACCAGGGAACGACGAGCAGTCGCGCCATCCTTTTCGACCGCGCCGGCAGCATCCGCGGCGTCGCCCAGCAGGAGATCGCCCAGCACTACCCGCAGCCCGGCTGGGTCGAGCACGACGCCGGCGAAATCTGGGAATCGCAGCTCGCCGTGGCCCGTGCCGTCCTCCGCGACAGCGGCATCCCGGCCGGGCAGCTGGCCGCCGTCGGCATCGCCAACCAGCGCGAAACGACCGTCCTCTGGGATCGCGCCACCGGCCAGCCGCTGCACCGCGCCATCGTCTGGCAGGACCGGCGCACCGCCGGCATCTGCGACGAGCTGCGCGCGGCCGGCCATGCGCCCCTGTTCGCCGAACGGACCGGCCTGGTGCTCGACGCCTACTTTTCGGGCACCAAGCTGAAATGGCTGCTCGACCACATCCCCGGCGCCCGCGGCCGCGCCGAACGCGGCGAACTGGCCTTCGGCACCATCGACAGCTGGCTGGCCTGGCATTTGTCAGGCTGCCGGGAGCACGTCACCGACCCGTCGAACGCCGCGCGCACCCTGTTGTTCGACATCCACCGCCGGTGCTGGGACGACGAACTGCTCGCCCTGCTCGACATCCCGCCGCAACTGCTGCCGCGCATCGTCGACAGCAGCGGCGGCTTGGCCACGGTGGACGCCCGATGGCTGGGCTGTGCCGTGCCGCTGGCCGGCATCGCCGGCGACCAGCAGGCCGCCACCTTCGGCCAGGCCTGCCTCGAACACGGCATGGCGAAGAATACCTACGGCACCGGCTGCTTCCTGCTCATGAATACCGGCGAGCGCCCGATGACCTCGCGCCACCGCCTGTTGAGCACGGTCGGCTGGCAACGCCGGGGAAAAACCACCTACCTGCTCGAAGGCAGCGTGTTCATGGGCGGCGCCACGGTGCAATGGCTGCGCGACGGGCTGGGGCTGATTTCCAGCTCGGCCGAAGTCGAAACCCTGGCCGCCAGCGTGCCCGACAACGGCGGCGTCTACCTGGTGCCCGCCCATGCCGGCCTCGGCGCGCCGCACTGGGACCCGCAGGCCCGCGGCGCCCTGTTCGGCCTGACGCGCGGCTCGACCAAGGCTCACATCGCCCGCGCCGCGCTGGAGGCCATCGCCTTCCAGAGCGCCGACCTGCTGGCCGCCATGGAAAAGGATGCCGGCCAGCCCCTGAGCGAATTGCGCGTCGATGGCGGCGCGGCACGCAACGACCTGCTGATGCAGTTCCAGGCCGATCTCCTCGGCGTGCCGGTGGTGCGCCCGCGCGTCACCGAAACCACCGCGCTCGGCGCCGCCTGCCTGGCCGGCCTGGCGGTCGGCTTCTGGCAGGACGAAGCCGAACTGGTGGCGCTGTGGCAGGCCGAGCGCCGCTTCGAACCGGGCATGCCCGAAACCCGCCGCGCCGCGCTGTTCGGCGAATGGCAGCGCGCCGTCGAGCGCTCGCTGCAGTGGGCGACCCCGGCATGACGACCGCGCCGCCCGCCCGCCACGACAGCCTCTCCGCGCTGCTCGACGTGGATGCCTGGGACGTGCTGGTCATCGGCGGCGGTGCCAGCGGCCTGGGCGCCGCCGTCGATGCCGCCGCCCGCGGTTACCGGACGCTGCTGCTCGAAGCCCGCGACTTCGCCTCGGGTACCTCGTCGTGCAGCACCAAGCTGATCCACGGCGGCGTGCGCTACCTGCGCCAGGGCGACATCGGCCTGGTCCGCCACGCGCTGCACGAGCGGACCCACCTGCTCGCCAACGCAGCGCACCTCGTCCATCCGCTCGCCTTCGTCATTCCCGCCAGGAGCCAGTTCGACCGCCTGTTCTATGGCGCCGGCCTCAAGCTCTACGACCTGCTGGCCGGCGCCCACGGCCTGGCGGCGTCGGGCAGCCTCGACCGGGCCGAGCTGCGCGCCGCCCTGCCCGGCCTCAAGCCGGATGGCCTGTGCGGCGGCATCCGCTACTGGGACGGCCAGTTCGACGACGCCCGCCTGGCTGTCACCCTGATGCGTACCGCCATCGACCACGGCGCCACCTGCCTGAACTACCTGCCGGTCGTCGGCCTGCTCAAGGCGGGTGGCCGCATCGCCGGCGCCCTGGCTCGCGACGCCGAGACCGGCGAGGAGTTCGAGATCAGGGCCAGGGCGGTGATCAACGCCACGGGCGTCCATGGCGACCGGATACGCCGCCTCGACCGGCCGGAGAGCGCACCGCTGCTGACGCCCAGCCAGGGCATCCATCTTGTCGTCGATGCCGATTTCCTGCCCGGCAAGCAGGCCCTGCTGATCCCCGAAACCGAGGACGGCCGGGTGATGTTCGCCATTCCCTGGCAAGGCAAGGTGCTGCTCGGCACTACCGACACGCCGCGTCCGGAACTCCGGCAACTCGACGACCCGCAGCCGCTGGCGGAAGAAATCGACTTCCTGCTGCGCACCGCCGCCGGCGCCCTGGCCCGGCCGCCGACCCGCGCCGACATCCGCAGCGCCTTCGCCGGCCTGCGCCCGCTGATCCACCCGGAACACGACAGCGACCGCCAGACCACCGCCGCCCTGTCGCGCGAACACGCCATCCTGGTCAGCGACAGCGGCCTGATCACCGTCGCCGGCGGCAAATGGACCACCTACCGCCTGATGGGCGAGCAGGTCATCGACCGCGCCGCCGCGCTGGCCGGCCTGCCCGCCGTCCCCTGCCCGACCCGCGGGCTGAAGCTGCACGGCAGCCCGCCACAGCCGTGCGACGACGTGCTCGGTACCGACACCGCACTGCTCGCAGGGCTGCCCGGCCACGACCGCCGCTTGCATCCCGCGCTGCCGTACAGCGAGGCGATGGTCCGCTTCGCCATCCGCTACGAGCAGGCGCGGACGGTGGAGGACATCCTGGCCCGCCGCACCCGCGCCTTCTTCCTCGACGCAGCGGCGGGCGAGGCCTGCATCCAACAGGTGGCCGGCCTGTTGGCCGATGAGCTGAATCCATCCGACGAGCGATTGCAGGGCGTCACGGAACAGGCTTTCCAGAGCGCCAGGCGCTTTCAACCGGCAACGGGTTAGCGGACGGGTTTTCGCGAAAGATTTACCAGGCGTTACGACTTCACCCGGGATTTTGTGCCATCGACCGGCCCTGGCCGCATAAAATGCCGCCGATGACGAATTTCGACCAATCCCGCGAACAACGATTGCTGCTGCTGGCCTTCGCCGTTTCGCTGGCGATCCACCTGGCGGTGCTGCTGGTGCCGCGCACCGAGCGCAGCGGCGAGCAGCATGCCGCATCGCGCCTGGAGGCCCGGCTGGCGCCCAGCCGCAAGCAGGTCGAGCCGGTCGTCGAAAGCCCGCCCACGCCAGCCGCCGCCAAGACCGCCAAGGCAAAGCCCAAGACGCGCATCATGACGGCCGACAAATCGCGCAGCGCGACGCCGCAATGGAGCGTGGCGCAGAAGGCGGAAATGGACGGCTTCCTCAACGAACTGGCCGATCAGGCCAAGGCGGCGCCGAAGCCGACGCTGGCGCAACGCTCGATGGCCATGGCCCGCGAAGCCGGCCGGCAGATGGCGCGCGAGGATGCGGCTGGCGACGCGCTGCTCGAATTGCGCCCGAACGGGCCGCCGGCCAATCCCTTCAGCCTGGAAATGTATCTCGACGGGCTGGTGCGCCGCCTGAACCGCAGCGCCGGCTTCGTGAACAACGAACGCCGGCACCGCGGCGTGCAGACAGCCGCCGTCCAGTTCCGGCTGAATCCGGACGGTTCGCTGAAGTCCTTCGTCGTGCTCAATGCGGCCGATCAGGGCGAGGAAGTGGCTTTCATCAAGGCGGTCATCGAGCGCTCGGTGCCGTTTTCGCCCTTCCCGCCCGATATCGACCGGGCGGCCCGTTCGCTGGGCGTCACCATCTGCATCCGCCCCGGCCAGAACAGCGAACCGGGGTTCAGCCGGATGAGCGGCAGCCGCTGCGTTTAGTGGAGTTCAGCCGCGCAGCTCGGCCAGCGCGGCGTCGATCAATTGCCGCGAGATGCTGATCGGCTCCGGCAGCAAGGGCAGCGCATCAGGCGAGAACCATTCCGCCGCCTCGATTTCCCCGGGCTGGGGCACGATCTCGCCGCCGGCGTAATCGGCGAAGAAGGCGATCATCAGCGAATTGGGAAAGGGCCACGGCTGGCTGGCGTAGTAGCGCAGGTTGGCGACCTCGATGCCGACTTCCTCGCGCACCTCGCGCGTCACGCACTGCTCCAGCGTTTCGCCCGGCTCGACGAAGCCGGCCAGCGCGCTGTAGACGCCCGGCTTGAAGCGCGGGCTGCGCGCCAGCAGCAAGCGGTCGCCGTCGCGCACCAGCACCATGACCGCCGGCGAAATGCGCGGATAGACCAGCAGGCCGCAGGCCGGGCAATGCATGGCGTGTTCGTCCGCCCGCATCCCGGTCGGCGTGCCGCAAGCGCCGCAAAAACGATGCTGCGCCTGCCAGTCGAGGAGTTGCACGGCCCGCCCGGCCAGCGCGAAGGCCTCGCTGCCTGCCAGCTGAAAGACGGCGCGCAGGGGTATCGGCTCGCTTCCGGCAATCTCGGGCAGCTCGGCCACATCGGCGGCATAGCAGCTGGCGCCCTGCCAGTCGCCAACGCACAGCGCGCCATCGGGCAGCGCGCCATCGGGCAGCGCGCCATCGGGCAGCGCACCGAGATGCCGGCCGCTCGGGAACGGGGAGTCTGCGCCCTCGTCGACGACGATCAGCAGGCGGTTGTCGCTGCGCAGTATCCAGTAAGCGGTATCGGTCATGTCGGGGTTCCGGGCGCCGCGGCCAAAGGGGCCATTATCTGCGAAAATGCCGGCATGCCTGCACTTGCCTTTGTCGACCTCGAAACCACCGGCGCCACCGCCACCCATGACCGCATCACCGAAATCGGGATTGTCGAGGTGGATGACGACGGCTCCGTCCGCGAATGGCAGCAGCTGGTCAATCCCGGCACGCGGATTCCGCCCTTCATCGAACAGCTGACCGGCATCACCAACGACATGGTGGCCGACGCGCCGCCGTTCGAAGCGATTGCCGCCGAAACCCTGCGCCGCCTCGAGGGGCGGCTGTTCATCGCGCACAACGCCCGGTTCGACTACAGCTTCCTGAAAACCGAATTCAAGCGCCTGGGCATCGACTTCCGCAGCACCGTCACCTGCACCGTCAAGCTGTCGCGGGCCTTGTACCCCGAACACCACCGGCACAACCTCGACAGCCTGATCGAACGCCACGGACTGCAGGCCGAAGCCCGCCACCGGGCGCTGGCCGATGCGCAGCTGATCCACCAGTTCTGGCAGAAAATCCACGTCGACCGCAGCAGCGAGGCCATCGAGGCGGCCTTGCGCAAGCAGAACACCCGCCCCAGTCTGCCGCCGAACCTCGATGCCGCCAACCTCGAAGACCTGCCCGATACCCCGGGCGTCTATCTGTTTTACGGCGAAAACGATCTGCCCATCTACATCGGCAAGGCCAAGGACCTGCGCAAGCGGGTGCTGGCGCATTTCTCGGCCGATCTCCGTTCGGCGAAGGAAATGGCGCTCGCCCAGCAGGTGCGGCGCATCGACTGGATCGTCACCGCCGGCGAGATCGGCGCCCTGCTCCGGGAGTCGGCGCTGGTCAAGGAGCTGCTGCCGACGCAGAACCGCCAGCTGCGCAAGAACGAGGAAGTCTGCACCTGGACGCTGGTCGATGAAGGCGAAGGCTGGCTGCGCCCGCGACTGACGCTGGCCGACGATCTCGATTTCGGCCTCTCGACCTCGTGCTACGGCCTGTTCAAGAACAGCAAGGAAGCCAACACCGTGCTGCGCCAGCTGGTCGAAAGCCACCACCTGTGCGACATGCTGACCGGCCAGCAGCCGATCAAGGCCGGCAAGCCCTGCTTCGGCCACCAGATCCGCCGCTGCAAGGGCGCCTGCGTCGGCAAGGAGCCGCTGGCCAGGCACACCATGCGCCTGATGACGGCATTGACCGGCCTCAAGCTGGTGTCCTGGCCCTTCCCCGGCCCGGCCATCATCCGCGAGGACGACGAGGCGCACGTCATCGACGGCTGGCGCTACCTGGGTACGGCGAAGTCGGACGACGACATCCGGCAACTGCTCGACGGCGGCCGCCCGCCCTTCGACCGCGACACCTACAAGATACTGGCCAAGTACGTGGCGAAAATGAAACCGCTGGCCACGCTCAATGGCGGATTTTGAGCCGCGGGCTCGGGATTGAGATGATGCCGGCTGGCACCCGCCTGTCATGACTGTGGCACACTGGCGGCCTGTCGAACGAGGAGCCGCCATGCCTGCCGCCAAACCAGCCAAAGCCAACCCGCCCGTGAAACGCGTGGCCATCGCCTGCCAGGGCGGCGGCAGCCATACCGCCTTTACCGCCGGCGTGCTGCAAGCCCTGCTGCACGGCATCGACGCGAAAAAACACCATGTCCTGGGCCTCTCCGGCACCTCCGGCGGCGCCCTGTGCGCGGCCTTGGCGTGGACCGGGCTGCTCGAGGGCGACCCGCAGCGCGGCGCAGCCCTGCTGGAGAGCTTCTGGCAAAAGATGAGCGCCAGCCAGCTGCCCGACTTCTGGAGCAACCAGTGGATGCTCTTGCAGCAGCGCAGCCGTTCGGTACTCGGCCTGCCCGAAATCAGCCCCTATCTGCTGCCGACGAGCGGGCAGGATTTCATGGCCGACCTGCTCCGCGAACATATCCCGTTCGAGCGCCTGCCCTCGCTGATGACGCCGCATTCGCCCTGCCTGATGATCGGCGCCGTGGAGGTGCGTTCCGGCGACTTCACCGTCTTCCACTCGCACCCCTGCTCCGGGCAGCCGGGCATCACGGTCGAGGCGCTGCTCGCCTCGGCGGCGATTCCGGAAATGTTCCGCGCCGTCCATATCGGCAAGGGCATCTACTGGGACGGCCTGTTCTCGCAGAATCCGCCGATCCGCGGCTTCCTGTCCGGCAAGGAAAGCCGGGACGCCAAGCCGGATGAAATCTGGGTCATCCAGATCAACCCGGAGCGCCGCGCCGGCGAACCCATGACCGCGAACGACATCGACGACCGCCGCAACGAACTGGCCGGCAACCTGTCGCTGCACCAGGAGCTGTTCTTCGTCGACCAGACCAACGACTGGCTCCGCAAGAAATGGCTCGACGCCGCCCACATGAAGCACGTTGATGTCCGTTTCATCCGCCTCGAACTCGATCTCGACTACGCCTCCAAGCTCGACCGCAGCCCGGCCTTCATCGAACGCCTGATGGACGAAGGGCGCGACAAGGGGGCAGAATTCATCGCCCGACTGAACAAGGAAACAGCATGAGCCTTTCGTTTGCCAACCTCCGCCCGACCGGCCTCGCCGCCGCGCTGGCCCTCGCCGCCGCCCTGCCCGCCCAGGCGGAGGAAATCGACTGCGTCACCACCACCTGGAAGCTGATCGGCGCCAACCATCGCATCTGCGTCAACGCCTACGACGACCCGAAGATTCCCGGCGTCACCTGCCACGTCAGCCAGGCGCGCACCGGCGGCGTCAAGGGCAGCCTCGGCCTGGCCGAAGACCCGTCGCAGTTTTCCATCGCCTGCCGCCAGGTCGGGCCTATCGTGCTGCCGGCCAAGCTGCCGGACGACGAAGTCGTGTTCAGCGAGGACACCTCGCTGCTGTTCAAGGAAACGAAGATCCACCGCTTCCTCGACCAGAAGCGCAACGTGCTGATCTACCTGGCGATCAGCCGCCGGGTCATCGAGGGCGCGCCGGCCAATGCCATTTCGACGGTCCCCATCCAGCCCTGGGCCGGAAAGTAGTCGGGCGCCAATCAGCCTGGAGAGCCGAGCGCGGCCAGCGCCTCGGCCAGGCCGCCGGCGACCAACTTCACCGGAACGGCCAGCATCAGGTTGAGCGGCAGGCCGAAATCCTCGACATGCATGCCATCGCCGTCGACCGGGCGGCCATCAAGCAGCCCGACCGCGCCTTGCCGACGCCGCACCCGCTCGACCGTTGATTCCAGCGTATCGACATAGCCGACGACCGGCTTGCCCAGCGCCAGCGCATAACCGACCTCGACACAGGTTCCCGAATCCGGCTCGCAGCCGCGAAACGGGTTGAGATTGGCGAGCAGCGCATCGGCCTGGCGAATCAGCTCGATATTGGCGTGAAAGATGCCCGCCGCGGTGGTTTCCATCCCGTCGAGGGGAATCAGTGCGGCATGCCCGGCCTGCCGGCAGAGCGCACGCGCAGCGTCGGCCCAGCGCAGGGCATCCGGCCGAAAAACATCGGGACCGGCGAGATAAAGTTTCATGCGTCCTTGCCTCGAATAAGCGAATGTCGTCGTTGAAAATACCCTGCCGTGCAAGCACAGGTTGGCAAACAGGGCCCTCAGGGTGTATTTTCGACGTTTTTCACCCGCGAATCATCGTCCATCGGTGACGGCACATCCCGACTCACCGCATCGACCTGTCGAAAGAACCATGAAAGCCAGCTCCCTTATTCTCGCCGCCGCCCTGAGCATCCCCGCCCTCGCCAGCGCTGCCGACCCGGTCAAGTTCCAGGTCTTCCTCGATGGCGAACTGAAACACTCCGTATCGCTGGCCGGCCCCCATTCCCAATTCAAGTTCTCGCCGGAAGGCCTGGCCGACACGACGCTGGAATTCCGGCTGATCGCGCCCGAACCCCTGATCCTGGAAATGAAGGAAATCACCGCCAACGGCGCACCGCCCGAGGCCGTCGGCCGGGTTTCGCTGATCAAGCCGGGCAGCTCGGCCAGCGCTTCGGACATCAAGGGCGCCAAGTTCAAGCACGCCTACGTGGTCGTCCGCCAGGAGTAGCAAGCCGCCGCACAAGGCAAGCCAATGAAAACAGGCCGTTCGTTTGAACGGCCTGTTTGTTTTGGGATGCAGTAATCTGAGATGTCAGCCCGTCGGCCAAAGCGGGCATTGGAGTTCTCTGATTAAATCGGCCGGTATCATGGTTCAAGCAGACGCAGTAAGCTACTTATGATTAGCATTGATCTATTGATTAAACCCATGAAAGCAGTAGTGATGAGAGATTTAGGGCAAATGGGGGAAAGCACCTTCAATCTATGGTGTGCCCAAGCCGGACTCACGGCTAACGGATCGAAAGTTGATAAGACAGGTTGGGATTTTTTCGTCGAATTTCCATTTGCTGAGCGTGTCGCTCTAACTCAAATTCATGCTCCTGCACTTGAGTGCAAAGTACAGGTCAAAGCCACAGACAAAACCGACAGGAAACTGTCAATCAAGCTATCGAACTTACGCCGCCTCATCACGGCCCCAATGCCTGCATTTTTCGTGTTCATCGAATTTGACAAGAAGGATGTAGCCCAGCGTGCTTTCTTAGTGCACGTTGATGAGAGCCTGATCTCTAAGACATTAAAGCGAATTCACGAGTTGGAAAACGTCTCTGGGTGTTTTAACCACCACAAACGCTCTCTGACTATTAACTATGGCCCAGAGAATGAAATCCCCACCCTCAGAGGTGAATCCCTAAAGCGAAAGATTGAAGAGTATGTGCCCTCTGGCATGAGCGCGTACGTGGCAAACAAAAGCCAACATCTCGAATCTACAGGCTTCGAGAACGGATTCGCACAGATCACATTTAGCACCAAGGGAGAGACAAATCTGACCGATTTTATTGATGTCTCAATCGGCCTAAAGCAATCGGTCCAGATATCGAAATTCGAAAGTTTCCACACTCGATTTGGACTCAAGAGCAAAGATCCAATGATTGAAAGAGTAGATGGCATGCTCGAAATGCCGGATCTCAAGCCGACAGCTACAGGCACGATTCGATTTCGAGAAGACAGACTATCCCCTGGCCTGGTCTTTCCCTGCCGTTTTTACTCCTCCTCCCTAAATCCAATACTTCCACAGGAGCTAGTGAAATTCCGGATCGAGGCCGATTGCTTCGACATCACGATGAATCCATTCACCGGGGCCGCAAATTACAAAATGAACGCAGGGGCAGGAGTTAGGCTCCCGATCAAACAACTCAGGGACGCCATTTGCTTGATGCGAACTATTACGTCATCGGCGAAAACAATCCTGGTTGATTTTTCCCTTACAGGGATGAACACGGTGGATTTTTCTCTCAACGCAAAAGATCAACCATTTGAATATAACAAAGTGCTCGAAGCTCTCAATGCTGCTCAGAAAATTGTCAATTTCTTTGAAGTCAATGAATCAATTGATGTCTCACTTGAAGAAATTGCAACCCACGCTGACTCGATCACTCGTTTCAATTCAGTAATCGATGCTAATCCAACCCTATTTAAGTGTGACTTCTCAGTTCAAGAAGGAGGGTATGACCCCACAAAGCCCACTGCTTGTGTGTCGATGATTACAACAAAGCTTGGACGCCGTGTATTTGGTTTTATCTTCGTTATTTCTGGATCCGTGCATACGCTCGAAGACGGATGCTATTCGTTGCTAGCGAGCAACGCAAAGATAGAGCAGAGAGTAATTTCAGACGACCAAGGAATAATTCGAGCGGAGGATTTGATTCAAGCTTTTGAGGCTGTTGAGAAGATATATGACGACAATTTTGAGGTGATTACGTTGTTCGACAAGAAAAGCGGCAAGCCAACGACTTAATAACCGGTTTGGGGGGGCGACACGCTGGCGGGCTGCTTACCGGCACATTGCCGCCCGAGTAAGGCCGCTGGAGGTAGTGCCGCCTTGGCCGAACTACGGACATCTCAAACCAGCACCAAAAAAAGGCCCAAGTTGAATCCTTGGGCCTTTTTGCCATAACGCATTGGTTTATCGAGATCAGGCCAACAGCGGCCTGATACCCGTTCGCTTGATGCGGCTCAGTTCAGTTTTTCCGGGCTGCCGCAGCATTGCTTGAACTTCTTGCCGCTGCCGCACGGACACGGGTCGTTGCGGCCGATCTTGTCTTCGCTGCGCTGCACGGTGCCGCCCGAACGTTTGTTGCGCCAGAAGTTGTACAGGGTCTGCACGACGACCGGCAGGTTTTCCTGGATATCAGCCACCAGACGGGCCTCTTCGGCCGGCGGGAACCAGCGTTCGCCGTTCTTTTCGGCGTCTTCCTTGAGCATGCCGTTGAGCAGGAACATCGGCTCGAGCAGTTCGGAGAGGTCGTCGGCGTACTTGCCGGCCAGTTCGTACCAGTCGCCGGCCAGGCCGGCGCCGAAGACGTAGGAATCGGCCCAGGCCTCGAAATCGTAGTTTTCGCAGCTTTCGTCCACCGGGTAGAGGATGGGCGAGATCGTTTCGTCGGCCAGCAGCGCGGCGGCGATGTCGTTGTTCAGGCGCATCAGCAGTTCGACTGTCTCGCCCACCGCCGGATCGCCCGATTCCATGCCGTTGCCCAGCACCTCGGGCAGCCAGACGGTCGGCGGAACAGGCTCCGGGGCGCTGACGACGGCGCAGATGACCGCCTGCGCTTCATCCAGGCGCATGGCGTCGCCCTTGAATACCTCGTGTTCCAGCAGTTCTTCGAGCCGGTCGAGATCGGCATCGTTCAAAGGGTTGGGGTTCATTTGCTTTATCCTCCGGAATCCTTGAATTCTAGCCCAGTTTCCGCCTCTCCCCGGCGAATTCACCGCCCTGCGTTACGCAATCGACTCGCCATCGCGTGCGGCTGAGGCTGCCCCGCCACCCTGCCGGGACTGCATGAAACGCCCCGGCGGCACGCCGAAGGCCCGCTTGAACATGGCCGAGAAGGCTGCCTGGCTGGCATAGCCCAACTCGGCCGCGACATCGCCGAGCGGCCGGCCGCGCCCGATCATATCCAGCGCGCAGGCCAGCCTGAGCTGCTGGCGCCAGGCACCGAAACTCATCTGCAGTTCATCCCGGAACAGCCGGGCCAGGGTCCGCTCGCTGGCGCCGACCCGGACGGCCCACCCGCCCAGTGCCAGCGCCGATGCCGGCTCCGCCATCAGGGCCTCGCACAGCGCCTGCAGGCGGCGATCCCGGGGCAGCGGCAGGCCCAGCGACAAGGTCGGTGCCTGCCGCATTTCGGTGAGCAGCAGGCGGATCATCAGGTCGCGGCGTTCCGCGTCGCCGGGCGTCGCGCGCCCCACCCGGCTGAGCGACTCGATCAGGCTGCGCATGAGGTCGGAGACTTCGATGACGGTACAGGCGCCCAGGGGCAAGGGCGCGACTTCCCGCGCCACATAGACGGTGCGCAGCTCGACCTGCCCGAGCATGGCGACTTCGTGCTCGATGCCCGGCGGAATCCACACCGCCCGGAACGCCGGCGTCAGCCAGCTCGTGCCGGCCGCCGACACGCGGATCGCGCCGCGCAGCGGATAGGCCAGTTGCGCCCAGTCGTGGCTGTGCCAGGGAACGACCACATCCGGCGGCGGCTGGCGGAGATTGACCGTCAGCGGCTCGTCGAGGGTGGGCGCCCGGCGCGGTAGCGGGTCGAAGGGAAGCGATGTCAGCATTGCGATAATTTTTGTCCGACTATCGCAATACGGTCAAGGCGAAGTTTCCTACACTCGTCCTACCCAACCGAGCGCCACGCAACATGACCACCGCCACCCTGCCCCCCGCCACGCACAGCGACATCGAAACGATCAGCCTGATCGGCTTCGTGCATGCCGTCTCGCACTTCTTCCACCTCCTGCTGCCGCCGCTGTTTCCGTGGCTGATGCCGGAATTCGGCCTGAGCTTCACGGCCATCGGCGTGACGATGACGGTTTTCTTCATCGTTTCGGGCATCGGGCAGGCGACGGCGGGCTTCCTGGTCGACCGCTTCGGCGCCGCCCGCGTCCTCGGCTGCGGCATCGCCTGTTTCGCGCTGGCCGGGGTCGTGCTCCACTTCGCCACCGGCCTGCCCATGCTGATTGCCGTCGCCGCGCTGGCCGGCCTGGGCAACAGCGTCTTTCACCCGGCCGATTTCACCGTCCTCAACCGTCACGTTTCCCAGCCCCGCCTCGGCCATGCCTTCTCGGTGCACGGCCTCTCCGGCAACCTCGGCTGGGCGGCGGCGCCGATTTTCATGACCGGCATCGCCAGCGCCGCCGGCTGGCGCACGGCGGCGCTGGCGGCCAGCCTCGTCGCCCTGTGCGCCATCGCGCTGCTCTTCTGGCGCCGCGCGGCGATCACCGACACCGCGGCGCACCATGCGGAAAAAGCCCGTGAAAACGCCGGCCCGACCTTCGCCTTCCTGGGCTCGCGGGCGGTCTGGCTGTGCTTCCTGTTCTTCCTGCTCATCACCGCCGCCTTCGGCACCATCCAGAACTTCGCCAGCCCCATCCTGCAGGCCATGTACGGCCTGTCGCTGACCACGGCGGCCTTCGCCCTGTCGACCTACCTGGTCGGCAGCGCCTGCGGCATCGTCCTCGGCGGCTTTCTCGCCGAGAAGGGCGAACACGACCTGCTGATCGCCGGCGCGCTGGGCCTGGCCGCCCTGCTGGCGATCCTCCTCGCCAGCGCCATCCTGCCTGCCGGGCTGATCCTGCCGCTGATGGCCGGCATCGGCTTTTGCACCGGCATCGCCGGCCCGTCGCGCGACCTGCTGGTGCGCAAGGCGGCCACCGCCCGCTTCGGCAAGGCGGCCTACGGGCGGGTCTACGGCTTCGTCTATTCCGGCCTCGACCTCGGCCTGGCGACCGCTCCGCTGATCTTCGGCGGCCTGATGGATGCCGGGAGATTCGGCGCCGTGCTGGTCGGCATCGCCATCCTGCAAACGCTGGCCATCTTCAGCGCCCTACGCGTCGGCAAGACGGTCTAAACGACGCCGGAACGGAAGGACAGGCTGTGGGTACGCTCAATCCAGAGCAATAGTTTGGTAAAGAGCACATCGGGATCGACCGGCTTGGCGATATGGTCGTCCATTCCGGCCGCAACGCAGGTCTGGCGGTCTTCCTCGAAGGCATTCGCGGTCATGGCGAGAATGGGCGTGCTCATGTTGAGGGAGTCCTGGCGAACGGCCCTGGTGGCTTCGACACCGTTCATGTTCGGCATTTGCATGTCCATCAGGATGACCGCGTAGCGCGTGTTTTTCGCCATGCTTAGCGCCTCGGCACCATCCCTGGCGAGGCTGACCCGAAGCCCGATATCTTCCAGAAGCGCGGAAGACACTTCCTGGTTGATCGGTTCGTCCTCCACCAGGAGTATATGGGCCCCGCCGTAGTTGGCCTGCAGCCTGGCCTCGGCCGATAGATCGCAGCCCGTTTCGCTTCGTTCCGTTTCGCTGCCTTTGTCGATGTCCACGTAGAACCGGAAAGTGCTGCCTGTGCCATGCGTGCTCTCGACCTGAATTTCTCCGCCCATCATTTCCACGAGCCGCTTGCAAATGGCCAGCCCCAGCCCCGTTCCGCCATATTTCCGGGTCATCGAGCTGTCGGCCTGTTCAAAGGCCAGAAACAACCGTTTCTGCTGCTCCGCCTGAATGCCGATGCCGGTATCCCTGACCTCGCAAAGCAAACGGACGTGATTGGCCTGTTCTTCAAGAATGCGTGCCGAAACGGTGATGGAGCCCTGCTCCGTAAACTTGAGCGCATTTCCGGCAAGGTTGAGGAGCACCTGGCCAAGACGCAACGGGTCTCCCGACAAGGGGAGCGAGCGCAGCGTCTCGGGCACGTCGAAGACCAGCGCCAGGTGCTTTTCCTGCACCTTGCTGGCGATCAGGTTGTGCAGGTTGTGCAGGACATCCCCAAGCTTGAACTCGACCTGTTCGAGCGTCAGGCACCCGGCCTCGATCTTGGAAATGTCGAGGATGTTGTTGATGACGGCAAGAAGGTGCTGGGAAGAACTGTTGACCGTCTCCAGCTGATGGCGCAGCTTGGCATCGGTGGCGTGGCGCAGGGCAATGCGAACCATCCCCATGATGCCGTTCATCGGCGTTCGCAATTCATGCGACATGTTGGACAGGAAGGTGCTCTTTGCCAGGCTGGCTGCTTCCGCCGCCTCTTTGGCGAGGATCAGTCCCTTGTTTGCCTCCACCAGCTCGTGCGTCTGTTCGGCAATGATTTCCTCAAGACGGGACCGATAGTTTTCCAGTTCGGCAATGTTCTGCTTGTTTTC
Organism: uncultured Dechloromonas sp.; assembly: GCF_945957265.1. Taxonomy (GTDB): domain Bacteria; phylum Pseudomonadota; class Gammaproteobacteria; order Burkholderiales; family Rhodocyclaceae; genus Azonexus. The sequence continues at coordinate 49,221 of NZ_CAMFKO010000008.1, forward strand.
GGTAATGTCCAGGAAGCTTCCGATAATCCCCGCCACCAGTCCGCGCTCGTCGTAGAAGACCGCCTTGCTGTACATGACATTCCGCAACTCCCCCCGACTGTCCCGGATGACGTATTCGTAGCGCTGTGCGCTCGGATTCCGCATCAACTCCAGGTCTTTCTGGTGGTAGGTGGATGCCATTTCGTCGGGCCAGAGTTCCATCACGGTCTTGCCCTGAATGTCAGCCTCGCTAACCCCCAGCGTCTGGCAGAACATGGTGTTGCAGCCCAGATATCGCCCGGCACGGTCCTTGTAGAAAATGGCGATGGGAATGGTGTCGAGCAGCCCCTGCTTGAAGGACAGGGCCCTGAGTTCGGTATCCTGCGCCTGCTGCACGGCATCATTGAGTTCAATGAGCTCCCGCTGCCGCATCGAGCGCAGGATAGCCAGCCCCGCAATCATCATCAGTCCGCCAGCCAATATCACCCAGGCGATTTTTCCCTGCGATGCCCGGAGGATCTCGATGCGGTCGATCTTCGGGATCAGGTACCAGTCGGTGTTCTCGATCTGGCGGACGACGCCGATGATGCTGGCGTTGCGGTAATCGGTGCCGCGAATGACCTCCCCGACCCTGGCTTCGCCGCGCAGCACGCGGGCGCTCGGCAAATTGGGCGCGCTGAGCGGTTGGCGTAGCGTGTCGTTACCGGACAGGTACTTCACGGCATTGAGATAAACCACCTCGTCGCCCTCTTTCCGGAAAATGATCGTTTCCGACGAGGCGCTTGGAACAGGCCAGAAATCCAGGAACGGACCGAAAAAATCGGTGCCATGTATGCGCAGCACGACGATGCTGTCGAGACTTTCCCGGTCGCTGCCAATCGGCGCCACAAAATCCATTTGACCTTTGGTCGATGGATTGTTGCCCCGATAGATTTCGGTGCGCTGAGGGCTTCCCGTTCGAATGGCCAGCTGAATCGCCCGGGATAGTTCCGGTTCGACCGTTTCGGGAAGCTCCCCCACGCCGACAAGCAGCTTGCCCTGTCGATCGAACATCATGGCCGCGCGATATTTTAAGGCCGAGAGATACTGCCCCAGCAAGCCCCGCAACTCGGCCTCGGCGGGCAAGTATCCGTCATCCTTCCAGTGCTGGCGTAGTTCGGCGAATCGCTTGCGGCCGGAAAGAATCGTGGCATCGCCGGTACGCCCTTCCAGCCACTGGGCCAGCTGTCGGGACTTGAGATCCGCCACCGCTTGAAGACGGGCGATGTGCTCGGTCTCCTCGGCATGGAAAGCGCTAAACATGCCTACGCAGGTCAGCGCAAGAACCGTCAACACATGCCCAATTTGCCAGTAATGCCATCGAAGATTGAACTGACCGAGTTGCACAGAAAATTCCGGAAATACAGCGAATTAATTATTTTATTATATTTACAACATAATCCAAAATAACTAGCAAAAATTGGTTTGTCGGTTTTGCAGAATGCCGCGAACTACAGCCCCCGCGCCCAGGCCGGCCGCAGACGGGCCGCTTCGGGCGCGGCGACGGCCTGGCGCACCTGCTGCAACAGCCGCTCCTTGTCGGCGCCCAGTGTCCCCTTGAGAACCAGCCAGTTCGAGGCATGGTCGCTGCGGAAGACCGTTCGCTCCAGTTCCAGGCCGGACAGGAAGCGTTCCATCTCGACGAACAGTTCGTGCTGGCCCAGCGGCTCCCAGCCGGGGAAGCCGGCGCGCAGGCGGCCTTCGCCCGTGGGAAAGCTGACCACCAGCGTCGCCAGGTACTCCGGCTGCGTGGCGTTGGCGAGGCGTGCCGAGTTGTCGGCGTGCTGCGCCGACAGAAGCTTGCCACCCAGGCCGTTGAGGATCATCACCGAACGGGTGATGCCGGCATTGCCCAGCTTGTCCAGCGCAGCGCAGGTGCTGTCGAAAGTTTCGCCCTTCTGGACGGCGGCCAGCACCTGGTCGTCGCCGGATTCGGCCCCGACGTAGACCATCTTCAGGCCGGCGGCGGCCAGCTCGTCGATTTCCTGCTGGCTCTTCTTGCGCAGGTTGCGCGGCAGGCAGTACGACGAAATGCGACGAACGGCCGGCAGGTGCGCGCGAATCGCCTCGAGGATGGCGAGCAGGCGCCGGGTGGGCAGCACCAGCGCATCGCCATCGGCCAGGAACACCCGGCGCACCTGGTCGCCGTAGCGCTCGCCAGTCAGGCGTATGCTCTCCAGCACCTCGTCCGCTTCGCGCGCCTTGAATTTCTTCTGCGGCGCGGTGTACATCTCGCAGAAGGTGCACTGGTTCCACGAACAGCCGTCGGTGACCGGCAGGATCAGCGACTCCGCCTCGCTCGGCGGGCGGAATACCGGCTCGACGTAGCGGATCGGAATCACGCCGCGCCGGCCTTGGCGATGAAGGCCGGCGGGACTGCGGCCGGCTTGCGCTCGCCGTAGTCGAAGAACATGATCCCGTGCTTGCCGCGCGCCACTTCCCGTCCGCTCGCCTTGTCGGCCAGTTGCCAGACCAGGTCGCAGCCGTACTTGTTGAAATCGTTGGCGGCCATGCTGACGACCAGCGTTTCGCCGTGAAAGGCTTCGGAACGATACTGGGCGGCCACGTCGGCGACGATGATGCCGACGCCCTCGACATCGAGTTCGGTATAGCCGAGGAACTTGAAGAAGCGGACCCGCGCTTCGGAAACGAGCGACATCAGCTGGGCGTTGTCGAGGTGATGCCCGTAGTTGATGTGGCCGATGTAGATGGTGATGTCGGTCGAGAACGGGAATGCGTCGGGGAGTTCGATCTTGATGCGGGGCATGGTTCTGGCGCCGGAGAGGAAAAAGGGAATTCTAGGGCTTGCGGCGTAGAATCGGGTAACCATCGGAGATTGCCATGAAACAGATCGACCACAGCCGCCTCGACCAGATCGTCCTCGACGCCCGCAAGGCGGCAGATGCCCGCGCCGAGGGCTACCGCGAAAAGGCGCTCAAGATTTACCCGTGGATCTGCGGCCGTTGCGCCCGCGAATTCACCCACGCCAACCTGCGCGAACTGACCGTGCATCACCGCGACCACAACCACGACAACAACCCGGCGGACGGCAGCAACTGGGAACTGCTATGCCTCTACTGCCACGACACCCACGAACAGGAATATGTGGACATACACCCCTCGTGTTTTATATTGTGGACATGCACGACATCGGGAGTGAGCATTGATGGATACAACAGGCAGTTCGGAAGGCTGCCCAGCAGGGCAGACGACGCACGTCGAAGGGCAGCAGCCCGTAGGCGTGTTGGTCGAGACCGCACGCGACCAAAGTGTTCTTGACTGGCTTATTCGACAAGTCGGGAAGGACGCGATTGCTGAAGCAGTTAGCCGCTTAGTAGGACATCGGCGTCCCTACGTGTCCAATGTTGCCAGGGCGCTTGGCCTTACACCGCCGCCCGACCTAGTGCTTTCCTGTCCCGAGGACGTGCAACGCCATCTTGCGCAATGCAAGGCCATTCTGAGCGGTGGTAAGCAGTAATGCCCCCAACTGTAATGGTTGGCGCCACGTTTTGAGACGCTGCGATGGCCAACCTTGAGTACATTGATTTCAAGCCCCTCAGAGAAGTCATTGATGACTGTTCGCTGACATGGGAATCCGATAGGCTGTCGCGTCCTATTCCACGGTTGCCTCAACTATTCTGGAAAAACGGCGAAGGATGGGCCGAAGCCAACCACTGGGCGTTAGAAAAGGCGACGTCGCTCAAAACTGACATAGAGACGGTGAAGGCGCTCATGAAGCATCTATATGCCTATGCCCGTTTCCTTGAAGAGAAAGCGCTTGATTGGAGGCATTTCCCCGTGCGGCTTGCCGACCGAGCTATCGTGCTTTTCCGCGGCCACCTCATCGAGCAAATAAACCACGGCAGCTTAGCCTCCAGCACTGCTCGAGCACGCATGGCGGCGACCATCCAATTCTATCGCCATGCCGACGCACATGGCTTCGTAAGGCTCGAATCTCCAATGTGGACGGATAGGTCCGTCGTCATTCCATTCTATGACGCTACAGGATTCAAACGTGCCATGGTACGGGCAACTACAGACCTTGCCATTCCGAATAGGAGCCGGCCTGGCATTACACTCGAGGATGGCTTAACTCCATTGCGTACCGAACATATGGAGCAATTACTGTGGTTTACCTCCAATGAGGGGTTGGATGAACTCCACCTAATGCTCCTCACCGGATTCTTTACCGGTGCTCGCATTGGAACCATCACAACTCTAAGTATTGGCAATCTTGAGCGGGCATTGCCCGACCCTTTCATGAAAGGTTTTTTCCTCCTTCGCATAGGTCCGGGCACTGGGGTTGCTACCAAGTTCGATGTCGAGGGAGACCTTCTGATTCCAGATTTTCTGCTCGCCGCACTCAAAGCCTATGCTTACTCTCCGCATCGGTTGCTTCGGGAAAGCAAGGCCTCCCGGAGGCATCGCTCGATATTATTCTTGACGAAATACGGCGCTCCTTACACGCAAGGCTCGATTGGTCGGCTCATGACCAACTTGCGTCGGTCTGCAGTTAGCGCAGGACTAAAGTTCATGGAGCGATTCAAGTTCCATCAAACGCGCGCTACTTACGGCACATGGCTGATGCGCCTCGCATTGAGTGTTACCACAGAGGCCAATGCTATTGAACTGGTCAAAGGTGCAATGCTGCACAAGCACGAGTCGATAACCTTTGGTTATGTTCGTTTTATTGGAGTATCCAAAGGAAAGGCCGAAGCCGCAGAGGCATTCACCAAAGCTTTTACGGGACTAAGCGGCAGAAATTGGAACGCCATTCATGCCTGAAGGCTGGCAACTCCCTGACCTGACATTTCCCATGGTTAAACTTGGCCGAAGGGAGACGCCATGGGACCTCAAGCCATTGCTTTACCGAGGAGGCGCTGCGGCAAATGTCGGAAAAGTAGCAGCATTAGTCAGAACGGGCGAGCTAGGCGTTCCTCAGTTCGAGCGACTTAAACTGGTTCAGTCGCTGCATGAGTCCATTACAGGCAAACTGGTCGGTGGTGGCAGCAAGACAACTCAAGCCAGCACTCTCGATAACTTGCGTGCATTCTTTGCATGGGCCGAGGATGCGAATCATCCTCTGACACTTGAGACTGTGGCTGCAACCTACCTGCACTGGACGGATGCTCTTTTGCGCAGGGTACGAGTTGTCAAAGACATCACTAAAAATTCGGCATACACCGAAGCCCTGCGAGTCAGCGGCATTCTGGACTTGGTATTACTGCGTTCCACACCATTGATTCAATTGTCACGGTTAGACAAACCTCCGAAGTGCAAGACCGTGCATGGTGTGAAAGCCGACAAGCAAAACCTTGAGTGGACGTTTTCATTTGGACACATGCTTCAGGATATTTGCGACAACCTTTCGATTAGTGCGATATGGGGACCCTTACCGGTTGTCATAACTCTTCGCAGTGGCAATGTCTTGGAAGAATGGTCAAAACTAAAACCGGCGGATACCAGAATATCTGCCAAGCGGGATACCGAAAGTCGGCGTAACAATGCAAGAGTATCGGATAAAACTCGGGCCGCCCATGCCAATGACCGGACACTACGCACACGCTACCCCCTAACCAATCTTCGGGTCGAAGCGGAATTGCTGATGTTTATTGGGCAGACCGGCATGAATTTGGGGCAGGCCTACAAACTAAAGCTACGAAATTTCTTTTTTTCATCAGATATTGACGGTTACAAAGTTAAGGACCGAAAAAGTCGACGGGGCGGTGAGGTTCTTTTTGAAATATACAAGGAGTATCGGGCCCATTTCGAACGCTACTTGGACTGGCGCCGAGAGATATTCCCCGAAGATGAGCGACTATTTCCTTTCGTAACTCAAAGCCGAAGTGCTACGAGGGCAACTCCTTTCAGCAGAATTCGAACAACATGCAAAAAGCTCGGACTTTCGTATATAGCACCTTCGGTTCTACGGAAAACCAGGATTAACTGGCTACTGCGTAGAAGTGGGGACCCGGACCTTACGGCGGAGATGGCGCAACACACCAAGGAAACATTGCTCACCGTGTATGAAGAGCCCAGTCTTCAACGTGCCATGGGCGAAATAATGCGTTTCTGGGCTCAGTCAGACCCAGCTTTGGTCCGCACCACTCCTGTCGCTCCAGGGGAATGCAACGGAACCCCTGCACCGGTGAAAAACATACCCAATGATGCGCCTACGCCGGATTGTATTCGGGCCTCAGGGTGCCTATGGTGCGAACATCACCGCGACATTGATACGCAGGACTACGTCTGGTCGCTAGGCTGTTTTCGACATCTCAAAATAATAGAACTGAGCAAGTACCGCGCCCCGGAAATTGGGGCAGAAAAACATCCGGCAGAGCACGCGGTAAATCGCCTTAGCGACAAACTTGGATGGTTCCGGCAATCCAACGAACTTCGTAAAGGCTGGGTCGAAGAGACCTTGGCCCGCATAGAAGAAGGCAACTATCACCCCGATTGGGTGCGTTTGATTGAGGACGAGGAAGGGCGGGCTTCATGACTGTTGCCTTGGAAGAGCTTGGGTTTGGGTTAAATGTGGACTGGATAACCCCCCTCTCCCGTTGTTACCGTCCGTCCTGTTGGCCTCCAGCAAGAGACTGGGTCGTCAGCGAAGATAGGAGCGGTCGTGTCATTTCCCGCTGGGGAGACCATAAATGGGACTTCAGCCATATTGCAGGGAAACCGGTCTCACTCAATTTTGGCGATGGTCCGGTAAAGGCAGCTATGTCTATAGACCCGGCAAATGCCGACTTACTTCGCTTTATCGTCACGTGGTTCCTGTGGGGACATCCATCTGTAAATACGGTGAGCAACTTGGTCCAAGCTTTTCAAAGCATTCGGCCCATCGTTGCGTTATGCAGCAAAAATGGGATATTGGCTAGTAATTTGATGCGCTTTCCGAAGGTGCTTGAACAGGTTCCCAGCATAATTGCACCAAGCGCTTACAGCACCACAATCACTCGTTTGCATAGACTCCTGGATGCTCGAGAAAAGCTTGGATTTCTCTTGTTCGACACCGAAGGTCTACAACGACTCGCGCTAGCATGTCCTGACCATATGTCTGTACAAACAGCATATATCCCGCCACGCATCTGGACATATCAGGTTACTCGCTTACGAGAATGCTTGGATGATTACCTTAAGCATCGCCAGTCTATTGAGGATTGCTTTAATTTTTGCTTGGATGCCTATGCGCACAACAGCGGCTCTCTTCCCAATGCACTGACAACCAAACTTATTCAAAGTCGGCAACCGTTTACGGCCTCAAACGCAGCGCGTATGACCGCAGGGTTGTTTTACGGCCCATTTCAAATAACAGCTAAACGATTTGAAATCCATGAGCTGCTAGGGAAGTGGTTGGATGGCTGTGACAACCGGATTGATTTACGAAAGTTAAGCTCATACCTAACTCTGATTCAATGGGTTGGATTGGCATATATCGCAAACTTCTCGCTGCAACGCGTTGAAGAAGTCGCTACACTTCGAGCAGATTGCCTACGGTTCGAAATTGACGAAAAATTTGGTCAAATTCCCATCATTTGTGGGGAGACCACAAAGACTATTCAAGATAGCGACGCACGTTGGCCAACCAGTCCGAGCGTTCAGATAGCCATCGAGGCTATGAGCCATGTGACTTATCTACGAATGCGCTGTATCAGGGTTCATCCTTGGATTTCGTCGACCGCCGATGAACTTGACAATCCCTATTTATTCATAAAGTCATTCGAGCCCTGGTCCCCTAAACCAAAGACACAGCATTACTCACTCAACAGACCGGTGAGTGACTATCAGGCAGTGGTCAATAAGATGTTCCCCAAGCTATTCGACCTCCAGGAACTCACAATCACCGAAGCTGACCTCAAGGTGGCGCGCATGCTAACGCCAAATCTCCCAGAGGATGAGTTTGTAGTTGGAAAGGTCTGGCCCTTGGCTTGGCACCAACTTCGCCGCACGGGAGCAGTCAATATGTTTGCCTCGGGCATGCTTTCAGACTCTTCCATGCAGTTTTTGATGAAGCATTCGTCACGACTAATGCCGCTCTACTATGGCCGGGGGTACACCAAGCTGCACCTTAACGAAGAAGTCGAAGGTTTGGTTACCACGGCTATGTATGAAGTCATGGCCAAATCAATGCTTGCTGCAATGGGCGAGCGTTTCGTATCCCCTCATTCTGCCGACCAGAAGCAAGCCATCGTCGTGAATCTTATAGGTGATAAAGACGCCAAGGCTCTGGCTAGGGCAGCGCGACGTGGAGAAGTGCATTACCGGGAGACGCGGCTTGGCGCCTGTACAAGCCGGACTCTTTGTAGCTATGGCGGAATCGAATCAGTATCCCGCTGTGCGGGTGGCGACGGCAAGAAACCTTGCGCTGATGTACTGTACGACCGCGCAAAGACACCAACCATCGAGACGGACCTGGAACGTGTTAATCAAGCCCTTGAACGCTTACCTCCGGGCAGTCCTCGGCATAACGCCTTGCTTATGGAACGTCAGGGATTGGAGAATTTCCTAAATGTTGTCAGAAGTTGAACTTACCGCGGAACAACGCTTTCACCAGGCCTTTGAGCGCCTAAAAGCCAATGAACCGCAGGTACTGGTAAGAAATACGCCGGTCAGTCAGAACAACGTGGCCAAGGAAGCGGGGTGTGACCCATCGGCATTGCGAAAGTCTCGGTTTCCATCCCTGGTGCGCGAAATTCAAGCTTACGTTGAGCTACACAAGGATGAACTCCCATCGAAACGTCAGACGCTGCTCAAACAGCGAGCGATTAGGCAGAAGCAGCGGGACCAACTGGCTGACGTTATCCGTCAGCGTGACGCGGCTTTATCCCAAATTGCCAGTGCAAACAGACGCGTGGTCGAGCTTTCGGAGGAGGTTAAGATGTTGAGGCTTCGTCTTGAGGAGTTTAAGCCACCCCCATCCCCAATATGTCGCTGATGGCATTTTGCATTGTGTATGGCCTATTAGCGGCGCCTTTTCCGCTCTCGCCTCGCTTCTTTTTCCGCTTGGTGCCACGCGGCTCTGTTCAATGGAATACTATCTTCGCCAAGGTAGGTGAGCCTAAATCACTAACGCAGAAAGCGTGGTGCCCTGAGCAGTAGCGCCCTCAGCGCGTGACGCGAACGGAGCGAAAGACCTCACTAAGCTGCACAGCCGCCGCGCGCCTATCGCCCATGTCCACGAGTCTGTCTAGTGCTCTCAAGAGCTTCTGCGCCATCGCCAAAGGCATGGGTTGTTGACGCTCACTGAAGCGCTGAATCAGCCCCGACAGCCGCCCTGGCAACTGAGTATTGCGCCATCCCGGAGGAGTTCCTTCTCCGACCAGAAGGTGCTCAAGGTTGTCGACGAAGTGCTGAACTGGGTAGTGCTCGAAGCTGCTTTCGCAGAGGTTCATCCATGCGCGAGCAACGAAAGTAACAGCCCCGTGGGCGCGCAGTATCGGCTCGAAAATTGGAATCACAGCTCCAACTTCGGCCCAGTTTCGATTCGCAAAGCGAACTGCCCCACCTGCATACCCGAGGTCGGCGAAGAACAGGTGCTTCACGATGTCGACGAAGTCCTGCTCCGAGTGCCCGCCGTGACCAGCGTGGCGCCAGTCCCCATAGGCCAGAACGCGCTGCGCGACGACAGAGAGTAACTGCAGAGCGTTCTGGGGAATCTCTGGGCTGTCCATCACCTGGGCAATCAGATGCCCTGTAAACCACTCACCGAGGCTAGCGAAGGTCTCGTCGTTGGTGGCCATGGCCGGTTGGAGGAATCGCCGTGTGCCTTCCTCTACGGGCAGTTTCAGCGAGACCCGCGCCAGGAATCGGTAGAGATGACTACGCCACTCGAAGTAATCTGGGCCGTAAGTATCATCAAGGTCTCGCCGGCTTCTCGCCCAATCAGGTGCGATTCGCTCAATGGTCCACTTGGCCAAGCCCTCACACCAGTCTAGGAGTAGCGCGGCGTGCGCTTGGTCCGCCAATGAGCCTTCTATGGGGATGACCTGCAGAACCTTCTCGAGAAATGAGGTGTCCACGTGCACAGGGTTGACCCGCCACTCGGCATCGACAGTGCGACCACGTCGCCTGCGAGCTTGAACAGCCTCGCCGTCAGTAACCAGCACCCAGGGCTCAGGCCACGTGGGTAGGGGGCCAGCCACAGGCGCTCCATCTTGAAGACGTTGAAGTTCCTCGGTGACGACCCTCTGGATTCGCTCGTAGTGTCGTTCCTCTGCGCCTCCTTCTGGACCATACTGCACCTCGAAGAGCGCTAGCTCCGTAGCCAACCGCATCGCTGCCCACGCGATATCCGGATACCGCGGCCAAGCACCCAGCAAGGCACCGAATGCCGCAATTGCGATTTCCTCGTAGGGATGGGCGCACAGCTCAGAGAGGAAAAACTGCAGCGGCTTGACGTCCTCGTCGTCATCAGCAACCGCAAACAATGCGCCCATCCCCTTGGTGGCGTAGAGCACAGGATGGTGCATGAGCTTCACGCTGCGGGTGAAAAACGGTTGCGGCACCTCAGGCGTCTGCGCAGCACGAGCGCACACTTCACCTGCCCATTCCAGGTGCGCTTCAGCCTTCTCAAGCAAGAGGATTGCAGCTACACCAGCAACAGCCGATTGCCGATGGTGTGCCAGCTCCGTGTGTTCATGTCCGGTGGCGAAAAGGTCTTCGAAGTCGAGCTCCTTTGCCGCTCTTGCAGCAGCTTCGAGCGTAAGTGACTCCTTAAGCATTCCGTCATCAAAGTAGGAGTAGGCCCAGTTTAGAAGAGTGAGATAGCGCCCCATCTCGCTGTGCCGGGCTTGTATCGTCTGAATGTCCTCACCTGTCGCCTTGGGATTCTCATGGGAGATGACAACCTTGGATTCATCCGGGCTAAGCTCCGCACGATAGTTCTCTGGCTTGCCAAGCTCCGCCCATATCTCTGCCGTTCTGGCGAGGTCCGAACGCACTTCAGCGCTTTTACGTTGCTCAGCGTAGTCAAAGGGCAGGTCCCCCGAGAAGCCTCGGATAGCCGCAGCAGCTTGTGCCCCTAGCTCACCTCCCCTGAGCACCATGAGAGTAGCGAGCGAGCGGATGTCTGCGCGGCGAACCGGCCGTTCGTTGCCTTCCTTCACCGCCAAGCCGTGAGGTATATCCTGCGGCTTGATAAACCCGATAAGGTTCGCTGTCTGCGTCATGTCCTGCACCTGGCGCCGAATATCCCAGTGCCAAAGCCGTTGATTCGTCGCGATGGGCAGAGTAATTGCTGACGTGCGTTGCGCCTCCAGGGCGATGGCAGCGGCAACAGCGAGGGCACCTACGGACCTGTGCCCTTCCAAGACTGCCTTGAGGATGTCGTCAACTGGAGTGCCTTTCTCAAGCTCACGGAACGCCCACGCTTCAAGAGCCATCCAGCCTGAGTTGACGGAAGATGGCCCGAAGCTTCCACGTGCCCCCAAGTAGAGGCGGCTGTCGCCCCAGAACACTTGCCTGCCCCAAGGGAACTGCATAATGAGTGGGATAGGTGTTCCATCCTTTTCGTGGGAGAGCCGATGCAGCTGTCGCCATGACCGAATGGCATGGTTGGCAACCTCACGAACCAGTCTCCTACCCTGGTCCGGTGCTTGCTGCAGCAGCGAGTGGAAGGGCTCCCTCGTGGGAGCCGCAGGGAAGAAGGAGAAGTGGTCGTCGATGGAGAGATGGTTCCATTCGAAGTGGCCGAAGCTGTCCGAACGAACCTTGCTGCACGGAGACATGTCTGACGACGCGGCCCGGCAGGCCAGGGGCAGTCGTCTCGCAGAGCAGCGCTGCTGCATATACCGAAGAAACAGCATCCTCGAAGCTGTAGCCTTGGCCGCCGGTCAGTTCGGGCGAAGTACCACTTGGCGCTGCTTGCGTTGTTGCCGGGGTCTGCTGACCATCACTGGCTTGGATTGTCGTCATTTCCTGTCACTTCGCTTCTTTGTATCGTGATGCCACAGTCGATACAAATTCCCTCTCATGTATGCAAATCCCCGGCTCCAGGCGGCATGGCCAAAAACTCACAGGCGAAATCAACCCAAATGTCGCACTTTCCTCGAGATTCGTTTTTCGCATGAACCATTACTCCAATTGCGCCTGGCTGCACTTGGTATCGAAGTATCTGTAGGTACTCTTTGGGAAAAACCAAATACCTGCTGGAACTCATTGGCACAGCATAGACCTCCACGCCATTCACAGTGGCATACAGGCCGCGCTCTTTACGTTCTGGTGGACGAATGGAAAAACCCGACGGTACATCGCCGTCTTCAGGCAACCGGTATGGAGACAGATAATCCGCACGTCGCCCCGAGGCGACCAATATGACCGGGGTCCAGCCTGCGGCAATGACGGCGGAAATCCTTGCATCTAGGTCATCAGGGTCGTGCCCCTTGTCGTGGACTCGTTTACAGTCGCTTGCTAGCTTGACGCGCCAGTCTGACCGAACTGTATAGGCAAAACCTATCTTTCGCCCAGTCTCATCACTCCGAATAATGGCATCACGCCCTTCGTCGCCTGTTCCACCCAGTGGGTCAATATCAGGGTAGCCAGCATTAGCCAGCAAGGCCGAACAGAGCCGTTCAAAGTCACGATAGTCGGAGAGCCGTTCGAGGCAATAAATAATGGAGTCAGCGGACATGATGTAATGATACGTCATGAAAATTCATGTCGGACCGACTATCGACATATACATCAGTTTTCCGTTAGGTCTCCTCCCTGCTAGCCAAATGGTCAGCAAAAGGACTCGGTTGCGAGAACTCGCATGTCACTACTCTTGAACCGACACGACGGTTACTCTTCTCTGGTTCAACGAAGATGACCTGCCAGAGGTTGAGCCGAGCCGCTTCAACGCTCGAGAAATAAACGATGCGGGTCTGGCTGAGTTAACGGGACTGCTTCTCTGGCCCAGTGGAAAACGAAGGCACTAGTGCTCGCAAGCAGAGCCCGCCACTCTAAGCAGAATGGTTATGAGTTCTGCTCCCTCGAGTAAGCCAGCATCGCTCTCAATGCAGCTTCACCATACGAGCCGCCAGCTTGGGAGACACCACAGATATTGCAAATAACTTGCGCACCGTGAACTATAAAGCTTGCTCCCATCTCCTGAGCTACCTCCATCGCATGGGTAGTCATAATTGAATTGAGGGAAACGCGCTGTACGTTCTTATCGCTCTCGCTCACCACTACAAGAGTATTGGAATTGCTAACGAAGTAAGCGAAGCCCGCCGTAGGGCTTCCAATCACATATCCCCCCTCCTCAGAATAAACCGCATGAACTAGTTCCATTCCGGAAAGCATCTCTGGCGAAACCGGACCATCGCTCATTCCATTCGACTGTTTGATGGTAGCGGCGCCGCTCTGCCGTCCTAGGCTACCAGAAATCAGAATATCCAAAGCTCTAGCTAAGTGCCCCATAGAACGTCATCTCAATTGACACGTTATTCAGTTGCCGCAAGTTATCCGGCGGAAATGTATACTTTAGTATAAAGACGAAGACATGCCCATCCCCTAACGTCACCCTCCATTCAGGAGGGGTGAGTGGAACCAGGCGAAGCATTCGGAAAAGTATTACGCGAACGGCGGAAGGCTTCCTCATTGAGCCAGGAAAAGCTCGCCCTAGAAGCTGACCTGGAGCGTGTTTACGTCTCGTTACTTGAGAATGGTCACAAGCAGCCGACATTCCAGACAATGCTCAAGCTGGCCCGAGCCCTGAACTGTACAGCGAGCGATTTAGTAGTGGCAGCCGAGAAACTGTTGGCTGGTTAGCCAAAGAAAGATTACGGCTTATCCCTGCGATTCATCATCGTTCTTAAACCAGCGAATGGAGAATGCGAGGCAACACTACTGGCGGTTTTTTCCATGGATTGCCTGTTCGCCGCTTCCAAGTGACGTTGATGCTCATTGTCGTGACAATAGACGCATAAAAGCTCCCAATTGCTGCCATCAGCCGGATTGTTCTGATGGTCGTGGTCACGGTGATGGACCGTCAATTCACGCAAGTTTTTGCGTGTAAACTCGCGCCCACATCGGCCACATACCCACGGATAGATTTTCAGCGCTTGTTCTCGATAGCCCAGCGCGCGCTTCTCAGCCGTAGTTATCGCCTCTTGCACCACGCGGTCAAGCTTAGCTGTATCGGGAACCTTGTAAGCGCGCATTAGAAATAACAATGAAGTGATTAAATCAAATACAGAGTTGGATTAGAGTACCTCAGGTTTCGGCTAGCGCATCTATGGACTGATTTGCAATATTAAGCACAATCTTCGAGATAACCTATGGACATGAACCGTTCAACTAGATTCACTGAGCATCGCGCATATTTTTTGGATGTCCACGACCATTCTGTTCATGGGTGCATGACCAACGAGCACCAGAAGCAGATCGAGGCCGACCGCGGCCGTACCGATGCCCGCACCGGGCGCGGCGGCGGCGCGACGCACAATCCCTTTGCCGCGCTGCAATCGATGCTCAAGCAGAAGGAGTAGCCGCTCCCCGGGCGGCTAGTTGCCACCCACGGTTGGCGACGGCAGATCGACCTGCAGCATCGCGCCGCCCAGCCGGCCCGACTCGCCGACCTGCAGCTTGCCGTGGTGCTGGCGGGCGATTTCCCGCACGATGGCCAACCCCAGGCCGCAGCCGTCGCCCGTCTGACCGGCCGGCCGATAGAAACGCTCGCCGATGCGCGGCCTCTCGCTTTCGGCGATGCCCGGCCCGCTGTCCTCCACCCGCAACCAGGCCATTGCCGCCTCCTGGGCGCAGCTGACGGTAACCACCCCGCCCACGGGGGTGTGGCGCAGCGCGTTGTCGAGCAGGTTGGCCAGCAGCTCCTGCAGCAGCAGCTCGTTGCCGGCGACCAACGCCGGGGAAAGCTCGAATCCGAGATCGATATCTTTGGCGATGGCCTTGGGCAGCCAGTTTTCGGCCACCGACCTGACCAGGTCGGCGAGCGGGATGACCGCCGATGTCTGCGGCAGGCTCGGCTCGGCCCGGGCCAGCGCCAACAGCTGCTCGACGAGATGCCCCAGGCGCCCGGCTGCCGCATGGATCCCCGATAAAGCGCCCTGGCCGGCGTGGCCGGACTCCTGCTGGGCCGCCTCGACCTGCGCCAGCAAGGCCGCGATGGGCGTCCGCAGCTGGTGGGCCGCATCCGAAACGAAATTGCGCTGGCTCGACAGGGCCTGGTCGAGGCGACGCAACAGGCCGTTGATTTCGGTCACCACCTGCTGCATTTCCTCCGGCACGTCGGCGGTGACCGGCCGGAGATCGGCGGGGGAACGGTCGGCCAGCTCGGACTGCAGGTCGTCGAGCGGGCGCAGGCCGGAACGGACCCCGGACCAGATGACCAGGCAAGCGACCACGACGAGCAGGATTTCCGGCACCACCATGGCGAGCAGGATGTCGCGAACCAGCTCCTGGCGCTTGACCAGGGTTTCCGCGGCGACGATCGTCACCAGCTGATCGCCCATGCGCCGCTGATAGGCGGCAAGGCGGATCGACTCGTCGTCGAGCGTACCGTCGTAGTACCAACGCCCGTCGCTGCCCAGCTGTCGCCAGTTCTCCCTGGGCGGCATGGGCAAATCCGGGTTTCCGTCGAGCAGCTCGCCTTCCGCGCCATGAACGGCGTAGAAAATCCGGTCGAACTTGTCAGTCAGCAACACCGCCCGCGCCTGTTGCGACAAGGGCAGCTGCAGGCGCCCATCGACCACCTGCAACTGCTCGGCGATGGTGAATGCGGTATCCAGCAGGCCCCGGTCGTAGGCCTTGGTTGCGGCGCGCAAGGCCACCCAGTAGGCGGCCAGCGCTCCCAGCAGCAAGAGCAGCAACATCGCCGGCAGCAGCCGGTCGATGAGCATCATGCGCAGGCTGACGGCGCTACGCGGCCGCATCGTCGGGTTTTTCGAGGAAATAGCCCAAACCGCGCACGGTACGGATGGTGATGCCGGCCACTTCGATCTTGCTGCGCAGCCGGGACATCAGCTTTTCGATGGCATTGGTCGAAATGTCGTCCTGCCAGCCGTACAGGGCCTGCATCAGCTGTTCCTTGCTGACGATGCGATTGACGCGCCCGGCCAGGAATTCCAGCGCCGCCCATTCCCGCGCGTTGAGGTCGAGCGGCGAGTCGTCGAGCCAGGCACGCTTGCCGACGGTATCCAGGCGCAGGCGGCCGAGCATGAGATCGGGCACGGCACCGCCCTGCCCGCGTCGGATCAGCGCCCTGACGCGGGCCTCCAGCTCGTCCAGGCGCACCGGCTTGACCACGTAGTCATCGGCGCCGAGGTCGAGCAGGCGGACCCGCTCCTCGACGGCAAGCCGCGCCGAGAGGACCAGGACGGGGGTTTGCTGCCGCCGCGCGCGCAGGCGCTGCAGGACTTCGCTGCCATCCAGCCCGGGCAGGCCGAGGTCGAGGATGGCCAGGTCGTAGCCGTCGCTGGTCAGCAGCTGGTCGGCGGCTCTCCCGTCCGCGGCGGTGTCGACAAGATAGCCGGAATGGCGCAGTGCACGCGCCAAGCCGTCGGCGAGCAGGGCGTCGTCTTCAATCAAAAGGATACGCATAAATCAGTCAGAATTCGGTCAGGCTAGCTCCATACGATAGCACGCTGACTTTTGGTTTGATGCGATGCGACGCCTACTGATTCTCCTGTTTCCCATTTCTGGCCTTGCTTTCGCTGGCCCGGGCATGCCCCTGACGCTATCCGATGCCGAGAACCAGTGGCGCGAACACAGCCGTGAACTCAAGCTGGCCGAAACCCTCGTCGCCGGCGCCGCCGCCGATGTCCGCACCGCGGCCCAGCGCCCGAACCCCGACCTGACCATCAACGCCCTGTCGATCAGCCCGCAGTCCGGTTACGGCGGCGGTCCGCTCAAGGACAAGAAGATGGACACGCAGTTCCGCCTGGACCAGCTGATCGAGCGCGGCGGCAAACGCGACCTGCGCGTCAAGGGCGCCGAAGCGCGCGTCGATGCCGCGAAATTCGAGCGCGACGACACCGCCCGCCAGCAGCTCGGCGACCTGCGCCAGGCCTACTACAACCTGCGCCTGGCCCAGGAAAAGCTGGTTCTCGCCCGCGAATCGGCGGCCCTCTACGAAAAGAGCACGCAGGCCGGCCGCCTGCGCCAGAAGGCCGGCGATCTCGCGCCGGTCGACGTTTCCCGCCTGCAGATCGACCAGGCGCGCGCCGAAGCCGACGCCCGCCAGGCCCAGGCCGACCTGGCCGTGGCGCAACAGGCGCTGGCCTACCTGATCGGCCGCGACGGCGAAGCGGAACGACTCGTCGCCAGCGACGGCTGGCCGCAGCTCGAAACCCTCGCCCTCAACGCGCATCCGCTCGACCAGCGGCCCGACCTGGAAGCGGCCAGGAAGCGCATGGCCGCCGCCGAGGCCGACCGCGACCTGGCGCGCGCCAAGCGCAACCGCGACGTCACGGTCGGCGTGCAATACGAACGCAACCTGCAGAATGCGCCGACCAACAGCTATGGTGTCGGCGTCAGCGTGCCGCTGTTCGTCTGGCACGAATACGAAGGCGAGATCGGTCGCGCCGAGGCCGACTACAACGCGGCCCGCCTGCAATACGACCAGCAGCAGGCGATCGCCATCGGCCAGGTGGCCCAGGCCCGCAACGCCCTGCTCGCCTCGCGCGACCGCATGCAGCGGCTCGAAGGCGGCCTGCTGGCCGACGCCGAGCGCGTCGCCAGGGCGGCCGAACTCGCCTACGGCAAGGGCGCGATGGGCCTGATGGATCTGCTCGACGCCCGGCGCACCCTGCGCCAGATACAGATCGAGGCCGCCAGCGCGCGTGCCGATTACGCCAAAGCCTTGTCGGACTGGCAGGTCCAGGCCGAATTCAGGAAAACCCCATGAAGCTGACCCCCCTTCTCATCACCCTGCTGCTGGCGCTGGCCGGCTGTTCCGCCGAACCCGAGACGCCCAAGGCGGCCGCGGTCAGGGTCGACGGCGAACTCGCGCTGCTGGCCGAGCCGGACAAGGCCACCTTTCTGAAACTCGCCGCCATCGAGCGGGACAAGGGCGGCCTGCTGCGCCTCCCCGGCCGCCTGGTGTGGAACGAGGAAAAGACCGTGCGCGTCTTTCCGCAGGTTGGCGGCCGGGTGCAGAGCATCGCCGTCGATGTCGGGCAAGGCGTCAGGATCGGCCAGGCCCTGGCTGTCCTGAGTTCCCCCGATTATGGGCAGGCGCTGGCCGAAGCGCGCAAGGCGCGGGCCGATGCGCAAGTCGCCGCGCAGGCCCTGGAGCGCAACCGGGTGCTGCGGGAAGCCGGTGTCGTCGCCGAAAAGGACTGGCAACAGGCCGAAGCCGCAGCCATCGCCGCGAGGGCCGAAGCCGAACGGGCCGGCCGGCGGGTCGCCGGACTGGGCGGCGAAGGCGACGGCAGCTATGCGCTGCGCAGCCCCCTGGCCGGCACCGTGGTCGAACGCAATCTCAACCCCGGCCAGGAATTCCGCCCCGACCAGTCCGCCGCGCCGCTGTTCGTGGTGACCGACCCGGCCAACCTGTGGATCCAGGTCGATGCCGGCGAAGCCGACCTCGCCCGGCTCAGGAAGGGCGAGCCGCTGCTGATCGAGTCGAAGCAATATCCCGGCGAGCGCTTCAAGGGCGTGATTCGCCACGTCGCCGATTTCGTCGACCCGACGACCCGTACCATCAAGGTGCGCGGCGAGGTGCCCAACGCCGACCGCCGCCTCAAGGGCGAGATGTTCGTCAATGCGCTGGTCGAACTGGAGCCGACGGCTGCCCTGCGGGCGCCAGCGGCGGCGGTTTTCCTGTTCGGCAAGCAACGCTACGTTTTCGTCGAGGAAGCCCCGGGCCGCTATCGCCGCCAGGCCGTCGAGGCCGGCGCCGAGCGCGACGGCCTGATCGACATCACGGCGGGCGTCAGGGAAGGCGACAAGGTCGTCGTCGAGGGCAGCCTGCACCTGCTCAAGTACTTCAAGCCGGCCGCACTCGTCGATAAACAGGCGGCCAAATGATCAAGCGCATCGTCCATTTCGCGCTCAATCAGCCGCTGTTCATCATCCTCGGCGTCCTGCTCTTCGTCGGCATCGGCACCGCCTCCTTCCGTTCCCTGCCGATCGAGGCCTTCCCGGACGTCACCGACACCCAGGTGACGATCATCTCGCTCTACCCCGGCCGGGCACCGCAGGAAGTCGAGAAGCAGGTCACCATTCCGCTCGAGATCGCCCTGTCCGGCGTACCGAACTCGATCCGCATGTTCTCGCACACGCAGTTCGGCCTGTCCTTCATCGTCGTCACCTTCGACGAGAAGCCCAGCCTGTTCATGGCCCGGCAACTGATCCAGGAGCGCCTGCGCGGCCTCGACCTGCCGCCCGGCGTCGAGCCGGAGCTGGCGCCGCCGGCCACCGCCACCGGCGAAATCTTCCGCTACCGCCTCGAAGCGCCCGGTCTGAAGCCGAGCGAGATCCGCGCCATCCAGGACTGGACGGTCGTCCGCCAGATCAAGCAGGTGTCCGGCATTGCCGACGTGGTGTCGCTGGGCGGGCCGATCCGCCAGTACGAGGTGCGCCCCAACCTGCCCAAGCTGCGCGACTACAAGATCACCCTCGGCCAGCTGTTCAACGCGCTGCAGCGGGCCAACGCCAATGCCGGCGGCGGCTCGGTGGCCCAGGGCCGCCAGCAGTTCCTGATCCGCTCGCTCGGCCTCTTGCGCTCGTCGGCCGACATCGGCCAGGTCGTCGTCGCCGAGAACAACGGCACGCCCATCCTCGTCCGCGACATCGCCGACGTCGTCGAGTCGCGCGTGCCGGAACAGGGCATCGTCGGCATCAGCGACGCCAACGGCGACCAGGACGACGTGGTCTCCGGCATCGTGCTGCTGCGCAAGGACGAGAACCCGTCCATGGTCCTCGATGCGCTGAAGGCCAAGGTCGATGCGCTCAATGCCGGCGGCCTGCCGCACGGCGTGCAGATCGTGCCCTTCTACGACCGCTCGTGGCTGATCAGCAAGACGCTGAAGACCGTCTTCATGAACCTGCTCGAAGGCGCCCTGCTCGTCACGCTGGTGCTCTACCTCTTCCTCGCCGACCTGCGCGCCGCCGGCATCGTCGCCTCGATCATCCCGCTGGCCCTGCTCGGCACCTTCACCGGGCTGTCGCTGGTCGGCATCCCGGCCAACCTGCTGTCGCTGGGCGCCATGGACTTCGGCATCATCGTCGATGGCGCGGTGATCGTCATCGAGAACATTTTCCGGCGCCTCGGCGAGGCGAAACGCGACGACGACCACCGGCCGCACACCCGGACCATCCAGGAGGCCGTCGTCGAAATCGGCCGGCCGACGGTGTTCTCGATGATCATCATCATCGTCGCCCACCTGCCGATCTTCACCATGCAGCGCCACGAAGGGAAAATCTTCGCGCCGATGGCCTACTCGGTGGTCGCCGCCCTGATCACCTCGCTGATCCTGTCGCTGACCCTGGTTCCCTTCCTGTCCAAGATCGCCTTCAAGAACAATGTGCCGCACGAGGAAACCAAGCTGATGCACTGGTTCATGAACCGCTACGAACCGGCGCTCAAATGGGTGCTCGCCCACGCCAAGCGCGTACTGGCCATCGCCCTCGCCGCCCTGGCGATCACCGCCGCGCTGGTGCCGCAGCTGGGCACCGAGTTCCTGCCCGAGCTGAACGAAGGCTCGATCTGGATCAACATCACGCTGCCGACCTCGGTTTCCATCGACGAGGCGAAGGGCGAGCTGCGCAAGCTGCGGCGGATCATCGCCGACTTCCCCGAGGTCAATGCGGTGATTTCCAAGGGCGGCCGCCCGGAGGACGGCACCGATCCGAAGAACATCAACATGACCGAGATGCTGGTCGACCTCAAGCCCGACAACCAGTGGCGCAAGGGCATGACCAAGGACCAGCTGGTGCGCGAGATGGAGGACAGGCTGAACGACATGCCGGGCATCGAGCCGACCTTCAGCCAGCCGGTACGCGACCAGATTCTCGAATCCATTTCGCAGATCGACGGCCAGATCGTCATCAAGCTCTTCGGCGACGATACCGCCACGCTGAAGCTGCATGCCAACCAGCTGCTCGACAAGATCGGCAACGTGCCGGGCGTGGCCCGCGCCTTCATCGACCGCGACGGCGACCTGCCGCAATACCGGCTGGAGATCGACCGCGCCGCCGCCGCCCGCTACGGCCTGAACGTCATGGACGTGCAGGATGTCGTCGAAACGGCGCTCGCCGGCAAGGCGGCCACCGAACTGTGGGAGGGCGACCGCCACTTCAGCGTCGTCGTCCGCCTGGCCGAGCCGGCGCGCCAGCTCGACAAGCTGAAGGACGTGCTGGTGCCGACGCCGAGCGGCGCGCAGGTGCCGCTGTCGGCGCTGGTCGATTTCAAGATGGCCAGCGGCGCCATGAACATCGCCCGCGAATCCGGCCAGCGCGTCGTCGCCATCGGCGTCTTCATCCGCGACCGCGACATGGGCAGCGTCGTCGCCGACATGCAGGAACACGCCAAGGAGATCAAGCTGCCGGAAGGCTACTCGATCACCTGGTCCGGCGAGTTCGAGAACCAGGAACGCGCCATGAAGCGCCTGATGCTGGTCGTGCCGCTGTCGATCCTGATGATCTTCCTGCTCCTCTTCGACGCCTTCGAGTCCTTCAAGGACGCGCTGATCATCATCTGCAACATCCCCTTCGCGCTGATCGGCGGCATCTTCGCCCTGCTCATTTCCGGCATACCGCTGTCGGTCTCCGCCGCCATCGGCTTCATCGCGCTGTTCGGGCAGGCGGTGCTCAACGGCGTGGTCATGGTCAGCTACATCAACCAGCTCAAGCAGCAGAAGCTCGACGACTACCAGGCCGTTTTCCAGGGCGCCCTGTCGCGCCTGCGCACGGTGCTGATGACCGCCCTGCTCGCCATGCTCGGCCTGCTGCCGATGGCGCTGTCGCACGGCATCGGCTCGGAAACCCAGCGCCCGCTGGCCCTGGTCGTCATCGGCGGCCTGATCTCGGCGACGGTGCTGACGCTGTTCGTGTTGCCGGCCCTGTACTACTTCGTCGCCACGCATCCCCGGCTGTCGCGCGCGCTGCATTGAGGCATCGATGAACGCTCCCTGGCTGCGCTGGCTGATGCTGCTGGCAATGACCTGCCTGGCGCCGCCCGGGCAGGCCATCACCGACGACGATGTCCAGGTCGACTACCGCAACGGGCTCTATGTCGCCACCCTGCATCTCAGGACACCCGCTCCGCCGGCCGTCGTCCTGGCCGTGCTCACCGATTTCGACCACATGGCCGAGTTCATGCCCGGCGTGCTCACCAGCCGCATCGTTTCCCGCCACCGCAACGTCTATGAAGTGGCGCAACGCGGCAAGGTCAGCTTCGGCCCGTTCTCCATGCCCTTCGAAAGCCTGCGCCGCATCGAGGTCATCGACGACACGCGCATCCTCTCTCGCTCGCTCTCCGGGTCAGCCAAACGCATGCAGAGCGAGATGAAGATCCGGCCGCAGGAACACGGAACGCTGATCGACTACCACGTCGAAATCGAACCCGACAGCTGGATACCCTCGTCGCTGGGCAGCAACTTCATGCAGCACGAGCTGGCCGAGCAATTCAACGCCCTCGACCGGGAAATGCTGCGCCGCCGGGGAAGCCTCAACCCTTGACGCAGACGACCTGCTTCAGGGTGTGCAGAATCTCGGTCAGGTCGTGCTGGTTGGCCATCACGGCATCGATGTCCTTGTAGGCGCCGGGAATCTCGTCGATCACACCCTTGTCCTTGCGGCACACCACGCCCTCGGTCTGCCGTCGCAGGTCGGCCTCGGTGAAGGCCCGCGCCGCCGCGTTGCGGCTCATCCGTCGCCCCGCGCCGTGGGCGCTTGAATCGAAACTCTCGGCATTGCCCTTGCCGCGCACCACGTAGCTGCGCGCGCCCATGCTGCCGGGAACGATCCCCAGGTCGCCGGCCCCCGCCCGGATGGCACCCTTGCGCGTGACCCAGACATCGGCGCCGTAGTGGTGCTCGCGGGCCACATAGTTGTGATGGCAATTGACCACCTCGCCGGTCACCGCGAAGGCCGGCAGATGCCGTTTCAGCCCGGCCAGCACGAGGTCCATCATGCATTCCCGGTTGGCGTAGGCGTATTCCTGCGCCCAATGCACGGCGCCGACGTAATCCTCGAAATGCGCGCTGCCTTCCCGGAAATAGGCCAGGTCGCGGTCCGGCAACTGCACCTGCTGGCGCGTCATGTCGTTGCGCGCCAGTTCGATGAAATAGCTGGCCAGCGCATTACCGATGCCGCGGCTGCCGGAATGCAGCATGACCCAGACCTGGTCCGCCTCGTCGACGCACACCTCGATGAAATGGTTGCCGCCGCCCAGCGTGCCGAGCTGATTGACCCACTTCGAAAACTTGCCGAAAGCCTTGAGCAGTTGCGGATGGCGCCCGGTCATCGCCTTCAGGCGCGGCTCGAACGGGCGTGCCACGGCGACCAGCGCCTGGTCGTCTTCGTGCTGCGCCTTGCCCACCGGCACGTCGCGGCTGATCTGGTCGAACACCTTGCGCAAGGCCTTTTCGTCGAGCTGCCGGGCGTTCAGCGACAGCCGGCAGGCCACCATGCCGCAACCGTTCTTACTACATGGTAACAGTTACCATGCCAGAACCCTTTGCCCTATACGGCTGGCCATACGGTAACAAAATCTGGTCAAAAAGTTTCGACCACCAAGCCTTTGCCAAGCTAATGTGCTCGGCGAACGGCAGTTACCGACCCTAAGCAGCCTCTAGAGACCCTAACTTCAAACGACCGCAATGTGACAATCAATCGACATCCAGTTACCCCAGACCTCATTTGCATCTCGAACTTACCAAGGGGCCATGGCTAGCAAATCGACAATCAGCGTTGGCTTCGTCGATTGCGCTGTACCGAATCATAAATTATCTCTCAAGCCACTTTAGTAACGTGCTGTATAGCCTGTCAGGGTCAACAGGCTTCGATACAAAGTCATTCATGCCAGCTGCAATACAGCGTTCCTCATCTTCGTTGAAGGCGTTAGCAGTCATTGCCACAATAGGAATGTCCTTACCTGTTTCCAATTGTCGAATGAGCTTGGTTGCCGTCAAGCCGTCCATTTTCGGCATCTGCATATCCATGAAGATTAAGGCATGCGTTCCCGGTTGAGCTGTGCGAATCATTAGTACGGCCTCTTCTCCATCATTGGCTAAATCGCAAACAAGGCCGACATCCTCGAGAATTTCCTGGGCGACTATCTGGTTAATCTCGTTGTCTTCAACCACCAGTATCCGGGTGCCGACGTAGTTCGCCTTCAACTGCGCAACGACGTCACTGCCCGAGGTAAGCGCAGTATCGATGTTGACTCCGTCTATCTTCTTCAAACGCACTATTATCCAAAAGGTGCTCCCTGTGCCTAGAACGCTTTCGACACCAGCATCTCCACCCATCAGTTGAGCCAGGCGGCGGGTAATCGCCAAGCCGAGCCCCGTACCGCCAAAGCTGCGGACAGTTGAGGAATCGGCCTGTTCGAAAGGATTAAACAGTCGGTTCATCGCTTCTGGGGAAATACCGATGCCGGTATCGATAACCTCGAAACGAATCGAGACTGAATCGGCATCTTCTCCCACTTTGTTGGCTCGTACAGTCACCGAACCCGTTTGGGTAAATTTGACCGCATTGCTGACGAGGTTGAGTAACGCTTGCGTGAGACGCGTCCTATCTCCCAGCAAGTGAGGTGGCAGAAAATCAACTTCGGTCTTGAGCTGAATCCCTTTGGAACTGGCCGACTCGGCCACCATGGAACATACATTTACCGGCAACACGCGAACATCGACCTTGTCTTCCGACAACTGAAGCTTCCCTGCCTCGATTTTTGAGAAGTCGAGGATGTCGTTGATGATGCCCAATAGATGTTTGCCGGCAGTGCGAATTTTTCCGAGTTTGTCTGCCGTATCTGGCTCTTGGTGCTTTCTGAGCAACAGTTCAGACAGTCCAAGAACGGCATTCATGGGGGTCCGGATTTCGTGGCTCATGTTGGCTAAGAAGCTTCCCTTGGCCACATTGGCAGCTTCAGCAGCCTGCTTTGCGTCCATCAAGGCGGTGGTTCGTTCATCGACCATCGCCTCCAAATGATTTCGATGACGCTGCAGTTCGGCTTCAGTCTCCTTGAGTTTCGTAACGTCTACTGCGACTCCAGCCCAGACTGGCTCGCCATTGGGCCCCTGCATCGGGGCTGAGCGCACATGCAACCAGACCTTCTCGCCGCTGACCGAGTTGAATTGCAACACACCTGAATACTGGCTCTGCTCTCGAAAGCATCGTGCTTCGTCCTGAATATATTGGGCGTATGACTCGGGTGCCATCAGGGCAAATAATGGCTGCGCATCGGTCATAAGGTCCGACGCTTTCAGCCCCAGCATCTTCTCGACCCCGGCACTGATATAGCTGAAGCCACGCTTGTTCTCGCCCAATTCAAACTGATACACGAAGCCATCTGGCAGGTTGTCTCCCATGGCACGTAACTGCCCCTCGCGCTCCCGCAGGTGGGATTCACTGACCCGGTATTCGTATTCGATACGTTGCGAATTCATGCTGATGAGCGTCAGTGTCATTAACTGCACTGTCAGTATCTGGGCTAAGGCGTAATAGCTGCCAAAACCGCTTAATGCCTCGAACGCTGTAATGACATTTGGGTCACTGAGTTCATGTGCGATGCGGAAAAAATTGAGCGCCCCATATATCAGCAACCACAACGCCAGCATGACGTCGTTCGAGCCAAAATACGGTGCTCGGTTCCGTAACGTGACAACGGCTGTAATGAAACTGAGGATGCCGGCAAGTGCGCAGTAGATGACGATGCGTGTAGTCAGCTGGGCGGTGTCCAAGCTGTAGTAGCCAAATACGAGAAGGAAAGTAATTGCAAACAGTGCATCCCAGCGGTAGCTGACACGTAACCCGCGAAAAACCAGCACTCCGCGTAGCAGGAGTAAGAGACCGCCGAGCAGCAAGCCATTGCGTAATACCGCCACAAACCAAATTTTTGGGAGTGCTCCTGGGACAAGCATCGCTGCTCCCAAAGCAAGGAAAGCGATACTTACTGTCCAAAAACCAAATCCCGGGTAGGTCTTGCGTGTGCGCAGGACCACCAACATGATGAGCGCCGCCGCTGACGAGAGGAGTGCATTGGTGCTTAGCAGGGTGGTCGTATCCATGTCATGCACCTCTGTTCAAGTTGGGAGCCGGCAAGCCTATGTTAATCCTAAAGCCATTTCGGCTGATGCTAGACGCCCGCTGCGGAACATGGTCATTCGTTGTTTAACATGCTATTTTCAAGTAGTCTGGCTCCGTCACAATTAGCCTGCTCGTCAGAAGCAGGGGGAAGCACCGTGGAGAAACAAACCAACTTTTTATCTGGCGACAGCTGGAGGAAGAAATTCCTAGGGGGCTTTGCACTTTGTGCAGTTCTAACTGGGTTAGCTTGGGTCGCAAGTTCGACCTACACAGAAAAGATGTTGCACTCTGCTTACGAGCAGCAACTCAAGCAGGGTGAGGAGCAACTTGAAAGTCTTAGCGAGAGTATCGAAGATGCTTTAGCCGCTATTTCCGGTATACCTGTGGTTCTGGCTCACGATGAAATGGTCCGGCGTGAACTTGCGGCGTTTGGTCCTGGTCGGCGCCCCTCTTCATCTTCGCGAGAACAAAATAAAGAGCGCTGGGAAAGCACTCCCTCACTCAAGCAATTAAGCCAGCGCTTTCATATCGCCGCCAAAAATCTAAGAGCGGATGTCGTATGGGTGCTGAATTCGGCGGGTGAATGTATTGCTGCCAGTAATCTTGGAACCCCCCTGAGTTTTATTGGTGGCAACTATTCCGACCGTCAGTATTTCCGGGACACGATAGAAGGGGGAGCGGGTCGCCAGTATGTCGTTGGTCGGCTAAGTCGGGTTCCCGGCCTGTACTTTGCGTCCCCAGTCATGCTCGAGGGGAAATTTGCCGGCTCCGTCATCGTAAAACGCGACTTAACCCATTTTGAACGCTGGACCCGGCAAATTGATGCCTTTATTACGGATGAACAAGGCGTCATCGTCCTGGCTCGGGAAAAAGGTCTTGAATTTCGAACACTCCCCTCGGCAAATCTGAATCACATTCCAAAAGACGTATTGGAGAAAACCTATCTCCGTTCGGAATTCAAGCCTTTGAACATTGAGAAGCGGCCGGAGAAGGCGTTGGCCAATCTTGTTTATTTGGATGGCGACCGGAAGATGCCGTACCTGTTCATCAGTGGAAAAGCATCGGAACATAGGTTTGCAGTTCACCTGCTCCAGCCCGTTCCAGAAATTGCACGCCTTGAGGAGCAGAAGCTACCCTTCTTCGCTCTGCTGGCCATTTCGAGCAGCCTGCTGGTGCTGGCCATTATTGCCTTGAAGCTGCATAACGCATCGCTTAAATGGGCAGAGCAAGAGGCTCAGCGAGTCAATCGCGAGCTTGAGGCTTTGGTAGAGCAGAGAACCAAGGACCTGGTATTAGCCAAAGAGCAGGCTGAAACCGCCAATCAATCCAAGAGCTCGTTCCTGGCCAACATGAGCCATGAAATTCGGACCCCGATGAACGCCATCATCGGTCTGTCGAATATCCTGCGCCGTAAGGAACAGGCACCAGATACCGCTGACAAGCTGACCAAAATCGAAGCTGCTGGAAGACATCTTCTTGCCATCATCAACGATATTCTCGACCTTTCTAAAATCGAGGCCGGCAAACTGGAATTGGCCGATGAAGCTATCCATATTCCAGCACTTGTAGCCAATGTCTGCTCGATGCTGGGGGAGTCCGCCGATTCCAAAGGAATCCAGCTCAGACACGAAATCGACACCCTCCCACCGTTACGAGGTGATTTGACCAGGGTGACACAGTCACTGCTCAATTTGGCAAGCAACGCAGTCAAGTTCACAAAAGTGGGTTCTGTTACCGTGAGAGCGCGTCGTATCACCGAAGATGACGACTCTGCCTTGGTTCGATTTGAGGTGGTGGATACTGGCATCGGTGTCGCCCCTGATATGCTGAATAAGCTCTTTTCACCCTTCCAGCAAGCAGATGCTTCGACTTCCCGTCAGTTTGGTGGAACAGGTTTGGGCCTGGTTATAACGAAACGCCTCGCGGAGTTGATGGATGGCGAAGCGGGTGTCGATAGTGTCCTGGGACAAGGCAGTACCTTCTGGTTTTCGGCATGCCTGAAAAAGGCATCAAAGGATGAGGCGACCCAGAATCAAGTCAATGAAGGGGAGGCTGCCAAGGCACTCAAGGAGCAGTTTTCCGGAGCTCGTGTATTGCTTGTCGAGGACGAGACGATTAACCAGCTTATCGCTCAAGAAAACCTGGACGATGTCGGCTTGCAGGTTGATGTGGCTTCAAATGGTCTCGAGGCAGTCGAGCGAATCCGACAAGCACCGTCAGGCACATATGCCGCCGTTTTGATGGACATGCAAATGCCCAAGATGGATGGCCTGGATGCCACGAGAGCCATACGCCAACTGCCTGCCACACAGAATTTACCCATTATCGCGATGACGGCAAATGCGTTTGACGAAGACCGTGAGCGTTGCCTGGCTGTGGGTATGAATGATTTTGTGGCCAAGCCGGTAGAGCCAGATAAGCTGTACGCCACTTTGCTGAAGTGGCTCAGGTAACTGCGTTCATTTCAGAGCATCAAAGCGCCAAATTAAGCAGTTGACCTATTCTGCAATTGCCCAACGGTTTGCCATGACTGGATTGGGCTTCAAAGCTGTCCTCGCCAAATGGAACATTAAACGGCAACTTCTGGCCGATTACCGTCTGTTACGGTTTCAACCCTTGGCCAATGATGGGTACGTTTGCCTTTGCCACCATTATTTCAGACTGAAGATTTAGTACGAGTAATGTAAGCCGGGAATTTTCACTCGCTAAGCCACGGTTCTCCGCTCGCAACGATTCCAAGTCCTTTCGTAGTTCAGCGATACGCCCCTTCGCAGTAACCAAAGCCGTATGCTTTTTCTGGCGCTGTATTAACAGGGTGCTCCCCACCGCTGCCCGGATTCGTTCAGCTACATCGGGATACTTTGTATGGATGAGGGTATGACTTACCCCAGCTGCTTTGGCCACCGCGCTGATTGAAATTCTTGGTGGTTTGGAGCCGGCGACTTCTGCCTTGGAGGCATCACGCTGAAGCTGTTTCAGGACGAGAAACAGGCGCTTTCGAGTCTCGTCAGATTGGCTCATTGTGGGACCTCCTCAGATTCAGGTTCTAACAGCCCATCCAGAACCGCATCAGCCCGCTTTAACGCGGCAAGCGCCTTGGTTCTGCCTCCTGGGCCAATATCATCCATTTCCAATAGTTCAAGTTGCTGGGCACGGATGCATTCCCAGATAGGGAGTTGGTTTTCGTCAATAACTGAGTTGCCACAATCGCCACAGCGGAAGGCCTCGAATAATCCCTGGCCACCACAGTCGTCGTTCTCTGCCAAGCACCAACTATGGCCAGTACCACGGATTTTCATGCCGTCACGAACGACTTCAAGAAATTCCTTTCTGGATTTGAAGACGATAGGCTCGTGATGCTTGCCAGCGTAGGCTTTGATTTTTGCGCCCAGGCCACCAGCTAGTCGGGCGCCAGGTTCTAACCAATCTTCGACCAGGGCCATATCGAAAATGTCATTTTCCTCTTCGAGCAATTCCAACAATTCTAAGTCTGCGTCGGAAAGCCCAGCATACCATTCGGTCATCAGGAGACTTGAATGCTTGAAATGGTGGCGCAGCGTAATCAGGTCAACACGAACCCCTTTGTTTAGGCGGACGACGATTACGGCATACGTTCTCCGGAAGCGGTGGGTGTGCAGCCGAGAACTTAACTGGATTCCCATCCTTTTCGCAAAGGCATTCAACTGCTTGTTGTGTGCGTAGGTTGCAGTCGAGCTAACTTGATTACCAGCGGTAAGGCTCAGGAAAAGGCGGTCAACGTTTCTTTCGAGTTCGAGGATTTCCAAGGCCAATTCGGCACGGCGTTCATCATGTGGAGGTAAGGCACAATAAGCAGCTTGGCTAAGCTTGAGCTGCTCACAGACTATTTTTCGTAGTGGCGCAGAGTGCCACTCAAGAATCTTTGCCGCCTGCTGGGCCACTTCGGGAGCCAGCCACTTAACGGGGCCGTCGCCAATTTTTCGAGTGGAGGACTTCAGCCAGTAGTACCGGATTCCGTCTTCAACCTTGTCATAGACGCAGCCAACTCTTGCATCTCCCAGTTCGTGGACCCTGCATCCCGTCGATTGAGCGAGCACGATGTAGGCGGCGGTTCGGATGTCATTTAGGCGGGATTCAAATGCATAGACATCCTCGAAACCAGCTTTCCTGACCTCTGGATGTTTTACTGACGCGCCCCAGTGCTGCCTACCGACCTCCACTTGCTGAGCATTCCAGTCATCTTCCAAGGCATCCCTCAGGGCAAGTACCCGACTTGCATCCTCCAGGACCTTCAGGGAGGCAGAGAATAAGGCTGCTGCTTCAGGCAAAGGGATTAGTTCGGTGCGTCGGGCCTCATCGGCTTCCGGTTCCCACAGCGGCCCAAGGGCTTTACTGGAAAGCTCTCTGGCGGCCTGGGCCGAGAAGCAATCATTCAGGTATTCGCGCATTTCGTAAACGCGCCGAAGAAGGGATACGTGATTCCCAATTGTTCGGTCATAGTTTCCTTCCGAACGCAGCTTCTCAATATAGCGAACAACATCGAATGGGGAGACGCTGGCGAAGTTGCCAATTCCTTGAGCATCGCACCATTTTGCAAAAGCATTCAGTGTCACGAAGCGTTTGGGAAGTGTGGCCGGTTCGAGACTAATACCCCCTGGCCGGGCAAACATCATGAATGCATGTAGAGCCCCTTTGAGCGAAGCCCTCCATGAGGCAGGTGCGCGCTCCCACAAAATAAACTTGTCGGCTTTTCCTCGCGCCGCATGTGGAAAGAGTGGGCGGAAGTCCCAAATCATGTCCCCGTACTTGGAGACCGTATGTTTAGAGCCGTCTGGCCCTGGCAAGTAGGTAATAACGAACGCGTTGCGAACGGCTGTCGGCAACGCTCGGATGTTTATCGTCGTCGCAGAATTCTTGCTCATTGCACAGAACCAATGGCCAAAGTTACTTCAGGGACGCGCCACATAGGGTGCGGAGTTTGCCTTGCTCTCGCCTTTTCACGGGCCACCAGTTCTGCGTCAAACCTGGGCGAAATGTCGCGGTCGATAATGCGCAGTATCCAGGCAAAGACTTTTTTCCAAATCTTACTGCCTATGCGGTCACGCTCTCCCAAAATGGCCCAGTAAAAGCTGAACAGTCGATATAGGTCATCACCAGTAATGACTTGTGACTTACAGCGGAAGCATGAAAGGAAGTCCACGCAAGGCTTACCATTCTTTGGCGCCAACTCTCCCTGGTAGGGGTCCCGGCAACCGGCTACGGGAGTGTGAGAGATAGTTTTGCCGGCAGCATCCAGCAGTGTTTCGACCAAGACTTCGCCTGCAAGTCGATGCTCTTCGAGCATATCCGGTGTTACTGCAAGATAACGCTCTGCAACGGCTGGGGTGTTCCCTGCCGAATGCGCCGTCGCCAGTAAGTCACCCCTTGAAGCCCGCCAGATACGATTCAGCTTCGTGTTTCTGAACAGTTGGCTGGTCATTTTCAGTGGGGAACCATCATCTCGACGGAGAGCATGCCGCACGGTGAACGACTGCGAAACTTGGCTCAAGTCCTCGACGCTTATGCCTCGAATGCCTCCCTCCTGGGTTTCAACAATCCAAAGTCTCTGGGCAATGTTCGGGTCGTCCGCTAGCGCCACAAGATGTGCCGTCTTATCCCGAAGTCTTTCGCAGATGCGGTAGACATCTAGGGACACCACTCTGGATTCCGTCGCCTCAAGGGGGGTGGCGATGTCTTTAGAGGCTCGACGCTTGGTAGTAATGAGTATCTTGCGATTCGTCCTGGGATGGTCAATGAATGCCTTCGAAAGGTCCCTAGGAATTTCAAGTAACGGGGTGGGATTCAGGCCAGTCTTCAGGAGGATTGCGAACGCACACAGACAAAGCTGAACTCTGAAGCTTCCAGGATGGGTTCCATCAAAGATTTCGCCGATTTCAGGTGCAAGCGCCTTGATGATGGCTTCACGCTCCCCGTCAGAGAGAGGTTGGATGTATCCCCGTCGGTTTTCTAGGGCAGTAGCCCGGGGAAAGGGATTCACCGGAAACAATTGTTCTGGAGGGGGGAGAAGCTTGCGGACACTTAAATCCTCGAGGATGACCTTCATCTTCGAATAAGTCGTTCTAGCGGTATTCAGCGACCATTTATCTCCATTGGGTTTCAAACGCAGCCTCAGCCAACCGACGAATGCCTCCACGAACCGCTTATCAATTGAAGCAGCAGTAACCTCTTTACCACTGACCGTTACTTGTTCCTGGCAGAACAGAAGCCAGTTCCGGAGCCCAGATTCAATCGTGCTTTTCATCGAATCCGGCTCTGGTCGCCCAGCTTTAATTAGCTGTCGCGTTGATTGGAGGCAGAGGGAAAGTATTTCGTCATAACCCAATCCAGCGTGGGATTCGAACGAGTAGACCCGCTCAATTCCATGGGGGAGCGAAAGAGTGATAGCCCAGATGACTTCCCGTCTTGTATCAACGGCGGGTAGAACAATAACTGGCATAGGGAGGTTGCCTCCCTGCGTAAAATCTTTCTTTCGAGCCATTATTAAGACGCCTTTTTGTTTTCCGGCTTATCGAGAAGTGCCAATGCAATAGCATCAATTTCTGCTTGGTACTTGGTCCCGTATTCGTCTTCTATCTCATCAATAAAATGCAGGTATCTGGAAGTCTGAGTGATTGATGAGTGGCCTAATAACCCCTTCAATAGAATGAGCGGCGAGCCTCGCAATTTTCCTGCTCGTTTCAGGTCTTCCAATGCTGCCAAGGTATGGGTAGCAAAGGTGTGCCTTAGCAGGTGTGGGTGGACATGGAAACCAAGCCGTTGGCCGAGTCGCTCCAAGGGCTTTCCGAACCCATCTGCCGTGAATCGTACGCCGTAACGGTTTAGAAAGAGCGCGGTGTCATCCATTGATGAATGCAGGCGCAGCATTTCCCGTGTTGTTTCTCGGTATTGCCACAACAAGTTCATACAGCTCACGGAGACACGCACAGTCCGGGCCTTGTTGTACTTTATGTCCATCTCTTTGGGATTAAGTCGAACTCGGACCGAGCGGAGATTGGGTGACAATTTCGAGCAATCGACAACGTAATGAGCCGGAAAGGAGGCTAGCTCCTCTGCTCTAAGGCCAGCCGAGAGACCCAGGTGAATGACCGCACGGTGAGTCGGGTTTCCGGCAGGCCGAGCGCCTTGTCCAGCGCCAGGACATCGATGCCTTCCATCGGGCAGGCGTCGACGCCGAGCGCGGCGGCAGCCTGCATCAGGTTGCCGAGGGCGATGTAGATCTGGCGGTCGGCCCAGGCGTCGGCATCGTTCAACTGGTCGCGATGCAGGCCGACATAGAAATTGCGCGAGTTGGCTTGCCCCGCCCTGGCCTCCGGCGTGGCGAAGCGGCCATCGGCGTCTTCCTGGGCGAGCAGGCCGTCCAGGTGCGCCGCGTCGAGCGCGGTACGGGCGCAGAAGACCACGACGTGCGAGGCGGCACGCACCTTGCCGGCGTTGTAGGCCAAAGCGCCGTCGAGCGTCGCGGCCAGCGTCTCCTTGCCGGCGTCGCTGCCGGCGATGACGAAGTGCCAGGGCTGGCTGTTCACCGACGACGGCGCGAAGCGCAGCACGGTCTTCAGGTCGCCCAGCACGCTGTCGGGAATCTTGCGGGCCGGGTCGAAAGCCTTGCAGGTGCGGCGTGTCGTGGCGATGTGGGCAACGTTCATGGGAGGCGTCCTTTTTATCGATATCTGTGTTGGAGGATTACGGCTGGCGCTGCGGCAGGTAGAATCGCGCTCCGCGCCACTTCGGTGGTCGACCGCCATTATCACCCAAGATTCCGAAACGCATGTCCGACTACTCAGCCTCTTCCATCCGCGTCCTCAAGGACCTCGAACCCGTCAAGGAACGTCCCGGGATGTACACCCGGACGACCTGCCCGACCCACATCGTGCAGGAAGTCATCGACAACGCGGCCGACGAGGCGCTGGCCGGCTACGCCAAGAAGATTTCCGTCGCCATCCGCGCCGACGGCGTCATCGAGGTCTCCGACAACGGCCGCGGCATCCCGGTCGAAATCCATCCGGAAGAAGGCAAGCCGGCGGTCGAGCTGGTCTTCTGCAAGCTGCACGCCGGCGGCAAGTTCAACAAGAAGGAATCGGGCAACGCCTACCGCTTCTCGGGCGGCCTGCACGGCGTCGGCGTGTCGGTGACCAATGCGCTGTCCACCCGGCTGGAGGTCGAGATCAAGCGCGGCGGCGGCGTCCATCGCATCGCCTTCGGCGACGGTTTCGTCGTCGAGCCGCTGGCCCGCATCGGCGAGGTCGGCCCGCGCACGACCGGCACGACGGTGCGCATCTCGCCGGACCCCAAGTATTTCGATTCGCCCAAGGTCAATCTCGGCCAGCTGGAGCACCTGCTGCGCTCCAAGGCCGTGCTGATGCCCAATGTCACGGTCGAACTGGAGATCGAGGGCCAGGAGAAAAAAACCTGGTGCTACCAGAACGGCATGGCCGACTACCTGGCCGAAATGATGGTCGGCTCGCCGGTGGCGCCGATTTTCGTTGGCGAGAAATACGTCGAAACGGAGAACGGCTTCTCGGTCGGCGAAGGCGCCACCTGGGCGCTGGCCTGGTTCGAGGAAGGCGGTGGCAAGCCGGAGAGCTACGTCAACCTGATTCCGACGCTCGATGGCGGCACGCATGAAGCCGGCCTGAAAGCCGGCGTCTTCGACGCGGTGAAGGCCTTCGCCGAGCACCACGCCATCCTGCCGGCCAAGGTCAAGCTGGCGCAGGAAGACGTCTGCGGCCGCATGACCTACCTACTCTCGGCCAAGGTGCTCGACCCGCAGTTCCAGGGCCAGACCAAGGAAAAGCTGACCAGCCGCGACGCCTACAAGCTGGTTTCGCAGATGGTGCGCGACCCCTTCGAGCTGTGGCTGAACAGCCATGCCGATTTCGGCAAGAAGATCGCCGAACTGGCGGTCAAGGCGGCGCAGAACCGCATGAAATCGACGCAGAAGGTCGAGAAGAAGAAGTCTTCCGGCATCGCCACCCTGCCCGGCAAGCTGACCGACTGCGAATCGGACGACATCTCGCGCAACGAAATCTTCCTGGTCGAGGGCGACTCGGCCGGCGGTTCCGCCAAGCAGGGCCGCGACAAGGAAACCCAGGCCGTGCTGCCGCTGCGCGGCAAGGTGCTCAACACCTGGGAAGTCGATCGCGACCAGCTGTTCAAGAACAACGAAGTGCATGACATCTCGGTCGCCGTCGGCGTCGACCCGCACGGCATCGACCAGATCGACACCGTCGACGTCTCCGGCCTGCGCTACGGCCGCATCATCGTCATGTCCGATGCCGACGTCGATGGCTCTCACATCCAGGTGCTGCTGTTCACGCTGTTCCTCAAGCACTTCCCGGCCCTGGTCGAGCGCGGCCACATCCACGTCGCGCAGCCGCCGCTGTTCCGCGTCGATGTCGAGGCGCGCGGCCATACGCGCAAGGTCTATTGCCTGGACGAAGCCGAAAAGGAGCAGACCCTGCACAAGCTGCGCGAGGAAGGCGTCAACGACAACAAGATCTCGGTCTCCCGCTTCAAGGGCCTCGGCGAAATGAACCCCGACCAGCTGTGGGAAACCACGCTGTGCCCGGATACCCGCCGCCTCGTGCCCTTCCAGGCCGAGCGCGAGACCATCAAACAGATGCACCGCACCTTCACGCTGCTCATGGGCAAGGGCGAAGCCTCCGGCCGCCGGGCCTGGATGGAGAAGGACGGCGGCATGGTCGAGGCCGACGTCTGAGCGGAAACAGCTTGCAACACTTTCAGCCGTAGCGGAAATAGCTGGATTACATGTTTGCGCTTTAATGGTTTCCAGAGCGGAATGTTCCGCCGGAAACGATCAAGGAGTGCATCATGTTGAAGAATAAAAAACTGCGTTTTGTCGCCGCCCTGGTACTGGGCGCCGGTGTTGCCGCCCTCTCGGCCCCGAGCTTCGCCCAACGCGGCGGTTGCATGGGTGATGGCCCGATGGGCGCCAGGGCTGCCGACGGCCGCTTTGCCGACCGCATGCAGCAGCACCAGCAACGCCTGCACGACGCGCTGAAGCTGACACCGCAACAGGAAGGCGCGTGGAGCAAGTTCCAGGAATCCCACCCTTTCGCCGGCAAAGCCAATCGCCCCGACCCGGCCGACATGGCCAAGCTGACCGCGCCGGAACGTGCCGAAAAGATGCTGGAGATGCAAAAGCAGCATCAGGACGCCATGGGCAAGCACGTGGTCGCGATGAAGGACTTCTACGCCCAGCTGACGCCTGAACAGAAGAAGGTTTTCGACGAGCATGGCCAGATGGGCAAGCGCGGCCAACGCGGCGGCATGCGCGGTCCCGGCCCGCAAGGCCCGGCCACCCCGCCGCCGGCGAACTGATGCCCGACATCGGGCGGGCGTTCCGGCCCTGGTCCTGATTCGCTGCCGATCGAACCGGCCGGCCATGCCGCGAGGCATGGCCGGCCTTTTCGTTTCCGGCGTCCGGCTGGAACCGCCGCCCGTCGCCCATTGCCAAACTGAAACCCCGGGCAGACAGCTCGCGTCAATATCGACTATTTTCGTGCCACCCCACAATATCCGCGCCGCTCGTTCGTCTACCCAGGCATGGATACGTCGCTTTCCTTTCCTCCGCCCTACGCAAAGACCATCCCCATGGCCGAACAGAACCGGCGCCTGACCGAAACCGTTGCCCGCGAAAGCGGGCGGCTGGGGAGCTTCATCCGTCGGCGGGTGCCCGATCCGGGTGAGGCTGAGGACATCCTGCAGGACGTCTTCTTCGAGCTGGTCGAGGCCTGGCGCCTGCCGGAGCCGATCGAGCAGGTCGGCGCCTGGCTGTTCCGGGTGGCGCGCAACCGTATCGTCGACCGCTTTCGCAAGCGGCGCGAGGAGCCCTTGCCGACCGCCGGGCCGGATGCCGACGACGAGACTGCGCCCTGGCTGGAGAACGCCCTGCCGGCCAACGACGGCGGCCCCGAGGCGGCGCACCTGCGGCGCCTGTGGCTGGAGGCCATCGCCGAGGCGCTCGACGAGTTGCCGCCGGGGCCGCGCGACACCTTCATCGCCCACGAGCTGGACGGGCGCAGCTTCAAGGAAATGGCCGCCGACAGCGGCACGCCCGTGAATACCCTGCTCGGCTGGAAACGGCAGGCAGTCCTCCATTTGCGCGACCGCCTGCGGCCGCTTTACGACGAACAATCCTGAACGAGGTATCACCATGATGAAATGCTCCACCGACAAATCCGGCTGCGTGTCGCGCTGCCTCAAGATCGGCGCGATGGTCGCGGCCGGCATCGCCGCCGTCACCTGGGTCGTCATGCAGTTGTGGAACTGCCTGCTGCCCGATCTGTTTTCCGGCGTGTCGCCCATCGGCTACTGGCAGGCGCTCGGCGTCCTGGCGCTCAGCCGGATACTCTTCGGCGGGCTGCGCGGCGGCTGCCACGGCCACTGGCGCGAACGCCGCGCCCG
The DNA here is from genome assembly GCF_945957265.1 of uncultured Dechloromonas sp. Classification (GTDB taxonomy): domain Bacteria; phylum Pseudomonadota; class Gammaproteobacteria; order Burkholderiales; family Rhodocyclaceae; genus Azonexus. The sequence continues at coordinate 86,904 of NZ_CAMFKO010000008.1, forward strand.
CTGGGAAGGCATGACGCCCGAGGAACGCCAGCAGCTCAAGGGGCGCTTCGGAAGCCGCTGGCGCGACTGCTGCTCATCGGGCAAGACCGAAGCTGCATCCGGCTCCGCTGACAAGCCGTCTGAAAACACCTGAGCCATAGCCCTTGCCGCCGTCCGGTTGCCACCGGGCGGCGACTGAGCGAGCCAGCCTCCCCAAAACAGCGACCGGCCCGGCCGGTACGCCCACAACGAACCGAAACCCATGTCCATGCCCCAAGCCCTGCCTCGATCCTCGAGCGCCCCGCCGGCCCTGCCGGGCCATTTGCGCCGCGCGCTGTGGCGCATCCTGCCGCTGATCGCCGCCCTCCATGCCTACATCGGCTGGCGCCTGCTGCCGCCGCTCGATCCCGATGCCGCGGGCTGGGCGCTGGCCATCGGCGGCCTGGCCGTCTCCACCTGCCTCGTGCCGCTCGGCCTGCTCGCCCGCTTCGTGATCGAGCGCCAGGCCTTGGCCGACCGGCTGGCATGGGCGGGCAGCCTGGCCATGGGATTTTTCTCGTCGCTGCTGGTGTTGACGCTACTGCGCGATCTCGCGCTGTTCTTCGCCGCTGCCCCCGCCCTGGGCGCAGCGACGGCGCTAGCCGTCCCTGGCCTGGCCTGCTTGTTTACGCTGGTCGGCTACATCAACGCCCGGCAGGTGGCGCGCATCGTCGAGATCGACATTCCGCTGGCCAACTTGCCGCCGGAACTGGCGGGATTCACCATCGTCCAGCTCAGCGACATCCATGTCGGGCCGACCATCAAGCAGGACTACGTGCAGGCCATCGTCGACCGGGTCAATCGGCTCGATGCCGACCTGGTCGCCATCACCGGCGACGTGGTCGATGGCGACGTCCGGCAGCTGCGCCCGCACACCGCGCCGCTCGGCGGCCTGCGCAGCCGGCATGGCAGCTATTGGGTGACCGGCAACCACGAGTACTATTCCGGCGCCGCTGCCTGGATGCGCGAGTTCGAGCGGATCGGATTGCGCGGCCTGCACAACCGGCACGTGGTCATCGAGCATCGCGGCGCCCGTTTCGTGCTGGCCGGCGTCACCGACTATTCCGCCGGCGCCTTCGATGCCGGCCAGGCCAGCGACCCGGCCGCCGCCCTGGCCGGCAGCCCGCCCGACCTGCCGCGCATCCTGCTCGCCCACCAGCCGCGTTCGGCAACGGCCGCCGCAGCAGCCGGCTTCGACCTGCAGCTGTCCGGCCACACGCACGGCGGCCAGTTCTGGCCCTGGAACCACTTCGTGCCCATGCAGCAACCATTTACCGCCGGCCTGCACCGGCTCGGCCGGCTGGCGGTCTATACCAGCCGCGGCACCGGCTACTGGGGGCCGCCCAAGCGCTTCGGCGCGCCGTCGGAAATCACAGTGCTGCGCCTGGTCGCCGCCAGCTGAACCCCGGGGTACACAAGCACGCAACACAGATACGATCCGTCACCATCCGATCTCGCAGGCATCCGGCGGCAGGCGCTAGAATGGCGCCTTTCGCCATTTGCCCGGGTTCATCGTGTCTATTCGCCCCTTCTGGAAACGCTCCCTGCCCTTTGCCGCGCTGATTGGCGGCCTGCTGATGCTGGCGGGCTGCGCCAGCCTGGGTGGCAAACCGCAGGCCCAGCCGGCTCCGGCGGCCAAACCGAAAATCGGCCTGGCCCTCGGCGGCGGCGCGGCACGCGGCTTTGCCCATATCGGGGTGATCAAGATGCTGGAATCGCATGGCATCTACCCGGACTACGTGGTCGGCACCAGCGCCGGCGCCGTCGTCGGTTCGCTCTACGCGGCCGGCTACGATGCCTACGCCATGCAGAAGATCGCCCAGCAGCTCGACGAGAAGGTGTTCGCCGACTGGACCCTGGGCGGACGCGGCCTGCTCAAGGGCGAGGCGCTGCAGGAATTCATCAACCAGCACCTCAACAAGCGCCCGATCGAGAAGCTCAACCGCCCCTTCGCCACCGTCGCCACCGACCTCAACAGCGGCGAGCGCGTCGTCTTCCGCACCGGCGATACCGGCATGGCGGTGCGCGCCTCGGCCGCCGTGCCCGGCGTTTTCCAGCCGACGCAGTTCCGCGGCCACAGCTACGTGGACGGCGGCCTGACCAGCCCGGTGCCGGTGCAGGCCGCCCGCGAGATGGGGGCCGACATCGTCATCGCCGTCGACATCTCGGCCAGGCCCGAAGGCCAGCCGACCGACAGCCTGACCGGCATCGTCTGGCAAACCACCACCATCATGGGCGGCGCCATCGCCGCCAACGAGCTGCGCGGCGCCGATGTCGTCATCCGTCCCAAGCTGCCCTACGTCAAGTCCTGGGACTTCACCGCCCGCAACGACGCCATGCTCGAAGGCGAACGCGCCGCCCAGGCCGCGCTGCCCGCCATCAAGCAGAAACTGGCGCACTGACGGCGCCGTGTCCCCAAAGCGTCACGAATTTCTGCCAGAATTCATCCTTTAGACCCAACCGCGGATTCACCATGACCTACAAAGTCTTTGTCGATGGCCAGGAAGGCACCACCGGCCTGCAGATCAACGAATACCTCGCCCAGCGCAGCGATGTCGAAGTCCTCAAGATCGACGCCGACAAGCGCAAGGACCTGGCCGAGCGCAAGCGCCTGATCAACGCCTCCGACGTGACTTTCCTGTGCCTGCCGGACGAGGCGGCCAAGGAGTCGGTGTCGCTGGTCGATAACCCGAACACCTGCGTGATCGACGCGTCGACCGCGCACCGCGTCAACCCGGCGTGGACCTTCGGCCTGCCCGAGCTGGCCAAGGAGCAGCGCGCCAAGATCAAGGCCTCCAAGCGCATCGCCAACCCGGGCTGCCACGCCACCGCCTTCATCCTCGCCCTGCGCCCGCTGGTCGAAGCCGGCCTGCTGCCGGCCGCGACGCAGGTCGCCGCCAACTCGATCACCGGCTATTCCGGCGGCGGCAAGTCCATGATCGCCGATTACGAGAAGGCCAGCCAAAGCCCGACCCAGCTCAAGGCACCCCGTCCCTACGCGCTGGCCCTGGCCCACAAGCACCTGCCGGAAATGCAGGCCTATACCGGCCTGAGCGTGGCGCCGATCTTCCAGCCCATCGTCGGGCCGTTCTACAAGGGCCTGGCCGTCAGCGCCTACCTGCAGCCGCAGCAATTCACCCGCCCGGCTTCGCCGGCCGACGTGCAGAAGATCATCGCCGACTACTACGCCGGCGAGCGCTTCATCAACGTGCTGCCGGTCGATCTGGCCGCCACCACCGACGGTGGCTTCTACAACGTCGAGGCCAACAACGACACCAACCGTGTGGACATCGCCGTCTTCGGCAACGACGAGCGGATGATGATCATTGCCCGCCTCGACAACCTCGGCAAGGGCGCCTCCGGTGCTGCGGTGCAAGCCATGAACGTGCACCTGGGCGTCGAGGAAAGCCTCGGCCTGGTTTGAGCCGGTCTTCCCGGACGAAAAAGGGCGGCCGACCGGCCGCCCTTTTCTTTTGCCGGTACTGACGCCTATCGGCTGCCGCGGAGTCCGTCGGCGTAGTCGCGCACATATTGCAGGCTGGCCTGATCCAGCACCTGGGCGATGCGTTCGCTGCTGGTGGCGACGTGCTGCGCCGACTTGCCCTCGCGACGATCGGCTTTCCCCAGTTCGGCGATGGCGCTCTCGAAGAATATCCACTGATTCCGGGCCAGGCCGATCGCTTCGCGGCTGGCGGGCGAGTTCTCGCGCGCTGCATCCAGTTCCTGCAAACCGCTGGCGAACTCCTTGCGCGCCTGCTCGATATCGACCGCGACACCTTGCGTATGCTTGCCGCCGTAAGCCTGAAGGTAAAGGCGCGCCAGGCGCTGCGACAGCATGTTGAGGCGCGAAGAAAGGTCGAGCAGTCGGCCGACCGGCGTTTCGCTCTCGCCTTCGATCAACATGGCCAGCTTTCCGGCATGCGTCATCAGTTCGTCGGCGAGCAGGCCGACCCCCTCGGCCGATGCAGCATCCGGCGCCTTCTTCAGCGCCACGCGCATTTCCTGCCACAGGGCTTCGCTGCGCGCGTAAGTCCGCTGGATGCCGGACTTGCGCGCCTGGCGTGCCAGCCGTGCGAACTCCGCATCGACATCGCCGATTCCCTGGTCGATCTGCTGCCTCGCCGCCCCGCCATTCAGGCCGATCCCCGACTGCAAGTAAAGCTTGGCCAGCCGCTGCGACTGCATGCGGACCCTGCCGGCGCTGGCGATATCCTGAGCGAGCACGGCCGCATCGGCCTGCTTCACGGCGGCAACCGGCTGGGCGATGGCATGGGTGGCTGGCGCCGCGAGCAGCAACGACGACGACAGGAAAAGAGCACCGGAAAAACGGATGAAGCCAGCTTGGGGCATATTGAAACAATGTAAATGGTTAGCGGGGTGCGCATTGGAACATCCCAATGTTTCACGGCTTTGACATGCATCCCGCATCCCCTATCATGGGACACTCCGCAACTCCTCCTTGGAAGCCCCGGTGCCCACCACTCCGCCCGCATTCCCCTTTGCACTTTGCCTTGCCACGGCCCTGATGCTGTGCGGGGCGAGCGCGTCGGCCCAGTCGGTGCTGATCGACAGCCGCAGTGCAACCTACGGCAACCCATGGCCGGCCAGCAGCACCAAAGGCCCCACCGCCACCACCCTCAACACCCGGACGCTGGTCACCTTCAACAGCCTGCCTGCCCAGGGCGACTACGAAGTGATCGGCCGCATCGAAGTCTATTCACGCTGGTTCGGCAGTACCCGCAAAGCGATGGCCCTGCTCGGCGAAAAAGCACGCAGCATGGGCGCCAACGCCGTGGTCGAGAGCGGCGTCTGGCTGGCGCCGGCCTTCCCCGCCACCGTCGCACCGCACGGCACCGGCATCGCCGTGCGCATCAACGACCATCAACTCCTCGAAAAGCTGGCCGATGCCGCCAGCACATGGGAATGAGCATGCCTTTCGTGATCGGACACATCACCGTCAAAGACCCGGCCAAATGGGCCCAGTACCGCGCCCAGGTGCCGGCCACCCTGGCTCCCTGGCAGGCGGAGCTGGTTTTTCGCGGCGAACGGCTGGCCGTACTCGGCGGCGAGCACCGGCACAGCGATACCGTGGTCATCCGCTTTCCCTCCCCGGAGGCTGTCGATGGCTGGTACAACTCCCCGGCCTACCAGGCGCTGATCCCGCTGCGCCAGGAAGCGGCGGATCTCGATCTGGTCAGTTTTTCGGAAACCTGAAGCAGACCTCGCCCCGTCATCCGTTGATGGCATGATGCCGGGGCCGAGCCAACCGCCACGAGGCCAAACGATGCCGGACCATACACTACCCCCTCCCGTTAGCCTGGCCCTGCAGGGCGGCGGCGCGCATGGCGCCTTTACCTGGGGCGTGCTCGACGCGCTGCTGGAGGACGGGCGCTTTCGCTTCGACGGCGTCAGCGGAACCAGCGCCGGCGCGATGAACGCGCTGTGCCTCGCCCATGGCCTGATGGTCGGCGGGCCGGCAGGCGCCCGCGAGGCGCTGGAACGCTTCTGGCTGGCCGTCGCCGACTCATCTCCCTTCCCGGCGGCCGGCGATGCCGGCATGGAAGTGCCGCAGGCCCTGAAGATGATGCTCAAGTGGACCGACTACCTGACCCCGGAGCAGCTGAATCCGCTCGACCTCAATCCGTTGCGCGACATCATTGCCGGGCAGTTCGATTTCGAGCGTCTGCGCCGCGCCAGCCCGGTGCGGCTATTCATCGCCGCCACCCACGCCAACTCCGGCCAGCTGCGTATCTTCCACAACCACGAACTGACACCCGACGCCCTGCTCGCCTCGGCCTGTCTGCCGACCATCCACCGTAGCGTCATGATCGACGGCGAACCGTACTGGGACGGCGGCTACAGCGCCAACCCGGCCGTTTTTCCGCTGCTTTGGGAATGCTCGGCCTCCGACCTGCTGCTCGTCCTGCTCACCCCGCTGCGTTACGCCGAAACGCCCGATTCCGCCCAGAAAATCCGCGACCGCCTGCGCGAACTGTCGTTCAACGCCACCTTTCTACGCGAAATGCGCACGCTGGCCCACATGCGCCAGCACATCGAACCGAGTCGCCTGCCCGGCTGGCTGCTCGCGCTGTTGCCGCAGGCACGCCTTGAGCGCCGCCTGGCGTCGGTACGTTTCCACGCCATCAGTGCCGACCACGTGCTCGGCGCCCTGCCCGCCGACAGCAAGCTGGCCGTCAACCGGCCCTTCTTCGAGCAATTGCGCGACCAGGGTCGTGACCATGCCAGGCGCTGGCTGGAACTGTCGGCCCCCGATCTTGGCCGCGCATCGACCCTCGACCTGGCCCGGGTGTTTTACTGAACACGACGGATTAAGCGCCGCGGGCAGGTAAACTGTCGGCCATGAGCCTTTCGTCTTCCCCCCGCATTCTCAGCGTCATCCCGCCGATGACGCAGTTGAACACCCCCTACCCGGCCACCGCCTACCTGACCGGATTCCTTCGCGAGCGCGGCTTTCACGCCGAGCAGGCCGACCTGGCGCTGGCCCTGGTGCTCGAACTGCTCTCGAAGCAAGGGCTGCCCGGGATTCGCGACGCCGCCGAGGCGATCCATCCCAAAAAGCGCTCGAAGACGCTGAAGCACTTCCTCAACCAGTTCGACCGCTACCTGACGGCCATCGGCCCGGCCATCGCGCTGCTGCAGGGGCGCGACGGCTCGATCGCCCACCGCATCTGCTCGCGCGCCTTCCTGCCCGAAGGACCGCGTTTCGCCGCACTCGACAACTATGCCGACGACGGGAGCGGCGACCCGCTGGCCTGGGCCTTCGGGGCGCTCGGTGTGCAGGACCGTGCCCGCCACCTCGCCACGCTGTTCCTCAACGACCTGGCCGACGTCCTGCGCGAAGCCGTCGACACCCGCTTCGAGTTCGTCCGCTACGGCGAAACGCTGGCCCAGAGCCAGGCCAGCTTCAACCCGCTGGCGGCCGCCCTGGCCGCCCCGCCCACCCTGGTCGACACCACGCTTGAAAAGCTGACGCTGGACACCGTCGCGCGCAGCCAACCGGACGTCGTGCTGCTCTCCGTTCCCTTCCCCGGCACGGTCTACGCCGCCTTCTGCATTGCCCGGGCCATCAAGGCGCGCTACCCGGCCATCGTCACCGTTCTCGGCGGCGGCTACGTCAACACCGAGCTGCGCGAACTGGCCGAACCGCGCGTCTTCGACCATTTCGACTACGTCACGCTGGACGACGGCGAAAAACCCCTGCTCGCGCTGTTCGAGCACCTCGCCGGCAAGCGCCCGCGCCTCAACCTGGTGCGCACCTTCGCCCGCGTCGACGGCGCCGTGCGCTACTACAACAGCCAGGAGCCGGACATTCCCTTCGAAGAGGTCGGCACGCCGACCTGGGACGGCCTGCCGCTCGACCGCTACCTGTCGCTGCTCGACATGCTCAACCCCATGCACCGCCTGTGGTCGGACGGTCACTGGAACAAGCTCACCGTCGCCCACGGCTGCTACTGGAAGAAATGCAGCTTCTGCGATGTCAGCCTCGACTACATCGGCCGCTACGACGCGGCCAGCGCCAGGACCCTGGTCGACCGCATCGAACGCATCGTCGACGAGACCGGCCACACCGGCTTCCATTTCGTCGACGAGGCCGCCCCGCCCAAGGGCTTGCGCGCCATGGCCGAAGAGCTGCAGCGGCGCAATCTGTCGATTTCCTGGTGGGGCAACATCCGCTTCGAAAAGTCCTTCACCCCGGAGCTCTGCCTGCAACTCGCCGACAGCGGCTGCATCGCCGTCTCGGGCGGCCTCGAGGTCGCCTCCGACCGCCTGCTGGCGCTGATGAAAAAGGGCGTCTCGGTCGACCAGGTCGCCCGCGTCACCCGCGCCTTCACCGATGCCGGGGTATTGGTGCACGCCTACCTGATGTACGGCTTCCCGACCCAGACCTTGCACGACACCGTCGACGCGCTCGAGTACGTCCGCCAGCTGTTCGAAGCCAACTGCATCCAGTCGGGCTTCTTCCACCGCTTCGCCTGTACGGTCCATTCGCCAGTCGGCCGGAATCCGGCCGAATACGGCATCAAGCTGCAGGCGCTGCCGCCGGGCAAGTTCGCCAAAAACGACGTGCAGTTCATCGACCCCACCGGCGTCGACCACGACCGCCTCGGCAAGGCGCTGAACAAGGCGCTCTACAACTACATGCACGGCATCTGCCTCGACCAGGATGTGCGCAGCTGGTTCGACGAACGCACACCCAAACCGCGCGTCAGCCGGCATTTCATTGCCAGGGCGCTCGGCGGCTACGCCGGCTAGGCATGCGCACTCGCGACGACACCCCGCCCAGCCCGCGCGGCCTGCGCATCGCCCTGATGTTCGCGCTGACCGCTCAACGCCTGAGCGATTACTACGAACACGGCCAATGGCTGACCGATGCCCAGGGCGCCACGCTGGCCGCCGACTGGCTGGCGCGCTCGAAAAATACGCTGGCACTCGCCGAGCGCCGCGGCATTTCCGCACTCAGCGACCAGCTGGCCCGCCAGATCGCCGGCGGCCTGTCGCGCGAAGCCGGGCTGTTCGCCGCGCACGAAATGACGGAAGCCCTCGACCCCAACTACCATTCGGAATTCGCCCAGACCATCCTCGCCGAATGCGAACAGCTGCTCGCTGGCGATCCGGCCAGCTGAGCGCCCTGCTGCCGCTCCCGGCGGTGCCTGGATGGCCGCCCGAAAAAAAGACCCGCAGCGAGCGGGTCTTTCCCTGGCTCCGGTTGCCCGGAAAAAGCGAGCTTTACAGCAGTTCGGCCGGAATGTTGCCGCCATTGGCGGCCAGTTTCTGCAGAACGGTCTTGTGCAGCCACATGTTCATCTGCGCCGAATCGCTCATCTTCTCAGCCGGGCAGCCCAACTCGCCGGCCAGTTCCTTGCGGGAAGCCAGGCTGCTGTCCAGGCCCAGCAGCTTGAGCAGATCCACGATCGACACCTTCCAGTTCAGCTTCTCGGGATGGGCGCCCGCCAGGGACTCCATTTTCGCCATGACATCGACCACGCTGATCGCCACCGGAGCGGCCTGGCTTGCGCCTGCCGGCGCGGCCTCAACGGCGGCCGCCTTATCTTCCCCACCAAAACCCAGCTTTGCCAGAATGCTACTGAAGATTCCCATATCGACTCCTGTCGGTGAATGTCGCGCGGCGACACGATGAATGAATATCGATGGTAGCCGGCCCATGTTGCCGAGAGTGTGAATATTCTTTAAGCGATTTTTACAAAACATGCGAAATTCCGTTACCCGGCGCCTCGCCCGCCCTTGCCGAACAACTCCCCGGCTAGCCAGCACTGGCGCTCTGCGCTACAGTCAGCCGCCTCACGCGCCCATCCGCACACGCCCCTCTGCCTTGAACCCGCTTCCGACGCTCCTGCTGGCCGCATTCCTTGCCCTTCCGGCCCCCGCTTTTGCCCTCAGCGATGCGCCGCTCCGGATTCTTACGTCGTACATCGACAGCAACGCCAATTGCTCCGAGCAGATCGCCGACTGGAACCGCAAGAATGGCAAGCGGGCGATCGCCGGCGAGATAAGCCGCGAGTTCTACTATCGCGTGCTGGGCTTCCTCGATTGGGGCGCCTGCGGCCGGCCGTACTTCAAGCCGGTATTCATCGAGTTGCAAAAGGCTTGGACGATCTATTCGAATCGGCGGGTCAGCGAGGCGGAATACACCGCCAAGGAAGCCGAATTGATCAACCTGCTGTTTTCCGCCCTCCAGGCAGGCGATGGAGGCGAAGCGATGGTCAGGCGCTACGAGCAGAGCATTGCCGCGAAGCTGATCCGCCTGGAGCCGGAACGCCAGTTCTTCAATTGCACCTATTTTGGCGACCAGCCGAAATGCATCGACTGAACGACGCGACAATCCCTGCCGACAGCCGGCAGCCGTGATAAATTCGCCCCCGACCAGAAATCGACCCTCAAGCCAGCGATGAACGACCAATTCGACCTTTTTTCCCCCGAGGCCAAGCTGAAAGCCGAAGAACAACAATCCGCCACGGCGGAAGCCCTCGCCCTCCCCCTTGCCGACACCACGGATCAACCGCTGGCCGCGCCGAGCGAAACGACCGGCGAGGACGACATCCTGTCCGGCAACGAGCCGCCCGCCCTGCCGCCGGCCGCCAGCGGCCCGGCCGACGACATTCCGCCGCCCGCCGACTACGCCGCCCGCCGCTATCTCGAATACGCGATGAGCGTCGTCACCGGCCGCGCCCTTCCCTCGGTAGCCGACGGCCAGAAGCCGGTGCAGCGACGCATCCTGTACGCCATGCACCGCATGGGCCTGTACAAGAGCCCCAAGCACGTGAAATCGGCGCGCGTCGTCGGCGACGTGATCGGTAAATATCACCCGCACGGCGATTCGTCGGTGTACGACGCCATGGTCCGTATGGCGCAGGACTGGAGCCTGCGTTACCCCATCGTCGACGGCCAGGGCAACTTCGGCTCTCGCGACGGCGACAACGCCGCCGCCATGCGTTACACGGAAGCCCGCCTGACGCCCATCGCCGAACTGCTGCTGTCCGAACTCGACGAAGGCACGGTGGACTGGAAGCCGAACTACGACGGCGTCAATGACGAGCCCTGCCTGCTCCCCGCCCGCCTGCCCTTCTGCCTGCTCAATGGCGCCTCCGGCATCGCGGTCGGCATGGCCACCGAAATCCCGGCACACAACCTGCGCGAAGTGGCGCATGCCGCCGTCAGCCTGATCCGCAATCCGGAAACCAGCGAAGATGACGTGCTGGCCATGATCCCCGGCCCCGACTATCCGGGCGGCGCACAGATCATCTCGTCGGCCGAGGAAATCGCCGCCACCTATCACAGCGGCCGCGGCAGCCTGCGCGTGCGCGCCAAGTGGAAGATCGAACCGCTGGCCCGCGGCCAGTGGCGTCTGGTCATCACCGAACTGCCGCCGGGCGTGTCCACCGCCACCGTGATGTCGGAAATCGAATCCTGCTCCAACCCGGTGGCCAAGGAAAAAGCCGGCAAGAAGGTGTTCACGCCTGAACAGCTCAACCTGAAGGCCGCCTTCCTGTCCGCCATTTCGGAATCCGGCGTGCGCGACGAATCGGGCAAGGAGCACGACGTCCGCCTGGTCATCGAGCCGGCCTCGTCACGCCAGGGCCAGGACGACCTGGTCCGCCTGCTGCTCGCCCACACCAGCCTGGAAACCAACGCCTCAATCAACCTCACCGTGCTCGGCGTTGCCGGCGCGCCACGCCAGGCCTCGCTGTATTCCATCATCGCCGAGTGGTGCCGCTTCCGGCTGACCACCGTCGAGCGCCGCACGCGGCATCGTTTAACGGCTGCCGAAAAGCGCATCCACATCCTCGAAGGCCGGCAGGCCATCCTGCTCGACATCGACCGCGTCATCAAGGTCATCCGCGAATCGGACGATCCCAAGGCCGACCTGATCGCCCACTTCAAGCTGTCCGACATCCAGGCCGAGGACATCCTGGAAATCCGCCTGCGCCAGTTGGCCCGCCTGGAAGGCATCAAGATCGGAGAGGAACTGGCCAAACTGCGCGAGGAAGCGGCCGGCCTGAACAAGCTGCTCGACTCCGAAGAAGCCCTGCGCGCCTGCGTCGCCGCCGAAATAGAGGCTGACGCCAAGAAATACGGCGACGACCGCCGCACGCTGATCGAAGCCGACGCCAAGGTCACGCTGTCCGACACCAAGAGCCTGTCGATCCCCGACGAGCCGACCACGCTGATCGTCTCGAAGCACGGCTGGCTGCGCTCGCGCTCCGGCCACAACATCGACCCGACGCAGCTTACTTTCCGTTCCGGCGACAGCCTGCTCGCCTGCATCCCGTGCCGTACCGTCGATGCGCTGATCATCCTCGACCACCTCGGCCGCGCCTATTCCATCCCGGCGGCCGACATCCCCGGCGGCAAGGGCGACGGCGTCCCGGCCACCTCGCTGGTCGATTTCCAGGACGGCGGCAAGCTGTGCCTGGCGCTGGCGGTGTCGAACGACAAGCTCTACCTGGTTGCCGGCGACGGCGGTTACGGCTTCCGCGCCAAGGGCGAGGATTTCCTGTCGCGCGGCAAGGCCGGCAAGGGTTTCCTGACCCTCGGCGACGGCGAAGCCCCGGCCATCTTCCAGCCCGCCCCGGCGGCCGGCAACATCGCCTGCCTCACGCGGGATGGACGCGCCCTGGTCTTCGCCATCGACGAAGTCCGCCTGCTGGCCAAAGGGCGCGGTCTCAAGCTGATCGACGCCGACCCCGGCAAGACGGCACTCGAGGAAATCGTTCCGGTCGTCGACGGCGTCGCCGGCAAGCTCAAGGGCGAACGCCTGGAAACCTGCCGCGGCAACCGTGGCGGCAAGGGCAAGCCGGTCAGGGCGGCGCGCAAATAAAAACCGAGGCGCAAGCCTCGGTTGGTCGCTATCGCCGGCGGGGCGAATCAGGCGGTTTTCGTCTCGGCGTGCATCACATCGACCTCCTCGTGCTCCCATTCCTTGATGGTATCGGAGACGAGGCGCGCCTTTTCGTGCGGATCGGGCTGGTGATGATGCTCGGCGGCGAAGGTTTCCAGCGCGTCGTGGATCGCTTCGGCCTTGCTATGGGCGTGATTATGGGGCATGGACAAATCCTTTCCGGGAAAGCAAAAGCCCCTGGCGTTGCCAAGGGCTTTTGGGGGAGCAGCAGCGAGCAAGCCCGGCTGCTTCATGCGACTTCCTGACCCTTAGGCGGCCTTCTTGGCGGCAGCCTTCGGGGCAGCGACGTTGGCAGCCTTCAGGGTGGCGCTGGTGGCGGCGGCAACGCTGGCTTCGGCAACTTCGGCAGCCTGCTTGGCAGCCTTGTTCAGGCCTTCGTAGGCTTCGTTGGCGGTCTTGATCGCGGTCTTGACGGCAGCGACGGCCACTTCGGAGCCGGCCGGAGCGGATTCGAGCGCCTTTTCAACCAGGCCGGAGACCTTGGCGTTCGTTTCGGCAACCTGCGATTCGACTTCCTTGGCGATCTTGTCCTTGGTTTCGGACGCGATGGCGATCACGTTGCGGGAATACTCCATGCCCTTTTCCAGGGACGGGGCGGACAGTTCCTTGTGGATGGAAACGAAGGACTGGACATCCTTGGCGCCCAGCAGGGTGGTCACGTTGGACAGGGTGGCTTCGAAAACCGAACGGGCGGCAGCCAGGTTCAGCAGGGCCAGGCGCTCGATACCGTCGAACGTGGTGTTGGCAAAGAACAGGGCGAAATTGAAGCCGGACTTGGCGAAATCTTCGGGTTTGGTGAACATGGCGCTTCTCCTGGGGTTGGGGTGATTTTGTTGCCACAGTCATTTATGTTGCACTGCAGCATGACTCAATTCTAACCAGCAGAAAGCAAATGTCAACAATTTTGTGCGGCGCAACAATTTCTTAACAAAACCCGAAAAGCCGTTTTCTTTCAAGGCCCCGCGCTATCCAGGCCCAGTTCGCCCAATATCCTTGTCATGGCCTCGGCGGCCCCGAGCGGCAGGTAGTAGTCCACCATGTCGCTCAACTGGGTTCGCGCCGGGTTGATCTCGACCGTCGGGATGCCGTTGCCGACGGCGAAGAGCACCGGCTGGACGATGTAAGGAAAGATGCTCGAGGTGCCGATGGTGAACACGATGTCGAAGCCCTCCTCGAAGGCATCGATGAAGCGGTCGAGTTCATCCTCGGGCAAGGCCTCGCCAAACAGCACAACCTTGGGCCGCAGCACACCGCCGCAGGACGGGCAGCGCGGCGGCACCTCGCGCCGGCTCATGTCGCCCGCCACCTCCTCGTGCTCGCAGGCCGTGCAGGCCAGCTCCTGCAGGTTGCCGTGGATCTCGACGATATCCGTGCTGCCGGCGGCGCGATGCAGCCCGTCGACGTTCTGGGTGAACACCATCGCCCGCTCCAGGTAGCGCTCGAGCCGGGCAATGGCCCGATGCGCCGCGTTGGGCCGGGCGCCGCGACAGTTTTCCTCGATCTGGATCAGGTATTTCCAGGTGATATCCGGGCGTACGGAAAACACCTCGCCGGACAGCGCCTCCTCGATGCGCAGCCCTTCGTCGGTGACCTCGCTGTCGTAGAGCCCCCCCACCCCGCGGTAGGTCGGCAGGCCGGAATCGGCGGAAATGCCCGCCCCGGTGATGAACAAGGCGCGCCTGGCGCCTTCGAGGTGTCGCGCAATGGCCGAGATGGCCGCGTCGATATCGGGGGCGTGACTCATCGATCCGACAACCCGGTCACTGAATCAGGAATCTCGTAAACAGGACTTCCTTGACGCCCGTCTTCTGGTCTTCATGAATGATGTGGTTGGCCAGTTCGATGATTTCCTCGACCAGTTCCTTCTTGCCGGCCAATGTCCGCAGATGCGCCTCGTCCTTGCCGGACATCAGCAAGATGATTTCGTGCTGGATCTTCGGCCGATAGGTGACCAGTTCGTGCGCCGCTTCCGGGGAGCCGGTCTCGAAAATCAATCCGAACTGCACGTAGGCCTTGGTGCCGACATTCATCGTAAACACCATCGGCTCCGGCGCCCCACCGCCGCCATGATCGTTGGCCGATGCGGCGCCGGGGGTCAGGATGGCCAGCATGATGACGCCAAGCGCCAGGAAAGCTCTGCGAACGCGATGTGTAATGAACATGAAAGACTTCAACTCGCCATCAATGACATGGTTTGAAACACTGTTTATACCGCCTGCACATGAAAATTGCTACCGGCAGGCACTCACAATCCCTGCGGCTCCAGCTTCAGCCAGACGGTAAAGCTGGCGCCCTTGCCCGGCGCGCTGTGGGCGGTGATCCGCCCGCCGTAACGCTCGACCAGCGCCTGGCTGACCCACAGCCCCAGGCCGTTGCCGCCCGGTTTCTTGGCCGTGAAGAAGGGCTTGAACAGTTGCGCCAGGTCGGCTTCGCTGATCCCCGGGCCGGAATCGGAAACGATCAGCCGGATACCGAGCGGCATGTCGGCCTCGTCCCAATCCTCGACGCAAATCTTCAGCACGCCGCCGTTCGGCATGACCTGGATGGCGTTGACGAACAGATTGATGACCACCTGCTGCAACTCGTTCTTGTTGCAGACGATGCGCCGGGTCGAATCGATGTGCTGTTCGATCGCGATATCGCCCTTGTTGAGCAGATGGCGCACCAGCAGCAGGCAATCCTGGAGCAGGACCGAGGTGTCGACCGGCTCGAGATAGCCCACATAATCCTGCGGGCGGGCGAACTGCAGCAGCTTGGCGACGATCAGCCGGATACGCTGGACCTGCTCGTGGATCAGCTTGATCTCGTGCGCCACCGGCTCGGTACGCGGGCCGAGCACGTCGCGCAGCACGTCGAGATTGCCTTGGACGACGGCGATCGGGTTGTTGATCTCGTGCGCCACGCCGGCCGTCAGCTGGCCGATGGCGGCCAGTTTCTCATTCATCACCAGTTGCGACTGGGCCGCCTTGAGATCGGCCACCGCCCGCTCCAGCTCCGCCGTCCGCTCGGCGACCTTGATATCGAGCGACTCGCCCCAGCGCTTCAGCGACCCGGCCTGCGCCTGCAGCTGATCGAGCAGACGGTCGAAGTGGGCCGCCATGACCCCCAGTTCGTCGGCACTCTCCACGTTGCCGACCCGGGCATCGTGATCGCCCTGCTCGATGGCCGTCATCGTCGCGTGCATGCGCTCGATGGGCTTGAACACGCGCCGCGCCGAAATCACCGCAAAGGCGCCGGCCAGCACCATGGCCAGCACGAAACACACCGCCACGGCAGCGAAGGCATGCCAGCGCGCCTTGATGAAAGGCTCCTCCAGGAAGCCGACGTAGAGCATGCCGATGCGCTGCTGCCGGCCGTCGAGCAGCGGCTCGTAGGCCGAGACATACCAGTCGCTGACGACGAAGGCGCGGTCCAGCCAGGTACGCCCCTTGTCGAGGACCGCCTCGCGCACCGCGGCCGACACGCGCGTGCCGATCGCCCGGGTGTCGCCGAACAGGCGCACATTGGTCGCCACGCGCACATCGCCGAGGAACAGCGTCGCCGTGCCGGCGCTGCCGAAAGGCAAGGCCCCGTCCGGATAGACGATGGCGTTCAGGTTGTCGATGAAATCCAGGTTCCTGTTGAGCAGCACCCCGCCCTCCAGCACGCCGATCAGGCGCCCGGCGGCGTCGAATACCGGAGCCGCCGAATGAATGACGATGCCGCGATCCTCGGTCTCCCGGCTATCGGGTTTGGCGTTGGTCGTCCTGACGATCGGCGTCCGCGCGAACACGGCCAGCCCCGGCCTGATCGACTCGAGCTGCTCGGCCGAAAACACTTCGGTCACCGTGCGTTCGCTGCCCGCCAGCGCCGAAGCGACGACCGGCCACTGCCCGGCCAGGCGCCGCCCGCCCTCCACGTCCATGAAGCGCAGGAAGTCGAGCTTGCGCTCCCCCTGCATGGCGGCGAGCGTATCGGCAATGGCCGGTGCGGGCGAACCCGCATGGCGCCTCAGCGCGCGCAGCAGACGATCCGAACTGGCCAGGCTGGTGACCGAGCGCCCGACCCCTTCGGTCACCCGTTCGTAATAGCCGTGCGCCACCGCCAGATCGCTGCGCACCTTGGTCGCCAGGAGCTGATCGAAATAGCTGCCGCCCCAATACGCCAGCGCCGCCATGATCAGCGGCAGGACGACCCCGAGCGGGACCAGCGCCAGCAGCAGCAGGCGCGCCCGGATCGAGCGGTCGGGATGAAGGATCAGAGGCCCCAGGCCTGACATTTACGATCCATGGTCTTGCGGGAGATGCCCAGCCGGCGGCTGGCTTCCGACTTGTTGCCGTCGCAGGCCGCGAGCACGGCCAGGATGTGGCGCTTCTCCACCGCTTCCAGCGTTTCGTCGGTACCGGCCGGCGCGTGGATCGCGTTGGCCACCTCCGGCTCTGGGCCGATGTCGAACCAGCCGAGAATCAGCGAGCGCTCGACCAGGTTGCGCAACTCGCGGACATTGCCCGGCCAGTCGTAGTCCGCCATGCGGGCCAGCGTGCGCGGGTCGAGCGCCAGCGGCGGCACGCCCAGGCCCGGCGCCAGCAGGCCGGTGAAGTGTCCGACCAGCAGGGGAATGTCTTCCGGCCGCTCGCGCAGCGGCGGCAGGGTCACCTCGAGCACCTGCAGGCGATAGTAGAGATCCTGGCGAAAATGCTGGGCCGCCACCTCGGCTTTCAGATCCCGGTTGGTCGCGGCGATGACGCGCACGTCCACCGCCACCTCCTGCTCCGAGCCGACCGGGCGGATGCGCCGCTCCTCCAGCACCCGCAGCAGCTTGGCCTGGGCGGCCGGCGGCAACTCCGAAATCTCGTCGAGAAACAAGGTGCCGCCCCGGGCGTAGTAGAACAGGCCCTCACGGCTCTGCTGGGCACCGGTGTACGCGCCCTTGATATGGCCGAACAGCTCGGACTCGATCAGCTCGGCCGAAATGGCCGCGCAATTAACCGGCACGAACGGTCCGTCAGCACGCTTGCTCATGCGGTGCAAGGCGCGGGCGGCCACTTCCTTGCCGGTGCCCGACTCGCCGCTGAGCAGCACCGTGGCGGGGGTCGGCGCGATGCGCTTGAGGCGGTCGCAAACCCTGAGCATGACGTCGGACTGCCCGACCACCCCCTCCACGTCGGCGGCATGGGTGCTGACCTCGCGGCGCAGGACGAAGTTCTCGCGGGCCAGCTGCGAACGCTCGAAACAGCGCTGGATCGCGTTGAGCGCCTGGGCCAGCGAAAACGGCTTGAGCAGGAAATCCGCCGCGCCGGCGCGCAACGCGTCGATGGCCGTGTCGAGATCGGCGTAGGCGGTCATCATCACCACGTCGCCGGCAAAGCCGTCCTGGCGCAGCTCGTGCAGCCAGTCGATGCCTGAAACGCCCGGCAGGGCGATGTCGAGGACGATCAGGTCATAGCGGTTGCGCCGGAAAAGCGATCGCGCCGCCTCGACGCTGTCGGCGCAATCGACCAGACCGCAGCGCGAACTCAGCGCCCGCTGCAGGAAGCTGAGCATTCCCGGCTCGTCGTCGACCACCAGCACCGAATAGTGCAGCCAGGGCGCCTCGTTCATGCCCGCCAAGCTTTCTTCCATGTTTCCGCCATGCATCGTCATCGTTTCCCCCGCCCGGATTTTCGCATGCCTGGCCCCTCGGCGGTTGCGTCACTTTGTCCTGGCGAGCGGGTCAAAAAGTCGCATCCTCCGCGCCGCGCGCGGCCTGTCCGACACAAAACCGGCGCCTCCACACGGCGCATTGCGATGGTCTCGATCTTGCTATGCAGTAAAACGGCTAAAATGCCGGCTTGCGGTCTGCGTACCGCACGTATCAGGTGGCGCCCCGGCGCCTTGTAAGCTGCCGTGACATCCGCACGGCGGCGGTTGTTGTCGAAATCGGAGCTTTACATGAACCATTCCAGCATGCGCCGTCTGGCGCTGAAGGCTGCGGCCGCCTGCGCCGTCGCATCGCTCTTCGCCCTCCCCGCCACCGCCTCCGACGCCGTCCTGCGCGTCTCGGCCATTCCCGACGAAGCGCCCACCGAACTGCAGCGCAAGTTCGCCCCGCTCGGCAAATACCTCGAAGCGCAGACCGGCATGAAGGTCGTCTTCACCCCGGTATCCGACTACGCCGCCGTCGTCGAATCGCTGGCCACCAAGAAGATCGACCTCGCCTGGCTCGGCGGCTTCACCTTCGTGCAGGCCAAGATCCGCACCAACGGCACCGCCATCCCCATCGCCCAGCGCGAGGAGGACGCCAAGTTCACCTCCAAGTTCATCACCGCCGATCCGGCGATCAAGGGCCTGGCCGACCTCAAGGGCAAGACCTTCGCCTTCGGCGCCCCGTCCTCCACCTCGGGCAGCCTGATGCCGCGCTTCTTCCTGCAGCAGGCCGGCCTCAACCCGGAAAAGGACTTCAAGAACGTCGCCTTCTCCGGCGCCCATGACGCCACCGTCGCCTTCGTCGCCGCCGGCAAGGCCGAGGCCGGCGTGCTCAACGCCTCGGTGTGGGACAAGCTGGTCGAGGCCAAGAAGGTCGATACCGACAAGGTGCGCGTCTTCGCCACCACGCCGCCGTACTTCGACTACAACTGGACGGTGCGCGGCGATCTCGACCCGGCGCTCGTCAAGAAGCTGACCGACGCCTTCCTCAAGCTCGATCCGGCCAACCCGGAACACAAGGAAATCCTCGCCCTGCAACGCGCGGCCAAATTCATCCCGACCAAGAAGGAAAACTACGACGGGATCGAGAAGGCTGCCCACGCCGCCGGCCTGCTCAAGTAACCCGCACCGCACAGGGTCGCCCTGCGGGGCGACCCGATCCACGAGGAGACAAACCATGATTCCAGCCCCGCAGTGGCGGCTGGCGGTGGATGTCGAGCGGTGCACCGGGTGCCACGCTTGCTCTGTCGCCTGCAAGGCCGAATTCCGTGTCCCGCTGGGACATTTCCGCACCAAGGTCTATTACCGGGATGTCGGCAGTTTTCCGGCGGTCAAGCGCCATTTCCTGCCCGCCTTCTGCATGCAGTGCGCCGATGCGCCCTGCCTGAAAGCCTGTCCGGCCAAGGCCATCGCGCGCGGGGCCGACGGCATCGTTCGCGTCGACCAGGCCGCCTGCCGCAGCGGGCGCAAGCACTGCGGCGCGCGCTGCGAAAGCGCCTGCCCCTACGGCGCCATCGCCACCGGCCCCGGCAAGGGAACCGCCGACAAGTGCGACCTCTGCTCCGACCGCCTGGCCGCGTCGCTGCTGCCCACCTGCGTCGCCGCCTGCCCGACCGAGGCCCTGGTATTCGGCGATGCGGCCGACCCGGCCAGTTCGCTCAGCCGCTTCCTCGCTTCGTCGCGCGGCCGGGATGCCGTGCCCATCGACCGCGGCGGCTCGCCCCAGGTGCGCTACCGCGCCGCCGATCCGCAGGTCGTCGCCCGCCTGCCGAACGGCCGTCCGCACGATCCGGCATCCTACGAGATCGACACCTGGGCCACGGAGGGTCAGGCATGAAACGCCGTCAATTCATCAAGCAGGGCATTGGCGCCCTGGCCACCCTGGCCCTCGGCGAAGTGATCCTGCTGACCCCCGACGAGGCGGCCGCCGCGACGCGCCGCATGAGCGAACCGGCTGCGCCGCCGCCCGTTCCGGTCGTCGATTACCGGAACCTGAAACAGGTGCCCAGCACCTGCCTCAACTGCTCGACGGTGTGCGGCATCGTCGGCCTGGTGCAAAACGGCGAGCTGGTCGCCATCGAAGGCAACCCGGCCGATCCCAACACCCACGGCACCCTGTGCGCCAAGGGCGTCGGAGCGATCAGCATCAATACCTACCCGGAACGCCTGCTCTACCCGCTGAAGCGCGTCGGCAAGCGCGGCGAGGGCCTGTGGCAGCGCATTTCGTGGGACGAGGCCTACGCCACGCTGGCCCGGCGCATCCAGGCCAACATCGACGCCGGCCACCCGGAACGCGTCGCCCTGCACCAGGGCCGTTCCCGCCTCGGCGCCGAATTCAGCCGCTTCCTCAACGCCATCGGCTCGCCGGTCTCGCTCAACCACCGAGCCCTGTGCTCGTCCAACAAGCGGGCCGCCAACTACGCCACCATCGGCGACACCGACTGGGAAACGCCCAACGCCGACAAGAGCCGCTACATCCTCAATTTCGGCTCGAACTTCATGGAATGCCACCAGGGCTCGATCCACCTCGCCCGCCGCGTCGCCCAGGGGCGCGCCAACAATGGCGCCAAGCTCGTCACCTTCGACGTCCGCCTGTCCAATACCGCCGGCCGCAGCGACGAATGGCATGCCCCCTTCCCGGGCACCGACGGGCTGATCGCCCTGGCCATGGGCCACGTCATTCTCGAAGCGGGGCTGCACGACGCGGCCTTCATCAACGACTGGGTCAATGCCGACCTCGCCGCGCTGCGCGCGTTTTACGCTCCCTACACGCCGGAATGGGCGGAACGCGAAAGCGGCATCAAGACTGCCGACATCCGCCGCATCGCCCGCGAGTTCGCCGCGGCGGCCCCGGCCGCGGTGGCTTTCACCAACCGCGGCAGCCAGGCCCATTACAACGGCTTCAACAACGACCGCGCGGTGATCCTGCTCAACGCCCTGGTCGGCTCCATCGGCCAGGAAGGCGGCTACAACTACATGAAGACCGGGCTCGGCGGCTTTGGCGTCAAACAGCCGGAACCGGTGCCGCCCAGCCCGAAGATCCGCACCGACCTGGAAGACCCGCCCGAATGGCCCCTGGCCAACCGCTGGCAGAAAATGCGGGTCGGCGAAATCGTTTACGACTATCTCAAGGCCGGCCGCGCCAAGCTCGACGTCTATCTGAGCTACACCCTGGCGGCCCCCCTGACCTGGCCGGAAGGACGTTCCCTGGCCGTCGAGGTGCTTTGCGACGAGACGCTGATTCCCTTCCACGCCTGCTCCGACGTGGTGTATTCGGAAATGGCCCACTACGCCGACATGATCCTGCCGGATGCCAGCTATCTCGAGCGCTGGGGCCTGGACAACCGCGACAATTACGAAATGCGGCCCTATATCGCGCTGCGCCAGCCGATCACCCCGCCGCCGGGGGAATGCGTCAGCTTTGCCGACGTCCTGATCAACGTCGGCAAGCGCCTCGGGCCGGAACAGGCGCGCTACTTCCAGTTCGCCAACCACGAGGAGTTCGTGCGCCAGCAGTGCGAGAACATCCGCATTCCCGGCGTCGCCAATGCCTTCGACTACCTCAAGGAACACGGGCTGTGGGTCGACACGGCGAAACCCACGGCCTGGCGCACCTACGAACGGAACATCGCGGACAGCGAGCTGGCCGGCACGCGCAGCGACGAGGCCGGCATCGTCTGGCGCACCAACGCCCAGGGCAAGGCCGTGGCCATCGGCCTGCGCAGCGGCGACCGGGTAAGGCGGGGATTCGATACGCCCTCCCGCAAGTTCGAGGCGTGCAACGCGGAAGTGGCCAAGGCCGCCGCCAAGGTCGGCATCGCCGACGACGGCTGGCCCCACTACGTGCCCATACCTTCCCACCTCAACCTGCCGGCCGACCGCCTGATCCTCACCACCTTCAAGTGGAATGTGCATACCCAGGCCCGTACCGCGCCGCAAAAGCTCCTCAGCGAAATCGTCCACGACAATCCGCTGTGGATCAACAGCGCCACCGCCCGCCGGCATGCGCTGAAAAGCGGCGACTGGGTCGAGGTGACGACCTATCGACCGAAGGGCCATACCCTGCACCCCACCGGCGAGATGCTGGGCCGACAGCGGGTGCGCGTCGTCGTCACCGAGGGCATCCACCCGCGGGTGGTGGCGATCAGCGCCAGCCTCGGGCATGGTTTCAGCGGCCGCGCTTCCGAGGGGCGCAAGGGACGCCGCCGGGCCAACCCCGGCTTTGCTTCCCCGACCGGCAACGCCGCCCGGGAAGACTGGGACCTGGCCGAAAACCTGTGGTGGGACAAGGCCTCCGGCGGTCGCGGCAACGGCTTCAATCTCAATGCCATCATTCCCATCCATCCTTCGCCCGTTACCGGCATGCAAAGCTGGTTCGACACGGTGTGCACGGTAAAAAAAGTATGAGTTTTCATCTCGATTGCGTGGGCCTGACCCACGCCAATGGCTTCACGGCGCTGGCCGATATTTCGCTGCGCGCCGACCAGGGCGAGCGAATCGCCTTGATCGGCCCCTCGGGAGCGGGCAAGACCAGCCTGCTGTCGGTGATCGGCACGGCGCTGGCGCCGACTGCCGGCCAGGGCGCGGTGCTTGATGCCGCCCTGGCCGGGCAGGCCAGCCTGAAAGGCCTGCGCGCCCGCATCGGCACCGTCCATCAGGCGCCGCCGATTCCCGGCCGCCAGCGCGTCGTCACCGCCGTGCTGGCCGGCCGGCTTGGCCAGTGGCCCGCCTGGAAAGCGCTCGCCTCGCTGCTTTACCCGATCGACGTGCCCGGGGCGCAGGCGGCGCTCGAGCGCGTCGACCTCGCCGACAAGCTGTTCTGCCGTTGCGACCAGCTTTCCGGCGGGCAGCTGCAACGCGTCGGCATCGCCCGCGTGCTCTACCAGCGGCCCGACCTGATCCTGGCCGACGAACCGGTTTCGGCCCTCGACCCGGCGCTGGCCCAGGCGACGATACGCCTCCTGGTGGCCGATGCCGAGGCGCGCAAGGCGACGCTGGTCGCCAGCCTGCACGCCGTCGACCTGGCGCTCGCCAACTTCCGGCGCATCGTCGGCGTCAAGGCTGGGCGCATTGCCTTCGACCTGCCCAGCGAACGCGTTAGCGACGCCCTGCTCCACGAGCTCTACGCCGGCGAAGGCGACGAACTGCCGGTACAGGCCCACGAGCCGGCCTTCATGACCCGACAACAGGCTGCCAACGACGCAGCGACGCGCGCCGCATGCTGCTGACGGCCGATCCCGCCGCACGCCCGCGCCTGCTCGGCGCGCTGACCGTGCTCGTCGTCCTCTGGCCGTTGTTCCAGGCCGCCGAGGTCAAGCCCGGCGCCTTGTTCGATGCGGGCAACCTCAAGGTCATCGGCAATTTCCTGGCCGCCTTCCTGCCGCCGGAAACGGGTTCTGAATTTCTCGGCTACCTCGCCAAGGCGACGCTGGAAACGCTGGCCATCGCCAGCGCCGGCATGGCGCTCGCCTTTCTGCTCGCCGTGCCGCTCGGCTACCTGGCGACGGCGGCCGGGCGCGAAAGGCCGACGCTCAACCCGCTGACGCGCAGCCTGCTCACCGTCTTGCGCGGCATACCCGAACTGGTCTGGGCGCTCGTCTTCGTGCGCATTTTCGGCCTCGGCCCGGCGGCCGGCGTGCTGGCGCTCGGCCTCACCTACGGCGGCATGCTCGCCAAGGTCTATGCCGAAATCCTCGAATCGGTCGATCCCGCCCCGGCCAGGGCCTTGCGCCACAGCGGCGCCGGGCGGCCGCTCGCCATCCTCTACGGCCTGCTCCCGCTGGCCGCCAGGGAACTGGCTTCCTACACCGTTTACCGCTGGGAATGCGCCATCCGCGCTTCGGTCGTCATGGGCTTCGTCGGCGCGGGCGGGCTCGGCCAGCTCATGGACCAGGCCATGAAGATGCTCAACGGCGGCGAGGCGGCCAGCATCCTGCTCGCCTTCATGGTCCTGGTCTTCGCCGCCGACGGCCTTTCGCAATGGCTTCGCCGGGCGCTCGATACGCCGCCGGCCGCCCGCCCTTCGCCGTTCGGCCCGCGCAGCGCGCTGCTGGCGCTGGCGCTGGGCGCCGGCACCTTGGCCAGCTTCCGCTTCCTGGACCTCGGCTTCGGCGAGCTGTTCACCGCCGATGCCGCGCGCAGCATGGGCGAATTCGTCGCCGGCTTCTTCCCGCCCGACCTCTCGGCCGAGTGGCTGGCCAAGGTCGCCAAGGGGGTCTGGGAAACCCTGGCCATCTCGGTCGTCGGCACCCTGCTCGCCGCCGTGGCCGGCCTGCTGCTGGCCCTGCCCAAGCCGCATGCGCCCTTCGCCTTCGTGCTCAACGCCCTGCGCTCGGTGCCGGAACTGGTCTGGGCCACCATCACCGCGCTCGCCGTCGGCCTCGGCCCCTTCGCCGGCGCCCTGGCGCTGGCCCTGCACACCGCCGGCGTGCTCGGCCGCCTGTACGCCGAAGCCCTCGACAACGCGCCGCCCGCCCCGGCCCGGGCGCTGCGCCTGGCCGGCGCGCCGGCCGGCGTGCGCTTTCTCTACGGCACGCTGCCCGGCGCCGCGCCGCAGGCCGGC
>NZ_CAMFKO010000009.1 GCF_945957265.1 uncultured Dechloromonas sp.
CACCGGGGCGATCCGCATCGCGACGCTGGTGCATGGCTTGAAGCGCACCGGGGGCCGGTACGGCATGGTGTCGATGTGTATCGGTACCGGCATGGGCGCGGCTGGCATCATCGAGGCGCTGTAAGGCGTGAAACCGGCCTGGCTTGCCAAACTGCCGCCGGCCTGGCGGGCGCGGATGGTGCGGATGGGGTTCAACTTCCATCCGGCCTTCCGCGGCACGGGCGGCCGGGTGATCCATGTGGCGCAGGATTTGCGCCACATCCGGGTGCGCCTGCCGCTCAACTGGAAGACGAAGAACATCGTCGGCTCGCTGTACGGCGGTTCGCTGTTCGCGATCACCGACGGGGCGCACCCCATGATGCTGATGGCGGCGCTGGGCGACGGCTACATCGTCTGGGACAAGGCGGCCAGTATCCGCTACCGCAAGCCGGGGTTTTCCGCGCTCTATGCGGACTTCGTACTGAGCGACGGCGAGCTGGCCGACATCCGTGCCGAACTCGCCAACACGCCGGAACTGGAGCGGACGTTTCTGGTTGAATTGAAGGACAGCGGCGGCACGGTGCATACCGTGGTCGAGCGAACGGTCTATATTGCCGATAAACATTACTACCGCCAGAAGAGCGGTGGAGGAGACAAAGCGTGATTACATCGACATGTGTTCGGCGGGCAGCGCTGATCGCCGCCCTGATGGCCGTTCCGGGGCTGCATGCCGCCGAAGTGGCCGGCGTCAGGGTGGATGACAAGCTGAAGGTCGGCAGCAGCGAACTGGTGCTCAACGGCGCCGGCCTGCGCAGCAAAATGTTCATCAAGGTCTACGTCGGCGCCCTCTACGTGGGCCAGAAGGCCACGACGCCGGCGGCGATCGTCGACAACCCGGGGCCGCGCCGGATGGTGCTGCGCCTGCTCCGCGACCTGGATGCCGATTCGCTGCATTCGGCGCTCGACGAGGGGTTGAAGAACAACCACACGCCGGCGGAAATGGCCGACATGAAGACCCAGGCGGATCAACTGGCGGGCATCATGAAGTCCATCGGCAAGGTGCGCGAGGGCGACAGCATCGCTATCGATTTCTCGGCGGAAGGCGTGGTCGTCAGCCAGAATGGAGAATCTCGCGGCAAGGTCGCCGGTGCCGGTTTCGCCAAGGCGCTGCTCAAGGTCTGGCTGGGCGACAAACCGGCCGATGCCGCACTGAAGAAGTCGCTGCTGGGCAGCTAACGCTGACGTACGAAGGAGGAGACAAGAATGGAAAAAATCTGGCTACAAAGCTACCCGAACGGTGTCCCGTCTGAAATCGACATCGACCATATCCCCTCGCTGGTCGCCTTGTTCGAGAAGGCCTGCACGACTTATGCGGACAAGGTTGCCTATATCAGCATGGGCAAGGAAATGACCTATCGCCAGCTGGATGAGGAAAGCAAGGCATTTGCCGGCTGGCTGCAGGCCAAGGGCTTCAGGAAGGGCGACCGCGTCGCGCTGATGATGCCCAATCTGCTGCAATACCCCGTCGCGCTGTTCGGTACCCTGCGTGCCGGCTGCGTGGTGGTGAATTGCAACCCCTTGTACACGCCGCGCGAACTGGAACACCAGCTCAAGGATTCCGGGGCCGCCGCCATCGTCATCGTCGAGAATTTTGCCCATACGCTGGAGCAGGTTCTCGCCCATACGGCGGTCAAGCACGTGATCGTCACGCCGATGGGCGAAATGCTGGGACTCAAGGGAGCGCTCGTCAATTTCGTGGTCCGCCACGTCAAGAAGCTGGTGCCGGCCTGGAATATTCCGGCGGCGAGCGGTTTCAACAGCGCCCTGGCCATCGGCCGCAGCCATGGCTTGAAGCCGGTTGCGCTGAGCCAGGACGACATCGCCTTCCTGCAGTACACCGGCGGTACCACCGGGGTTTCCAAGGGCGCGATGCTGACCCATGCCAACATCGCCTCCAACGTCACCCAGGCCTATAGCTGGATCAAGCCGGTGGTGCGCGAAGGCCAGGAATTCATCATCACCGCGCTGCCGCTGTATCACATCTTCGCGCTGACGGCGAACTGCCTGACCTTCCTGATGATCGGCGCCCGCAACCTGCTGATCGCCAATCCGCGCGACATTCCGGGCTTCGTCAAGGAGTGGGGCAAGTATCCGGTGACCGTGGTGACCGGCGTCAATACGCTGTTCAACGCGCTGCTCAACAACCCGGAATTCGCCCAGCTCGACTTCTCGACCATGCGGGTCACGCTGGGCGGCGGCATGGCGGTCCAGGGGCCGGTTGCGGAGAAGTGGCTGAAGATTACCGGAACGCCCTTGCTGCAAGCCTACGGCCTGACCGAAACCTCGCCGGCGGCGACCATCAACCCGCTCGACATGCACGAATTCAACGGCGCCATCGGCCTGCCGATCTCGTCGACCGAAGTCGTCATCCGCGACGACAACGGCAACGAGGTGCCCCACGGCCAGGTCGGCGAAATCTGCATCCGCGGTCCGCAGGTCATGAAGGGCTACTGGCAGCGTCCGGATGAAACCGAACTGGTGTTCTACCATGATCGCTTCCTGCGCACCGGGGACATGGGCTATATCGACAAGAAGGGTTTCATCTTCCTGGTCGACCGCAAGAAGGACATGATCCTGGTCTCCGGCTTCAACGTCTATCCGAATGAGGTCGAAGAGGCGGTCGCCATGCACCCCGGGGTGATGGACGTCGCGGCCATCGGCGTCGCCGACGAGCATTCCGGCGAAGCGGTGAAGATATTCGTGGTCCGCAAGGACCCGCGGGTGACCGAGAAGGACCTGATCGACCATTGCCGCAAGCAGCTGACCGGCTACAAGGTACCCAAGCATGTCGAATTCCGCGACGACCTGCCGCGTACCAACGTCGGCAAGATCCTGCGCCGTGCCTTGAAAGAGGGGGCGTAATGCCGATTCCGGCCTTGCTGAACAAGAACCTGTCGTTGCCCGCGATCTGCGCGCCGATGTTCATCGTTTCCAATCCCGACCTGGTGATTGCCCAATGCAAGGCCGGTCTGATCGGTTCCTTCCCGGCCCTCAACGCCCGGCCGATGGAACTGCTCGACGCGTGGCTGACGCGGATCAAGGCCGAACTGGCCGCCGATCCGCAGGCCGCCCCGTTTGCCGTCAACCAGATCATCCACCCCTCCAACGAGCGCCTGGAGCACGACATGGCGCTGTGCGTGCAGCACGCGGTGCCGCTGATCATCACCAGCCTGTCGGCGCCGACCCGGATCGTGCCGCAGGTGCATGCCTACGGCGGCCAGGTCTTCCACGACGTGATCAGCGTCCGCCATGCCGAGAAGGCGCTGGAGGCCGGTGTCGACGGCCTGATCCTGGTTTGTGCCGGGGCTGGCGGTCACGCCGGCACGCTCAGCCCGTTCGCGCTGGTGGGCGAAATCCGCAAGTTCTACGCCGGACCGATCGCCCTTTCCGGGGCCATCACCAACGGCCAGTCCATCCTCGCCGCCCAGGCCATGGGCGCCGATTTCGCCTACATCGGCACGCGTTTCATCGCGACCACCGAAGCCAACGCGGTCGAAGCCTACAAGCAGGCCATCGTCGAGTCGGCGGCCAAGGATGTGGTCTACACGCCGTATTTCACCGGCGTGCATGGCAACTACCTGATGAAGAGCATCGTCGCCGCCGGCCTCGATCCGGCCAACCTGCCGGAGAAGGACAAGACCATGAGCTTTGGCGGCAACCGCGACGCCAAGGCCTGGAAGGATATCTGGGGCGCCGGGCAGGGGGTCGGCAGCATCGACGAGGTGTTGCCGACCGCCGAACTGGTCGCCCGCCTGAAGCAGGAATATCGCAGCGCCAAGGCGGCGCTGCTAGCGGCTAGTTATTAGTCGCTAGCTGTTAGCAACACCTGAAAATCAAATCCCCGTTGCTGGTAACTAATGACTGGCAACTAACAACTACAAGGAGACAGCAGCAATGAGTGAATATCGCGCCCCGGTCAAGGACATGCGTTTCGTGATGGACGAGCTGGCCGGCTTCAGGGAGTTGAGCCAGATCGCCGGTTTCGAGGAAGCGACCCCCGATCTCGCCGACGCCATCCTCGACGAAGCCGCCAAGTTTTCCGGCGAAGTCCTCGCCCCACTCAATCGCGTCGGCGACCGGGAAGGCTGCAAGCTGGCTGCCAACGGCGTGACCACGCCGGCCGGCTGGAAGGAGGCCTACACCGCCTTCCGCGAAGCCGGCTGGAACGGCATCAGCTCGCCCGCCGAGTTCGGCGGCCAGGGCCTGCCCGACTCGCTGGGCGTTGCCGTCAAGGAAATGGTCTGCTCGGCCAACCTGTCCTTCTCGCTCGGCCCCTTGCTCACCACGGGCGCCGTCGAGGCGCTGCTGACCTGCGCCAGCGACGAACTCAAGGCGACCTTCCTGGAAAAGATGGTCACCGGCGAATGGACCGGCACGATGAACCTGACCGAGCCGCAGGCCGGCTCCGACCTGGCGCTCATCCGCTCCCGCGCCGAACCGCAGGCCGACGGCAGCTACAAGGTCTTCGGCCAGAAGATCTTCATCACCTACGGCGACCACGACATGACGGACAACATCGTCCACCTCGTGCTCGCCCGCCTGCCGGATGCGCCGGCCGGCGTGAAGGGCATCTCGATGTTCCTGGTGCCGAAGTTCATGGTCAATGCCGACGGCTCGCTCGGCGCGCGCAACGACGCCTACTGCGTCTCCATCGAGCACAAGCTCGGCATCCATGCCAGCCCGACCTGCGTCATGGCCTATGGCGACAATGGCGGCGCCGTCGGCTACCTGCTCGGCGAGCCGAACCGCGGCCTGGAATACATGTTCATCATGATGAACGAAGCCCGCCTCGGCGTCGGCCTGCAAGGCATTGCCCTCGGCGAACGCGCCTACCAGCAGGCGCTCGGCTACGCCCGCGAACGCAAGCAGGGGCGCGATGCGCTGACCGGCGAGGCGCTGGTCAGCATCGACAAGCACCCGGACATCCGGCGCATGCTGATGTTGATGAAGTCGCGCGTCGAAGCCTGCCGCGCCATGGCCTACTACACCTCGGGCCTGCTCGACCGGGCGCATGCCGCGGGGCACACCGAGGAAGGCAAGCGTCAGCTCTGGCTCGCCGAGTTCATGATCCCCATCGTCAAGGGCGGCGGTACCGAAATGGGTATCGACGTCACCTCGCTCGGCGTGCAGATCCACGGCGGCATGGGTTTCATCGAGGAAACCGGCGCTGCCCAGCACTGGCGCGATTCGCGCATCACCACCATCTACGAAGGCACCACCGGCATCCAGGCCAACGACCTGCTGTTCCGCAAGCTGATGCGCGACCAGGGCGCCACCGCCAAGGTCATCTTCGGCGAAGTGCATGCCACCGCCAAGGCGCTCGCTGCCTCCGGCAAGCCGGAACTGCAGGCCATCGGCCAGCGCCTGGGCGTCGCCCTCAAGAGCTGGACCGAGGCCACCGAATGGCTGGCCGCCAACGCCCGGACGGGGCTGAGCGGCGTACTGACCGCCGCCGTGCCTTACCTGCACCTGGCGGTGACCGTGTGCGGCGGCTGGTTCATGGGCAAGGCCGCGCTGGCTGCCAGCGCTTACCTCGACAAGGGTGAGGGCGACCAGGCCTTCTATCGCGCCAAGGTGGCGACGGCCCGTTTCTATGCCGACCAGATGCTGCCGCAGGCAGCGGCTTTTGCCGAAACGGCCATGGCTGGCGATGCGGCGATTGCCGGCATGAGCGGCGACGAATTGTTCTGACCGGCCAAAATCTTCTCTGCGGGTTAGTTGGCGCAAGGTCTCTGGCAACAGGATCAACGCATCAACCCTTTGGGGGCCTTCGGGCCCCTTTTTTTGTTTGTGGCAATCCGGAACTCGAAAGCGGAAATCCAGAATCTGCCATTTCCGAATGACGAGTCTCTACGGCTTTGCCGGAAACAGCAGGCGTATCAGTGTTCCGGTTTTTGACGATGTTTGCTTGAATTCGATGCTGGCGCCGTGGCGGTCGGCGACTTCCTTGACGATGGCCAGACCCAGGCCGCTGCCTTCGCCGATGGATTCGTTGAGCCGGTAGAAGCGCTCGAAAATCAGGCTTTGCTTGTCGGGCGGGATGCCCGGGCCATTGTCTTCCACTTCGAGAAATGGCCGGTTGAATTCCATGCCGCTGCGCACGGTGATCGTGCCGCCATCCTGGGTGTAGCGCAGCGCATTGTCGATCAGGTTGGAGAGCATTTCGCGCAGCATCCATTCGGAGCCGGAAACGATGGCCGGATTGGCTTCGAAGCCGAGGTCGATGTGCCGCTTCAAGGCCTGGTCGAACCAGGCTGAGGCACTCGATTCGAGCAGCTGGCCCAGGTCGACCGGGCGTTTTTCCTGGGCCAGGTTGGCTTCCTGTCCGGAGCGCGCCAAGGCCAGCAGTTGATGGGTGAGGTGTCCGAGGCGTCGGCTTCCTTCGAGCAGGCGCTGGGCGCGGGGCGCATAGTCGGCGGGGAGTTCCTGGGCGTGCAGTTCGAGTTGCGCCTGGAGTCCGGCCAGCGGCGTCTTGATCTGGTGTGCTGCATTCGCCAGGAAGGCCTGCTGGGCGGCGGAGGCGGAACGCAGATCGTCGATCAGGCCGTCCATGGCCTGGATCAGGGGCTGGGCCTCGGCCGGGATGTCGTGCTGGGGCAGCGGGCTGAGGTCGTGCGGCGCGCGTTGGCTGATTTCCCGGCTGAGCTCGGTGAGCGGGGCCAGGCCGCGCCGGACGCCGAGGTAGACCAGGACCAGCGTCCCGATGATGAGCAGGATATTGGGCAACAGCATGGCGGCCAGGATCTTGGAGCCGGCCTTTTCCCGCTTGCGCGTGGTTTCGGCCACGGTGACGGTGACTTGCCCGCCCGCCGTGTCCAGCCGATAACTGGCCTTACGGATTTTCTTGCCGCGAAACTCGCCGTCGGACAGGACCGGGTTTTTCCCTTTGACGACGGGGTCGGGCAAGAGATCGGCGTCGCCGGCGAGCAGCTGATGCGTCGGGCTGTAGATCGAAAGAAACTCTTCGTCGTTCTTGTCAGTGCGCAGAACCGCTTCGGCGGCAGCGGGCAGGTCGACCTGCAGGCGGGCATCGAGATAGCGGATACGCCCGGCCAACGCGATGGCGTCGTCCGACAGCGCATGATCGTACGCGTCGGCCGCCGGCTCGAAGGCGATGCGATAGTCGACCGTCAGGCTGAGGACCAGCAATGCCGCCAGTGGAACCACCAGCAGTATGAGCAGGCGCCGACGCAGTGCGGGTGCCGGGGGCGTCGCCGGTTCAGAGCTCATCGAGTCGATAGCCGATGCCGCGGATGGTCCGGATTTCGATGCCGCCGCCCTGGATTTTGCTGCGCAGCCGGGAAACGTAGATTTCCACGGCATTGGCGGTAATTTCGTTTTCCCACTCGCTAAGGCTTTCAGCCATTTTCTGCTTGTTGACGACATTGGGCATGGCCAGCATCAACTGCTGGAGAATTTCCCATTCGCGGCCGGTCAGTTCAAGGCTTTCACCGTTGGCCGTGGCGACGCGCCGGGCCAGGTCGAGGCGGATGGTCCCTGCCGTAAGCTCCGAAGAGGCGGACGACCGGCTGCGCCGGATCAGGGCGCGCAATCGGGCTAGTAGTTCGGGGAGTAGGAAGGGTTTGACCATGTAGTCGTCGGCGCCCAGGTCGAGGCCGCTGATGCGGTCGTCCAGGCCATCGCGGGCGGTCAGGATGAGCACCGGCACGAGGATGTTCCGCTGGCGCAAGCGGCGGATCAAGTCCAGTCCGGACATGCCGGGCAGCCCGATGTCGACAATCGCCAGGTCGTAATGGGTCAGGCCCAGGGCCGAGACGGCCGGTTCGGCGGCATTCAGGCGATCGACGGCAAAGCCGCCTTTTTCCAGCCCTTCGCGGATGCTATCGGCAAGCAGGGTATCGTCTTCGACAAGCAGGATGCGCATGGTTTCGTGGAGAGCCTGGGATGCGGGTGACGGCGGCGACTATGATAACGCAGCCCGCAGCGACCGCTTGCTCCCTGGAAAAGGCGGAAGGCTCCCGCAGGAGCCTTCCGTGGCATGCCGGGATCAGAAGAGGGGGAATCCCGGCATGTCGGGGGGAAATCGGACTGCGCTCAGATCCAGCTGTTGTCTCCGTCACTGTCCAGGCCATCGCTGAGTCCGGCGAAGCCGGCGCCATTCGAGGCCAGGCTGTCGGTTTCGAAGAAATTATTGACGACCGTGGTTTCGTTGGGCTGCGGAAGGGCATTGCCGCCGAACAGGCTGTTGTTGCCGTGATGGCCGATCAGGTTTTCGATGCCCTGGAACAGAAAGGCGCCTGCCGCCACCCCGGCCGCCGTGCCGGCGACGTTACCCAGCCAGCCCGAAGCCCAGGACGACGGTGCCGGGGGCGCGGCGGGTGCCGGCATGGCCGGTTGCAGCGCCGGGCGCGGGGCCGAATTGCCCCAGTTGTCGTTGTTCGCGAAACTGCCGCGTCCCTGTGCGGCACGCAGGTTGTCGACCTCGCCCTGCAACTGCGCGATGCGGCTTTGCGCGGCGGCCAGCGCCTGTTCCTGCACGAAAGACTTTTGCACCAGCAGGTAGGCGGCATCCGGCTGGCGGGCGACGGCATCGCGAATCAGGGTTTCGGCATCGGCATCCTTGGCGCCGGCGTGGGCGGCGACCAGTTGCGACAGAAAGTTGTTGAGCTGCTCACGTTCATTGGCATGCACGGCATTTCACTCCGTTAACGAGACAGGACCAAGATAGGGCCGGTGGCTGTGACACTCAAGGCGGCAATTGCAACCATTTGTCGCCGGATGCTGACGGGCCTGTCAGGAATCGTCGGGCCGGTCATTGTTCGTCGTTTTCCCGACCGTTGTGGCGCATGCCCCACCAGGCCAGCGGCGGCAGCAAGGTCAGCGTAAACAGCGTGGCGGTGACGACGCCGCCGACGATCACGACCGCGAAGGGGCGCTGCGTCTCGGCACCGATGGCATTGGACAAGGCGGCCGGCAGCAGGCCCAGGCCGGCCATCAGGGCGGTCATCAGGATGGGGCGCAGGCGGGACACCGCGCCTTCGGTGATGGCCCGGACCAGGCTGGAGCCGTTATCGACCAGGCGGACGATTTCCTCGACCATGATCACCCCGTTCTGCACCGAAATGCCGGCGACGGCGATGAAGCCGACGGCTGCCGAAATCGACAGATGCAGCCCGGCCAGGCCGAGCGCGAAGAAGCCGCCGGCGATGTTGAAGGGCAGCATGGCGAGGATCAGCCCGGCCAGGCGAATGGAGCGGAAGGCCCAGAACAGCAGGGCGAAGATGCCGAACAGCGAGGCCGGCACAATCACCGCCAGGCGCTTCATGGCGCGTTGCTGGTTCTCGAACTGGCCGCCCCACACGATGCGGTAGCCGGCCGGCAGTTGCACCTGGCTGCCGACCTTGGCCATGGCCTCGTCGACGAAACTGCCCTGGTCGCGTCCCTGCAGGTTGGCCTTGACCGAGACGTTGCGGCCGCCGGCCTCGCGGGAAATCCGCGAGGCGCCTTCGCGCACTTCGACTGTGGCGACATCGGCGATGCGCACCGTGCCGGCGTTGTTGGGCAGGGCGACCGGCACGGCGCCGACATCCTCGACCGAGTTGCGATACGGCGCGGCGAAACGCAGCACCACGTCGAAGCGCCGCTCGCCTTCGTAGTAGCCGCCGACCGCGCTGCCGCCGAGGGCGGTCTGGACGGCGTTGTCGAGATCGGCCATCGACAGGCCCAGGCGCGCCATCTTGACCCGGTTGGGCAGGATGGCGACTTCCGGCTGGCCGCTGGGCAGGATGGCGGCGACGTCGCGGCTGCCCTGGATGGTGCGCAGGATGCCGGCGATCTGCTCGGCCTTGTCCTGCAGAATTTCGAGGTCGGGGCCGAAGACCTTGATGGCGATTTCGCCCTTGACGCCGGACAGGGCTTCCTCGACGTTGTCCTGGATCACCTGCGAGAAATTGGTCGGCAGGCCGGGGATGGCCTTCAGTTTGTTGGACATGTCCGCGACCAGCGCTTCCTTGTCGGCGAAGCGCCAGTCGCCGCGTGGCTGCAGGTCGGCCAGGATTTCGATGTTGTTCGGCCCCTTGGGATCGGTGCCGTCGTCCGGACGGCCGACCTGGGTGACCAGCATCTTCACTTCGGGGTAGGTGCGCAGCGTGGCGCGGACGGCGCGCTCGACATCCTTGCTCTGCTCCAGCGAGGAGCCGGGCGGCAGGGTGATGGTCAGCCACAGGTTGCCTTCGTCGAGGCGGGGCAGGAATTCGCTGCCGAGCACCGGGATCAGGCCGAAAGCCAGCAAGGCGATCAGGCCGCCGATGCCGAATGCCTGGCGCGGCGCGCGCTGGCAACGCATCAGCAGGCGGCGGTAGGCGCGCTGCAGTTTGGCCAGCCAGTCGATGTGCTTTTCCGCCAGGTCGTGCTTGGCGAGGACCAGCGAGAGCAGGGCGGGAACCACGGTCAACGTGAACAGCACGGCGCCGATCAGCGAGAAGGACAGGATCAGCGCCACCGGGGCGAAGATGCGCCCTTCGACGCGCTGGAAGGTGAAGATGGGCAGGAAGGCGAGAATGATGATGGCCTTCGAGAACAGGATCGGCTTGGTCAGGCTGGAGGTCACCCAGCGCAGGGCGTCGAAACGCCGGCCGACCGCCGATTCGATGGCGGCCGTCGGTTGATGAACAGCCAGGCGGACCATCAGCGCCTCGACCAGCACCACGGCGCTGTCGATGATGATGCCGAAGTCGACGGTGCCCAGCGAAATCAGGTTGGCGGGGACGCCCTTGAGGTCCATCAGCGTGAAGGCGAACAACAGCGTGAGCGGGATGATCGCCGCGACGACCATGGCCGCCCGCCATTCGCGGAGGAAGATGACCAGCACGGAAACCACCAGCAGGGCGCCGGCGAGCAGGTTTTCGATGACGGTATGCACCGTGTGCTTGACCAGTTCGGTGCGCTGGTAGATCGGCTTGATCGAGACGCCCTTGGGCAGCTGTCCGCCGTTTAGCTCATCGACGCGTTGCAGCACGTCGGCGACGACCTTCGAAGGGTCGCCGCCCTTGGTCATCAGGATGATGCCTTCGACCACCGAATCCTGCTCGTCGTTGGCGACGATGCCGGACAGCGGGCGGTCGCCGACCGACACGTCGGCTACGTCGCCGATGGTCACCGTCTTGCCCTCCTTGGCCGTGATCACGGTGGCGCGGATGTCGTCGAGCGAACCGAAGAGGCCGACGGCGCGCACGACCAGCGATTCGTCGCCGCGTTTCATCAAGCCGCCGGAGGCGTTCTGGTTGCCGCTGGCCAGCGCCTGCGACACTTGGTCGAGGGTGATGCCGTAGCGCATCAGCGCCGGCGGATTGACCCGCACCTGGTATTCCTTGACTGCGCCGCCGAAGCTGTTGATGTCGGCGACGCCTGCCACCCGGCGCAGGGCGGGGCGCACCACCCAGTCCTGCAGGGCGCGCACCTCGCGTGGCGGCATGTCGGCCGGGGCGCTTAGCACGTAGCGGTAGACTTCGCCGACGGCGGTGGCCAGCGGCGCCAGTTGCGGCTGGATACCCGGCGGAAAAGCCACGTTCTGCAGCTTTTCCAGCACCTGGTTGCGGGCGAAATAATCGTTGGTGCCTTCCGAGAAGGTCAGCGTCACCACCGACAGGCCGGTGATCGACACCGAACGGACCTGCGTGGCGCGGGGCACGCCGCTCATCTCGCGCTCGACCGGGATGCTGACGTTGCGCTCGACTTCCTCGGGCGATTGGCCGGGGTACTGGGTTACGACCTGGACCTGCACGTCCTGCACGTCGGGGAAGGCTTCGACCGGCAGGTCCTGCAGGGCGCGGAAGCCGATCACGGCGAGCGCGACAGCCATCACCAGGATGAACATCCGCTGGCGGATGACGAAGGTGGAAAAACGCGGCAGCACCTTATTCCCCCTGCGCCAGTTCGGAGGCGAGCAGGAGCGCGCCGCGGACGACGACGATTTCGCCGGCCTTGAGGGCCGAATCGGCGGTCAGGTAGGCGTATTCGGCATCCTGGCGGGCGACGGTGACCGGGCGCCGCTCGAATTCGCGCGGCCCGACCTGCACGAAGACATGCGCCGACAGGCCGCCGGTGAGCAGGGCGCTGACCGGCAGGCGAACGACCTTGGCGGCATCGGGCGCGCTCAGGCTGGCGCGGGCGAACATTTCCGGCTTCAGGCGACCGTCGGCATTGTCGACCACGGCGTGCACCGGGATACGGCGTGTCGCGGGATCGACGCTGGCGCCGACACGCTCGACCTGGCCGGTGAAATCGACGCCAGGGTAGGCGTCGAGCGCGAAGCTGACCGTTTCGCCCGGCTTGGCCAGCGCCGCGGCTTTTTCCGGCAAGTCGATGTTGAGCCACAGGCGGCGCAGGTCGGAGATGACGAACAAGGGGTTGGCGGCATCGGGGCGGACCTCGGTTCCCGGATTGGCCTGGCGCTCGACCACGATGCCGGCCAGCGGGGCGCGTAGCACCAGGCGCTGGCCTTCGATCTTGCTGCCGGCCGGCGCCAGGTTGGCCAGGCGCAGGCGGGCGCGCTCGGCCTCGGCGTTGGCGCTGTGCGCGTCGGCTTCGGCGGCTTCCAGGTCGCGGCGGGCCAGGGCTTCGCCCTGGAAGAGGATTTCCGCCCGGTTCAATGCCTTGCGTTTCTGGTTGCTGTCGGCTTCCGCCTTGCGCAGGTCGGCGATGGCCTGGCCGAAGTCGGGGGCATCAAGCACGGCGAGTTGCGCGCCGGGTTTGACGCTATCGCCGATGGCGGCCTGCAGTGACAGCACGCGGCCGGCGAGCGGCGGAAAAATGCGGGCAGTCAGATCCTCGGCCACGGAAAGCCTGGCGTTCATCGGCTCGCTGGCCGGAAGGGCCGCAAGGGAAACCGTTTCCAGTTTCAGGAAAGCGAGCTGGCCGGCATCTTCCGGCAGGCTCAGGCGGTTGGCCGGGGCCCGCGCCTTTTCGGCCGGCGCGGCAAGGCGGGGATTGGGCATGTGCCAGAGGCTGGCGCCGCCGGCGCCGAGGGCGAGTGCGGCGGCAACGATGAGCGCGCCACGGGCCAGGGGCGAAGCGAGGCGGGTGCGGAGCGGGATGGAGTTTCGGTTCATGGCAATTCCGGGCGATGGCGTGCGGCCGCCCAGGCGGCGCGGGCCTTGGCGGCATCGGCCAGGGCGAGGGTGGTGTCGGTTTCGATGGCGAACAGGCTGCGTCGGGCATCGATCACGTCGAGCGCCGACGCGGCACCGTGGGTAAAGGCGAGGACGATGGCAGCATGGGCCTTGCGCGTCGCCGGGAGCGCTTCCTCCAACAGGCTGCGTGCTCTTTCGCCCAGGCGCTCGGCTTCGTAGGCGAACTGTTCCAGCTCGGCCGCCGCGGTGGCGCGCACGCGGGCCAGTTCGTCGCCGGCGACATCGCGGTCGACGTGGGCCCGGCGAATTTCACCGCGATAGTCGTAACCGGTGAATAGCGGGATGCTGACCCCGAAGCCGTAAGTCGTGCTCGGACGATCGTCGGGTACGCGTTCGACCTGGGCGCCGATGCTGATGTCGCGAACCTGCAGCGATTTCGCCAGGGCGATGCCCCGTTCGGCGGCGTCGAGGCGCTGGCGGGCTGCGGCCACGTCGGGGCGGGTTTCGATATCGCCCGACGCCGTGGGCAAGGGGCCGAAGGCCGGCCAGGGATCGACGCTGGCCAGGCGCGGCGCATCGTTTTCCATGGCCAGCAGCTGGGCCAGCGTCAGCCGGGAACGGCGTAGTTCGATACGGGCCTGGGTCGCCTCGCTGTCGGCCTTCAGGGCATCGCTGCGGATACGGGCGGCGTCGGCCGCCGACAGGTCGCCGGCCTTGAAGCGCAATTCGGCCTTGTTCGACACCTGGTGGGCGAGTTGGGCGGATTCGTTGCTCAAGCGCGATTTTTCCTCGGCGGCCTTGAGGTCGAAATAGGCCTGCCGGGCGAGCAGGGTTTGCTGGCGCAGGCTGTCGGACTCGTCGGAGCGGTTGGCCTGGAGCAGGGCATCGGCCACCGACAGACGCAGGTCGCGCTTGTTGCCGCGCTCGATCGGCTGGTCGATGCGCAGCGTGGTGTCGATGTTGCCTGCGCCGGTGGCGGGGCGGCGGCCATTGATGCCGCTGGTGTTGAGCGAGACGACAGGGTTCGGTCGGGCGCCGGCCATGTCGATGCCGGCCTCTCCCGCCGCCGTGGCGCGTCGGGCCGCGAGCAGGCTGCGGTTGTTGTGGACCACCAGCCGCTCGACTTCCGTGAGCGGGAGCGCAAGTGCCGGCGGCTCGGCATGAAGAACTCCGTTGCCAAGCCCGACAAGGCACAGGAGCAGAAACGAAAGTCTGGTGTTCATGGGGCGGCACAGTAGCGAAAAGAAGCTGTCGCTAGCCTGACATACCCATATGACGGAAAGTCTTCATCGCCTCGGCGTGGCCGGCAAAGGCGCAACGGCAATCGCCGCATTCCCAGGCAAATGCTCGAGCCGGATTCGAGTCCGGCGAGGAGTCGTGCCGGGGCGAGGCTGGGGGCCGGTCTCGCCGATCGGATCGTTGCCGCTTGGAGAGACGGTAGCGCCCGTCGTAACGGGCGTCGGCGAGCCTCAGCTCAGCGGGCCGTCATTTCTTGAGCAGCGCGCCTTCGATGGCATCGAGATCGGGCTTCTTGATGGTCCCCATCTTCTTGCTGACGACCTGGCCGTTGCGGTCGATGAACAGGGTGTAGGGCAGTCCGGCCTTGGTGTTGCCCAGGGTTTGCATGAGCGGAATGCCCTGTTCCTTGGCGACGAACACCGGGTAGTCCATGTCGTAGGCCTTGGCGAACTCCTTGGCCGGCTCGGCCTTGTCCTCGATGCCGATGCCGAGAACCTCGAGCTTGCCCTTGTGGGCGTTGCGGAACTTGATCAGCTCGGGGATTTCGGCACGGCACGGGCCGCACCAGCGGGCCCAGAAATTGACGACCAGCGGCTTGCCCTTGTAGCGCTCCAGCGCCACCGGCTTGTCGTCGAGGTCGGCCAGCGTGGCCGCGAACAGCGGTGCCGACGACGGCATTTCCTGCGCCACGGCCAACGTGGACAGGGCGGCGAGGGCAAGCGCCGGAAGCAGGCGGGTCATGGCAGATCGCCCCGGCGGAAGAGGAAGTAGCCGGTTGCCGCGCTGAGCACGCCGAGGGCGGCGGGGTAAACCAGGGCGAAGACCTTGTAGCCGGCGGCGCCGAACAGGTCGAGGATGACGTAGGCCGACGGGCCGAGGACGATCAGTTGCGGGTCGAACAGGGCCAGCGCGGCGGTGCGGAAGACCTGCAGCGGGTTGGCGAGGGCCAGGGTGATGGCCAGTTCCGGCGCGATCTTGCCCTGGATCATGACGCCGAGGAGGATCAGGTCGAGGAAGAGCAGCAGCACCAGCCAGACCATGAAGGCGGCCCCTTGCGCCATGTCGGTGGTACGCGCCACCGAGGAGATCAGCATGCCGATGCCGAGGAAGCACATGGCCATGGCGGCGAGCAGCGCGGTGTAATAGCCGAACATGTCCCACGGCACTTCGATGCCGACGACGGTGGCCCAGACGACGGCGCCGAGCATGGCGAGGAAGACCGGGGCGAAGACGACGATGTAGCGGCCGACGATCTTGCCCCAGAACCAGGCGGAGAGCGACACCGGCAGCGACAGCAGGTACTCGAAAACGCCGGCCTCGCGGTCGCCGGCCACCGAGCGCACGGTGGTGATCAGCACGAAGATGGGCAGGATGGCCATGGTCAGCTGGATGTAGGTGACCAGCAGGCGGGACAGGCCGATGAACCCCAGGACGCGCGACTCGGTCAGCCCGAAGACGAAGAGCAGGGCGACGATGCCGCCGAAGACCAGGGTGTAGATCTGGAACCAGCGGGCGCGCAGGGATTCGACGATATCGAGTTTGGCGGTGAGCCAGAGTTGTTTCATTTTAGGATCGAGGATTTAGGAATTAGGATCGAGTCGGTGGGGGGAGCAAGTGACGATTTTGACCGCTAACATCTCAAACTCCCTCATGGCTGCCAGCTACTTGCCTTTGGCCAGCACGTGCTGGCGCATGTCGGTGAAATCGAGGCTGCCGGGCATCGGCATGCTCACGGCGGCGTAGTTGTAGCCCATCGGCGAGCTGCGGGTCACGAACTGGGCGCGGCGCGGGTCGAGCCAGCGCATCTCGTCGCGGCTCTTGCTGTCGAAATCGGCGACCCACATCCTGGTGCCGGCCTCGGCCAGCCACGGGTATTTTTCCGCTTTTTCCTTGAGCCAGAAGGCAAGGCAGCCGGGGTCGTCGAACTTGAAGACGGTTTGCTCGGCGCCGCCCCGTACCTGCGCGGCGAAGCGGCGGTCGGAAATGACCATGCTGCAGCGCGCGCAGGTGTCGCGATCCCACTTGATCTCCGCCATGTCGTCCGGCCAGTTGCCCTTCTTGCAGCCGGAGAGCAGCGCGGCAAGCGGCGTCAGCGCCAGGCCGCCGAGGCCGATCCGGCCGAGAAAACGACGGCGATGCGTGTCGCACATGCTCAGCACTCGGCCAGCGAAAGATCGGCGACCAGGGCCGTGTAGCGGGAAACGATGCCCAGGAAGCGCAGGCGGTCGGGGCCGGCGATCTCGCCGCGCCACTCCAGTTGCTGCTCGTCCACCGGGGCGATCCGCCAGCCGTCGAGCGCCTTGGCAAAGGCCGGTTCGAAGCGCTTGAGGAGGATGCGGCAGGAGACCGTGCCGGTCAGCGACACGTCGTCGGCCACCTTGTCGTCGAGGACGACCTTGCCCATGTCCATTTCGATGACGCGGTTGACCAGCGCCGAGACCTCGTCGAGACGGTGGCTGGAGATGATCATCGTGGCATCGTTGAGGCGCTCGGCGAGCAGGTCGAAGAAGATCTTGCGGGCTTCCGGATCGAGGTTGGCGGCCGGTTCGTCCATCACCAGCACCTGCGCATCCCGGCCCAGGGCGATGGAGATCAGGAGTTTCTGCTTCATGCCGCCGGAAAGGCGAACGAACTGGCGGGTCAGGATGGCATCGAGGTCGAGGCCGAGGCGCCGGGCGATGGCATGGATGCGTTGCGGATCGGTGCCGCACAGCGAGGCGGAGAATTCGATCAGCTGGCCGACCGGCATTTTCAGCGGCGGCGGCAGCTGGGGAACGAAACCGATCTTGCCGAGCACGGCGGTGCGGTTGCCGCGCGGGTCCAGGCCGTTGATGCTGACGCTGCCGTCGAAGGTGTATTCGCCGAGCAGGCAACGGATGAGGGTGGTTTTGCCGGCGCCGTTGGAGCCGATCAGGGCGACCCGCTCGCCGATCCCGATGTTGAGGCTGATGCCATCGAGTACCCGGGCTTTGCGAAAGGTCTTGGCGACATTATTGAACTGGATCATGGGGCCAGATTATAGGTGGGGCGATGGTGATCGGCATTGAATCTCGATC
Organism: uncultured Dechloromonas sp.; assembly: GCF_945957265.1. GTDB lineage: Bacteria > Pseudomonadota > Gammaproteobacteria > Burkholderiales > Rhodocyclaceae > Azonexus. Next base: position 17,426 of record NZ_CAMFKO010000009.1, read on the forward strand.
AAAAATCGCGCGCCTTCGCGGCATCGGCGGCTGCCCCCAGCAGGCCTTCGGCAAGCGACGCAAACGCCTCGGCCAGCGGCAAGGGCGCGGCGGGGAGAACGATGGCCGAAGCGGCCACGGCGTCGTCATCGCGCAGCGGAACGAAGGCGATGCCGGGCGACGCCAGTTTTTGCATGCCGTCGGGAATGACGGCAATGCCAAAGCCGGCGGCGACCAGCGTCAGCATCGAGGTCTTGCGGGAAATCGCCGGCGCCAGGCGGGGCACGAAGCCGCGCTTGAGGCAGAGCTCGGTGACGCATCGGGCCAGGCCGCCGCGCTCGCGATGCACGGCGCTGACGAAGCGCTCTTCGGCCAGCTCGGCGAGCGCCAGGGAGGATGTTCCGGCCAGCGGGTGCCGGGCAGGCAGCGCGGCGACCAGGCGTTCCGCCGCCAGATGCCGCAATGCGACGTCGTCGGTGCGGCGCAGCACCGGCAGGCGGATGAAGCCGATATCGGCCTTGCCTTCGGCGATTTCGGCCAATTGCTGTTCGGACGACAGGCGGTCGATGTCGATGCGCGCCGACGGCGTGCCGTCGTGAAATTGCCGGATGCAGGGCAGCAGGCGTTCCAGCGGCAGCGAGCTGGAGTGCAGGAGGCGCAGCACGCCGGCTTCGCCCCGGCTCATTTGCCGGCCGTCCTCGATGGCCGTTTGCAGCGACTGCTCGATGTTGGCAACCCGGTCGCGAAACTGGCGGCCGGCCGGAGTCAGGCTGACGCCGCGGGCTTCGCGGACGAAGAGGGCAAAGCCGAGCTCGTCTTCGAGGAGCGCCATCTGCCGGCTGAGCGCCGGCTGGGCGACATGCAGCGCCGCGGCGGCCGGCGTGAAGCCGCCCTGGGCGCCGATGGCGAGGAAGTAGCGAATCTGGCGCAAGGTAGGCATAACAAAACGATATGGGTCGTCGTGAAAAATGGTATTCGATTTATACATCGAATCTGCCGAGAATGGCAGGGTGTTGATAAGTCGAGGTTTTTTGCATGCCGGCGGATATCGTCGCGACCTTGCCGGTCGCCTTGCTCGCAGTGATCTGCGGATACGCGTTGTTTTCCTTGTTCGGCTTCGGTTCGGCCATCCTGGCGGCGCCGGGCCTGGTGCTGGTGATGCCGATGGCCCGCATCGTTCCGCTGCTCGCCCTGCTCGACGCCGGCAGTTCGGCGCTGCGGGCGTGGCGGGGGCGCGCTGCAATCGACATTGCAGCAATCCGTTTGTTGCTGCCCTGCATGCTGGCCGGGCAAATCCTGGGGGTCGGCCTGTTGCGCTGCTTGCCGGTGCGCGAGACGGGCTTGCTTTTCGGCGGTTTCATCGCGCTGCTCGGGCTGTCCTCGTTGCGGCAGCGGGCGCAGCGGCAGGGCGGGGCTGGCGGCACCTGGTCGGGGATCGGGCACGGTCTGGCCGGCGGAGTGCTGGGCGGGATGTTCGGCAGTGGCGGCTTTCTGTATGCGCGCTACCTGCAGCGACACCTGCCGCAACAGGATCGCTTCCTGGCGACGCAGGCGGTGATGATCGGCATCTCGACCGCTTGGCGCGTCGTGCTATGCCTCCTGTCCGGATTGATCGACGGCGGCCTGCTGATGACGGCGCTCGTCCTCGCGCCGGCGGTGTGGGCCGGCTTCGGGATCGGGCGTTTGGCCCAGGGGCGGATTTCGCGGCAACGCGGGGTTGTGCTGCTCAACGGCCTGCTGGTCGTGGCGGGCCTGTTGCTCGTCTATCGTCACCTGGCGTGACTATGGCCGAACGGAACGATCCGGGCGCGATTCTGCGCCATTTTTCGCTGGGCGGGATTGAGCCGGACCCGGCCCAGCGTCTCGTCGCGCAGCAGCTGGCGCGGCTGCTGGCGGCGGTGACGGCAGATGCCGGCCAGCGTGCCTCGGGACGTGGCGGGCGCGGGATATTCCTGTGGGGCGGTGTCGGTCGCGGCAAGACGCGGCTGGTCGATGCCGCCGTGGCCGCGCTGCCGCCCGGCCTGGCCTGTCGATGGCATCAGCTGGCCTTTCTCGATGCGTTTCACCGTGCCTTCGCCGGGCCGGCGCGGCACGATTTCGCCGCCGCCATCGACCGGCTGGTCGGGCAGGCCCGCCTGCTCGCCTTCGACGAGTTTCACATCCACGACATTGCCGACGCGCAGATTCTCCGCCGCGCCTTCGGCTACCTGGCGACACGGGGCGTGCGCCTGCTCGTCACCGCCAACCCGCCGCCGGCGGGATTTGCCGCCGAAGGGGAGCGGCAACGCCATTTCGCGCCGCTGATCGAACACCTTTCGGCGTGGTGCGAGTCGATCGAACTGGATGGAGGCGTCGATTACCGCCGCCTCCATCGGCCGCTCGGGCAGCGCTGGGTGGCTCCCGACACGGCGGCGGCACGTGTGCAGTTGATGGTCGATCTGGAAAACATATCGCCGCGTATCGCGACGGCGTCGTTTGACGATCTGTGCCGGCGTCCGCGCTGCCATGGCGACTATGCGCGACAGCTCGACGCGGCCTCGGCGCTTGCCTTGTGGAACGTTCCTCGTTTTGGCGAACGCGATGGCGATGCGCTGCGCCGCCTGGTCTGGCTGGCCGATGTGCTGTGGGAGCGGCAGGTGCCGCTGGCGATCACGGCGGCGGAAACCGCCGAGTCGATCTTCCTGGGCATCGGCGACGCCTTGCGCCGCATGCTCGGGCGCGACCTGGCGCGTGCCGAGTCGCGCCTGATCGCCTTGTCCGCCTTGTCGGCGGAGCGTCCTACAGCAGCTTCTGCAGGCCCTTGATTTCGAAGCTCAGCGAGCCGGTCGGGCAGGTGTCGACGCACAGGCCGCAGCGCGTGCAGTCCGGGCCGATGGGGACTTCCGGTTCGACCGCGCGACCCTTGATCACCGTGTCGAGGACATGCGGCACCAGGCAGACCTTGCGGCAGTCGCCTTCGTGGAAGCAGCCGTCGAGCTTGTACTTGATGCGGACCGGGGAAATGATGCCGACCACGCCGTAGGTCAGGCCGATCGGGCAGGCGTAACGACACCAGGCGCGGCGCGAGAAGAAGACCTCGAAGAAGAGCAGGGCGAGGACCCACAGCATGGCCAGTCCCGGGCCGTAGATCAGGGCGCGCGAGACGATGCCGGTGGGCGAGATGGCTTCGTAGACGGTATAGCCGGTGAGCAGCGCGAGCAGGGCGAAGACGATCCAGAACACGGTGCGCAGGCGGCGGTCCATGGTCTGGTCGGTGACCAGTTTCTTCTTGGCCAGGAAGAGGTGGATTTTCTCCGCCCATTCGGCCAGCAGGTGGTAGGGGCAGACCCACGAGCAGAAGGTGCGACCGCCGAGCAGCACCCAGAGGACCAGCACGGTTCCGGTGCCGATGAGCAGGTTGTTGATGATGTGCTTGTGGGCGAGCATCACCTGCAGCGCGGAGTTCAGGTCGATCAGGTGGAAGCCGACGAAGCGCGAGGCGGTAAGTGCGCCTTCGAGGATCTGGATATCCAGCGCGAAGGAGAGAGTGAACAGCAGGTTGGCGAAGATCAGCGTCGCCCAGCGCCGGTTGCGCCACTTGTTCGAGGTTTCCTGGTGGGCGCGCTGATGGGCCTTGGCCGCCTGCAGGTCCTGCTTGTTGGTCATGCGCTTGAGGACGTGAACTTCCTTGGCGCGTTCCGAGATCGTTTCGGGCTTGACCGGTTCCCAGCCGAACATGATCTTGATCTGTTCGCGGAAACGGCGTTTGAGGAGATCGCTCATACCTTCCACACCTCCCGGGCTTCGATGCTGATGGCCGTGGGTTCGACCGGACAGACCATTTCGCAGACGCCGCAGCCGACGCACGGCTCATGGACGACGGGCGATTTGCGCTTGCTGCCATCCGGTGCAAAAACGGTTTCGATGGAGATGGCGCCCTTGATCGGGCACTCGCGGACGCAGAGGTCGCATTCGGCCACGTCGTAGGGATGGTCGGCGATCTGGATCGGCTTCCAGCGGTCGACGTCCATGTAGCGCATCTTGCCCTTGAAGGCGGGGCCGCGCGTTTGCCCCTTGAAGCCCTTGCCCTGGATGGCCAGGCAGGCCTCGGGGCGGACCAGGCGGGCGACGCCGATCCGTTCGTTGAGGTTGAGCGTCGGCTCGGCATCCTTTTCCTTGGCGAGCAGGATGGGCTTGGCCGACAGCTGGGCGCCGGAGCGAACGGGCAGGAAGTCCGGCTTGTGATAGGTCAGCGAGCCGGTCGGGCAGGCGAGAATGCACTGCACGGCATCGCAGGAGAAATCGCAGGCCTGCTCGCGGGCATCGATCATCGGGGTGCCGACCCCCATGCCGTCGACCAGGTCGGCCAGCTTGATGGCCTGCACCGGACAGACCTGTACGCACTGGCCGCATTTGATGCAACTGGCCAGGAAGTCCTTTTCATCCAGTGCGCCGGGGGGGCGCAGGCGCTGCTTCTTGGCGTAGATCAGCGGCAGGAAGCCGGAGGTTGCGGCGCCGAGCACGCCGCCGGTAAGCAGGATGGTGCGCAGCACGCGGCGGCGGTTGGTCTGCTTCCTGGCGATGGAAACGGCGGGTTTGCTTTCGGCGGCGGGCTTGCGCTCGTCGTCTTCGGGGGCGCTCATGAGATGGCTACCTTGGTCGGTTTGACGAAGCGAGGCTTCTCGTCACGCAGGATCAGGTCCGGTGTCGAGAACGGAGCGAGGCGTTCCAGAAAATCGAGCAGCTCCATGACCGGAGAACTGCGGAAGAAGCGGGCGATCGGCAGTTCCATCCAGATCTGGTCGGCATACGAGAGCAGTTCGTGCGGGTTGTCGCCGTAGCCGTCGCCGTTGCGGTCGAAGCCCTGGTAGTCGTCCCAGAAGTTGCCTTCCCAGAAGTTCTTGCCGCCTTCGTTGCCGCGGCCGCCGTAGGTCACCTGGGTCAGGTTGCCTTCGAAGACGTTGTCGATCAGGCGGTTGCCGCCGGTTTCGCTGTTGAACTGGATGCCGATGCCGTTGAAGGCGAAGCGGTTATGGCGGATCTCGATGGTCGAGTCGGGCTGGAACGGCGACAGGTCGGAGCCGATGCCGATGGCGCAGTAGATGATCTCGTTGTTCTCGATGACGGTGCCGGATGCTTCCTTGAAACCGATGCCCATGCCGGCGGCGCCGGTGGCGTGCGAGATGACGTTGTTGCGCACGACGCCGCCCTCGGTATACATGAAATAGATGCCGACCGCGTTGTCGTAGAACTTGTTGCCTTCGACGACGTTGTCGTTGGCGAACATGAAGTGGATGGAGTAGCGGCTGCGCTTGCCGATATTGTCGCGGTAGGTGTTGCGGTGCGAATACCAGGCCACCATGTCGCGCGAGTCGATGACCTGGTTGCCTTCGACCAGGTTGTCGCTGCTGTACCACAGGCGCAGGCCGTCGCCGCGCACGCCCAGCTCGCGATCCTTGGAGCTGATGCGATTGTTCTTGATGGTGCTGCGATTGACCTGCTTGAGGTCGATGCCGAACAGGCAATTGTCGGCGACGACGTTCTCGATCACGTTGTCGTTGCCGCGCACGTCGAGGCAGGAGTCGTCGGTGTCGTGCGAGTCGCCGGAGCCAGTCAGGCGCACGCCGCGGATGGTCGTGTTGCCGGCATTGATCATCATGACGGTTCCGCGGTCGCCGGCGTCGATGGTGACCTGGCCGCCGCCCTCGATGGTCAGCGGCTTGTTGATGATCACCGGACCGGCATAGGTGCCGGGGGGCGGCTTGATGACGGAGCCCGGGGCGGCCTTGTCGACAAGGTCCTGGAAGGGCTTCAGGCCATGCACGCGCTTGTCGCGCTCGTGCAGCATGAAGGTCGGTTTCGGACGGTCGACGTCGGCGCGCGCACCCATGCCGGCCGGCGGCTCCGATTGGGTTTCCGAGATGCTGTGGGTGAAGACCAGGAGGAGGGCGGCGGCCAGGCTCAGCCTGGCCAGATGGTTCAGGGCGGCCACGTGACTTACTCGGCGGTGCCTTCGCGCAGTTGCTTGCGGCGGATCAGCAGCGCCAGCATCATGCAGACGAAGATGATCAGCAGCAGGCCGTAGCCCCAGTACGGGTAGGAGAAGGTCGAGAACTGCGCGACCTTGCCTTCGCCGAAGACGGTGGGCATGAAGGGCTTGACCGTGAAGGCGCCCCACGGGTGCAGGTTGTGGCCGAAGAACCACAGCCAGCCGGCGTAGGTGATGACGAAGAAAGCTGGGAGCAGGGCCGGCACCAGGGCCAGCAGCAGCTGGAAGGAGCGAACCGTTGCGGTGGCGGCAACGACAATCCCCATGACGGCGATCAGGCCGACTATGGCGATCTTGGAGTACAGGGTGACGTTGTCGCCCCACACCTTGATTTTGTCCGGCTCCTTGAAGAAGGTGCCGGCTTCACGGGTGTAATGTTCGACGTGGGCGGCCAGATGGCCCAACACGAACTGGTCGACCAGCATCCAGGCCGCAACGGCTGTGAAACCCACTGCCAGCGTCGCGACGCGCGCCTTTTTCCGGGGCAGCGCGAAAGCCAGCATCATCACCGCGAAGAAACCGAAGAAGAACTTGGCCAGCGGCTTCTCGACCGGTGCGCCGGTGGCGATCGGGAACATCCCGACATAGTGGTTGATGGTGTTCATTTCATGAACGCAGTCGAGGCCCTCGGCACCCTTGTCGACGTTTTTCTGCGCGTCGAGGATGGGGTTGTAGCGCTCGTCGTCATGAGCGAGATCCTTCTGGATGATCTCGTTGGCCATGCGCGTTCCCTTGCCGGCCGCCTTGCAGCCGTTATAGACGCCATCAAAATGGAAATGGATGCGGATGCCGTCCGGGAAGGCATCTTTCGGGTAGTTCGGGGCGGTCAGGGAGACCCACCAGATTGGGGCGAAATAGGCGGCGACCAGGCAGATCAGAGAGATCAGGGTCAGCCCACCGACGATTTTGTTTTGTTTTTCCATGTCGCTGTTCTCTGTTCGTTGCAAACCCGGTTGGTGACCGGGGTTGCGGCTGCCGCGAGGGCAGCCGCGATCCTGCAGTGATGCAGTTTACTTCTTCTTGGCAGCGCCGGCCTTCGGCTTGCACATGTTGCCCGGCATCACCAGGCTGGACTGGTAGGCCGAGATGGCAATCAGCTGGTCATTGGTGTAGGGCTTGATGACCTTGACCATGTCCGGGTTGGCGTTGCGGCGGTGACCGTCGCGGATTTCGGTCATCTGGCGCAGCAGGTACTTGTAGTGCTGGCCGGCGATCACCGGGTAGAACTTTTCCTTCTCGCCTTCGCCGTTCTTGCCGTGGCATTCCAGACACTGCTTTTCATACAGTTCCTTGCCCTGGGCAACCTTGATGGCGGCATCGGCACCTTCGTACTTGCCGTGCTCGATCGGAATGCACAGGCTTTCGATGTAGGCGGAAACGTCGGCGAGTTCCTGCGCGTCGGTCAGCGTGGCGGCAAACGGGTACATCGTCGGGTTGTCGCGCAGACCGGCGCGGATGTCGGCCATCTGCTTGATCAGCACGGTGGTGTGCTGGCCGGCGAGCTGCGGGAAGGTGCCGTCCGGACGACCGGCGCCGGAGGGCAGGTGGCAGGCGCCGCAGACTTCGTAGCCTTCGGCGCCGGCTTTCTTGTCGCCCTTCTTGCTCAGGGCTTCGGACTTTTCGCCGCCCTGGGCGTTCCACTTGTAATCCTTGCCTTCGATGCCCTGTTGGTGCGGAGCGGGGGGGCCGGCAAATGCGACGCCTGCGCTGAGCAGGGCAACCATCAGAAGTGATGCTTTCATGTCAGATATCCTTTTATGGCTAAGTCACTTGGCGTGATAGGCGCATTATCCGATGCGCTATATCAGCAATCCTTGATGTGAGTCATAAGCCCGTCATTCCGGGCTTTCGGCTTATTTCAGCTTCGACAGGTAGTCGGCGAGGGCCTTGATTTCCTCGTCGTTGACCAGCTCCATGACGCCTTTCATGGCGGCCGCCTGGCCGTTGGCGCGAACGCCGCTCTTGATGTCCTTCATCTGCTGTTCGGCATAGGCTGCATTCTGCCCGGCGATCTTCGGGAAAGCGGGGGTCAGGGTCTTCTTGCCATCCTTGCCGTGGCAGGACCAGCAGGTCTTTTCCTGGTACAGGGTGGCGCCATCCGGTGCGGCGAAGGCGGGTGCGGCGACGACCGCGGCGGCGATCAGAGTCATTACAAATTTCATGGTTATTCCCTCCTGAAAGTGAAACGGGGAGCAGATTGACTCCGCTCCCCGATAATTGCCTTAAGTCAGATCAACTTTTGGCTTACTTGACCTTCTTGGCGCCGTTCTGCTCAAGGTAGGTCTTGGCGCGGAGGCCGAGGTCGGCTGCCTTGACCTGGTACTGCCACACTTGCTCAGCCCACAGGTTGGCTTGTTCCCAATCCTTCTTGGCGGCTGCGGCTTCGTGCTTGGCCTTGGCATCCTTCATCTTGCCGAGCTGGTCGGTTGCATCGTCGACCATGGCCACGACATCCGGGAAGTCCTTGAAGTTCACGCTGGTGATGTAACCCACCACGGAATCGATGACGGCCTGGGTGTCAGCAACCTTCTTGACGGTCGCCTTGTAGTCGGCTTCGGTGTAGTTCTGCTTGGCCATCTCGGTCTTGGTCGGCTTCCAGCCCTTCGGCTTGACGAGCAGGTAGCCTTGCATTTCGAGGTGCAGCGCGGAGCAGAATTCCGTGCAGTAGTACGGATAGACGCCTTCCTTGTCGGCCTTGAACTTGACGGTGACCGTCTTGCCCGGTTCCACGGAAGCATGGACGTTGTAGGTCGACACGGTGAAGCCGTGGGTTTCGTCCTGGGCACGTTCGAGGTTGGTCAGGTGGATGGTGATTTCGTCGCCCACTTCAGCCTCGATGGTTTCCGGCGTGATGTGCGAGCGGATCAGCGTACCCTTGACCTCGATCTTGTTGCCCTTCTTGGTGGTGACTTCCTCGCCGGCGCGGACGGCACCCGGGTGCGGCTTGTCCGTGCGGGAGTCGGTACCGACCTTGTAGCGGACGCCCGGCTTCAGCTTGGTGGCGTCGATGGCGACGGCGTAGTGCGGCTCGCCCAGCGGCAGCGGCATGTCGTACAACAGTTGCATCTTGTCGTTCGAGATGTCGATCAGCTGGTGGTTCTGCGGGTGCAGCGGGCCGACCGGCACGAAGCGGTCGATGGCCAGCTTGTTCAGCGCGACCAGGTAACGGCCCTTCGGATCGGCGGAGTCGCCTTCCATGGCCATCAGGTGGCCGATGTTGTAGTGCACCGAGATCTTGTCGAGCACCTTGCCTTCGCAGTAGTTCCACTTGGCGACTTGCGAATCGACGTACAGCGAGGTGTAGGCGATGCAGGACTTGGAATCGTACTGGGTGTGCAGGGGGCCGAGGCCGAGCTGGACTTGCGTGTGCAGCGCGTCCTTCATGCCGATAACCGGGATGCCGTACGGATCCTTGGATTCGAACTTGCCGGCCTTGATGGCGGCCTGGATCTTCTCGAAGGAGTAGACGGAGACGTGGGTGTCCAGCTTGCCGGAAACGACCAGCAGCTTGCCGTCCGGGCTGACGTCGACGCCGTGCGGCGACTTCGGCTCGGGGATCAGGAAGAGGACGCCTTCCTTGACGGAGACATCCATCGGCAGGACCTTGTGGCCGTTGATGGTCTTCGCCTTGCCGGCGGCGACCAGTTCGGCGGCCTTCTTCCAGTTGATCACGTGCAGGTAGTCGGTGTCCTTGGCGGAGCAGCCGGCTTCATACGGCGGACGGCCCTTTTCGATACCGCCGACGTAACGCTCGGAGCAGAAGGAGTTGGTGAAGGACCAGCCGTCGGACGGCCCCTTGCCGGCGTCGGACAAGTCCTGCGAGTACGGCGGCAGTTCGAGGGAGAAGGATTCCTTCGGGTTGATGCGGCCTTCCTTGCGGTCGAACTTCCAGTAGGTCACGCCGCCACGGTACTTCTCGTTGAATTCTTCGAGCGGATAGAACTTCTTGTTTTCCAGCGGAGCGGCGTACTGGGCGGCTTCGATGACGTACTCGGTGTTCGGCGTGACGAAGGCGCCGCCGTGTTCCGACTTGTAGATCGGGTTGACCACGATCTGCTTGGTTTCGAAGTCGCGCAGGTCGATCACGGCGAGGCGCGGGTTGGCCTTGTCGTTGATGAACAGGAACTGACCGTCGTACTTGCCCTGGGTTTCGGAAATGGCCGGGTGGTGCGTATCGCCCCAGTTGATTTCCTTGCCGTCGATGTTGCCCTGGCGCAGCACGGCCTTGGAGTTTTCATCGAAGCCGTAGCCCTGCCACGGTTCCGGGGTGAAGACCGCGAGGTACTTCAGGATGCGCATGGACGGAATGCCATACACGATGACCTGGCCGGACTGGCCGCCCGAGCTGAAGACGACGAATTCATCGCGCTTGCCGGTCGGGACATAGGTCTTGGCCGCGGCCAGCAGGTCCTGCTGGCTCAGGTTACGACGCTTCATCACGTCCTGCAGCGATTCTGCGGACCACGCGGTGGCGGCAAAACCGGCTGCGAGCAGCAACGCAGTTGTTTTCACTGCAAATTTACTCATTTTCATTACTCCCAGACAAGAAGTGAGAACTTCCAATTCCCCCATTACCGCATGTGACAAAATGTCACTGCGACAATATGCCGCACACTCTATTCCCGGGCGTATGTGAAAGAATTGATCTTTGTTAAATTCAAGTTGCTTGTATCGGCGAAAATGCACGCTCCTCAACGCTTTTGTCCGGTTGCGCGACTTTGTGAATAAAAAAATACTGATGGATGTGATCGGCATGGAGTTGATCGCCCTGGTCGTGGTTGCCGGCTACAAGCTGTCGCCGATGCTGCTGCCGAAAGCCGATGTCACCGTGTTTTCCGATCCTGCCTGCAATTTGCAAAAGGCGACCTGTCCGGTGACCCTGCCGTCGGGGGGCAGGATCGAGCTTTCGCTGGGCGCGCGCGCCATTCCGCTGGTCAAGCCGTTCGGGATCGAAGTGACAACCAGCGGCTTCGCGGCGGAGCGCGTCGAGGTCGATTTCGTCGGAGTTGACATGAACATGGGTTACAACCGTCCGGAGCTGGCCTTGCGCGGCGAAGGGCGTTTCGCCGGCGAGACGACCTTGCCGGTCTGCATTTCCGGGCATATGGACTGGCAGGCGACCGTGCTGGTCGAGACGGGCAACCAGCGCATCGCCGTTCCTTACCGCTTTGCCACCGGAGGGCAGGAGTGATGGGCGAACGTTTGCTGGGCCTGGCGGCGATCGTGCTGGCCATTGCCATTGCCGGATTGGCGCTGTTCTGGAAGCCGGAAATGCCCGAGCGGCCGATTCCGCGCGCCCCGCTTGTGGCGGGCGGCAATTTCACCCTGCAGTCGGTGGCCGGCCCCGTTTCGCTGAGCGACTACAAGGGCAAGCTGGTGCTCCTGTATTTCGGCTATACCTATTGCCCGGACGTTTGCCCGACGTCATTGGCGGCGACCGCCGAGGGCCTCAAGCAATTGACGCCGGAAGAGCAGGCCAGGGTCGCGATGATCTTCATTTCGGTGGACCCGAAGCGCGACACGCCGGCGCGACTGAAGGAGTACGCCGAGTTCTTCCATCCGTCCATCGTCGGCGTGACCGGCAATGCCGAGGTTGTCGCCGAGGTTGCGAAGCGCTATGGCGTGTTCTACGCGGAGCAGAAGGTCGACACGGCGGGGGGCGGCTACGTGGTCGACCATTCGTCCGATACCTTCATCGTCGGGCCTGGCGGCGCGGTGGTCGGCAAGATCGCCCATGCCACGCCGCCGGACCAGGTCGTCGTGGCCGTCCGAAAATATTTGAATCAACCGTGAAGGAGTGCAAGTCAATGAAGCGCGTTTCCCTGTTTGCTGCCAGCCTGCTTTTTTCCGCCGGGGTGTTTGCCGGTTCCGCCGACCAGGTCGTGGTCCAGGACCCCTACGTTCGACTCGCTCCGCCCAACGCGCCCGCGACGGGGGCGTTCATGGTGATCAAGAACAACGGCGACAAGGACGTCAAGGTCGTCAAGGCCGAAAACACGGCCTCTAAGGTGACCGAACTGCACACTCACCTGAACGAGGGGGGGGTCATGAAAATGCGCCCGGTGCCCAGCGTCGAGATCAAGGCCAAGGGCGAGGCCGTGCTCAAGCCCGGCGGCATGCACGTGATGCTGATCGACCTCAAGGCCGCCATGAAGGAGGGGGATATCGTCCCGATTACCTTCACCTTCGAGGATGGCAGCACGAAGAAGGTCGACGCCAAGGTGGTTCGCCCGATGGCGGCTGGCGCCCCGATGCCGGAGCACAAGCACTGAGCGGATAGCCCTTCCCCGCCGTTTGCCGGACCGCCGTCCGGCACCCCTCAGGCGCCCATCCGGGCGCCTGATTGCTTTCCGGGCCGCACCGCGCCCTGTCGTCGGGAATCGGGAAGGCCATCGACGGAGCGCACGGGACTTGGTGTTTCCCCTGAATGGCCCGAAAAGGGTGTTGTGCTACCCTTGAGTGCTCCCCACTAGCCTGTCTGACGATGATCGATTCCACCATCAGCCTGCCCGAAATCTTTGCCGCCGCCATTTTCGCCCTGGCGGTGCTACATACCTTCTCGACCAAACTGTTCGCCCATCTCGCGCACGTGCAGCCACGGCATGCGGGCTTGTGGCACCTGCTCGCCGAGGTCGAGGTGGTCTTCGGTTTCTGGGCTTTCGTGCTGCTTGCCGTGCTGTTTGCCCTGACGGGCAAGACCGATGCCATCGATTACATGGAAAGCCGGAATTTCACGGAGCCGCTGTTCGTCTTCGTGATCATGGTCATTGCCGCCAGCCGGCCGATCCTGGAGTTTTGCGGTGCCGCCGTGCGCGGCGTGGCGGGCATGCTGCCGATGGCGCGCGAAGTGGCGATCTTCTTCCTGTGCCTGACGCTGATTCCCTTGCTCGGCTCCTTCATTACCGAACCCGCCGCGATGACCCTGGCGGCGCTCATGTTGCGCGACCGCTACTTTTCGCAAGACATCAGCTCGCGCCTCAAGTACGCAACGCTCGGCGTCCTGTTCGTGAATGTGTCGATCGGCGGCACGCTGACCAGCTTTGGCGCTCCCCCGGTATTGATGGTGGCCGCCACTTGGAGCTGGGATACGGCCTTCATGTTCACGACTTTCGGCTGGAAGGCCGCGCTGGCCGTGCTGCTGAACGCTTCGCTGCTGACCGTCCTTTTCCGTGGCGAATTGGCGGGAACGGCGGGGCAGGGCAAGGCCGCCGACAAGTTGGGCGTGCCGCTTTCGGTCGCCATGATCCATTTGGTGTTTCTCGTCGCGGTGGTGCTTTTTGCCCATCATCCGTCCATCTTCATGGGGATATTCCTGCTCTTCCTCGGCTACACGGAAGCCTATGAGCGCTACCAGGACCGCCTGATCCTGCGCGAAGGCTTGCTGGTGGCGTTTTTCCTGGCCGGCCTGATCGTTCTCGGCGGCCTGCAGCAGTGGTGGCTGCAGAAGACCCTGCTCGGCGTCGAGCCGACGCTCCTGTTTTTCCTGGCCACCGGATTGACGGCGATCACCGACAATGCCGCGCTGACCTACCTGGCTTCGCTGGTCGAGGGGGTGACGCCAGCCTTCCAGTACGCGATCGTGGCCGGCGCCGTGACCGGCGGCGGCCTGACCATCATCGCCAATGCGCCCAACCCTGCGGGCATCGCGATCCTGAAATCCAGCTTTGCCGACGAGTCGGTCAGCCCGCTCGGGCTTTTCCTGGCGGCACTGCCGCCGACGGTGGTCGCCGCCCTCGCGTTTTTGCTGCTCTAGGCGGCGTGCCGTCGCGGCGGCTCAGTTCTTGACGGGCCGTTTCGACAGCTTGCGCTGCAGGGTGCGCCGATGCATCTTCAGCGCCCGTGCCGTCGCCGAGATGTTGCCGTCGTTTTCGTTGAGTACCCGCTGGATGTGTTCCCATTCCAGGCGGTCGACGGAGAGCGGCTCATCGGATATCGGGAGGTCGAAGTCGGGGTCGCCGTCATCGTCGAAGGCCGACAGGATGGCCTCGATCTCGACCGGTTTGGCGAGGTACTGGATGGCGCCCAGCTTCACCGCATCGACGGCCGTGGCAATGCTGGCGTAGCCGGTCAGCACCACGATGCGGCAGTCCGCCCGGATCTCCAGCAGCTTGGGGATCAGCGCCAGCCCGGAGTGGCCGTCGAGGTTGAGATCGAGGATGACGTTGCCGGGCTTGAGTTCGCGGGCCCTGTCCAGCGCCGACTGGACGTCCCGGGCGCCGCAGGCCTTGTAGCCACGGCGTTCCAGGGTGCGGACGAGAATGGTGTTGAAGCTCGGGTCATCGTCGATGACCAGCATCGGTTCGCTCATGGTTTCACTCTTGGCAGTTCGATACGGGCGAGGGCGCCGCCCTCGTCGCGATTGATCAGGGAAAGCCGGCCGCCGAGTTGTTCGATGGCCGTTTTGGTCAGCATCAGGCCGACCCCGCTGCCGCGTTCGTGAACCGGAAAATCGGACTGCCCGCCATGGGCCAGCACGTCGGGCGGGAATCCGGGGCCGCGGTCGCGGATTTCGAAGCAGATTTCGTCGACGCTCCATCCCAGGCGAATCTCCAGGGGGTGGTGGGTGGCGTTGGCGGCATTGTTCAGCAGGTTGAGCAGCGCCTGCTCCAGGCGCGGGTCGGCGACCAGGCTCGGGGCCGGGCCGTCGCTGTCCAGGATCAGCCGGCTGTTGGCCTGCGGACGAGCCGCATGCCAATGCTGGCGCAGGCTTTCCAGCCAGCGGTCGGCCGGGAGCCGTTCGGCGTTTTCCAGGCGTTCGGCGCCGGCGCGTCGCGACAGGCCGGTGATGATCTGCTTGCAGACGCCGATCTGCTGGCGGAGCAGGGCGATGTCGTCGTGAATGGCCGCGGGCAGGTTCGGGTCGTTGGCCAGTTCCCCGGCGAGCAGGGACATGGTGCCGAGCGGCGTGCCCAGTTCATGCGCGGCGCCGGCGGCGAGAGTGCCCATCGCCATCACGCGCTCGTCGCGCAGCGCCTGTTCGCGCGTCGCCGCCAGTTCGGCGTCGCGTTCGCGGATCAGCCGGGTCATGCGCACGATGATCCAGGCAATCATGGCCGCCGAGATGACGAATATCAGCCACATGCCGATCAGGTGCAGGCGGGTCGCACGCGTTGCATCGGTCATCGGCAGGGGTATGAAGAAAACCATCAGCAGCGAGTAGGCGACGATGGCCGTGGCGCTGATGGCGAGCACGCAGCGCGCCGGCAGGGTCAGCGCGGCGATGGCGACCGGCGGCAGGAGCAGGGAGACCAGCGGGTTGGCGGCGCCGCCGCTGAAGAACACGATGGCCGAAAGCGCGCCGATGTCGAACAGCAGCTGGCTGAACAATTCGCCGGTGCTGGCCTGCTCGCTGCGCGCCACGCGCCATTGGGCGAAGGCGTTGAACAGTCCGATCAGGGCGAGGGTGCCGAGCAGCGGCAGTTGCGGAACCGGAATGTCGAGCAGGCCGGGGGCCATCAGGACGAGCTGGATCAGGATGGCCAGGACAACCCAGCGACCCAGCACCAGGCGGCGGAGATTGGCCAGATGGTCGGTGCTTTCCGTTGTGCATGCGCTGATTGCCATGGGGCGAATTATGCGTGATTTGTGTCAATTTACGGATGACGACTTGATGCGACAATTCGCCGCAGCGAACCTTGGAGTGCCTACATGAAGAAAAACCTGCGTCTTGCCGCACTGGCCGCCGCCTTGCTCTGCAGCAGCGGAAGCTTTGCCGTCGAACTCGAGAGAGGCGGCGAGAAAGGCAAGGAGATCAACGGCACCTGCGCCGCCTGCCACAGCGATAACGGGCAGGGCGGGAAGAAGGGCGAGTACCCGCGCATCGCCGGGCAGCAGGTCAAGTACCTCGAGAGCCAGTTGAAGAGCTTCCGGGCGAGGACGCGGGTCAATATCCCGATGTTCCCCTACACCCAGGAGCGCGAGCTGTCGGATGAGGACATCAAGGAAATCGCCGCCTACCTGAGCGCCATCGAGCTGGATACCAAGATGCCGACCTATACCGGCAACGAGGATGCGCTGACCAAGCTGCTGATGGCCGACAAGGTGATGATCATCCCGCGCGCCGAGGGCGACCTGGCCAACGGCGAGAAGATCTACCAGAAGCAGTGCGCCGCCTGCCACGGCAAGACCGGCAAGGGGCGCGGCATGTTCCCGATGCTCGTCGGGCAATACACCAACTACCTGCAACGCCAGGTCGACCTCTATCTGAAGGGCGACCGGCCGCACGACGAGGACGGCACTGTCGGCGTGCTCAACGCGCTCAAGGCGCAGGACATCCAGGATATCCTGGCCTATCTCACCTCGATTCAGGATGCCGGAAAATGAAACATCTCCCGTCGCTTCTTCTCGGCCTGCTGCTGTCGGGCGGCGCCATGGCCCACGGGCATCCGGCGCCGGTCGACGACAGCATGCCCGACGCCCAGAAAATACGTTTCTGCGAACGGGTGCGCGACCATGCCCTGCAGGCCTTCTACAACCGCGACCGCGGCCGCCCGATGAAACTGTTCGACGAGGATGGCAGCGACGGCCCGCGCATCACCAACGCGATCATCCGGCGGATCTACGAAGAGCCGCAGATTTCCAGCCCGAAAAAGGCCGAGGCCTTCGGGCGGGCGACCTGCAACGAGCTGATGGGTACGAAAAACGTCTCAGAGTAGGAAGGGAATGAAGCGCTTGGTGCGCTGCATGTAGTCGGCATACGCCTGGCCGAAGTAGGCCAGGCATTCCTTTTCGTCGGTCGTGGCGGTCAGCCACAGCGCGATGCTCGCGGTCAGGGCGACCGCGGTGCCGGGCAGGCTCGGGTCCTGGAAATAGGCGCCCCAGGCCAGCGCCAGCAGGGACGAGTACATCGGGTGGCGAATGTAGGCAAAGATGCCGTGGGAAACGAGTTGCGTCGTTTTCTCGAATTCGTAGAACGAGCCGTCGTCGCGCCGGGTATCGGGGGCGCCGTCGCGCTGCAGGGTGGCGACGCCAATGACGACCAGGGCGATGCTGCTCAGCAGCAATAGCCACGACGCCAGCTGATGCGGCGAATAGGGAGCGGAACCCCAGACCGTGCGGTTCATGACGAGCAGGCCGAGGATGGCTTCCCAAGCGAAGAAACGGTAGAAACCGTGGCTGCCCGGCTTGCTCAAGGGCTTGCGCGACCACCAGACGATGACGGCCGAGCCGGCGGCGAAAAGGATCAGTTCGTTCATGTCATTCAGCGAAGGCTTGGGTCATCGCGGCGATCATGTAGCCGTGGTCGAGCACGCCGGCGCTTTCGCGGATGCTGTGCATGGCCCACATCGGCGAGCCGACATCGACGCTGGGGATGCCCAACTGGGCGGCGAGGATGGGGCCGATGGTGCTGCCGCAGCCGAGGTCGGTACGGTGCGCGTATTGCTGGCAGGGTACGCCGGCGCGTTGGCAGAGGGCCATGAAGCGGGCGGCGGTCTCGGCCGTCGTGCTGTAGCGCTGGTTGGCATTGCTCTTGATCACCGGGCCGGCATTGACCAGTGCATGGTGGCAGGGCTCGTAGGCGGCCGGGAAGTTCGGGTGCCAGCCATGCGCCATGTCGGCGCTGATGAAAAAGCTGCCGGCCAGCATGCGCCGCCGGTCTTCGTCGTCGAGGCCGAAAGCGCCGGCAAGGCGGCCGAGCACGTCGGCGAGGAAGCTGCCGCCGGCGCCCGTCGCGCTTTCGCTGCCGACTTCCTCGTGATCGAAAAAGGCGACCAGGCAGGTTTGCGCCGGTTCGCGGGCGGCCAGCAGTGCCGACAGTGCGGCATGGCAGGAGGCGAGGTTGTCGAGCTGGCTGTCGGCGATGAATTCGCGGTCCGCACCCCAGAGAGTGCCTTTCTGCGTGTCGTAGGCGGCCAGTTCCCAGGTCAGCAGGTCGTCCGGCGCGACGTCCAGCGCCGCCGCGATCGGCGCGCGGAAACGCTGTTCGGCGCCGGCGTCGCCGGCGACGCCCAGGAGCAGCGGCAGTTCGGTCTGCTTGTTGAACTTGAGGCCGGCTTCATTGACCTCGCGGTTCATGTGGATGGCGAGATTGGGCAGGCGCAGCAGGGGTTCGTCGAAGCGCAGCAGGCGGCTCTCGATGCCGCTGCCGGTGCGGACCGTGACGCGGCCGGCCAGCGCCAGGTCGCGGTCGGCGAAGGTGGCCAGGATGGGGCCGCCGTAGACTTCGACCCCGAGGCGGATCATGCCGCCGGCCTTTTCGGCCGGTTTCGGCTTGAGGCGCAGGCCGGGCGAGTCGGTGTGGGCGCCGATCAGGGTCAGGCCGCGTTCGGCCAGCGGTGCGCTGCCGATGACGAAGGCGATGATCGAGGAGCCACCGCGGGTGACGAAGTAGCGGCCGCCGGCTTGCAGGGACCAGCGGATGGTTTCGTCGAGCGCCTGGTAGCCGGCCGCAAGCAGGCGGGCTTCGCAGGTGGCGACGGCGTGCCATGGGCTGGGGCTGGCGTCGATGAAGTCGAGCAGGTCCCGGGCGGTCAGGTGGGGGTCGGCGTGGGGCATGATGGCGGGTATCGGGTGTCGGCCCGGAATGCTACCGCAGATGCCGGCCGGGCAGAAGGCGGGGGCGGCCGATCGCCCAGCATGGACCGGCCGGGGGGCGAGGCATTCCGCATTCGACCGGCGAAGGCTACACTGCGTCGATGAGCGACATTGTCATTACCCGCAAGCACAGCCTCGGCGTCCGCAAGGCGAGGGTGGCCGCCGAGCGTGTTGCCGCCGACCTGCAGGCCGAGTTCGCGCTCGACTGCGCCTGGCGGGAAGTCAATGTCCTGGCTTTCGAGCGGCCGGGGGTGAACGGCGAGTTGCGGCTGGCGCGGCACGAGGTCGCCTTGTCGGTGCACCTGGGGCTGTACTATCAGCCCTTCCGCGGCGCGCTCGAACGCGAGATTCATGCGTATTTCGACCGGGAGTTCGCTGCCTGATGCAGTGATACGAACGCAGGGGGAGAGGGGGATGTCGGTGGAAAAGATGTCGGCGGTCGATACCGCCTGGTTGCGGATGGACCGGCCATCCAATCTCATGCAGATCGTCGGCGTGATGATCTTCGACGGCGTGCTCGACGAGGCCCGACTGCGCGCGGCCATCGAGCAGCGCCTGCTCGGCTTCGAGCGCTTCCGGCAGACTGTCGGCCAGCAGGGCGGCGCTTACGTCTGGCGCGACGATCCGGATTTCCATCTCGATCACCACCTGCGCCGGGCCATGCTCCCCGGCGCCGCCGGCAAGGCCGAGCTGGAGGCCTTCGTCGCCGATCTCGCCAGCACCCCGCTGAACCCGTCGCGGCCGCTGTGGGAAATGCACCTGGTCGACACGGCCATGGGCGGCCAGGCGCTGGTCATCCGCATCCACCACAGCATTGCCGACGGCATCGCGCTGGTCGGCGTGCTGCTGTCGCTGGCCGACGATGCGCCGGCTCCGCAACGGAGGCCGAGCGGGAGAAGGGTCCGCCACGAGGACGAGCACGATCCGCTCTGGATGGCGCTGTGGCGGCCGGCCAGCGACGCCATGCTCGATGCCATCCGGCTGTCGACCAATCTCTGGGTCAAGTATGTGCGCTTCGTCACCGATCCGCTCAAGGCGCTGGAATACACGCGGCTGGGCAGCGCCATCGCCGGCGAGATCGGCAAGCTGGCGCTGATGGCCGACGATACGCCGACCCGTTTCAAGGGCAAGCCCGGCATCGGCAAGCGGGTCGCCTGGTCGGAACCGATCTCGCTGCCCGAGGTCAAGGCGGTCGGGCGGGTGCTGGGCTGTTCGGTCAACGACATGCTGTTGTCGTCGGCGGCCGGCGCCTTGCGTTCCTATCTGGCCGACAAGGGCGATGCGGTGGAGGATGTCGAGATCCGCGCCCTGGTGCCGGTCAATCTGCGCCGGCCGGAAGACGAGGGGCGGCTCGGCAACCGCTTCGGCCTGGTCGCCCTTGAACTGCCGGTCGGCGTCGAAAACCCGCTCGCCCGGCTGTATGCCACGCGCGACCGGATGCTGGCGCTGAAGGATTCGCTGCAGGCCCCGCTGACGCTGTCCATCCTCGGTGCCGTCGGCATGGCCCCGAAGTTCGCCCAGTCGAAGATCCTCGACCTGCTGGCGAGCAAGGCGACGGCCGTGATGACCAATGTTCCGGGGCCGCAGCAGCCGCTGCATGTGGCCGGGGCGCGACTGAAGCAGCCGCTGTTCTGGGTGCCCCAGTCCGGCGATATCGGCATGGGGGTGTCGATTCTTTCCTACGACAACCGGGTGCAGTTCGGCCTGGTGACCGACAAGGGTCTGGTGCCCGATCCGGAAAACATCGTGGCCCGCTTTGCCGGCGAATTCGAAAAACTGCTGATGCTGGTGCTGATGGAGCCCTGGGCGCGCCTCGCCGACCCGTCGGCCGTCGAGGCGGAGCTGCAGGTTTGAGGGCCGCCCGCTAGTCGTCCATCTCCGCCCTGGCCGCCGCGATGTCCAGGCATTCCATGGCGTCGGCGGGCGTGCAGGCGACGGCTTCGGCGTAGAGCTTCTCGGCCTCCCCGAGGCGCGACTTGCCGAACATCATGACCAGCCCGTTGGCGCATTCGGTGCGGGCGATGGCGGATTCGGGATTGAGTTCGAGCGCCCGGCGGAAGTGGGTTTCGCCGGCTTCCTTCTTGGCGCCGTAGGTCAGTCCGCCGACCAGGCTGCCGACCTTGTCGATGATCTCGGCATGCCAGGTGCCGAGGGCAACATGGGCGTCGGCATGCGCCGGCTGCAGCGCCAGGGCCTGGTCCAGGCTGGCCTTGATCCTGCCGCCCAGGCCCTGGGCCAGCGCCGTGGCGATCGAGATGCCCTGGCTGTAGCGGCCCAGCGCATAGGCGTGAAAATACCAGGCGTTGGCATCGTCGGGCTGCGTGCGCTGACGCTGTTCGCAACGGGCCGCCACGTCCTGCAGCAGGGCCAGCTTGCGGGCGGCGTCCGCTTCGAGATAGTTGGCATGGATCATGGCCGCCTTGTCGGCCGCGGCGAGCGCGGCGCCGCCGGCTTGCCGGCCGAGGCTGACGGCGTGTTCGAAATCGCCGGCGTGATAGGCACGCCAGGCGTCCTGTGCCTTGACGTCGGCCGGCCAGGGCTCGCAGTCGCCCCGGTGCAGGCGCGGCCAGTTCTTCCTGAGGGCCGTGCCGGCATAGCGGAAGGCCGTGGCGTCGTGGGGGAAGGGGGGCCAGCGGGTGCTCATGCGATCTCCTCGTTCACGGGGTATCGAGATAGGCGGTCGACAGCTTTTCCAGCAGCCGGCGCGCTTCGCCCTGCAGGTAGGGCGCGGCCAGCGACATGACCTGGTAGATGCCGTGCCCGATGTCCGGTGCCCCGCGCGGATTGCGGGCATGTTCGTAAGACAGCCAGAAGGTCGCCACCAGCGTCATGTTGGTGACCAGGACCGGGATCTGGGCGGGCGTGGCGGCGAGCAGGCCGGAGGCGGCGAGTCCGCGACAGATGGTGGTTCCCGTTTCATGCTTCTGCGCCAGGATGCGCCGGAAATGTGTCTCGACCAGGCGGTTGCGGGTCAGCAGGTCGTTGATGTCGCGGTACAGGAAGCGGTATTTCCAGATCGTCTCGAACAGCAGGTGCAGGAAGAACCAGATGTCTTCCACCTCGTGCGGGCGCTGCTCGGGGGCGCCGAGCAGGGTGCCGATCTCGCGTTCGTAGTCGGCGAACAGCGCGTTGACGATCTCGTCCTTGTTGTTGAAGTGGTAGTACAGGTTGCCGGGGCTGATGTCCATTTCGTCGGCGATCACCGTCGTCGTGACGTTCGGTTCGCCAAAGTCGTTGAACAGGCGCAAGGCGGTTTCGAGAATCCGCTCGCGCGTGCGCCGGCGCGGTTTGCCGTCCATGCGCGCCCTCCCGGTGCGAGTTGATATCCGGTCAGGATACATCAGCCGCTTCCCCGGCGCGCCAGCCAGCCTTGCAGTTCATCGAGGGTGTGCTCGAGCGCCCGGGTCGTGTGCGTGATGGCCACCCGGGATTGGCGGCGGGGGCGTCGCAGCAGGCTGCGCCGGTGATCCTTGAGGACGGCGAGGTCGAGGTTCAGCCCGTGGCGGCGCAGCACCGGCATCAGTTCGTGGCGGCGCCGGTACAGGTCCTGCCGGGTGCGCTGGTAGGCGTGCTCGCACAGGCGGCGCCGGTCGCGATAGCTGAAGACGTTGGTGAAGAACATCTCGCCGTCGTCCTGGGTCGGTTCGAAGAGCAGCACGTCGGCATCGGGGAACTGGTGGCGGTAGCGGTCCATGCCGACGCGCATGCGCGAATGGATGATGGCGCGGAAGGTCTGGGAAAGGACGACCGGCAAGCCGCCGTCGTTGAGATGGCGCGGGTGCTCGGCGCTGCGGCGGGCCGCCAGCTCGGCATCGAAGGGGACGAGCGGATTGATGCAGAAGAGCAGTTCGGTGCCGGCGCGCAGGGCGACCGAGGCGTGCAGGGTCTTGATCAGGGCGCCATCGACGTAGTGCCGGCCGTTGATCTCGACGGGCGGAAACAGCCCGGGCAAGGCGGCGCTGGCCTGCACGGCGGTGGAAATCGGGATGTCGTCGTGTCCGCTGCTGCCAAAGGCGACGGATTCGCCGGAGTCGAGTTCGGTGGCGACGAGGAACAGGCGATGGCGCAGTGCGCGGAAATCGTTGGTCCGGCCGCGCGCGGTAAATAGCCGGCGGAGCAGGAGGTCGATGCCGTGATTGTCGAAGATGCCGGTGGGGATGGCGTGCGACAGTTGCTGGAAGGATTCGAAAAGCCCGTGATGCAGCGGATCGCGCAGCCAGGCTGCCAAGGAGGTGCCGGCCAGTTGCGGCACGCTGAGGAGGCGGTTGAAATACTCGCGGAAGGCCGGGCGCAACAGCAGCCGCGGGTCGAAAATCGTGGCTGCGTCGTCGAGCAGGATATGGGCAAGCTTCTCGGGGGAAATGCCGTTGGCGAGCGCGGCGGCGATGAAGCTGCCGGAACTGACGCCGACGAAACAGTCGGCCTGCGTCATGCTCAGGCCGTCGATGGCCTCTTCCAGCGCGGTACAGGCGCCGACTTCGTAGATGCCGCCAAGCGGACCTCCGCCGGCCAGGGCGATGCCTATGCTCGACAATCGTTTTCCTCCGGGTGGCGGATGCCCGGTCGTGGCCGGGCATCTCGTTTATTCAGGCGGCGGCTGGGCCGCCGCGCGCTTGCCTACTCAGGAAGCAGTTGCCGGACCAGCAACGGCATCAGCAGCGACGGGGGCCGCGGCGCTTTTGGGCTTGGCCGGCTTCTTGGCCGGCGCCGCCTTGGGAGCGGCTGCTTTGCTGGCGACAGGTTTGGCGGCCGGTTTGGCTGCTGCCCGGGGCGCCGGCTTTGCTGCCGGCTTGGCGGCGGCCTTTTCGGCGGCTTCCTGCGCCTCGGTCAGTTTCTGGACAACGGCAGTCAGTTCGGCAACCCGCTTGGACAGCTTGTCGATGTCCTTCTTGGTGGGCACGCCCAGGCTGCCCAGCGCCTTGGCGACGCGGTCCTCGAACACCTGTTCCAGGCGGTCCCAGGTGCCGACGGCCTTGCCGGTGACGACAGCGATCTTCTCGTCCGCGGCCTGGCGGGTTTTCTTCTGGATGGTCTCGCCTTCCTTGACCAGGGCATCGAAAACCTTGTTGCCTTCTTCCTGGGCCTTGGCAAAAGCACCCAAGCCGGCCAGCCAGATCTGGTGCGCGGAATCCTTGACGGTTTGAGCCAGTTGATTCTCGGATAAGGCTTTGAATTTCTTGACCATGATGTGCTCCTCGTGAGGTGGTATCCGGTGACGAAGCACGCTTCGTCCATGCAGCCAGTTTAGGCCAGGCGATTAGAGGAGGCACACTAATTTTCTAGTGGATGTCCTCTAGAATGAGGAGCATGACAAGGTAAAAAAGGGGAGGCGAAAATGCAGTATTTCATCACCGGGGCAAGCGGTTTCATCGGCCGGCGTCTGGTCGCCAGACTGCTCGAGCGTGACGGCAGCACGATCTTTTTCCTGGCCCGCGAAAGCGAGCGCGAGCGGCTGGACGAACTCTACGATTTCTGGGGTTGCGACGATGCCCGGGTGAAGCCGGTGTTCGGCGACCTGACCGAAGACCTGCTCGGCGTGTCGGCGGCCGAGCGCAAGAAACTGGGCAAAAAGACCACGCACTTTTTCCATCTGGCCGCGATCTACGACCTGTCAGCCGATGCCGACAGCCAGTTGCGCGTCAATGTCGACGGCACGCGCAATACCGTCCGCTTCGCCGAAGCCATCGGCGCCAAGCATTTTCACCTGTTCAGCTCGATCGCCTCGGCCGGCCTGTTCGAAGGCCTGTTCCGCGAGGACATGTTCGACGAGGCGGAAGGGCTGGAGCATCCGTATTTCCGGACCAAGCACGATTCGGAGGGCATCGTTCGCCGCGAATGCAGCATCCCGTGGCGCATCTACCGGCCGGCCATCGTCGTCGGCGATTCGCGCAGCGGCGAGATGGACAAGATCGACGGTCCCTATTACTTCTTCAAGCTGATCCAGAAGATGCGCAAGATGCTGCCGGCGTGGATGCCGACCGTCGGCATCGAGGGCGGGCGCATCAACGTCGTGCCGGTGGATTTCGTCGTCAATGCCGTCGACCATATCGCGCACCTCAAGGGCGAGGACGGCAAGTGCTTCCATCTGGTCGACCCGCTGCCGATGCGCGTCGGCGACCTACTCAACACCTTTGCCCGGGCCGCGCATGCGCCGGAAATGACGATGCGCATCAATGCCGCGCTGTTCGGCTTCATTCCGCGCCACATGCGCAAGGCCCTGCTGGCGCTGACGCCGGTGCGCCGCATCCGGCACGCGGTGATGAAGGATCTCGGGCTGCCCGACGACATGTTCCAGTTCGTCAATTACCCGACCCGCTTCGATTGCCGGGAAACGACGCGCGTCCTCAAGGGAACGGGCATCGCGGTGCCGCCGCTGGACAGCTACGCCTGGCGGCTGTGGGATTACTGGGAACGCCATCTCGATCCCGATCTGTTCATCGACCGCAGCCTGCGCGGACAGGTCGGCGGCAAGGTGGTGCTGGTCACCGGGGCATCGTCGGGGATCGGCAAGGCGCTGGCGCGCAAACTGGCGGAAGCCGGGGCCGTCGTCGTCACCATCGCACGCGACAAGGAGCAGCTCGACGAGGTCGTCGCCGAGTTCGCCGCCGCCGGCCTCACCCTGCATGCCTATGTCGCCGACCTGGCCGACATGGCCGAGGCGGAAGCGGCGACGGCCAGGGTGCTGGAAATCCACGGTGCCGTCGAGGTGCTGGTCAACAACGCCGGCCGCTCGATCCGCCGGGCGATCGAGAATTCCTACGACCGCTTCCACGATTTCGAGCGCACCATGCAGCTCAACTACTTCGGCGCGCTGCGCGTCAGCATGAGCGTGCTGCCCAGCATGTCGGCCCGGAAGCGGGGGCACATCATCAACATCTCGTCGATCGGCGTGCTGACCAATGCGCCGCGCTTCTCGGCCTACGTCGCGTCAAAATCGGCGCTCGACGCCTGGACGCGCTGCGCCGCCTCGGAGTTCGCCGACCGCGGTGTCAGTTTCACGACCATCAACATGCCGTTGGTCAAGACCCCGATGATCGCGCCGACCAAGCTCTACGACCACGTGCCGACGCTGACGCCGGAAGAGGCGGCCGACCTGATCTGCGATGCCATCGTGCACAAGCCGGTGCGCGTCGCGACGCGCCTGGGGATCACCGGCCAGGTGCTGCACGCGCTCGTGCCGCGCGTCGCGCAGATCATCATGAACACCACCTTCCGCATGTTCCCTGATTCCGGGGCGGCGCAACACAAGGAGCCCGGGATGCTGCCGTCGATGCCGTCGGCCGACCAGATCGCCTTCCAGCAGTTCATGCGCGGCATCTACTTCTGATGGCCACGCACCTGCAGGTCGGCGATGCCGCACCCAACTTCAGCGGCACCGTCGCCGACGGCAGCACGGTGTCGCTGGCCGCCTACCGCGGGCGCAAGCTGGTGCTGTATTTCTACCCGATGGACGACACGCCGGGCTGCACCCGCCAGGCCTGCAGCCTGCGCGACACGCACGCGGCGATCCGCGCCCGGGGGGCGGAGATTCTCGGCGTGTCGGCCCAGGACGAGGCCTCGCACCGGCGCTTCAGCGCCAGGTACGCCCTCGACTTCCCCCTGCTGGCCGATGCCGGACTGACCGTGGCGAAGGCCTACGGCGTCGCCGGCAGCGGCATCGGCGGCTTGTTGCGGCAGGCGGTCGGGGTCGCCGAGCGGGTGACTTTCGTGATCGACGAGACGGGCAGGATCGCCGCCATCGTCAGCGATCCGGATTGCCCGGACCACGGCGAGGAAGTGCTGGCGCTGCTCTGAGTCAGTACCCGATCGGCAGCGGCGGGCGCGGCAGCGGTTCGGCGCAGAGCCGAAGCAACAGGTCGGCTGTGCGGCCGGAGAGCAGCAGGGCCAGGTGGCCAATGCCCGCCAGCTCGACATCGCGGGCTTCCGGTAGGCGCTGGTTGTCCTGCGGCATGACATAGTTGTCGTGCGGGGTGCGGACTGAAACGAAAGGAATCTTGACCGGCTCGGTCCCCAGGTCGTGCAGCCATTGCGAGCCCGGTTCCATTTCGCGCGCATTCTGGCCGATCGCGATGCGTGCCATCTCGCTGCCTTGGTGCGGCGTGGCCAGCGTTACCAGCCGGTTGACCCGGGCGACGCCGTGGCGGGCCAGGTAGGAGCGCGCGACCAGCCCGCCCATGCTGTGTGCGATCAGGGTCAGCTGTTGCACGCCGGCGGCGGCGATCACGGCCTCGACGCGGGCGTGCAGTTGCGGCACCAGCTTGCCGACGCTGGTGTAAGGCGGCACCAGGCTGACGCTGGCGACGTTGTAGCCGGCCGCTTCGAGGCGGCGGCGAATGAACCACCAGACGCCGCGGCTGCAGCCGTAGCCATGGACCAGGAGCACCGTCGGCCGCCCCGGCAGCAGCCGGTCGGCCGGCATCCACAGCCGCTCGAAGGGGAGGACGACGATGAAATGAACGATGAAGGCGAGGTATTCGCCGAGCAGCATGCCGGCGTAACGCCCGGGCGACAGCTTCGGCGCCGGCGACGGGTAGGCCCAGGCGAACGCCCAGGTGATGGCGACAATGCCCAGGCGCAGGCCGAGCAGGGCGCCCAGGGCCGGGAGCAGCGCCTCGGCAAGCGGCAAGGCAAAGAAGTAGCGGGTGAGGTTGACGTAGGTGGCGAATTCGACCACCAGCCAGAACAACAGGGTGAGAGGGACCATAGCCGTCAGAGAATCGCGGGTTTCGGCCTTCCCGTCAAGCTGGCGGCGAGCAGGGATGCGTTGCGGGCGACCAGTCCGTAGATGGAGAGTTGCGGATTGGCGCCGATGCTGGTCGGGAACACAGAGCCGTCGTGGACCGACAGGTTGTCGATATGGAAATGGCGGCCGTTGTCGTCGGTCAGCCCGCGTTCCGGGCTGTCGGCCATGGCGCAGCCGCCCATGACGTGGGCGCTGACCATGCGGCAGACGAGCGGCGCCAGCGGCAGGGCGGCCAATCCGGCCCTGGCGTCGGCCCAGCTGCTCCAGCCCGGGGCGGTTTCATGAACGGGGGTGACCCAGCGGGCGCCGGCGGCGAACTGGATTTCGGCCATCGTCGCCAGGGCGCGGCGGACGCCATCCCAGATCGGGTCGTTGAGCGGGTAGTCGAGCAGCGGCGAGCCGTCGTCGCGCAGGCGAACCCGGCCGCCCCGGCTTTCCGGGTGGAAGCCGTCGCGCAGCAGGGCGAGGGTGGTCTGGCAGCGCTCGAACTGTTCCATCAGCCGGCGATGGTTTTCTCCCCAGCCCTGCAGGGTCGTCGCGAAGAGGACCGGGTGCAGCGGCGGTACCTCGAGCTTGTAGCCGAGCGGGCCGTCGATGGGCCGGTGGTCCAGGAAATGATCGGAATAGACCGATTGCGGTGCGCCGGCATGGGCGCGTACCGGCGCGTCGAACAGCGCCGAGGAGATGACGGTCGGATGCAGGAAGGTGCGCGTCCCGGTCAGGCCGGCCGGGTCGGGCGCCTTGCTGCGCAGGAGCAGGGCCGGCGAATTGATCGCCCCGCCGGCGAGGACCACGTGCCGGGCGCGCAGCCTGAGGCGCGCCGCGCCGGGGTGCAGGCCGTCGGCGGCAAGCGCCTGGGCCTCCACGTATTCGACGCGCCGGCCGGCGAAGACCAGGCGTTCGGCACGCAGCCGCGAGTAGAGTGTCGCGCCCTTGCTCAGGGCGGCGGGCAGCGTGGTCAGCAGCATCGATTGCTTGGCATTGGTCGGGCAGCCCATGCCGCAGTAGCCGAGATCCCAGCAGCGCTTGACGTTGCGCCGTATCGGGTGGGTCGGGATGCCCAGCTTGGCCGCGCCGGTGGCCAGCAGGCCGTTGTTGGCGTTGGGCGCCAGCGGCCAGGTGGCGATGTGCAGGCGCATTTCCATGGCCTGGAACCACGGGGCCAGGGCCTCGACCGTCAGGCTGCGCAAGCCGTGGGCGCTTTGCCACCAGGCCAGGGTGGCGGGCGGGGTGCGGAAGCTGCTGGTCCAGTTCACCGTGGTCGAGCCGCCGACGCAGCGGCCCTGCAGGATGTTGATCGCCTTGTCGGCGGTCTTGCGCGCCGCCGATTCCTGGTAGAGCGCCGGGTAGGCCTCGCTTTCGCGCAGGTGGAAATCGCCGGTGGTGCGCAGCGGGCCTTCTTCGACGATGACCACGCTCAAGCCGGCGTTGGCCAGGATTTCGGCCGTCACGCCGCCGCCGGCGCCGCTGCCGACGATGACGACATCGGCTTCGACATCCTGCGTGCCGCCCAGCGTCGAGGCATCGATGTGGCGCCAGCCGGCAGCCAGGCCTTCACGGAAGGGATCGTTCATCATCTCACCTTGGGCGGGCCGGGGTAGCCGATGGCCGGCCAGTTTTCGGGGGCGGCATACCAGGCGCCGAAAATCAGGTCGTGGAGCGCGGCGTAGCCCGATTTGAGCAGGTCGAAGCGACTGTGCCGCCAGCTGTCGAGGAAGGCGCCGATCTCGCCGGGCGTGGCCTGCGGCCAGTCCGTCCACAGCCCGGCGGCGAGCGCGCGGGTCGGGGCGAAGGCGAGCAGGTCGAACAGCTCGCCGATCTCCTTCTGCGCGGGCAGGGCGAGCCCGGCAATCGCCGTTTCGACGGCGGCGACGGTACGGGCGATGCTGGCAACCTGGTTCTCCTGGCCGAGGGCGCCGGCCAGCATGACCGGAACGATGGCGGCGATCACGGTGCCGCGGCGGCCGTCGGCTGACGGCCGGGTGCAGCCGGCGACGCCGAGCAGGAGCCCGCCGGCCAGGCCGGTCTGCAGGAACTGGCGGCGGCTGGTCATCGCAGCAGGACCTTCAGGAGGCGATCGAAGCGCGCCCCGTAGGGCGGGTCGAACAGGCGCATCGCGTTGAGGCGCGACTGGTGAAACACCGGTTTCAGTTTCGAGAAGGCATCGAAGCCGGCCCGGCCGTGATAGTGGCCCATGCCGCTCGGCCCGACGCCACCGAAGGGCAGTTCGTCCTGGGCGATGTGCAGGATGGTGTCGTTGATCGTGATGCCGCCGGCCATCGTTGTGTCGAGTACGCGCCGGATGCGGGCCCGGTCGCGGTCGAAGAGGTAGAGCGCGAGCGGCCGGTCGTGGCGGTTGATGTAGGCGAGCGCTTCGTCCAGCCTGCGGTAGGTCAGCACCGGCAGCAAGGGGCCGAAAATCTCTTCCTGCATCACCCGCATGTCGTCCCGCGGGTCGAGGATCAGCGTCGGCGGCAGGCGGCGCCTTTCCGCGTCGCCGCCGGCGCTGAGCGGGACGATCTCGGCCCCCCGGGCGCGGGCGTCGTCGAGCAGGGCGTTCAGCCGTTTCCAATGGCGCTCGTTGACGATGGCCGAGTAGTCGGGATTGGCCGCCAGGTCGGGATAGCGGGTGCCGACCAGGTGGCGGGCGGCATCGATGAAGGCCGGCAAGGCAGCGGCGGGCAGCAGCACGTAGTCCGGCGCGATGCAGGTCTGGCCGGCATTCAGGCACTTGCCGGCGAGGATGCGGGCGGCGGCGGCAGCGACCGGGTAATCGGGAGCCACCAGCGCCGGCGACTTGCCGCCGAGTTCGAGCGTCACCGGCGTCAGGTTGGCCGCCGCAGCCTGCATGACCTGGCGGCCGACCGCCGTCGAACCGGTAAACAGCAGGTGGTCGAAAGGCAAGGCCGCAAATGCGGCGGCCAGCGCCTGATCGCCGCCGACGACGGCGAGTTCGTCGGCGCTGAAATAGCGGCTGACCAGGTCGGCCACGGTGGCCGCGGTCGCCGGCGTGAATTCGGACATTTTGAGCAGGGCCCGGTTACCGGCCGCGAAGGCGGCGGTCAGCGGCCCGGCTGCCAGGTAGATCGGATAGTTCCACGGGCTGATGATGCCGACGCAACCGAGCGGCTGCGGCCGCAACTCGGCCCGCCCGGGCTGGAACCAGAGCGCTACCGGTCGCCGGCGCGGCGCCATCCAGCGCTGCAGATGCCGGCGGGCATGGCGGATTCCCTCGAGTGTCGGGAAAAACTCCAGCAGACGGGTCTCATGCCGCGAACGGTGGCCGAAGTCGGCGGCCACGGCATCGGCGAGCCGGTCGCGATGATCCTGCAGCAGCGCTTCGAGCGCATCGAGGCGGCGCCGGCGCTCGGCCAGGGGAGGCATCATGTCCCGCCGGCTTGCCGCATGCGTGCGGTCGAAAGCCGCCTGCAGGCCTTCCGGCGTGGCGATCGGGCTGGGGTGGTCGGGCATCGGATTTCACCTGCGGGAAAAGATCGTGACGGATGCAAGGGGCAGGAGGGCTGCCGGTTTCAGTGTAGCCGGCGGGCCCCGGCGCGGTTAGGCAATTGCTTCTAAACCCGGGCGGGCCGCAGGCGGATAATGGCGCCATGAGCCACCACGATCACGATGCCGCCGATCGTGCGGCCTGTGCCGCCGAATTGGCGCGATTCCTCAACGAAGCCCGCAGCCTGCGGCGCGCAGCCGCCGCCGATCCGCTCCTCGCCGCGCGCCGGGATCGCCTGCGCGCCTTCCAGTCGGCGCGCCTGGCGCGCACCCATGCCGATCTGCTTGCCGATGCCGATTCGCGGCAGGCCGCCGCTTTTTTCCTCAGCGATCTGTACGGCCCCAAGGATCTCAGCGAGCGCGACGCCGAGGTCGAGCGCATCCTGCCGCTGATGAGCTCGATGTTGCCGCTGTCGGGGTTGCGCACGCTGTTGCTGGCGGTCGAGGTCGATGCGCTGTCCGAGCGTCTCGACGCGGCCATGGTTGGCGCCCTGGGACGCAGGCTCGACGGCGAAGTGGACGAGGCCAGCTACGCGGCGGCGTATCGCCAGGTCGGCGAGCGCCCGGCGCGCCTGGCGCAGATTCGCCTGATCGGCGAAACCGGCGCCGCACTGGAGGCCCTGGCCCGGAAGCCCCTGCTGCGCGGCCTGTTGAAGATGATGCACGGCCCGGCGCAGATGGCCGGGTTGGGCGAACTGCACGCCTTTCTCTGCCGCGGTTTCGAGGCGTTTCGCAGCCTGCGCGATGCCGAGGCCTTCGTCGAGGCCGTGGTCAGCCGCGAAGGGGCGCTGGCGCTGGCCTTGTTCGACGGCGCCGCAACGCTGGGCGCCGGCTGAGCGCCGCGTTGCGGTTCAGGCCTCGGCCTTGGGCAGCCAGAGGCAGGCGCCTTTCGATTCCTTGTCAATGGCGGCGAGGACGCGGTCGTGTTCGGCCAGTTCCTCCTCGCTGGCGCGGCGCACGAGCAGCGGCTTGCGCTCGCGAACCTGGCCGTCGGCGCCGATGTTCGGACGCGGCGCGGCATCGGGCTCGATCATCAGCGTGTTCTGTCCCCGAGTCATGGCCAGGAAGACGTCGGCCAGCAGTTCCGTGTCGAGCAGCGCGCCGTGCAGGGTACGCGTCGAGTTGTCGATCTCGTAGCGTTCGCACAGGGCGTCCAGGCTGTTGCGCTTGCCCGGATGCAGTTCCTTGGCCATCCTCAGCGTATCGGTCACGCCATCGCAGATGGTCTCGACCGGAACGCGGTCGAGGCGGCGCAATTCGGCATTGAGGAAGCCGATGTCGAAGGGCGCGTTGTGGATGACCAGTTCGGCGCCGCTGATGAATTCGAGGAACTCGTCGACGATGTCGGCGAACTTCGGCTTGTCGGCCAGGAACTCCAGCGTGATGCCGTGCACCGCCTGGGCGCCGGCGTCGATCTCGCGCTCCGGGTTGACGTACTTGTGCAGGTGGCGGCCGGTCAGCCGCCGGTTTTCCATCTCGATGCAGGCGACTTCGATGATGCGGTGACCCGAGCGCGGGTCGAGGCCGGTGGTTTCGGTATCGAGAACGATCTGGCGCATGGTGTTTCCTTATTTCTTCAAGTCGTCGATGCCGCGATTGGCCAGGGCATCGGCACGCTCGTTTTCCGGGTGGCCGGAATGGCCCTTGACCCAGATCCATTCCAGTTTGTGCTGGCGGACGAGGGCGTCGAGGGTCTGCCACAGGTCGGCATTCTTGACCGGCTTCTTGTCCGAGGTCTTCCAGCCGTTGCGTTTCCAACCGTGTATCCACTCGCTGATGCCTTTCAGCACGTATTGCGAGTCGGTATAGACCTTGCCGACGACCGGTCGTTTCAGCGCTTCCAGCCCGCGAATCACGGCAGTCAGCTCCATCCGGTTGTTGGTGGTTTCCTTCTCGCCGCCCCACAACTCCTTTTCATGCGGTCCGGAGCGCAGGATGGCGCCCCAGCCGCCGGGGCCGGGATTGCCCTTGCAGGCGCCGTCGGTAAAAATTTCTATGCTGTCTTCAGTGGCCATGTGTTTCTTTTTGCGTAATGGGGCGCAACGCCTTGGCGCGCACCGGTTTTTTCTTCCAGTTCGGAGTGATCAGCCGCATGCCGTGCATGCGCTTGATCGCGTGCAGCACGTAAACGCCGCCCGAAACGTTCCACCAGCGGTCGCCGGGCTGGTCGACCGTCGGCCATTGCTGGAGCCAGCGCAGCCGCTCGAGCGGGGGAATGAAACAGCCCAGCTTGCCCTGGGCGACCTCGAACCCCAGCAGTTTCAGCCAGTCCTTCAGGCGGTTCATCGACAGGTAGCTGCCATTCCACGGATATTCGCCACTGCGGTCGAAGCGACGCTTCAGGCCCCACAGCGACAGCGGATTGAAGCCGATGACGACGACCTGCCCCTCGGGGATCAGGACGCGTTCGACCTCGCGCAGGATCTGGTGCGGTTCGTCGCTGAACTCCAGGACATGCGGCAGGACGAGCAGGTCGGTGCTGTTCGAGGCGATCGGCAAGGCGTGGAAATCGCACAGGAAATCGCCGCCGGGCATGTCGCCGCCCTTCTGGCGAAGGGGAATGCGGTTGGCGCGCAGGTAATCCACCTGTTGCAGGCCGATCTGCAGCGCATGGTAGCCGAAGATGTCGGTCAGCATGCGGTCGACCTGCGCCTGTTCCCAGTCGAGCACGGAGCGGCCGGCGGCCGACGCGAGCCAGCGGTCGAGCCCGGGAATTGACATCCGGGGCGAGTCGCTCGATAGTTCCGGCATGTTTGACGTGTCGTTCATTCCCGCATTCAAGGACAATTACATCTGGCTGCTCACCCAGGGCAAGCGCGCGGTCGTCGTCGACCCCGGCGACGCGGCTCCCGTGCTCGCCAGGCTGGATGCCGACGGTCTGCGTCTCGAAGGCATCCTGATCACGCATCACCACGCCGATCACCAGGGGGGCGTTGCCGAACTGTCAGCGCGCGGGCCGCTCTGGGTCCATGCGCCGGGCAACGAGTCTATCACAGGCTGCACCCACCCCCTGTACGGTGGCGAAAGCATCGAGATTCTCGGCCAGCCCGTCAGCGTGCTGGCGGTGCCCGGGCATACCCTCGGGCATCTGGCCTACCGGGCCGGGGGAGCCCTGTTTTGCGGCGACACCCTGTTCGGTGCCGGCTGCGGGCGGCTGTTCGAAGGGACGCCAGCGCAGATGTCGGACTCCCTCGAGCGCATCGCCGCCTTGCCGGACGCGACACGGGTCTACTGCGCGCATGAATACACCGAGATGAACCTGCGTTTCGCGCTGGCCGTCGAGCCGGACAACGCCGCCGTGCAGGCGCGGGTGGCGCAGGTGGCATCGCTGCGCGCCGCCGGCCTGCCCAGCGTTCCCTCCACCCTGGGCGAGGAGAAGGCGACCAATCCCTTCCTGCGCTGCGGCGAGCCCGCCGTGATCGAGGCCGCATTGCGGCATGGCGCAACCGCCCGCGACCGGGTTTCGGTCTTTGCGGCAATACGCGGCTGGCGAAACGGTTTCTAGGGTTTTCTCTGCAGGATGCGGCTGCTGGCCCTGGCCAGCGTATCGAGTACCCGGGCCGCGTTGAACGGCTTGATGATGAAGCCGCTGGCCCCGTTTTGTATCGACTCCTGCACCGTTTCCGGATCGGAGCTGCTGGTCACCATGATGACCTCGACGTTCGGCTGTGTTGCCTTGATCTCGACAAGCGCCTCGATGCCGTTCTTTTCCGGCATCATCACGTCCATGCAGACGACGTCGGGCTTCAGGCGGCCGACGATGTCGACGGCGGCCGAGCCGTTGCGCGCCTCGCCGACGACGTCGTATTCCTCGCCGCGCAACATCCCGCGCAGGATGGCGCGCATCATGTCGTTGTCGTCGGCAATGACGATGGAGATCCGGCGTTTGTCCATGTGGTTCAGGCGGCGTCGGCGCGGCAGATGCGGTCCCGCCCGTCCTGCTTCGCTCGATAAAGGGCCTTGCTGGCAGCCTGGACCAGGTCGTCCGGCGGATTGTCGAAACCCGGTGCGGCGGAGGCGATGCCGATACTCAGGCTGACCTGGCCGAACGGCGAGGAGACATGGGGAATCGTCAACTCCTGGACGCCGCCGCGGATTTTCTCGGCGACCATCAGCGCGCCGCCGATGGTCGTCTCGGCCAGGATGACCGCAAATTCTTCGCCGCCGTAGCGGGCGACGGTATCCGAGGGGCGCTCCGAGTAGCGGCTGATGGTCGCCGCCAGCGTGCGCAGGCAAGCGTCGCCGGCCGTCCGGCCGTAGGTGTCGTTGTACAGCTTCAGGTAGTCGACGTCGCACATCAGCAGGGCGACCGGATTGGAGTGGCGACGGGCGCGCCGCCATTCGACCGACAGGGCTTCGTCGAAATGGCGCCGGTTGGCGATGCCGGTCAGGCTGTCGCTGGACGAGATGCGGGTCAGTTCCTGGTTGGCGGCATCGAGCTTGCGCGTCAGCGAAAGGAGCGATGTGCGCATCAGGACCAGGCGCTGCATGGCGCGAATCTTGGCGCCCAGGGCAATCTCGCTGATCGGGCTGAGCAGGTAGTCGTCGCCGCCGGCGGCGATGCCCTTCTCGATCTCGTCGTCCTGCCCGGTCGAAGACAGGAAGATGATCGGCGTCCATTCGCCCGGTTTCTCGGTGGCCCGTATCTGCCGCGTCAGCGCCAGGCCGTCGATGCGGGGCGAGGCAATGTCGAGCAGGATGAGATCGGGCGCTTCGCCGGCGAACAGCCCGAGCGCGGCTTCGCCGCTGGCGGCGCCGACGGCGAGCGCGCCGCAACGTTCGACATACTGCCTGAGCAGGGAAGGGGTGGATCGGCTGTCTTCGACAATGAGTATTTTCATGGAGAGGCCGCGAACGCTATCGTCTCAGTCTAACGGCAATACTGGCTGAAGAAAACCAGTGCGCCCATTGCAATGCTCACCGCGACCATGCACCAGACGACGCCCCACACCAGGGACTGCCGGGTTTGATGGTGGGCGGCGCGTTGCCTGTATTGCAGGTAGCGCTGCACTTCGCCCAGGGTCAGGATGGTCGAGAAGGCAAAGAAGATCATGCCGAAGAACATGGCGATGATGGTGCCGTTGGTCATTTCGCGGCAGGAAGCGCCGGTACGGTGCATGAAGACGAGGATGGCGTCGGTCTTGAAGGCAAAGGTCGCCACCAGGTAGGCAAGCCCGGCAAACAAGCCGATCAATCCGATTCCCAGCCAGGTCTGCCAGCGCTGCAGCTGGCTTAGTACGGCACCGATTTCGTCAATCAACCACTTCATACATTTGTGCTTATGCGGGTGTGGGTTACTGGTATGCTAGATTCAGGAATCCAGAGCAATAGAGGCAGAATATCATGGGGCAGCAGGGGGCGAATAATTCAGTAGCAATGTCACGACTTTCTGATGCGCTCAAATCCCGGCGCAGCCTGAATATCGGAAAGTGGCTGCTGATATTTCTGCTTGTTTTCGGCGCTTTCGGTTATTTTGCCGCGCCGCCGCTGGTAAAAAGCATTTTGCTCAAGCAGCTCGCGCAGCAGCTGCACCGCGAAGTCAGCATCGAACAGATCGCCATCAACCCTTACGCGCTGTCGGCCCGGGTGAACGGGCTGTCGATCAAGGCCGAGGGCGGCAGGGAAGTGGCCGGTTTCGACGAGCTTTTCGTCAACCTGTCGTCGGCGTCGCTGTTCAAGCTGGCCGCCGTCGTCGACGAAATCCGTCTCCAGGGCTTGCGCGTTGCCGTGACCCGGGTGGCCGACGGCCGCTACGACATTTCGGACCTGCTTGACGAGTGGATGAAGCCCAAGGACGAGCCGGACACCGGCACGCCGCGTTTTTCGCTGAACAACATCCAGCTGATCAACGGCAAGATCGTGTTCGACGACCAGCCGAAGGGCAAGGTGCATACGATCGGCGACATCAACCTGGCGCTGCCCTTCGTGTCCAGCCTGCCGTACCAGGCCGAGGTGCTGCTCAGCCCGTCGTTCTCGGCCAATATCAACGGCGCGCCGCTGGCCTTGACTGGTGAGACCAAGCCGTTTTCGACGACCCACGAAAGCCACCTGAATCTCGACCTGGATCGCTTCGACCTGGCCGTCCTGCAGCCCTACCTGCCCGAGTCGCTGCCCTTCAGGCTGGCCGCGGGAACGCTCGACACGGAAATGAAAGCCATGTTCAAGGAGGTTTCCGACCAGGTCTATTCCGTGTCCATCGTCGGCGCCGCGCATGTGTCGGGCCTCGATCTGACCGAGGCCAACGGGGCCCCGCTGCTCGCCTGGAAGCGGCTCGATATCGAACTCGACAACATCGATCCGATCAATCGCCTGGCGGCGGTCAGGCGCGTCGGGCTCGACGGCCCGGTGGTCAGCCTGGCGGTGAGCAAGCAGGGCGAGTTCAACGTTTTCCGGGTGCTGGAAAAAATGGCCGCCAAGGCGCCGGAAAAAGCGGAACAGCCGGCAGAACCGGGCAAGCCCTTCGCCTGGACGCTGGGCGAGTTCGCGCTGAGCAACGGCCTGCTGCGCTGGCAGGATGAGTCGAACGCGGTGCCGGTGGCCGGCGAGGTGCGGAATCTCCACGTGGCGGTCGGCAAGGTGGACAGCAAGCTGGTCGATCCGATAGAGATTTCCGAGGTGGGCTACCAGGTCGATCTCGGCGATCGTTTCCGCGTCGAGAACATGTCGGTGAAAGGCATCCGGATCGATTTGCCCGGGCGGCGCATCGACATCGCCGAGGTGCTCAATGCCGGCGCGCGGGCCCGCATGGTGCGCAACAAGGCGGGCAAGATCGAATGGGTCAGTTCGCCGATCCTGAAAACGATCCGCGAGAGCGATGCCAAAGCCAGGGATGAGAAACCCTGGATCGGCAAGGTAGGCAAACTGGCCGTCGAGGATCTCGGCTTCCGCTTCGAGGACCAGGCGACCCAGCCGAACGCCGTGCAGGAAATCGATGGTTTCAGCCTCCATGGCGAAGGCTTGACCAACGAGCCCAACCAGAAGGGGCGGATCGCGCTGAAGACCCGGGTCAACAAGAAGGGCAGCCTGAACGTCGATGGCAGCCTGCAGGTCTTTCCGCTCGACGTCGCGGTCAAGGTCGAGACCCTGGCGGTGCCGCTGACCCCGCTCGAGCCTTATCTCAGCCAGTTCCTCAACGTTTCGGTCAATCGCGGGCAGATATCGAACAAGGGCGAGGCCACGGCCAAGCTCGATACGGTCGGGCTGAAAGCCGGCTACAAGGGCAATTTCACGCTGGGCGACTTCGTGGCGGTGGACAAGGCGAACAGCGCCGACTTCCTGAAGTGGAAGTCGCTGTATTTCGGCGGTATCGATTTCAGGCTGGAGCCGATGGCCGTCAATATCGGCGAAATCGCGCTCAGCGATTTCTACTCGCGCCTGATCCTCAACAAGGAAGGCAAGCTGAACGTTGCCGACATCGTCAGGAAGCCGGAAGGCGAAGCCGCGGCCAAGCCGGCCGAGCCGCCCGTCGCGGCCAAGGGCGAGGCGAAACCGGCCGCCGCGCCGGCCAAGCCCGCCGTCCCGATCAAGATCGCCAAGATCACCTTGCAGAACGGCACGGTCAATTTCTCGGATCTTTTCGTCAAGCCGAACTACACGGTCAATCTCGCCAAGCTGGGCGGGCGGATCAGCGGCCTGTCGTCGGCCGCCGACACGGTCGCCGACATGGAGTTGCGCGGCCGCTATGCCAATTCGGCCCCGGTCCAGATCCTGGCCAAGCTGAATCCGCTGGCCGCCAAGTCCTATCTCGACCTGAAGGCCGATATCACCGGTGTCGACCTGACCGGCTTTTCTCCCTACGCGGGCAAGTACGCCGGCTACGCCATCGAGAAGGGCAAGCTGTCGCTGAACGTTGCCTACAAGCTGGAAAACAACCAGCTGGCCGCCGAGAACCGCCTGTTCATCGACCAGTTCACCTTCGGCGACAAGGTGGAAAGCCCGGATGCGACGAAGCTGCCGGTGAATCTGGCCATCTCCCTGCTCAAGAACAACCGCGGCGAGATCGACCTGAACCTGCCCATCGCGGGCTCGCTCGACGATCCGCAGTTCTCCATCGGCGGCCTGGTCGTCAAGGTCATCGTCAACCTCTTCGTCAAGGCGGTGACTTCGCCGTTCGCCTTGCTCGGTTCGATGTTCGGCGGCGGCGAAGAGTTGTCGACCATCGAATTCGCCGCCGGACGGGCGGGCTTCGATGCCGCGGCCACGAAGAAGCTGGAAAGCCTGTCCAAGGCGCTGGTCGAACGCAATTCGCTGAAGCTGGACATCACCGGCCGCGCCGACCCGGAAGCCGACAAGGAAGGCGTCAAGCGGGTTGCCATCGAGCGGGCCATGAAGGCCGAGAAACTGAAGGACCTGAAAAAGGCCGGCGAAGGCAAATCGCTCGAGGAAATCGACATTGCCGCCGAGGAATACAAGACCTACCTGACGCGGGCCTACAAGGAAGCCAAGTTCCCGAAGCCGCGTAACGTCGTCGGCATGCAGAAGGACCTTCCGGTCGAGGAAATGGAGAAGCTGATGCTGACCAACCTGCCGGCAAGCGACGACGACATCAAGACCCTGGCCGGCCGTCGCGCCGAAGCCGTGCAGTCCTGGCTGGTCGAGCAGGGCAAGGTGCCGCCCGAGCGGGTCTTCCTGCTGCCGCCCAAGGTCGAGCATGACGACAAGGGCAAGGGTAGTCGTGCCGATTTTTCCTTGAGGTGAGTTGTTGATGAGTGAAGCGATGGGGCTGGCCGTACTGGTCGGCGTGGTGGTGGTCATCCTGCTGCAGGTGGCCGTGTTGCTGCGCGGGGGGCGCAGGCAGGACGACGAGGCGCGTTTCCGCGCCCAGCAGGAGGCCCAGGAAAAGGGGCTGATGCGCCTGGAGCGGGAGTTGCGGGAGGAACTGGCGCGCGGCCGCCGGGAGGATGCCGAGGAGGCTTTCCGCGACCGCGAGGAGCGCGCCCAGTCGTCGAACCTGCTCAGCCAGGCCGTGACCACCCAGGTCGGCCAGTTCGGCGCCCTGCAGGCGGAACGCCTGGAAGCCTTCGCCCGCGAGCTGAACCGTTTCTCGCTGGGGCTCGACGAACGTTTCGAGCGCCTGAAGCTGACGGTCGAGGGCCGACTGACGGCGATGCAGGCCGACAATGCCAACAAGCTGGAGGAAATGCGCCGGACCGTCGATGAAAAGCTGCACGCCACGCTGGAGCAGCGCCTCGGCGAATCGTTCAAGCTGGTCAGCGACCGGCTCGAGCAGGTGCATCGCGGCCTGGGCGAAATGCAGACCCTGGCGGCCGGCGTCGGCGACCTCAAGCGGGTGCTGACCAACGTCAAGACGCGCGGCATGTGGGGCGAAGTGCAGTTGTCGGCCCTGCTCGAGCAGGTGCTGACCGGCGAGCAGTTCGCCGCCAACGTGGCGACCCGGCCGGGCAGCGGCGAGCGCGTGGACTTCGCGATTCGCCTGCCCGGCAAGGACGACGGCGCGGTCGTCTGGCTGCCCATCGACGCCAAGTTCCCGATCGAGGATTACCAGCGCCTGGTTGACGCGCAGGACCCGGCGGCCATCGAGGAGGCCGGCAAGGCCATCGAGCTGCGCCTGCGCAACGAGGCGAAAAGCATCCGCGAAAAATACGTGTCGCCGCCGCATACCACCGATTTCGCCATTCTCTACCTGCCCATCGAGGGCCTGTACGCCGAGGCGCTGCGCCGCCCCGGGCTGGCCGAGGCGCTGCAGCGCGACCAGCGCGTCAGCCTGGCCGGTCCGACGACCCTGGCGGCGATGCTCAACAGCCTGCAGATGGGTTTCCGGACGCTGGCCATCGAGCAGCGCTCGGCCGAGGTGTGGGCCGTACTGGGAGCGGTCAAGACCGAATTCGGCAAGTTCGGCGAAGCGCTGGCGCATACGAAAAAGAAGCTCGACGAAGCGAGCAACAGCATCGCCAAGGCGGAAACCCGGACCCGGCAGCTGTCGCGCAAGCTGAAGGAAGTCGAGGCGCTGCCGGTGGCGGATACGGAACAACTGATCGGCGTGGCGGATTTCGATGGCGAAGACGAGTGAGCTTGACGCGGCCTACAAGGCAACGACCTACCGGGTGTTCCTGCCCGGCGGCATGTGCGACCTGCGCGTCGGCGAGGCCTGCGAGGCATTGCGCTGCTGGCTGGAAACCGCCGGTTGTACGCAGTTCGCGGTGATCACCGCCTACAACCCGGGTTCCGTGACGACCGACGAGGCGATCAACGCCGAACGGCAGGCGGCGCTCGAGTGCGATCTGCTCGAGGGGAACTACGAGCCCTATGCCGCGCAGAACCTGCCGGATGCTGCCGGTGCGCCGCAGGAGGAAAGCTGCTTCGTTCCCGATCTGGCCGTGGAAGATGCCTGTGCATTGGCCGGGGATTACGGGCAGAATGCGGTTATCAGCGGAGGCCTCGACGGTGTGCCGCATCTGGTCTGGATTGAAGAAATCGAAGAATGAGCCGAAAGATCGGGCGTTTCGAAGTCAGGGGCGAGTTGGGACGCGGTGCGCAGAGCGTCGTCTATCTGGGGTTCGATCCCCAGCTGCAACGCGAGATCGCCATCAAGACCCTGCATTTCGCGCGTCCCGACCCGGTTCATAACCAGACCCTGCTGGCCGAGGCGCGGGCGGTCGGGCGCATGCGCCATCCCGGCATCGTGCCGATTTTCGAGGCCGGCGAGGAGGGGGGCGACCTCTACCTCGTGTTTGAATACGTGCCGGGCAAGAACCTCGCCGAGTTTCTGGCGCAGAGCGGCGCCTTGCCGCCGGTCAAGGCGGTCAGCATCCTCCGCCCCATCCTCGACGCGGTGTCCCATGCCCATGCGCAGGGGATCATCCACCGCGACCTGAAACCGTCGAACATCCTGCTCGACGACGACGGGACGCCCCGGGTCATGGATTTCGGCATCGCCGCGCGTGTCGATGCGGCGGGGGACGCGGCGGGGCAGATCACCGGGACGCCGGCCTACATGGCGCCCGAGTACATCCTGAATCGCGAAATCAGCGCGCGTTCCGACGTTTTCTCGGCGGGCGCGATTTTCTTCGAAATGCTGGTCGGCCGGCGCGCTTTCGCCGGCGACAGCCTGCAGGCGGTGCTCAAGCAGATTACCGGCGTCGATCTGACGCTGCCGGAGGGAACGGGCGTCGACGATCGCCTGCGCCCCATCCTGTTGAAGGCGGTGGCGCGCGACCCGGCGCTGCGCTTCCAGACGGCCGCCCAGTTCGCCGAGGCGCTCGACAACTATCTCGACCCGGAAGACGAGGAGCCGGCGACCGGCAACCGGCAGTCGACCATCGACTTCCTGCTCCGTCGGATGCGCCACAAGAGCGATTTCCCGGCGCTTTCCGAGTCGGTCACCGCGATCAACCGGATCGCCAACAGCGAAACGGAGAGCATCGACAAGCTGTCGAACACCATCCTCAAGGATTTCGCGCTGACCAACAAGCTGCTGCGCCTGGTCAATTCGGCCTACTTCAGGCCGGCCGGCGGCGGCAGCATCAGCACGGTGTCGCGGGCGGTGGTCGTGCTCGGCTTCGAGGCCGTCCGCAACATCGCGATCACCGTGCTGCTGTTCGAACACCTCCAGAACAAGGGCAACGCCAACCAGTTGAAGGAGGACTTCCTGCGCGCCAACCTGGCCGGCGTGCTGGCCAAGGACATCGGTGCCGCAGCGCAGATGCGCGATCTCGAGCAGTCCTTCATCTGCTCGCTGTTCCACAGTCTCGGCCGCCTGCTGTCGCAATACTATTTCCCCGAGGAGTCCGACGAGATTCGCCGGATCATCGCGCAAAAGACGTGCGCCGAGGAGGTCGCGGCCCGCCAGGTCCTCGGCATCTCGTTCGAGGAGCTGGGCGTCGCCATCGCGCGCCAGTGGGGCTTCCCGCCGCTGATCGTCAGCACCATGCGCCGCCTGCCGAGCGGCCCGGTGCGCAACCCGACGCAGCAGGAGGATCGCCTGCGCGTCCTGTCCGGGTTCGCCAACGAATTGTGCGACGTCATCGCCCAGGCCACGCCCGAGGCGCGCGACCGGGAGCTGAAGCGGACCATGGCGCGCTTTGCCGAGGCCATCGCCCTCGACCAGACGGAAATACTGCGCACGGTGCAGCGCGCCGTCGAGGAGGTCGCCGATTTTGCCCGTGTCGTTCATCTCAACCTGCAGCAGACGACCTTCGGCAAGCAGATGCGTCTTTTCGCCAAGGGGGCGGCGGCCGATTCGGCCGGCGGAGCGGGGGGGCACGACACCGACTACGCGGACAGCACCGTGTTGCTGGAAACCGACCCGCTGGCCGGCGGCGGGGGCGGCAAGGGCGAGCCGCAGGTCGATGCCCAGGCCGTCCTGACGGCGGGAATCCAGGATATCAGCAACACCCTGATCGACGGTTTCCAGCTCAACGACATCCTGCGCATCATTCTCGAAACGATGTACCGGGCGATGGGTTTTCGCCGCGTCGTGCTGTGCATACGCGACGCCAAGGCCGGCGTCATGCAGGGGCGTTTCGGATTCGGTCCGGATGCCAACGAGGTGGCCCGCGCCTTCCGCTTTCCGCTGAGCTTCACGCCGGACATCTTTCACGCCGCGACGTCGAAGGGGGTCGATATCCTGATCAGCGACATCGACGATCCGAAGATCGCCAGCCGGATTCCCGACTGGTATCGCAAGGCGGTGCCCGCGCATTCCTTCGTGCTGTTCCCGCTGAACATCAAGAGCAACCCGGTGGCGCTGATCTATGCCGACCGCGACGAGCCGGGCGGCATCGCGATTCCGGAAAAGGAGCTGCAGTTGCTGCGCACCTTGCGCAATCAGGCGATCCTGGCCATCAAGCAGGGCAGTTAGGGCCAGCCTCGGCCGGGAGGCCGGCGGCCATGGGCCGCCGGCGCCGCGCTTACTTGATGAAGCTGAGCTGCTTGCTGATGCGCTCGAGGACCGGCTTCTTCTTTTCGTTGAAACCGGCCTTGTTCTGCGAAATCAGGTTCTTGCCCTTGGTGTCGATGGAGATGATCAGCGGGCCGAATTCCCTGACCCGGTTGATCCACAGCGTTTCCGGCATGCCCAGGTCCTGCCATTCGGCGCCTTCGATCTCTTCGACCTGCGTCGCCGCCAGCACGGCGCAGCCGCCCGGGAAGATGGCGTGCACCGCCTTGTTCTCCTGGCAGCCGGCGGCCGTTTCCGGCCCCATGCCGCCCTTGCCGACGATCAGCTTGACGCCGGTCTGCCTGATGAACTCGCGCTCGAATTTCTCCATGCGCATGCTGGTTGTCGGGCCGATGGAAACCATCTCGAAATTGCCGTCGTCCTTCTTGCGGACGATGGGGCCGGCGTGGAAGATGGCGCCGCCTTCGAGATCGACCGGCAGCGCGCGGCCCTGTTCGATCAGGCGGCGGTGCGCCACGTCGCGGCAGGTGACCAGGCGGCCGGTGAGGTAGACCACGTCGCCGACATTGAGGTTTTCGAGGTCTTCGTCCCTGATGGGGGTCGTCAGAATCTTTTTCACAGCACCACTCCTTCGTGGGAAATGATTTCGTAGGACATGTCGGCGTTGATCTTGATCTTGCCGCGGCGATGGGCCCAGCAGCCGGTATTGACGGCGACGCCGATGGTCGAGGGATGGCGGGCCGACGATTCGATATTGACGCCCATCACGCTGTTGTTGCCGGTCAGGCCCTGCGGGCCGATGCCGATTTCGTTGAGGCCCTGTTCGAGCAGTTCTTCCATCAGCGCGGCGCGCGGGTTGGCGCTCTTCGAATCGACCGGCCGCATGATCGCCAGCTTGGACAGGCGGGCCGCGGTTTCGACCGAGGTCGACACGCCGACGCCGACGAGCAGCGGCGGGCAGGCATTGACGCCGCGCTCGGTGATGACGTCCATGACGAACTCGGCGACGCCCTCGTAGCCCTGGCCCGGCATCAGCACCTTGG
This sequence comes from uncultured Dechloromonas sp., assembly GCF_945957265.1. Taxonomy (GTDB): domain Bacteria; phylum Pseudomonadota; class Gammaproteobacteria; order Burkholderiales; family Rhodocyclaceae; genus Azonexus. Next base: position 62,116 of record NZ_CAMFKO010000009.1, read on the forward strand.
CGGCGCCGGGCAGCGTGCAGCCGCCGCCGGCCATGTAGACGTCGATGGTGCAGCTGTCGAGCGTCGGCACGATGCGCCAGTCCAGCCAGGGAATGTTGGTGCCGGTGTTGGTGCCGGTGTTCTTCTCGTCGAAAGTCTCGACCGCGTTGTGGCGCAGCGGCCCCATGCGGGTCGCCCCGGCCGTCGCGTCCTTGAGGATGTCTTCCAGTTCGCCGAGCAGCGGGAAGTTGGCGCCGGCCTCGACGAAATACTGGATGACGCCGGTGTCCTGGCAGCTCGGGCGGTCGAGCCTGTCGGCCGCCTCCTGGTTGCCGGCCATCGAATCGTAGATCGACTTGGCCAGCGGGTTGGTTTCCAGCGTGCGCAGTTCGGCCAGCTTGTGCTTGACGTCCTTGGGCAGGCGCTTGCCGATGTAGGCCGTGAATTTGGCCATGGTGTCCGTCAGCGACTGGACGGCGATTTCCTTGTCCATGATTGGCTCCTTGAAGAAACTGTTGGGGTGGGGGTGTTGCGTCAGTGAGCCGCGGCTTCGGCGGTCACCAGATCGGGTTTTTGCGAGCGGGCCAGTAGCAGGGTCAGCACCGCCGAGAGCACGAGCAGGCCGGCGACGAAGTAGAGGCCGCCGGCATAGCTGCCGGTCTGGTCCTTGACCCAGCCGATCATCGCCGGGCCGGCGAAGCCGCCGAGGTTGCCGATCGAGTTGATGGTGGCGATGCCGGTGGCGGCCGCGGCGCCGGACAGGAACATCGTCGGCATGCTCCACAGCGGCGGCTTGGCGCAGCTGATGCCGATATTGACCAGGGTCAGCGCGGCGATCAGGCCGACGACGCTGTTGGCGCCGGCGGCGACGATCAGCCCCACGGAGGCCGCAACGCAGGCCAGCACGACGTGCCAGGTGCGTTCGCCGGTGCGGTCGGAATGACGCGACCAGAGCACCATGGCGACGACCGAGACGATGGGCGGGATGGCGTTCAGGAAACCGACGGTCATCGATGACACGCCCAGCTGCTTGATGATCTGCGGCGCCCAGATGCCCAGCGTGTACAGGCCGGCCGAGGTGCCGAAGTAGATCATCGCCAGGGCCAGCACGCGGGGATTGGCCAGGCCGCTCAGGATGCCGTGCTTGGCGCTGTCGGCCTTGCTGGCGTTTTCGTCGGCCATCGCCTTGACCAGCCAGGCGCGCTCGTCATCCTTCAGCCATTTGGCCTGTTCCGGCTTGTCGGTCATGTGGAAGAAGACGACGACGCCGAGGATCAGGGCGGGGATGGCCTCGAGGATGAACATCCATTGCCAGCCGTGCATGCCCATGACGCCGTTCATTTCGAGCAGCGCGGCGGAAATCGGCGAACCGAGCGCGGTGGAGATCGGCGCGGCGGCCATGAAGAAGGCGGTGACGCCGGCGCGGTGGCGGGCCGGGAACCAGTAGCTGAGGTAGAGGATGATGCCGGGGAAGAAGCCCGCCTCAGCCGCGCCGAGCAGGAAGCGCATGACGTAGAAGCTGGTCGGCCCCTCGACGAAGGCCATGGCGCCGGAGATGATGCCCCAGGTCACCATCACCCGGGCGATCCACAGCCGGGCGCCGACCTTGTGCAGGATGATGTTGGACGGCACCTCGAACAGGAAGTAGCCCCAGAAGAAGATGCCGGCGCCGAAACCGAGCATGGAGGCGGTGAAGCCCAGGTCGTTCTTCATGGTCAGGGCGGCGAAGCCGATGTTGACCCGGTCCAGGTAGGCGATGAAATACAGCAGCATGATGAATGGCACGATGCGCCAGGTGATGCGGCGCAGGGTCCGCTTTTCGATATCCAGTTCCATAAGGTGTCTCCTCCTTTTTTCATGGTTGCCGACCAATGCCGGTAACGTGGAACGGAGGTTAAAACCTGGGAAAAAAATATGAATCGCTGTAAAGTTAATTCATCATTGCAAAAAACTGACTAATGAACGCCGATTCCGAACTCGCCTTCTTCTGCCTGCTGGTCAAGCAGGGGAGCCTCGCCGCCACGGCGCGCGAGCTGAACCTGACGCCGCCGGCTGTCTCGCGCCGCCTGGCGCAACTGGAGGAGCGGCTCGGCGTCAGGCTCCTTAACCGGACGACGCGGCGCATCAGCCTGACCAGCGAAGGCGAGGTCTATTTCGAGAACGCGCAGCGCATCCTCGGCGACATCGACGAAATGGAGCGCCTGGTCTCCAGCAGCCGGGCCGCCCCGAAAGGCCTGCTGCGGGTCAATGCGCCGCTCGGTTTCGGGCGCTCCTATATCGGCCCGGCCATCTCGGCGTTTACCAAAACCTACCCGGATGTCGATGTTCAGCTGCACCTCACCGACCGTCCGGTCAGCCTGCCGGACGAGGCGATCGACGTCTCGATCCGCTTCGGCGACCTGCCCGATTCGCGGCTGATCGCCAAGAAGATCGCCGTCAACCGCCGCCTGCTGTGCGCCTCGCCGGCCTATCTGCGCGCGGCCGGCACCCCGGGCTATCCCCATGACCTGACGCAGCACCAGTGCATCGTGCTGCGCCAGAACGAATCGGCCTATGGCAACTGGCGCCTGAGCCGGGGCAAGCAGCTGGATACCGTCAAGGTCCATGGCAAGCTCAGCACCAACGATGGCGAGGTGGCGCTGAACTGGGCGCTGGAGGGGCACGGCATCCTGATGCGCGCCGAGTGGGATGTCGCCAAGTACCTGCGCAGCGGCCGCCTGGTCCAGGTGCTGGCGGATTACGCGACGCCCGCCGCCGATATCTATGCCGTCTATCTCGAGCGTCTGAACCTGTCGGCCAAGGTCGCCTGTTTCGTCGATTTCCTGCGCAGCTACCTGAGCCAGCACGCCGACGGCCCGCGCCAGGATCGCTCCAACTGGTAGCGCTAGCTACCTTCGTTCATTCCGGTCTGGGCGAACCACTGTTCCAGAAATTCGACGCACACCTTGACCTTGGCGGAGACCGATAGCCGCGAGGGATAGACGGCCCACACGTCGGCCTGCTGGAAATACTGCGGCAAGACCGGAACCAGCACGCCGGATTCGATTTCCCGGCTGACGTCCCAGGTCGAGCGGAGGATGATGCCGTGTCCGTCGATGGCCCATTGGCGGACGATTTCACCGTTGTTGGCCGACAGCGGCCCGCTGACCTTGATGGCGACCAGGCCTTCCGGCCCCGCCAGCTCCCAGTGTCCGAAGTCCTGGTCGCGTTCGCGGATGGGAATGCAGCGATGGCCTTGCAGGTCGGCCAGCGACAGCGGTGTTCCGCAGCGTTCCAGGTAGGCCGGCGACGCGCAGAGCACGCGCCGGTTGCGGGCGATCTGCCGCTTGATGACGTTGCCTTCGCGCACCGCGCCGATCCGGATGTCGAGCTGGAAGCCTTCGTCCACCAGGTCGACCGGGCGGTCGAACAGTTCGACCTGGATTTCCAGTTGCGGAAAGCGGCGGGCCAGTTCCGACAGGGCGGGAGCCAGGCGGTTGCGGCCAAAGCCCGTGCTGCTGCATATCCGCAGCAAGCCGCTCGGGGCCGCCTTTTCGCGCGAGATGGCCTCGCCCATCAGGTCGACATCCTCGAGGATGCGCAGCGCCCAAATGTGGACGATCTCGCCTTGCGCGGTCAGTTGCACGCTGCGCGTGGTCCGATGGAACAGCTGTTCCATGATGGCCGCTTCGAGCAAGGCGATCCGCTTGCTGACGACGGCTTTGGACAGGCCGAGTTCGCGGGCGGTGGCGGCAAAGCTGCGATTGCGCGCGACGACGCAGAACAGGCGAAGGTCTTCAAGCTGGGGTTTGATGTTCACGAATCGTATCCACCGGATTCACATTTTGATGGATTGTAAATAATTTCGTCGCCTATAAGCTAAGCCGATCTGAAAACCCTTCATTTGCGCAGGAGATCGACATGGGACACAAAATTGCAGTCATCGCGGGCGACGGCATCGGCCAGGAAGTCATGCCCGAAGGGCTGCGCGTGCTCGAGGCGGCGATGCGCAAGTTCGGCCTCGATCTCGAATTCACCGCCTTCGACTGGGCGCACTGCGACTATTACCTCGAACACGGCCAGATGATGCCGGACGACTGGTTTGCCCAGCTCAAGGACTTCGACGCCATCTACTTCGGCGCCGTCGGCTGGCCGGCGACCGTGCCGGACCACATCTCGCTGTGGGGCTCGCTGCTCAAGTTCCGCCGCGAATTCGACCAGTACGCCAACGTTCGCCCGGTGCGCCTGATGCCGGGCATTCCCTGTCCGCTGGCCGGCAAGCAGGTCGGCGACATCGACTTCTACGTCATCCGCGAGAATACCGAGGGCGAGTATTCCTCGATCGGCGGCCGCATCTTCGAAGGCAGCGAGCGCGAAACGGTGATCCAGGAGTCGATCTTCACGCGCAAAGGCACCGACCGCATCCTGAAATTCGCCTTCGACCTGGCGCAGACAAGGCCGAAGAAGCATGTCACCTCGGCCACCAAGTCGAACGGCATCGCCATCAGCATGCCCTACTGGGACGAGCGCCTGGAGGCCATGGCCGGCAATTACCCCGAGGTGCGCTGGGACAAGTACCACATCGACATCCTGACCGCCCGCTTCGTGCTCAGCCCGGAGCGCTTCGACGTCGTCGTCGCCTCCAACCTGTTCGGCGACATCCTGTCCGACCTTGGCCCGGCGTGCACCGGCACCATCGGCATCGCGCCGTCGGCCAACCTGAATCCGGATCGCACCTTTCCCTCGCTGTTCGAGCCGGTGCACGGCTCGGCTCCCGACATCGCCGGCCGGGGCATCGCCAATCCCATCGCCATGATCTGGTCGGGCGCCATGATGCTGGATTTCCTGGGGCAGGGCGACGCCCGCTACAAGGCTGCCCACGATGCCATCATGCAGGCCGTCGAGCACGTGCTGGTCGCCGGGCCGCGCACGCCGGACATGGGCGGCACGGCCGGCACGGTGGAACTCGGCAGCGCGATTGCCGAGGCCCTGGCGCAAGCGGGAGCCCGACCCGACCGATGAATGCCTTCCTCCATCAGCTCGCGCTCGGCGTGCCCCTGTTCGCGCTGATCCTGCTCGGCTATCTGCTGATGCGGGTCGGCGGCTGGCCGAAGGCGATGTCGCATCACCTGACCACCTTCGTGTTCAGCGTCGGCTTGCCGGCCATGCTGTTCCGGATGATGAGCGACCTGTCGAAACTGCCGCCGGTGGACGGCCGGCTGCTCATCGCCTTCTTCGGCGCCTGCCTGATCGTTTTCGTGGTCGGCCGGCTGGTCGCCTGGAAGCTGTTCGGCCTCGACGGCATCGGGCAATCGGTGTTCGGCGTCGGCTGCATCTTCTCCAACAACATCATGCTCGGCCTGCCGCTGGCCAAGGCCTCGCTGGGCGACCAGGCCATCCCGTCCGTCGCGCTGGTGCTGGTCTTCAACGCGCTCGTCCTGTGGAGCCTGGTCAGCCTGTCGGTCGAATGGCACCGGCACGGCAGCCTGTCGTTCAAGGGCATTCGGGATACGCTGAAAGGCGTGCTGCGCAATCCGATCATCCTCTCCATCCTGGCCGGCAGCGCCTTCGGCCTGACCGGTGCCAGCCTGCCGGAAATCGTCGATAGCCCGCTCAGGATGGTCGGCCAGACCGGCATGCCGCTGGCGCTGGTGGCGCTCGGCATGAGCCTGGCCGACTACGATCTCAAGGACGAATGGCGGCTCAGCCTGGGCATCGCCGGCCTCAAGCTCCTGCTCCTGCCGCTCCTCGTGTTCGGCCTGGCCCGGCTGATCGGCCTGCCTGAGCAGGAAACCCGGGTCATCGTCCTGCTCGGTTCCATCGGTTTGGGCGCCAATGTCTTCCTGATGGCCCGCCAGTTCAAGGCCGTGGAGGGGGGCATGGCCGGCGCGCTGATCATCTCCACCATGTGCTCGGCCGTCACCACGCCGCTTTTCATGGCGCTGCTCAGTCACTTCTGAAATCGGGCCGGGGTGCGATACGCATCCCGGTTTGCGCAAGGGGCGGTGCGTTGCGCCGCAAAAAAAATGCCCGCGTTGTGCGGGCATTTTTCTTGATCAGCGTCGTTCGCTTACCAGAGCTTCCACCAGGCGGTCTTGCGCTCCAGACCGTCCTTGTAGAAACGGCTGTCCGGGAAGTTCTTCTTCAGCACGCGGTTGGCGTCGTCGCGCAAATCCGTCATGCCCAGCTTGTCGTAGGCGGTGACCATGACGTACATGGCTTCTTCTATCGCCGGGGCCTGCGGGTAGGTCTTGATCGCGTACTGGGCGCGGTTGGCCGCCGCGATGTAGGCGCCCCGCTTGACGTAGTAGCGCGCGACGTGGACTTCGAGCGAGGCCATGGCATTGACCAGGTAGTTCATGCGCAAGGTCGCATCCGGCGCGTATTTGCTGTTCGGGAAGCGGTTGACCAGTTCCTTGAAGGCTTCGAACGATTCGCGGGCGGCCTTCGGGTCGCGCTCGGTCGGGTCCTGCGAACTGACGTAGGCGGTCAGGCCGAGGTCTTCGTTGAAGTTGATCAGGCCCTTCAGGTAATAGACGTAGTCGACCGTCGGGTGGCTGGGGTGCAGCTTGATGAAGCGGTCGCAGGCGGCGAGGGCGGAACCGGGCTCGTTCGCCTTCCAGTACACGTAGCCCAGTTCGAGCTGGGCCTGCTGGGCGTAGCGGCCGTACGGGAAACGGGCTTCGAGCTTTTCCAGGTACTTGGCCGATTTGTCCCAGGCGCCTTCGCCCTGGGCATCCTTGGCTTCGGAGTAAAGCTTGCCGGCGGACCAGCCGCTGGTCTCGTCGTATTTTTCCGAAGAACCGCATCCTGCGATGAGGGCTGCCACAAATAGTGCCAGCAATGTGCGGATGAGGGCGGGGAAAGACGGGAATGCGGGTAAACTTCGCATCTATGAATGATCCTATTGAAGATTCCGGCGATTATAGCCGAACTGAACCGCTCCGCCTGACCGTCCCCGAAGCATCTACCGGTCGTCGCCTCGACCAGGTGCTGGCCGACCTGTTGCCGCAGCATTCGCGCAATCGCCTCCAGGGCTGGGTCAAGGATGGCTGCGTGCTGGTCGATGACAAGTTGGAAACCGAGCCCAAGCGGAAACTGCTGGGCGGCCAGGTGCTGCTCGTGGAGGAGCCGGAAGAGGCGCGCAACCAGGTCGATCAACCCGAAGACATTCCGCTCGACGTCGTTTACGAGGACGAGACGCTGCTGGTGATCAACAAGCCGGCCGGCCTGGTCGTCCATCCCGGCAGCGGCAACTGGAGCGGAACGCTGATGAATGCCCTGCTGCACCACGTGCCGGGCATCGACCAGATTCCCCGCGCCGGTATCGTCCATCGCCTGGACAAGGACACCAGCGGCCTGATGGTGGTCGCCAAGACCCTGGAGGCGCAGACCGATCTGGTGCGCCAGTTGCAGGCACGGACCGTCAAGCGCATTTACCTGGCCTTCGCGGCGGGCGTGATCAAGAAGGATGGCGGCGTCGATTCGCCCATCGGCCGGCACCCCACGCAGCGCATCAAGATGGCGGTGGTTCCCGAGAACCGGGGCGGCAAGCCGGCCTTGACCTGGTATCGCGTGCTCGATTCCTTCCCCTATTGCACCTTCGTCGAGTGTTCGCTGGAAACCGGGCGAACCCACCAGATTCGCGTCCACCTCGCGTCGATCAACCATCCCCTGGTCGGCGACCCGGTCTACGGCAAGAACAACCCCAAGCTGCCGGAGTTCCCGCGGCAGGCGCTGCATGCTACGCGCCTCGGCCTCGTTCATCCGCTGACCGGCCTCAAGATGCAGTGGGAGGTGCCGATGCCCGAGGACATGAGGAACCTGCTCGATACCCTGCGCTATGGCTGAGTTGCTGGTTCCCGACTGGCCGGCCCCGGCTGCGGTGCGCGCCTTGCAAACGACGCGCCTCGGCGGCTGCAGTGCCGCGCCATGGGATAGCCTGAATCTCGGCGATCATGTCGGCGACGATCCGGCCAGCGTCCTGGCAAACCGCGCCCGCTTGCGCAGCGGCTTGCCGGGCGAGCCGGCCTGGTTGAAACAGGTGCATGGCACGCGGGTGGTCGATGCGGCCTTGCGCAGTTCCGACGCCGTCGAGGCGGATGCGGCGTATGCCCGCCAGGCCGGGGCTGTCTGCGTTGTCATGACGGCCGACTGCCTGCCGGTGCTGTTCTGCAACCGTGCCGGAACGGTCGTGGCGGCGGCCCATGCCGGCTGGCGCGGTCTGCAGGCCGGCGTGCTGGAGGAGACCATCGCCGCCATGGCCGAAGCGCCGGGCAATTTGCTGGCCTGGCTGGGGCCGGCTATCGGGCCGGCTCGCTTCGAGGTCGGCGACGAGGTGCGGGCGGCGTTCGTCGCCGGCGACCCGGAGGCCGCGCAGGCATTCGTGCCTGCGTCGCCGGGCAAGTGGCTGGCCGACATCTACCGGCTGGCGGAGCGCCGCCTGCGCGCAGCCGGCCTGGCGTCGATTCACGGTGGGGGGCTATGCACGGTCAGCGACGGCGAGCGATATTTCTCCTACCGCCGCGACGGCGTGACCGGTCGCATGGCGACGCTGATCTGGCTGGCCGCCGACGGCGTATAATCCGGCGCTTTTCATCAGGCCGACATTCGTGAGCACATTATCCTGGATCATTGCCGTATCGCTGGCCGGCGGCGCGCTGAGCGTTGCTGCCGCGGCGGCACTGAGCCTCTCGGTCGGGGTGCATCGGGTCAATATCCTGATCTCGTACGCCATCGGCGCCCTGCTTGGCGCGGCATTCCTGGAGATCCTGCCGCATGCGCTTGAGCATGGCGATCCGCACAAGATGGCGGCCACCGTGCTGTTCGGGATCATGGTGTTTTTCGTCCTTGAAAAACTGGTCCTCTGGAGGCATTGCCACCACGATCACTGCGAGGCCCACGAAGCCCATGCCCCGGCGCACGACCATGGACGCTCGGGCCTGCTGATCCTGGTCGGCGATACCTTCCACAATTTCGTGGACGGCATCCTCATCGCCGCGGCCTTCCTCGAAAACACCGAGCTCGGGATCGTCACGGCGCTGGCCATCATCGCCCACGAAATTCCGCAGGAAGTCGGCGATTACCTGATCCTCCTGCATTCCGGCTACAGCAGGCTCAAGGCGCTGGCCTTCAACCTGTTGTCCAGTCTGGCCACGCTGGCCGGCGCGATGCTGGCCTATTTCGCCCTGTCGGAACTGACCGAGTGGATTCCGACCCTGCTCGGCCTGGCGGCGGCGAGCATGATCTATGTCGCGGTCGCCGACCTGATACCGGGGCTGCACAAGCGAACGGAACTGAAGGCGACCCTGCAGCAGGTCCTGCTGATCGGCTCGGGCATTGCGTCCATCGCGCTGGTCAGGGCGCTGGTCGGCGAGTAACTGCCGCCCGGCCCGGGGCGGCGAGCTCGCCCTAGGTGCCCGTGTCCTGGCGGTTCTTCTCCGCCATCATCTCCTTGAAGCGCCGGCGCTCCCGGCGTACCCGTGATCCGGCAAAGTAGAGCAGGAGGCCGCAGGGCAGGGCGCCATAGAACAGGAACGAGATGATCCCGGATATGACGGTCGGCTCGTTGGCGGCGACCAGGACGGTGACGTAAAGCCACCCGATGACGATGATCAGTACGAGCGACATGGCATGGCGTCGCGGCTAGGCGAGTAAATCATTTCAAGAGTCCGGCTGATTGCAACAATGTACGGCGCGAGGGCGTCCGCGACGCCAGAATTATGCATGCAAATGCATTGACAGCGCCGAAGCGGGTATGGAGAATCCAGAGGCTCAAGCCCCCGAAACTACAGATACGAGACTTCCCATGGCGCAGGGATCGAACAACAACGACGCTTTCATGGGTTCTGCCGCGCAGTTCATGCAGGCAGGGCAGAACATGATGCAGCAGTTCATGGATTATCTCGGCAAGTCGGGCGCTCAGTCCGCTGCCATGCCACCGCCGGTTGCCGATCCGCAGGCGCTGACTACGCTGCAGAAACAGTTCATGGACCAGCAGATGTCGCTGTGGCAGTCGGTACTCGCCAAGCAGCAGGGCCAGGAACCCGCCTTCAAGGTGGCGCCGGAGCCGGGCGATCGGCGTTTTTCGGCACCGGAGTGGAAGGAAAGCCCGATCTACGATTACCTGCACCAGGCCTACCTGCTCAATACCCAGTACCTGAAGCAGATGGTCGAGGTGATTCCGGCCCAGGACGACAAGGCCAAGGAGCGCATGCGTTTCCTGGCACGCCAGATGGCCGATGCCATGGCGCCGTCGAATTTCGCCGCGACCAATCCTGAGTTCATCAAACTGGCCCTCGAAACCAAGGGGCAGAGCATCACCGACGGCATCAACAACCTGATCAAGGATTTCGAAAAAGGCCGTATTTCGATGACCGACGAGTCGGTGTTCGAGGTCGGCAAGAACATCGCGACGACGGAAGGTGCCGTCGTTTTCGAAAACGACCTGATGCAGTTGATCCAGTACGCGCCGCTCACCCCCAAGGTCGGAACCCGGCCGCTGGTCGTCGTGCCGCCGTGCATCAACAAGTTCTACATCATGGACCTGCAGCCGGACAATTCGTTGATCCGCTACGCTGTGGAGCAGGGCAACACGGTATTCCTGGTTTCCTGGCGCAACCCGCAGGAAGAACTGGGACATCTCGGCTGGGACGACTACCTCGAGCAGGGGCCGATCGCCGCCTTGCAGGTGGCCCGGGAAATCACCAAGGTCAAGCAGGTCAATGCGCTGGGCTTTTGTGTCGGCGGCACCGTTCTCACCTCGGCCCTGGCCGTGCTCAAGGCCCGTGGCGAGAGCCCGGTGGCGTCGCTGACCCTGCTCACGACGCTGCTCGATTTCTCCGATACCGGCGAAATCGGCCTGTTCATCGACGAGCAAGGCGTGGCGACACGCGAGTCGACGATCGGCCAGGGCGGACTGCTGCCGGCGCGCGACCTGCAGAATACCTTCTCCTTTCTGCGCGCCAACGACCTGGTCTGGAACTACGTGACCGGCAACTATCTCAAGGGACAGAAGCCGCAGGCTTTCGACCTGCTCTACTGGAACTCCGATTCGACCAACCTGCCGGGACCGTTCGCCGCCTGGTACATGCGCAACATGTATCTGGAAAACAGCCTGCGCGTGCCGGGCAAGCTGACCATGTGCGGCGAGCAGGTCGACCTGGGCAAGCTCGACATGCCGGTCTATCTGCTGGCCACCCGCGAGGATCACATCGTGCCGTGGCAGTCGGCCTACCAGAGCACACGCCTGCTGGGCGGCAAGATTCGCTTCGTGCTGGGCGCTTCCGGCCACATCGCCGGGGTGATCAATCCGGTCAGCAAGAACAAGCGCAGCTACTGGGTGAACGATGAGGTGAAAACCGATGCCGAGGGCTGGCTGGCCGCGGCGGAGGAAAGGAAGGGAAGCTGGTGGGCCGACTGGGCCGGCTGGCTGAAACCGTTGTCAGGAGAGCAGCGGGCACCGCGCAAGCCGGGAAATGCCAAATACAAGGCCATCGAGCCAGCGCCCGGACGCTACGTCAAGGAACGCGCGGTATAAAACTTCCCGAGGAGATAAAAATGTCCCGAGTTGCACTGATTACCGGCGGTATGGGCGGGCTTGGCGAAGCCATCTGCATCAAGATGGCAGCGCTGGGCTACAAGGTCGTGACCACGTATTCGCCGGGCAATGCCAAGGTGGATGGATGGCTGAAGGGCATGAACAACATGGGCTATGGCTTCAAGGCCTACCCGTGCGACGTGACCGATTTCGATTCGGCCAAGGCCTGTGTCGATACGGTGACCCGGGAGGTCGGCCCGGTCGACGTGCTGGTCAACAACGCCGGCATCACCCGCGACATGACCTTCAAGAAGATGACCAAGGCCGACTGGGATGCGGTCATGAACACCAATCTCGATTCCGTCTTCAACATGACCAAGCAGGTCATGGACGGCATGATCGAGCGCAAGTGGGGGCGCGTGGTCAACGTATCCTCGGTCAATGGCCAGAAGGGCGCCTTCGGCCAAACCAACTATTCGGCGGCCAAGGCAGGCATGCATGGCTTCACCAAGGCGCTGGCCCTGGAAGTGGCGAAGCAGGGCGTGACCGTGAACACCATTTCCCCGGGTTATATCGGTACCAAGATGGTGACCGCCATTCCGCAGGAAATCCTCGATTCGAAAATTCTGCCGCAGATCCCGGTCAACCGCCTGGGCAAACCGGAAGAAATCGCCGGCCTCGTTGCCTATCTCGCTTCCGATGAAGCGGCATTCGTCACCGGGGCCAATATTTCCATCAACGGCGGCCAGCACATGTTCTGACCGACGTACTTTTTACCCCGCTCTATTTAAATCAAGGAAGGAAAAATACTATGACGCAACGTATTGCTCTCGTTACTGGCGCTATGGGTGGTCTTGGAACCGCAATCTGTCAGCAACTGGCTGCTGCCGGCCACAAGGTGGTTGCTTCTTACCACCCGCAATTCGACAACAAGGAAGAGTGGCTGAAGGATATGGCTGCCGCCGGTTTCAACGATTTCGTCTGTGTCGCTGGCGACGTTTCCTCGCTGGAAGACTGCCAGAAGATGGTTGCCGAAGCTGAAGCCGCTGCTGGCCCGATCGACATCCTGATCAACAACGCCGGTATCACCCGCGACCGCATGTTTGCCAAGATGGAAAAGGATGGCTGGGATGCCGTCATCGCCACCAACCTGACCTCGCTGTTCAACATGACCAAGCAAGTCTCCGCCAAGATGGCCGAGCGCGGCTGGGGTCGCATCGTGAACATCTCCTCCGTCAACGGCGTCAAGGGTCAGGCTGGCCAGACCAACTACTCCGCTGCCAAGGCCGGCGTCATTGGCTTCACCAAGGCACTGGCCGCCGAACTGGCAAACAAGGGCGTGACCGTCAACGCCATCTGCCCGGGCTACGTCGCCACCAAGATGGTCATGGCCATCAAGCCGGAAGTGCTGCAGACCATCGTCGACTCCGTGCCGATGAAGCGTCTGGCCAAGCCGGAAGAAATCGGCTACGCCTGCGCCTACCTGTCGAACGAACTGTCCGGCTTCACCACCGGCGCCACCATCAACATCAACGGCGGCCTGTACTACCAGTAACCGTAGATTGATGCTTTCCCATGTGTCGCAGTAAGACGCATGGGGTTAGGTAAAGCCCTGTAAATCAGGGCTTTTTTATTGCCTGTAAGTTGCCATTGGTCGGGAAAAGTGAGCAGCCGTGCGATGGCAAGAGAACTGCGCAGATTTGCAATCTTGGAAGGTTCAGTTCGCAGCCCGGAGGGACTCGAACCCCCGACCCTCTGCTCCGCGATTGGTGTGGTTGTAGTGTGTAGCGCATCGCGCTACAATGTCTGCCATGATCAAACACTTCAAACATAAGGGTCTGAAGCTGTTTTTCGAGACTGGCAACAAATCGGGAATTCGCCCGGATCACGCTGCTCGATTGGCTCGTCAGCTACGCCAGTTGAACGACGCGCGGTCGGCCAAGGAAATGAATATGCCGGGCTGGAAGCTGCATCCGCTGGCCGGCGATCTTGCCGATCACTGGTCGGTGACGGTCAACGGAAACTGGCGCGTGACTTTCACGTTTGAAGGCGAGGACGCCATCCTGGTCGATTACCAGGACTATCACTAGGAGAATCGCATGGGACGCATGTATAACCCGCCGCACCCCGGCGAAACCTTGAAGGAAGATGTTCTGCCGGCGCTTGGTCTGACGGTGACGCAGGCGGCCGAAGAGTTGGGTATCAACCGGGTAACGCTGTCGCGCGTGCTGAACGGTAAGGCCGGGGTCAGTATCGACCTGGCTCTGCGTCTGGAAGCATGGCTCGATGGACCGACTGCCGAGAACTGGCTTAAGGGACAGCTTGCCTATGATTTGTGGCAGGCTGAGCAGTGCCGCCCGGTGGTTAGTGTCAGGCATGCCAAGGCTGCTTAAAAACTGCCAAGCATTGTTGAAACGAGTAGCCCAGTGAGTAGCTTGATCAATGATCGGAATGAGGAATCATTGTGCTGCAATCGATAGAGGCTTATTGATGTACTACAGTAACGATGTTGGTTGCCGGCGCCTGTCGCTGGTAATCGCAACGCCTTGAAAAGCCCGGTTTTCCGGGCTTTTTTCTATTGAAAGAAATACGTGAGCGGCTTGTCGAGGTAGAAAAATGAACCGTTTGTTATCGCTCTCCGTGGCTGCGCTCTTGCTGTCAGCCTGTTCAATTCTCGCGCCGAAGTGGCACTGGGAAAAGCCTGGCGGTAACTACGAGCAGGATGAACGCTTCTGCAAGGCGCAGACCTACAGCGGCACCGATGGCATGGTCACCCATGCCAGCGTACGGAGGATGCATGCTTGCATGGAGGGCAAAGGGTGGCGGAAGATCGAGAACTGAGTACGCCACCGAGTTGCATGGGGTGCATGCATCACTATGTGACGCATGATCCGAACTTCCGCTATGGCTGCAGGGCTTTCGGTTTCAAAAGCCAACAATCGCCGATTCGTCTGGTTCAGAAGGCATCGGCGCAGCCGTGTCGATTGTTCGAGAAGAAGACAACTGTCCGCTGAGCCATCATGCCCTGCGGTCGCCACCTGTTCGCTGGCCTTTTCGGCGGTCATTGCCGTGAGAATTCCTCACGCCACGGCCGCGCAAAAGCAGGGCTGGCACCAGGAACAGGACAAGCAGGATGAGGATGGAAAGCAGCAGGTGGTTGTCGAGAATGGCGTCTAGCACGGGTTTCTTCTCCGGCGTGTTGCTGCGGGTTGGACATGGGTCGGAGGCAAGGGTTGCATGGCTTGGGGTGCCGTCAATTCCCCGGATTGTTGCCGAACCGCCGGTACACCAGTGTGGATTTCAGCATGAAATATTGCTGAAATTTTGCATCGCAGCAGCAAACGGGCGCCTGTGGGGGCTCAGTTTTTTCGTATAATGTTGCGCTGCACACAAACCAATGTTTTGAGGATCGCAGCATGTCGGAACCGGTACGCCTGATCAAGAAATACCCCAACCGTCGTCTTTACGATACCAAGACGAGTGCGTACATCACCCTTGGCGACGTCAAGGATCTGGTGCTCAAGTTCGAGGTTTTCATGGTGGTCGATGCCAAGACCGGTGACGACCTCACCCGCAGTATCCTGCTCCAGATCATCCTCGAGGAGGAAACCGGCGGCGTACCGATGTTCTCCAGCGAACTGCTCTCCGGCTTCATCCGTTTCTACGGCAGCACCATGCAGGGCATGCTGGGCAAGTACCTGGAAAACAACATGAAGACCTTCGTCGATTTCCAGCAGAAGCTGCAGGATCAGTCGCGAACCATTTATGGTGCCGCTGACAACACGCATCTGCAGACCGATTTCTGGAACCAGTTCCTGAATTTCCAGCAGCCGGCCATGCAGAGCATGATGACTGCCTACATGGACCAGTCCAAGAAGATGTTCCAGTCGATGCAGGATCAACTGCAGAGCCAGACGCGCAACATGTTCACCGGTTTCCAGGACAAGCCCGAAAAGTAGGGTTTCCCGCCGGCGCCTGTCGCCGATGAATAAAAAATGGCCGTTTCGACGGCCATTTTTCGTTGGCGGGCGGCGCTACTAAGTCGCCGCCCGTTTTTCCTGGCGATCAGCTCTGGCTGTCGGCCTTCCAGCCGCCACCCAGGGCCTTGAACAGTTCGACCGAGGTACTCAGGCGGGCCTGGCGGACGCCGATCGCGGACAGTTGCGCCTCGTTCAGGGTGCGCTGGGCATCGAGCACTTCCAGGTAGCCGGCATGGCCGGCTTCGTAGCGCAGGCGGGAGACGGCCATGGCCTTTTCGGCGCGGTCGACCCGGGTGCCTTGCGCCTTCTCCTCCTCGCCGTACTCGCGCAGGCTGACCAGCGCATCGCGGACTTCCTTGTAGGCGGTCTGCAGGCTGTTCTGCCAGGCGACCAGCGATTGCTGGTTGAGGGCCTTGGCCTGGTCGACACGGGCCGAGGTGCGGCCGAAATCGAGGATGGGCATCAAGGCCGACAGGCCGAGCGACCAGGTGCTGGAGCCGGCGCTGAACAGGTCGGACAGCGTCTTGCTCTCGCTGCCCAGGCTGCCGGTGAGCGTGAATTTCGGGAAGTAACCGGCCTTGGCGACGCCGATGCTGGCATTGGCGGCGATCAGTTCCTGCTCGGCCTGGCGCACGTCCGGGCGGCCTTCGACGAGGTCGGCTGGCAGGCCGGCCGGCGGTTCGGGCAGGATCGGCAACTGCTTGAGGTCGCCGGCCGCAATCTTCAGTGTCGGATTGCCGGTGAGCAGGGCGAGCTGGTGCTCGGCCAGCGTGCGCTGACGACGTTGCTCGGCCAGTTGGGCCTGCGCGGCCGCCAGCAGGCCTTCTGCCTGGTAGCCGTCGAGCGGCGAGGCCAGGCCGGCGTCGACGCGGGTCTTGACCAGCTTGAGGCTTTCCTCGCGCGTCTTCACGGTTTCGGCGGTGACGGCGAGCTGGGCATCGTAGGCGCGCAGGGCGAGGTAGGTGTCGGCAACCAGGCCGGCGACGCTCAGGCGAATCGAGTCGTGGGAATACTGGGTGGCCAGGATGCTGGCCTGAGCCGCTTCGTTGGTGCGCCGGATGCGGCCCCAGACATCGAGCTCGAACGATGTGCTCAGCCCGGCGCTGCGCGCCTGGCGAATCCGCGGTTGGGTGGCGACATAGGTGGCTGTCCTGGTGCTGGCCTTGGTGTTGCTGACGCCGGCCGAGCCGTCGATTTGCGGGAAGAAGGAAGCGCCGGCCTCGCGGGCCACGGCATCGGCCTGCTCGACGCGGGCGATGGCCTGGCGCAGGCTGGCGTTGCCGGTCAGCGCCTGATCGACCAGGTCGTTCAGGGTCGCATCGTTGAACAGCGTCCACCACGCCGGGTTGATGGCCGGGTTGCTGGCGACGGCGACGTTTTCGGCCGGCTTGGCTTCGCTGAAGACGGCCGGCAGCAGGGATGCCGGGCGCAGGTAGTCCGGGCCGACGGCGCAGCCGCTCAGGGCGAGTGCGAAAGCGAGCGGGGTCAGACGGATGAGGGTGCGGGAATTCATGCCTTTTCCTCCTCGTTGTTTTCGAGGTGCGAAGGGTCGATCTGCTTGCCGCGCTCCAGCCACTTGAAGAAAAGCGGGATGAACAGCGTGGCGATGAAGGTGGCGGCGAGCATGCCGCCGAAGACGCCGGTGCCCATCGACTGGCGGGCCGCAGCGCCGGCGCCGGTGGCCTTGACCAGCGGGAAGACGCCGAGCACGAAGGCCAGCGAGGTCATGATGATCGGCCGCAGGCGCAGGCGGGCGGCTTCGACGGCAGCTTGCGCCGCAGTCATGCCCTCGGCGTACTTCTGGGCGGCGAACTCGACGATCAGGATAGCGTTTTTCGACGCCAGCCCGATCAGCACGACGAGGCCGATCTGGAAGTAGATGTCATTCGGCATGCCGCGCAGCCATATCGCGGTCAGCGCACCCATCAGGGCGAAGGGCACGGCCATCACGACGGCGACGGGCAGCGACCACTTCTCGTACTGGGCCGCGAGGATCAGGAAGACCATGACGATGGCGAAGCCGAAGGCCTGCAGCGACGAGCCGGAACTGCGCTTTTCCTGGAAGGCCTGGCCGGTCCACGCGATGCCGTAGCCGTCGGGCAGGGTCGCGGCGGCGACTTCCTCGACGATCTTGATCGCGTCGCCCGAGCTGACGCCCGGCTTCGAGTCGCCCATCACCTTGGCGGCGATGAAGCCGTTGAAGCGCTCGACCTGTTCCGGACCGACGACGTTCCGGACCTTGCTCACCGCCGACAGCGGGATCATGGCGTTGCTCGTCGCGCTGCGCACATAAACCTTGCCGATGTCGTCCGCCTTCATGCGGTAGTTGGCCTCGGCCTGCAACTGCACGCGATAGACGCGGCCGGCCTTGTTGAAGTCATTGACGTAGAGGGCGCCCATCGTGCTTTGCAGCGTCGAGTAGATGTCGGCTACGGGAATGCCCAGGGCCAGCGCCTTCTGCTCGTCGACCTCGACGTACAGTTGCGGCACGGTCGGACGGAAGAAGGTCGACACGCGGGTGAATTCCGGATGCTTCTGCAACTCGGCCATGAAGGCCTGGGTGACCTCGTTCAGCTTGCGCGCATCCCCGTCCACGCGGTTCTGGACATACACTTCGAAACCGCCGGCGGTGCCCAGGCCCATGATCGGGGGCGGGTTGAAGACCAGGCCCATGCCGTCCGGCTGCATCATGCCGAAGCCCATGAACTTGCCGGCCAGGTCCTGCGCCTTGCCCTGCCGCTCGGACCAGTCCTTGAGCGGGATGAACATGGTGCCGGCGTTCGGCTTGTTGCCGCCGCCGATCAGGTCGAAGCCGGAGACGATGAAGGTGTGCTTCACCGCCTCGTCCTTGGCGATCATCTGGCGCATGCCTTCGCCGGTCTTCTCGGTGCGCTTCAGCGTGGCACCGTCCGGCAGCATCAGCGCCGAGATCAGGTAGCCCTGGTCCTCGGCCGGCACGAAACTGCCCGGGATGACGCGGAAGAAGAGGGCGGTGCCGCCGATGATCACGGCGAACACCAGGGCGCCGACGATGCCGTGCTTGAGGGTGAAGCCGACAGCCCTGGTGTAGCCTTCGGTCAGGCGCTCGAAGGCCCGGTTGAACGGGGCGAACAGCTTGTTCTCGGTGTGCTGGGCCTTGAGCAGCAGGGCGCACAGGGCCGGCGTCAGGGTCAGCGCGACGACGCCGGAGAGCACCACGGCCACCGCCACGGTGACGGCGAACTGCTTGTACAGCTGGCCGGCGATGCCGCCGAGGAAGGCGACCGGCACGAACACCGCGCACAGCACCAGCACGATGGCGATCAGCGCGCCGGTGACCTGGTGCATGGCCTTGATCGCCGCCTGCTTGGGCGGGAGTTTCTCTTCGGCCATCAGGCGTTCGACGTTTTCCAGCACGACGATGGCGTCGTCAACCACGATACCGATGGCCAGCACCATGGCGAACAGGGTCAGCGTATTGATCGAGAAGCCGAACAGCCACAGGCCGGCGAAGGTGCCGATCAGCGAGATCGGCACGGCGACCATCGGGATCAGCGTGGCGCGCCAGCTCTGCAGGAAGATGAAGACCACGGCCAGCACCAGGATCATGGCCTCGATCAGGGTATGCACGACTTCCTTGATCGAAGCCGACACGAACAGGGTGGTGTCGAACGGAATGACGTAATCCATCGCCTCCGGGAACTTGCCCTTGAGCTCGGCCATCTTGGCCTTGACCGCATTGGACACTTCCAGCGCATTGGCGCCGGTCTGCAGGAAGACGCCCATGGCGATGGTCGGCTGGCCGTCCAGCGTCACGCGCTGGTCGTAGCTGTAGGCGCCGAGCTCGATGCGGGCGATGTCCTTGAGGCGCAGCAGGCCGCCCGGGCCGCTGGCGCGAATGACGATGTTGCCGAATTCCTCCTCGCTTAGCAGGCGCCCCTTGGCGGTCACCGTGTAGACCAGTTGCTGGTCGTTCGGCGCCGGCTCCTGGCCGATCTTGCCGGCCGCGTTCTGGGCGTTCTGGGCGCTGATGGCGGCGGCAATTTCAGTCGAGGTCAGGCCAAGCTGGGCCATGCGGTCAGGCTTCAGCCAGACGCGCATCGAATAGTCCTGGGCACCGAAAATGGTCACGTCGCCGACGCCCTTGACCCGCTTGAGTTCATCGACGATGTTCAGGCTGGCGTAGTTGGAGAGATATAGCGTGTTGTACCTGCCGCCCTCCGACTTCAGCGCGACGACCTGCAGGATGTCGTTGGAGCGCTTCTGGACGATCACGCCATTGCGCCGCACGGCTTCCGGCAGGCGCGGCTCGGCCGCCTTGACGCGGTTGTTGACGTTCACCGCGGCCATGTCGACGTTGGTGCCGACCTCGAAGGTGGCGGTGATGGTCACCGAACCGTTGGCGCTGGCCGAGGAGGTGAAATACACCATGTTCTCGACCCCGTTGAGCTGCTCCTCGATCGGCGCGGCGACGGTCTTGGCCAGGGTTTCGGCCGAGGCGCCCGGGTAGGTGGCGGTGATCAGCACGGTCGGCGGGGCGATCTGCGGGTATTGCGCGACGGGCAATACCTGCGAGGCGACCAGCCCGGCAATGACGATGATGATCGAGATGACCGACGCGAAGATCGGCCGGTTGATAAAGAATTTAGCCATGGCGATTCCTTATTGCTTGGCCGGGGCGCCAGCCGCCATGCCCGCCGGCGCATCGTTCGGCCCCTTGGGCGCGACCGGCGCGCCGGGACGGAGCTTGATCAGGTTGTCCACGATCACCTTGTCGCCGGCATTGAGGCCGCCGAGGATGACCCAGTCCTTGCCATACCATTCGCCGGCCTTGACCGGGCGCGGCGCGACCTTGTCCTCGGGGCCGGCGGTCATCACCAGCGTGCCCTGCTCGGTCTGCATCACCGCCGATTGCGGCACCAGGAAGACACCGTCGCGCTCGCCGGTCAGGATGCGGACGCGGACGAACTGGCCGGGCAGCAGCTGGCCGCCGGCATTATCGAATTCGGCGCGCAACTGCTGCGTGCCCAGCGTGGTGTCGATATTGGTGGCGAGGAAATTCAGCTTGCCGCGCTTTTCGTAGGTCTGCCCGTTCGGCATGACCAGTTCGACGCCCTTGATGTCCTTTTGCGTCATGCGCCCGTTGGGGAACTTGGCCAGGTCGCTTTCGCCGAGGCTGAAGCGCACCCAGATCGGGTTGGTCTGGTAGATCGAGGTGAGCAGGCTGTCGGCGGTTGAAATCAGGTTGCCGTCCGACTTGATGGCGCGGCCGGTGGTACCGGCCACCGGGGCGGTGACGGTGGTCCATGACAGGTTCAGTTCGGCCTGGCGCAGCGCGGCCTGGGCCATCGCATTGGCCGACACGGCATCGTCGTAGTCCTTCTGGGCGATGGCTTTTGCTTCGGCCAGGCCCTTCAGGCGACCGGCTTCGCGCGCCGTCTGCTCGGCCTTGGCCTTGGCTTCGGCCAGTGCGATCTCATAGGGCGCACGGTCGATCTGGAACAGCGGTTGCCCAGCCTTGACGGTATCGCCTTCCTGATACAGGCGCTTGACCAGGATGCCGCCGACCCGGGCGCGCACCTCGGTTTCGCGGGCGCCTTCGGTTTGCGCCATGATTTCGATGCTGGTCGGCACTTTCTGCGGCTGCATCTCGATCACGGTGACCGGCATCGGTCCCTGCTTCGGCGGGCCGCCCGCCTGCTTGTCGCCGGAGCATCCGGCTGCGCCAAAGGCGCCGATCAACGCCGAAACAATGAAAGGCAGCGCCTTGCGCTGAAAAATAGCGGTCGGGTTCACGTGGATTCTCCTTGATTATTTTCGCTGCGATGATTATAAACATTCATGAATGTATGTAAATAATTTTTTGTGTAAAATTGCACTGTCAGATGTAACTGACGGTAAATGGTTCGCCGGAGAAAGATCGTGGTCAGAAAGACAAAGGAAGAAGCGGAGCAGACGCGCAAGGAGATCATCCATGCGGCGCGCCGGGTATTCCATGAATGCGGCGTCAGTCGTTCGACGCTGGAAAAGATAGCCAAGGCGGCAGGGGTGACGCGTGGCGCGGTGTATTGGCATTTCCAGGACAAGGCGGAATTGTTCTTCGCCATGCGCGAGGACGTCTTCGCCCCGCTGGTCGAGCGCACCGATGCCTATCTGCTGTCGGAGTGCTTCGACAATCCGCTGGATGCGATCGAAGCGTCGATTAGCGAGTTCTTCAGGGTGCTCGAGGACAGTTCGGTGGTACGCGAAGTCTTCGAGATCATGATTTCGCGTTGCGAATACGTTGGTGAATTCACGTCGGTGGAGGAGGAGATCGGCCGCCCGGCACAGGATTTCCTGGCCAAGATCGAGCGGGTTTACCGGCAGGCGGCGGAGCGGGGCACCTTGCGTCCGGGGATCGATCCGCTCGATGCGGCACGCGATACCTGGGCTTTTACCAGCGGCTTGCTGCACTTGTTGCTGAGTTGCCAGCGCGCTTCCGATCTTTCCCAGAAAGTGTCGGCCATGATCCGCGTGCATATGGCGATGCGGCGCATCGCCCCTGCCTGAGCGCCGAGTTTCTTCCTAGTTGCCGGGCGGCGCGAAAGCGCCTGCGGCGTACGGCGTAAACCCGAGGCCGGGGCTGGCGGGGAGCTGCATCCTGCCCTTGCAAACCGGGTAGGGGGTTCCGCTGTCGGCGGCAAACCAGACGGCGGTGCTCAGCCCGTGTACGCTTTCCGGGGCGACGGCGGCGGCCAGTTGGGCGCAGGCGGCGAGGCCGCAGGCGCTTTCCAGGGCGGACGTGACGATCGTTTCGATGCCCGCGGACCGGGCACGCAGCGCCAGTTCGACGCTGCCCAGCAGCCCGCCGTGCCGTGCGGGTTTGACGACCAGGCGGCGGACGAACGGATGGCGAAAGAAATCGTCGTCGATCAGTTGTATCGATTCGTCGAGCGCGATGGGCCAGGGCGCCATCGATTGCAGGCGTCCGAGCGCCGCCCGCCCGGGGTCGGCCAGCGGCTCCTCCAGGCCTTCGATGGGCAGGTCGGCGCAGCCCGATACGAAAGCCTGCGCGTCGGCGAGAGGCCATGCGCCGTTGGCGTCGAGTCGCCATGCGATATCCGGCGGGGAGACAGCGGCCAGTTGATGCAGTCGGGCGATTTCCTCGGCCACCGGCTTGACGCCGACCTTGAGTTTGACGACCGCATAGCCTTGCGCCGCTGCCATCGCGAGCAGGACCGGCGTGTTGTCCGACAAGGCCCCGAGATTGTCGTTGACGGCCAGGCTGGCGACCGGCGCATCGCCGCACAACCATTGATGCAGGGGCTGGCCGGCATGCCGGGCGACGAGATCGAGGTGGGCGGTTTCTTCGGCGAAGGCGTCGGCCGCCGAGGCGGAAATGCCGAACTCGGGCAGCGGAGCCGAATCGCCCCAGCCGCACCGGCCGTCGCTCGTTCGCAGCCGCAACAGGCGGCCCCTGCGCTCGGTGATTTCGCCACGGCTGGTCAGCCACGGGCGCTTCAAGGGCAGCGCGTAGGGCAACCAGTCGGCGGCAACGATCCTCACGGGCGCTTGCGATACTTGCCGAAGTCGGGGGGGCGGCGTTCGAGCCAGGCGTTGCGGCCCTCCTGGCCTTCGTCGCTCATGTAGAACAGTCCGGTGGCGTTGCCGGCGAGTTCCTGGATGCCGGCCAGGCCGTCGGTGTCGGCGTTGAAGCCGGCCTTGATCATGCGCAGCGCCATGGGCGACAGTTTCAGCATGTCGCGGCACCAGCTCACCGTTTCCTCTTCCAGCCTGTCGACTGGTACGACGGCATTGACCAGTCCCCAGTCGAGCGCCGTGGCGGCATCGTACTGACGGCAGAGCAGCCAGATTTCCTTGGCCCGTTTCATGCCGATGGTGCGCGCCATCAGCCCGGCGCCGAGGCCGGCGTCGAAGCTGCCGACGCGCGGCCCGGTCTGGCCGAAGCGGGCATTGTCGGCGGCGATCGAGAGGTCGCAGACCAGGTGCAGGACATGACCGCCGCCGATGGCGAAGCCGGCAACCATGGCGACCACCGGCTTGGGCAGGCGACGAATCTGCATCTGCAGGTCGAGGACGTTGAGGTGCGGGGTGCCGCCTTCGTCGATGTAGCCTTCCTCGCCGCGCACCTTCTGGTCGCCGCCGGAGCAGAAGGCTTCGCTGCCGGCGCCGGTCAGGATGATGGCGCCGATGGCGTTGTCGTGGTGGGCGCGGTGGAAGGCGTCGATCAGCTGCTTGACGGTTTCCGGGCGAAAGGCATTGCGTCGCTCGGGCCGGTTGATGGAAATCTTGGCGATCCCCTCGGCGGTTTCGTAAAGAATGTCGGAGTAGGCGTGGGCGCTTTGCCAGCGGATGCTTGTCGTCATGATTCGGCTAGTGGTTGCGATGAGCCGAAGTATAGCGTCGGCAGGCAGTTGCCGATTTGATGTGCCGCGTGGGAATCGGCGCGGGAGAGCGTGCCGGCCGAAGGCCTGGCGCGCTTTCCCGGCGGTGTGGCTCAGCGGAAGAAGCGGCCGAGCAAACCCGAAATGAAACCGGCGCGCGCTTCTGCCTTGGGTACCGCGACTTCGTGGTGCGCCGCTTCGGGGCCGACCATTTGCTTCACCGAATCGGCATAGTCCCGGTCTTCGTTGGCAATGTGGTTGAGCAGCCACTTGGCCAGCATGGAGTGCAGTTCGTCGGCGATATCCTCGCCCTTGGCGGCGCGCATCGTGAAGTCGGTGACCCGCTTGATGAACAGTTCGTGGACTTTCTTGTGCGGCTTGATGAACTTGTAGCCGGCTTCTTCCATCATCGACTCTTCGAAACCGAAGTGGGATTGCGTGTAGTCGATCAGTTGCTCGATGACATCGGTGACCATGGCCTTGTCGCCCTTGGCCTTGGCGATTTCCAGGTCGTTGATGTAATCGACGATGCGTCGGTGCTGGGAATCGATGACGTCGATCCCGGTGTCCAGCTTGCTTTCCCAAATGATGGGCATGTCGGTTCTCCCGTAGTCACAATTCTGGTGCCCTTGGTACCTTGCGAAGGGCTGTTTTCTGGTGAGCCAACAGTGAAGCGACGGCCTGGTGCGATGTGCTCTGAAACGATGTTGGCGAAATTGTGGCAACACTTTCCGCTATTTCCAGGGGTGTATTATTGATTTGGGTCAATTTTTGGCCAGTTCGCCGGTGGCCCCGGGGGCTTGGATATGCCTTTGAAATATTTGGGGATTTGATTGCCCGACCGGCTTGCCCCGGTTTTCCGGAGCACGGCACGACTGTACGTTGCGGCGCTGCTCGTGTGAGAATGCAGTTTCGCCAGTTCGATTGGAATGCCACCGTGAAAGAACGTCGCCGCTCTCCCCGCGTTCGCCTGCTGGGAGAAATTCACCTCAGCCTGGGCGGGAAAAACCTCCGGCTGCCGGCCTCGGATATTTCGGTATCCGGCGTCGGGGTGCTGATCGAGGAGCGCGTTCTGGGGGCCAAGCCCAGCGGCGAGGTGGGCGTGTGCCGCATCGAGTCGCCGGATTTGGGCGGCGTCATCGAGGCCTACGTCAGCGTGATGCGGATACGCCGCGTCGGGAGCCTGCGCCTGGTGGGTTTGCGTTTCGAGTCGATCAGCGACGAGGAACTCGAGCTGATCAGCGAATACAAGCGGAAGTGCCGGCTTGCGCCGGCAACTTCCTGATCGCTTCCTCAGCTCCGGAAAAACCCCTCCAGGTTCTGGAAGACCGCATGGTCGGCGTTGTGGCGTCGAATGCCGATCACGTCTTCGAGTTTGTCGACCTGCTTCATCATCTGCGGCAGGCGCTGGTCTTCGTTGACCAGCAACCAGATCCGGCTGCGGCTGCCGTCGCCCAGCGGCAGGCAGAGAATCCCTTCGACGTTGTAGGCGCGGCGCGAGAACAGGCCGACGACGTGGGACATGACGCCGGGGTGGTTATTGACGTCGATTTCCAGAACGGCGCGAGACAGCGCATTTTGTTCGTGGCGGTTGATGGCATTCATGTTCAGGCTCCGATCATGTCGCGGTTGGCAGCGCCCGGCGGCACCATGGGATAGACTTTTTGCTCGGCATCGATGCTGGCGTGGATGAGGCATGGGCCGGGGCGGTTGATGGCTTCGACCAGTGCGGCGCAGGGGTTGGCGGCCTGATCGAGGTCGACCGCGGCGATTCCGAAACCCTGGGCCACCTTGACGAAGTCGGGCGTGGACTTGAATTGCGAGGCGAACAGCCGCTCCCCGTAGAACAATGTCTGCTGTTGATGCACCAGGCCGAGGGTCGCGTTGTTCATCAGCACGATCTTGACGTTCGCCCCTTCCTCGGCGGCAGTGACCAGCTCCTGGATGTTCATCAGGATCGAACCGTCGCCGGTGAAGCACACCACCGTCCGCTCCGGTTCGGCCAGCGCCGCGCCGATGGCGGCGGGGACGCCGAAGCCCATGGTGCCCAGGCCGCCGGAGGTCAGCCACTGCCGGGGGCGGCGCAAGGGATAGGCCTGGGCGACCCACATCTGGTGCTGGCCGACGTCGGTGGCGATGGTGGCTGCGTCGTCGAGGCAGGCGGCGACGGTGCGGATCAGGCCGAAATGTGACAGCGGATTGTCCAGGTCGGGCATCGCCAGCGGGTTCTCCGCTTTGAGGTCGGCGACGCGCTGCAGCCACTGGGGCCGCCGGTTCTCGGCAACCGCCGGCATCAGCCGGAGCAGCGCCGCTTCGACGTCGGCGGTGATGCCGATATGGGCGGTCTTGATCTTGTCCAGCTCCGCCGGGTCGATGTCGATATGAATGATCTTTGCCTGCGGGCAGAAGGCGGCGACCTTGCCGGTGGCGCGGTCGTCGAAGCGGGCACCGACGGCGACCAGGAGGTCGCACTCGTCGAGCGCCAGGTTCGTGTAGCGGGCGGCGTGCATGCCGAGCATGCCCAGCGACAGCGCATGGTCGACCGGCATGGCGCCCAGCCCCATCAGGGTCATCACGGTCGGCAGGCCGGCCTTTTCGGCGAGTTGGACGGCCAGCCCGGAGGCGCCCGAATGCACGACGCCGCCGCCCAGGTAGAGGATCGGACGCTTGGCGGCGTTGATCATCGCCGCTGCTTCGGACAGCGCCCAGCCGTCGGCCTGCGGCGGTGCCTGGCGCTGGCCGGGAGCAGGCCAGGCGCCGATCTCGATGGCCTGCATCTGCACATCCTTCGGAATGTCGACCAGCACCGGGCCGGGGCGGCCCGAGGCGGCGAGCTCGAAAGCGCGGGGGATCACTTCCAGCAATTCCTCGGCCGAAGAGACGAGGAAATTGTGCTTGGTGATGGGAATCGACAAGCCGTAGGTATCGACTTCCTGGAAGGCGTCGGTTCCGATCATGGCCTTGGGCACCTGGCCGGTGATGGCGACCAGCGGAATCGAATCGAGCTTGGCATCGGCGATGGCGGTCAGCAGGTTGGTCGCCCCGGGGCCGGAGGAGGCCAGGCAGACCGCGGTCTGGCCGGTGGCGCGGGCCATGCCCTGGGCCATGAAGCCGGCGCCCTGTTCATGCCGGGCCAGCACGTGATGGATGATGGACGATTGCCCGAGGGCATCGTAGATCGGCAGGATGGCGCCGCCGGGGATGCCGGCGACGGTGCGGATGCCCTGGCGTTCAAGCAGTCGCACGGTGATCTGGGCGCCGTTCAGTGTTTCTGTCATGGAGGTTCCTTTGGGTTGTTGGCTCAACCGGCGGGCTCCAAAACAAAACCCCCGCCGGTTTGGGCCGGCGGGGGTTGGTGAATTCCTGGTGTTTCGTTTACCTGACCCGCGACGGCGCGTGCGTTACGACGCCTACTTTAATTACGCGTACGACGACCGGCGACACTGCGTGGGCAGCGGCGGAGCGGAAGAGTCGGGTAGCGTTCATCGGGGTCTGGTTCAGGTAAATTTGTAGTGATCCTGAACTATCGCCGAGTCGTTCGGGAAAATCAAGCGCGCTGACAGTAGGGGTATTGGGTGGTGTTCTATCGGTCGGTGGTTTGCCGCTCAGGCCGCGACGGCCAGTCCCTTGACCTGGTGACGTTCCAGGCGCCGCATCTCGGCACGGAAAGCGACCTGTTGCCCGGCGGTGATCATGCGCTGGCCCGAGCTGCCGTTCCACTCGAACTGCACGCCGTTGAGGTGAACGCCGGCATGGATCAGCGCATCGGCCAATTCACGCAATTCGGCTTTCTGTATGCGGCAACCATCGCTCAATGTGGCTACGAATTCATTCTTGAACAGGATGATGCTGGCAGTGGTCGTCATGTCGTTTTCCTCCTGACGCTAAGGTAGCGCGATGCCAGCTGGGTAGTGTGTGGCGTATTCCACATTTTGCCGGAAATAGCCTTGGCGTTGCGCCCGGGAGGGTGATGGCAAATTCGCCAAATACTACAAAATAGTTCAGCTCGATCAATTACTTGCATTCGTCGGTCAAGCGGAATTTACATCTTCGATCCTTGACGGGGGGCACTGTCTCTCGCTTACACTCCCATTTCTAAGAATGAAATGGGCCGAGCGTTTGAAACGGCCCGGAGTGCAGACAAAAGGATGACAGTGAAGCGGAAAGTTCTGGTTGCCGATGCCTCGAAGGTGGTGCGTGCCTCGCTGTCCAAGCAGCTGGCCGAGCATTTCGAGGTTCGCGAGGAGGCAAGCGGCGAGTCTGCCTGGCAAACGCTGGTTCTCGACAGCGCCATTGTCGGCGTCGTCTCCGGCGTCAGCCTGACGAAGCTCGATGGCCTCGATCTGCTGGAGCGGATTCGCGAGAGCAAATTGTCGCGCCTCAAGTCGCTGCCGTTCTTTCTCGTCGTCTCGAATTCCTTTGGCGAGTCGGAGCGGATGCATGCCCGTGCGCGCGGTGTCACCGATTTTGTTGCCAAGGACTCCAGCAATGCCTCGCTGGATGGCGTGACCGCCATGCTGTTGGGCCTGGCGCCCGAGGCCTTGGAGGCCGCCGACGCGGCGGCGCCCGTAGCGTTTCCGGTGCTCGTCGCGGCCGCCGAAATCCAGCCGGACGACCTGGCGACGCGCACCGATGTCGGGGTCAGCGACGTTCTTGGAACGCTGGGCGGAATGGCGGGGCTTGAGCCCTCGGGTTTCGATGCGGCAGGGCCGATCGATGAGGACCTGGGGCACGACAGTCCGGTGTATGCGCAGGATAGCCTGGAGGCGGCGTTGGCGAAAATGCTTCCCGGCGCCCTCGAAGGGCGCGGGGTCGGCGTTCTGGCCTTTGGCCTGGATAACTACCGGGAGCTGATCGCGCAGCACGGCGAGGAGCTCGTCGCGCGAACGGTCGAGAAATTCTCCTTCATGGTCGCCAGGAAAATCAGGCCGGAGGATGTCATCAGCCAGCTTCCGGGCGGGCGCATCGTCATTGTCGCACCGGCGACGACGACCGCCATCTGCTCGGGGTTCGCGAATCGCATCTGCAAGGCGATGGCGACGGCGCAAATCGCGGTTCGCGGCCAGCGCATCGACCTGACGGTCAGTGCCGGCGTGGCCGTGATTCCCGAGGATGGCGTTTCTCTTTCCGGGCAGGCCTTGCTGAACCTGGCCGATGCCCGCCTCGACGATGCGCAGCGTGCGGGCGGCAACCGGGTTGTCGCCAAAGTCAATGCCAGAGGGAGTGGCGTCGGCAGTTGCGAGGCGTTTGTGCCTCAGCTCAAGGAACTGCTCGCATCGGTCGACCCGGCGGTCTTGCGTCCCTGTCTCGGTACTGTCGGCTTGCAGTTGATTCCGCTGCTCAAGGAGATCGAAAGCAGCTTCCGCCTCGGCTTGCCGATCGACGACCTGAAGCGCCGCCTGTGGGATAAGGCGCGGGCCGAGCGCATGCTCTGAGCGGTACGCCCTGAGGTGCTCGTGGGCCTTGCTCTGGCGGCAAGCCGGGGTCAGCGTTCGGGGCGCAGCAGGCCGATTTCCCTTGCCGTATCCGGGCCGATGACCGTTTCTGCCAGGCTGGCCGGTATTTCGGAGGTGCTTTCGTCGATCGGGGTGCGTCCCCCCATGATTTCAGCGCGAACTTGCGGCAGTCGCGGGGAGCGCTGCGGCTCGGCGTAGCCTTGCGGGTGGATGGGCTGCAGCGTGGCGGGGTCGTATTTGTCGGTTGCGCCAAAGGTGTGCAGCAGTTCGTGGGCAATGACCACGTTGTTCTGCCGTCGTTGCTGGCGGCTGGCGTAAGCGTGGATGAGGCCGAGCTGGCCCTTGGCGAGGCCGGTGGAATGCGGGGCCCTGCCGTTCAATTCGGGGTCGTGGAACAGCACGAACAGGCGGACCTGCGGCTTGGGTCCGGCGATGGCGTCGTGCCGGGAAGCCCACCAGCGTAGTTGCAGGCTCCACAGGATGGCTTCAAGCGCGCCGGCGCGGTTCGGCGGGAGAGGCGGCCTGTCGCTCAAGGGCGGCGCCAGTTGCAGCACGACGGGCTGCAGGACCGGGCGTCCGTGACGATTACTCTCGGTTTGCAGCCATTGCGCGATGTCGTCGAAGCTGTCGGCGCTCAGATTGTTCAGGTAGTTGCGTGTGGCCGGCGAGTCATCGGCGGCAATCGGGTAGATCGCCACGTGCACCGAGTGCTCCCATGCGGTCAGCCTGGCGTTGGCCCGCCACGCGCCCAGGCCGACGGTGGCCAGGACGAGGATGAGGATGGCGATGCGAAATTTTCGGAACATGTCCTGAATCGGAGTCGGCTATCGGTCGTGAACGAAGGCGGATGAAAAAACCCGGCCGCAGCCGGGTTCTCATGCATGCCGTGCAATCAGGCCTTGAGCGGGATCTTGCCGATCTTGACTTGCCATTCCTTCGGGCCGGTTTCATGCACGCTGGTGCCGGAAGAATCGACGGCCACGGTGACCGGCATGTTCTCGACATCGAACTCGTAGATGGCTTCCATGCCGAGGTCGGCGAAGCCGACGACCTTGGCCGACTTGATCGCCTTGGCGACCAGGTAGGCGGCGCCGCCGACGGCCATCAGGTAGGCCGACTTGTTGTCCTTGATCGCCGCGATGGCGGTCGGGCCGCGCTCGGACTTGCCGACCATGGAGATCAGGCCGGTCTGCTCCAGCATCATGCGGGTGAACTTGTCCATGCGGGTGGCGGTGGTCGGACCGGCCGGGCCGACGACTTCGTCGCGCACCGGGTCGACCGGCCCGACGTAGTAGATGACGCGGTTGGTGAAGTCCACCGGCAGCTTCTCGCCCTTGGCCAGCATGTCGGAAATGCGCTTGTGGGCGGCATCGCGGCCGGTCAGCATCTTGCCGTTGAGGAGCAGCTTCTGGCCGGGCTTCCAGGAGGCGACTTCTTCCTTGGTCAGGGTGTCGAGGTTGACCGGGGTGGCCGACTGGAGATCGGGCGTCCAGGTCACGGCCGGCCAGTCTTCCAGCTTCGGCGGCTCGATTTTGGCCGGGCCGGAGCCGTCCAGGTGGAAATGGCAGTGGCGGGTCGCGGCACAGTTCGGCACCAGGGCGACCGGCAGGTTGGCGGCGTGGCAGGGGTAGTCGAGCACCTTGACGTCGAGCACGGTGGTCAGGCCGCCCAGGCCCTGGGCACCGACGCCCAGCGCGTTGATCTTTTCCATCAGCTCGAGGCGCAGTTCTTCCGGACGGCTCAGCTTGGCACCGGAGGCGGCCTTGGCCTTCAGTTCGTGGATGTCGACAGGCGCCATGATGGATTCCTTGGCCAGCAGCATGGCCTTCTCCGGCGTGCCGCCGATACCGATACCGATGATGCCCGGCGGGCACCAGCCGGCGCCCATTTCCGGAATCTTCTTGAGTACCCAGTCGACCAGGTCGTCGGACGGGTTGAGCATGGCGAACTTGGACTTGGCTTCCGAGCCGCCGCCCTTGGCCGCGCAGATGACCTCGACGTGGTGGCCTTCGACGATCTCGAAGTGCACGACGGCCGGGGTGTTGTCCTTGGTGTTCTTGCGGGTGCCGGCCGGGTCGGCGAGCACGGAGGCGCGCAGCGGATTGTCCGGGTTGGCGTAGGCGCGGCGGACGCCCTCGTTGATCATCTCCTGGATGCTCATCGTCGCATCCGGCCAGCTGACCTGCATGCCGACCTTGATGAAAACCATGCCGATACCGGTGTCCTGGCAGATCGGGCGATGACCTTCGGCAGCCATCCGGGAGTTGGTCAGGATCTGGGCGATGGCGTCCTTGGCGGCGGGGTTTTCCTCGCGCTCGTAGGCTTCACCCAAGGCCTTGATGTAATCCAGCGGGTGATAGTAGCTGATGTACTGGAAGGCATCGGCGACGGACTGGATCAGGTCTTCCTGTTTGATGGCGGTCATGCGGGACTCCGGTTTAGTGGCTCTTGTGTTGCAAGGCGAGGGTCTGGGTCATCATCTTGTCGACCAGCGCCATGGCGAGGGCCGAGACAAGGAAGACCAGATGGATGACAACCTGCCAGAGCAGGGTGTGCTCGGACAGGTTGGCAGCATTGATGAAGCTTTTCAGCAGGTGGATCGACGAGATGCCGATGATCGCCGTGGATAGCTTGATCTTGAGTACGCCGGCATTGACGTGCGACAGCCATTCCGGCTGGTCCGGATGGTCGTCCAGGTCGAGGCGCGAGACGAAGGTCTCGTAGCCGCCGACGATGACCATGACCAGCAGGTTGGCGATCATCACCACGTCGATCAGGCCGAGGACGATCAGCATGACGTCGGTTTCGGTCATGTGGTGCGGGCCGAAGGCGCCGGTGACCAGGTGGCTCAACTCGACCATGAACAGCCAGCAGTAAACCACCTGGGCGACGATCAGGCCGACGTAGAGCGGGGCCTGAATCCAGCGGCTGGCAAAGATGAACGATTCGAGGGATTTGACGGGCGAACTCATCATCGGGAGGGCGGTTGGTTGGGGGCGTCGAGTTTACCACGGGGGGCGCGTCTGCCGGGGTGGGCTGAGGGTTGTCATGGAAAGTTACTGAATTGCTGCGGCGCAGCGTGATTTCGTAAGTCCTTTGTAAGATTATCCGGGTCTAATGCCGCCTCAACGCTGGCGAGGGGAATGAGGTGTTCTCCAGCTTGCGCGGCTTTAAACGTCCCGGGGGAAAGCCCGAGATCCGATCGGTTGTTTCAACATAATTGCGAAGTACCGCAGAGGAGAAAAATATGTCGAATGAGTCCGTGCAGCTTATCTATCCGTCTGACGAAATCGTCAAGAATGCGGCGGTTTCCGGGATGGACGCCTACAAGGCGCTGTGCGCGGAAGCAGAAGCCGACTACGAAGGTTTCTGGGCCAAGCGTGCCCGCGAATTCATCAGCTGGAAAACCCCATTCACCCAGACGCTCGATGAATCCAATGCTCCGTTCTTCAAGTGGTTTGCCGACGGCAAGCTGAACGTTTCCTACAACTGCCTCGACCGCAATGTCGAAGCCGGTCTGGGCGACAAGGTCGCCATCATCTTCGAAGCCGACAACGGCGAAGTCACCAAGGTCACCTACAAGGAACTGCTGGCCAAGGTCTGCAAGATGGCCAACCTGCTGCGTTCCAAGGGCGTCAAGAAGGGCGACCGCGTCGTCATCTACCTGCCGATGACCATCGAAGGCATCGTCGCCATGCAGGCCTGTGCCCGTATCGGCGCCCCGCACTCCATCGTTTTCGGCGGCTTCTCCGCCCAGTCGCTGCGCGATCGTATCAACGACGCCGGCGCCGTCATGCTGATCACCTCCGACGGCCAGTTCCGCGGCGGCAAGGCCATCCCGCTCAAGCCGATCGCCGATGAGGCCTTCTCCATGGGCGGCTGCGAATCCGTCAAGAACGTCATCGTCTTCAAGCGCACCGGCGGCGATGTCAATATGGTTGCCGGCCGCGACGAGTGGCTGCACGACGGCCTGGCCAACCAGCCGGAAACCTGCGAACCGGAATGGGTCGAAGCCGAACACCCGCTGTTCCTGCTCTACACCTCGGGTTCCACCGGCAAGCCGAAGGGTGTCCAGCACTCCACCGGCGGCTACCTGCTGCACGCCATCATGACCATGAAGTGGACCTTCGACATCAAGCCGTCGGATACCTTCTGGTGTACGGCCGACATCGGCTGGGTGACCGGCCACACCTACATCACCTACGGCCCGCTGGCCTGCGGCGCCACCGAAATCGTCTTCGAAGGCGTGCCGACCTATCCGGACGCCGGCCGTTTCTGGAAGATGATCCAGGACCACAAGGCCACCATCTTCTACACCGCCCCGACCGCGATCCGTTCGCTGATCAAGGCTGCCGACAGCAATGCCGCCGTGCATCCGAAGAGCTACGACCTGTCGTCGCTGCGCATCCTCGGTTCGGTCGGCGAGCCGATCAACCCGGCCGCCTGGCAGTGGTACTACGACAACGTCGGCGGCGGCCGCTGCCCGATCGTCGATACCTTCTGGCAAACCGAGACCGGCGGCCACATGATCACCCCGCTGCCGGGCGCCACGCCGCTGGTGCCGGGCTCCTGCACCCTGCCGTTCCCGGGCATCCAGTTCGCCGTGGTCGATGAGACCGGCGCCGACCTGCCGTGGGGCCAGGGCGGCATCCTGGTCTGCAAGAAGCCGTGGCCGTCCATGATCCGCACCATCTGGGGCGATCCGGACCGTTTCGTGAAGTCCTACTACCCGGCCGACTTCCAGGGCAAGTACTACCTGGCTGGCGACGGTGCGATCCGCGACAAGGACACCGGCTACTTCACCATCACCGGTCGTATCGACGACGTGCTGAACGTTTCCGGTCACCGCATGGGCACCATGGAAATCGAATCCGCGCTGGTCGCCAACCCGCTGGTCGCCGAAGCTGCCGTCGTCGGCCGCCCGGACGACCTGACTGGCGAAGCCATCGTCGCCTTCGTGGTTCTCAAGGGCGCTCGCCCGACCGATCCGGAAGCTGCCAAGAAGATCATCAAGGAACTGTCCGACTGGGTGGGCAAGGAGATCGGTCCGATCGCCAAGCCCAAGGACATCCGTTTCGGCGACAACCTGCCGAAGACCCGTTCCGGCAAGATCATGCGCCGTCTGCTCCGTGGCCTGGCCAAGGGCGAGGAACTCACGCAGGACACCTCGACGCTCGAGAACCCGGCCATTCTGGAACAGCTGAAGGGCTAAGGCGAACGTGCCGGGTTTTGCCTACGGTGAAACCCGGTCGCCGGCCGGCAATCTTCGGGTTGCCGGCCTGACACGATCAACAGGGATGATGGCCTTGCCACATCATCCTGACAGAACAAGGGGCAAGGAGGAGACAATGGTCGCCCATAAGGTGACTTCCCGTGTGGTCGCACATGACTGCATTCCCGAACGGCTGGCACGCTTGGCGTGCCGGCCGTTTTTATTTTTGCGGGGTGGGACATGAAACGGGCGAGCCCGACCCGCCAGCGGCTGGCCGCGCTCGGCCTGCTCGGCATTCCGTTGCTGACCTATCCCTTGCTCAGCCTGCCAGGCGGCAGCCTGTGGGGGATTCCGGCCGGCTACCTCTACCTTTTCGGCGTGTGGGCCGGACTGATAGTCCTGGCGGCCTGGGTCGCCGAGAGGCGGAGCAAGTAAATGGTGCTCTCCGGCTGGTTCATCGCGCTGTTGTCGGTGGCCTATCTCGGCCTGCTGTTCGCCGTCGCCCGCTTTGGCGATGCGCGGGCGGATGCCGGCAAGTCGATCATCTCGGCCAACGTCTACGCGCTGTCGCTGGCCGTCTATTGCACCTCGTGGACCTTCTACGGCAGCGTCGGCCGGGCGACCTCGGGCGGCCTGTCCTTCCTGACCATCTACCTGGGGCCGACGCTGATGCTGCTGTTCGTCAGCGTCATCGTCAAGATGATCCGCATCAGCAAGGCGCAGCGCATCACGTCGATCGCCGACTTCATCGCCTCGCGCTACGGCAAGAGCCAGTTGCTGGCGGGGATGGTGACGATCATCGCGGTGATCGGGGTGGTGCCCTACATCGCCCTGCAGCTCAAGGCGATGGCGGCCAGCGTCGATGTCCTGCTGGCGCATTCGGGACGCAGCGGCGTCTGGCTGGGGCTCGATTCGACCTTCCTGATCGCCGCCATCCTGGCCCTGTTTTCCATCCTTTTCGGCACCCGCCACCTCGACGCCACGGAGCGCCACGAGGGCATGGTGGCGGCGGTCGCCTTCGAATCGGTGGTCAAGCTGATCGCCTTCATGGCGGTCGGAGTCTTCGTCACATACGGCATGTTCGGCGGCCTCGGCGACCTGTTCCAGCGCGCCGCGGCGACGGCCGACCTCGGGCGCCTGCTGCAGCTCGATTCGTCGCGCGCCGGGACGTGGACGGCCATGATCGTGCTGTCCGGTCTGGCCATCGTTTTCCTGCCGCGCCAGTTCCAGATCATCGTCGTCGAGAATGTGGACGAATCGCACGTCAAACGGGCGGTCTGGCTGTTCCCGCTCTACCTGCTGCTGATCAACATCTTCGTCCTGCCGCTGGCGCTCGGCGGTTTGCTGCACTTCGACGGCCAGGGTATGAATTCCGATACCTTCGTGCTCACCCTGCCGCTGGCGCGCGGCGCCGAATCCCTGGCCCTGCTCGCCTTCATCGGCGGGCTGTCGGCGGCCACCGGCATGGTCATCGTCGAGACCATCGCGCTGTCCACCATGGTCTGCAACGACCTGGTCATGCCCTGGCTGCTGCGTTCGGCCTGGCTGCAGGCCCGGCATCACCAGGACCTGTCGGGGGTGCTGATCGGCATCCGGCGGGTCGCCATCGCTCTCATCGTGCTGCTCGGCTACATCTATTTCCGTGCCGCCGGCGAGGCCTACGCGCTGGTCGGCATCGGGCTGATCTCGTTCGCCGCCGTCGCCCAGTTCGCGCCGGCCATGTTCGGCGGCATGTACTGGAAGCAGGGCACGCATGCCGGCGCCGTGGCCGGGCTGGCGGCCGGTTTCGTCGTCTGGCTGTACACCTTGCTGCTGCCGTCGTTCGCCAAGTCGGGCTGGATTTCCAGCGGCTTCGTCGAGCAGGGGCTGTTCGGCATCCCGTGGCTCAAGGCGCAGATGCTGTTCGGGCTGGGCGGCATGGACGAGATTTCGCATTGCCTGTGGTGGAGCATGCTGGCCAATATCGGCTGCTACGTCGCCGTCTCCCTCGGTTCCCGACCGGATGCGGTCGAGGCCAGCCAGGCGGAACGCTTCGTCGATGTCTTCCGCTTCGATCGTCGGAATGCCGAAGCCCGGCTGTGGCGCGGCAAGGCCTCGCTCGATGCCCTGGTCCGCTTGCTCGAGCGTTTCCTCGGCGCCGGCCGGGCGCAGCAGCAACTGGCCCTCTACGCCCGGGGGCGGGGCCTCGGCGACTGGCGCAAGCTGCCGGCCGATGCCGAGTTCGTCCATTTCGCCGAGGCCGAGCTGGCCGGCGCCATCGGTTCGGCCAGCGCCCGGGTGATGGTCGCGTCGGTGGCCGAGGAGGAGGACCTCGGGCTGGACGAGGTTCTCGACATCCTCGACGAGGCGACCCAGGTCAGGGCCTACAGCCGGGAACTGGAGGCCAAGCAGCAGGAGCTGGAGGCGGCGACCAACGAGCTGCGCGAAGCGAACGAGCGGCTGCGCGAGGTCGATCGCATGAAGGACGATTTCATTTCGACGGTGACGCACGAGTTGCGCACGCCGCTGACCTCGATCCGGGCATTGTCGGAAATGCTGCACGAAGACCCGCGCATCGACCTGAGCAACCGGCGGCGCTTCCTCGGCATCATCGTCAATGAAACGGAGCGCCTGACGCGCCTGATCAACCAGATCCTCGACATGGCCAAGCTGGAATCGGGGCGGGCAGAGTGGACGACGGGCGAGGTCGATATCGGGGCGATTGCCCGCGAGACCATGGATTCGCTCGGGCAGCTGTTCCGCGAGCGGGGCGTCGCGCTGGACAGCGACATTCCGGCGCTCGGCCCGGTCGTGCTGGCCGATAGCGACCGCCTGACCCAGGTCCTGATCAACTTGCTGTCCAATGCCGTCAAGTTCGTGCCGGCGAACAGCGGCCGGGTGCATGTCCGGGTCGGCGTCGATGGCGCCATGGTGCGCGTCGAGGTGAGCGACAACGGCCCGGGGCTGACCGCCGAGGAATGCGATGTCATTTTCGAAAAATTCCGTCAGGGTGGAAACACCATGACCGACAAACCGCAGGGCACGGGGCTCGGGCTGCCGATCAGCCGGCAGATCATCGAATATTTCGGTGGTAAGCTTTGGGTTGAAAGCCGCCCGGGCGAGGGCGCGAATTTCATTTTCACGGTGCCGTTGCCGGCATCGGAGGAATAACAAAGGGAGACTAAACGCATGACCAAAAAAATACTCATCGTCGATGACGAACCCAACATCGTCATCTCGCTCGAATTCCTGATGAAAAAGGAAGGTTTCGAGGTTGCCGTGGCCGTCGATGGCGAAGAAGCGCTCGCCAAGGTCGACAGCTTCCGGCCCGATCTCGTCCTGCTCGACGTCATGATGCCGAAGAAATCCGGCTTCGAGGTCTG
This sequence comes from uncultured Dechloromonas sp., assembly GCF_945957265.1. GTDB lineage: Bacteria > Pseudomonadota > Gammaproteobacteria > Burkholderiales > Rhodocyclaceae > Azonexus. The sequence goes on from NZ_CAMFKO010000009.1 coordinate 99,986, forward strand.
CGAAGCCCTGCGTGCCGATCCGGAAAAGGCCGGCCTGCTGGTCATCATGCTCACCGCCAAGGGGCGGGAGACCGAGGTCGCCAAGGGGCTGGCCATCGGTGCCGACGCCTACGTGACCAAGCCCTTCTCGACCAAGGACCTGGTGGTCAAGGTCAAGGGCATGCTCGGCACGGCCTGATTCAGGACCTTTCCGGCCTGGCGCCGGAGCCCCTGCAACGATAACCAACCATCCTGGGATGCCTGCCATGAAGGCAAAACATCGTTTCATCCTCGCCGTGCTCGTTCTCGGTCTGTTGATGACCGGGCCTTTTGTCGTCACCTCCTTCCTCGTCTGGCTGGACATGAAGGAGGCCGAGCGCAACATGCTGACCGAGCTGCTGGTCTCCCGCCTGCCGGTCGGCACGATGATGACGCTGTTCGGTTTCGTGATCGGCGTGCTGGTCCTGCACAAGCTGTTCAAGCAATACGTCGAAGGCTTGTTGCGCATGGCCGAGACGCTGCGCCTGATGCTCGGCGCCAACCGCAATTTCCGCGTGGCGCCGGAAGGTCCGCCGGAGGTGCAGCAGCTGGCGCAGGCCGCCAACGACCTGGCGCAACAGCGCGATGCGCTGATGGACGACGTCGATTCGCAGATCGCCCGCGCCAAGGCCTCGGTCGAGGAGGAAAAGAACCGGCTGGCGGCGCTGATGTCGGAACTGGCGCAGGCGGTGGTCGTCTGCAACCTCGATGGCCGCATCCTGCTCTACAACAACCGCGCCCGCCTGCAGTTCAAGGCGCTGTCGCAGGGGCCGACTTCGGTGGCCGGCGGGGCGCTGATCGGGCTCGGGCGTTCGATCTTCTCGATCCTGGAAAAGAGCCAGGTCGAGCATTCCCGCGAGGTCATCGACCAGCGCCTGGCCAACGGCAAGACGGCGATCGCCAATTTCATCACCACCACGCGCGGCGGCCAGTTGCTGCGCGTCCAGATGGTGCCGGTGCTCGGCGGGGCGGGGGAGGCGACGATGTCGGGCTACGTGCTGACCGTCGAGAACATCACGCGCAGCATCGAGGAAGAGGAGCGCCGCGACCAGGCGCTGCATACGCTGACCCAGGGCAGCCGTTCGGCGATCGGCAACATCCGGGCCGCGGTGGCCAACCTGATCGATTATCCGGACATGGAGCCGGAGCTGCGCCAGCGTTTCCTGCACGTCATCGACGACGAGGTCGCCCGGCGCAGCCAGGTCATCGACCAGACCATGAACCAGTTTTCCGATGCCATCAAGACGCGCTGGCCGCTGGAGGACGTGCTGGGCATCGACATCGTCGCCGCCGCCCAGCGCCGCATCGACGACAAGCTCAAGCTGCCGACCAAGACGGAGGAAATGGACGATGCGCTGTGGATCAAGGCGGACAGCTTCTCGCTGGTTTTCGCCCTGGTCTCGCTGGCTTCCAAGCTGCAGGATCATTATGCGCCGCGCGAATTGCGCTTCCGCCTGACCTCCAATGGCAAGCTGGCCTATCTCGACCTGATCTGGGCCGGCCCGGCCATGTCGTCGGAAACCTTCTACACTTGGGAAATGGAGTCCATGCAGGTCGGCACCGAAAGCTCGCCGCTGACCCTGCGCGACGTCATCGACCGCCATGGCGGCGAAATCTGGTACGAGCGCGAGAAGGCGGCGCACCGGGCCTTCTTCCGCTTCGTGCTGCCGGTGGCCACCCCGGAAGCCGAACAGGTGATCGAGGAGCGCCACGTCACCGGCCGCCCGGAATACTACGATTTCGACCTGTTCAAGTTCGAGGACAAGTCCATCGACCTCGATCGCAAGCTGTCCGAGCTGACCTATACGGTGTTCGATACCGAGACCACCGGCCTGGAGCCCTCGAACGGCGACGAGATCATCCAGGTCGGCGCCGCGCGTATCGTCAATAACCGCCTGCTGCGCCAGGAAACCTTCAACCAGATCGTCGATCCGGAAATCCCGCTCAAGCCGGAATCCATTCCCATCCACGGCATCACCGAGGACATGGTGCGCGGCCAGCCGAACATCGACGTCGTGCTGCCGGCTTTCCACGAATTCTGCGAAGACACGGTGCTGATCGCCCACAACGCCGCCTTCGACATGCGCTTCCTGCAACTCAAGGAGGGGCGCACCGGCATCCGCTTCACGCAGCCGGTGCTCGATACGCTGCTGCTGTCGGCCGTGGTGCATCCGAACCAGGAATCGCACAAGCTGGACGTGATCCTCGAACGCCTCGGCATCACCATCGGCACCCGGCACAATGCGCTGGAGGACGCGCTGGCGACCGGCGAGGTCTTCCTGAAACTGGTCAGGCTGCTGGAGGACAAGGGTATCGTCACGGTGCGCCAGGCGCTGGAAGCGGCCGAGAAAACCTATTTCGCCCGGGTGAAATACTGATCGCCGTGAGCACCGCGCCCTTGCTGCTTTGCCGACAGCGCATCGACCTGTTTGCCGCGATCGATGCGCTGCCCGCCCTGGACGGGGCGCCGGCGCTGGCCGCGGCCGTCCGTGCGCACCTGCAGGGGGCGCTGGCCGGCGGCATGGATGGCGTGGCCGCCACCCGCCTGATTTCGCTGTTCAACGACCGCCTGACGATGCGGGTTGTCGACCTGACGGCGCGCCGCCATCGCCTGCCGCAGGTGGCGTGGTGCTGGCTCGCCCTCGGCTCCGAGGGGCGGCACGAGCAGACTTTCGTCACCGACCAGGACAACGGGCTGCTCTTCCATGCCAGCAGCGAACAGGAGGCCGGCGCCTTGCGCGAGCTGTTCCTGCCTTTTGCGCAGGAAGCGAATCAGCGCCTGGCCGACTGCGGTTTCACCCTGTGTCCGGGCAAGATCATGGCCGGCAATCCGGCCTGGTGCCTGTCGCTCGACGAATGGCGGGAGCAGTTCATCGAATGGGTGCGTCGTCCCGAGCCCGAAGCGCTGCTCAACGCCAGCATCTTCTTCGACCTGCGCCCGCTGCATGGGGATCTCGCGCTGGGCGAGCAGTTGCGTACCCTGCTGCTGTCCCTGACGACCAGTACGCCGGCATTCCAGCATCTGATGGCGGCGAATGCGCTGCACGCCGAGGCCCCCCTGAATTTCCGCGGCGAGGTCGCGGTCAACGGCGAGGGCGAAGTGGATCTCAAGAAATTCGGCAGCCGGATCTTCGTCGATGCGGCCCGCATCTTCGCGCTGACCGCCGGCACGCCGAGCGTCAACACCTCGGAACGCCTGCACCAGGCCGGCAGGGCGGTCGGTTTGCCGGAGATCGAGCTGGCCAGCCTCGACGCGGCGTTCTCCCATATCCTGCGCCTGCGCCTGGTCCAGCAGATTGCCGCTGCCGCCGCGGGAACGGCGGCGGGTTCCGGTCTGAAACCCGCCGCATTGAACGACATGGATCAGGCCATCCTGCGCGAGGCGCTCAAGCAGGCCAAACGCCTGCAACAACGTCTCAAGTTAAACTATGCACTCTGAAGAAGAAACGAGGTTGTCGTGACTACGCAACAGCAAACAGGGCAGGACATGGTCGTTGGCCAGGTGGAAATGACGCTGCGCGAAAAGGGGCGTACTCGCATGGCCGGCAACACCATCGCATTTCTTCGCAACCATGCGCCGTTCAACAAAATGCAGCCGGATGCGCTGCAGCGTTTCGCGGAAAAGGCGCAGATTGCGTTTTACCCTGCCGGCAGCGAGATCATCGGCCCCGATGCGGGTAACGTCCGCTACTTCTACCTGATCGAGTCGGGCAAGGTTCAGGCGCGGCAGGCCGGCGAGGTGACGGTGACCGAGTATTCCATCCTCAGCCTGGGCGCCGGGGAGGGCTTCCCGATCGGCGCGGTCACCGCCGGGCGGCCGTCCACCAATGTCTATCTGGCGGTCGAAGACAGCTTCTGCTACCAGTTGCCGGCCGAGGATTTCCTGGCGCTGGTCGCCTCCAGTCCCGAGTTCAACCTGTTCTGCACGCAGTACATCGCCAGCCTGCTCGACCAGTCGCGCCGGCAGTTGCAGCTCCAGTTCGCACAGCGCGCCAGCGAGCAGCAGACCCTCAATTCCCCGCTGGCCGGCATCGGCTCGCGTTCGCCGATTACCGTGACGCCGGATACGCCGCTGCGGGCCGCGCTGGAAACCATGTCGCAGGCCGGAGTCGGCTCGCTGGTCGTGGCCGGCGAGGACCGCAAGGCGGTTGGCGTGTTCACCCGCAGCGATCTGCTGGACCGCGTGGTGCTGGCCGAGTTGCCCTTGGGCACGCCGGTCGGCGAGGCGATGACGGCGAGCCCGTTCATGCTCGAGGAGCATGCCACGGCGTACGACGCGATGTTCGCCATGGCCACCCACGGCATCCGCCACGTGCTGGTGACCGATGCCGAAGGCCGCCTGACCGGCGTGGTCTCGGAGCGCGACCTGTTCTCGTTGCAGCGTGTCGGCCTGCGCCAGATTCGGCAGGCCATCGACGGGGCGCACAATGTCGAAGCCCTGCAACAGGCTGCCGCCGACGTGCGCCAGCTGGCCTTCAACATGCTGGCCCAGGGGGTGGGGTCGGAGCAGCTCACCCAGTTCATTTCGGCGCTCAACGACGCCTTGACCCGCCGTGTCATCCAGCTCAACCTGGAAAAGCACGCTTTCGACGGCATCGAGTGGGCCTGGCTGGCTTTCGGTTCGGAAGGGCGCGACGAACAGACCTTCAGCACCGACCAGGATAACGGCATCGTCTTCCAGCCGCCCGAGGGCGCCTCCGTCGACGCGCTGAAACAGCGTTTCCTGGCCTATGCCCTGGATGTGAACAAGGATCTCGATCGCTGCGGTTTCCCGCTGTGCAAGGGCAACATCATGGCCAGCAATCCGCAGTGGTGCCTGACGCTCGACGAGTGGAAGGAGCAGTTCGGCAGCTGGATTCGCCAGCCGCATCCCGATGCCTTGCTCAACGCCACGATCTTCTTCGATTTCCGGCCCTTGTTCGGCAAGGCCGAGCTGGCCGAGGCCATGCGCCGCCATTTGCTGGCCCTGACGGCCTCCAACCCGATGTTCCTGCGCGCCATGGCCAAGAATGCACTCGATGTCGAGCCGCCGCTCGGCAAGATTCGCGATTTCCTGACCGACCTCGAAGCCGACCATCCCGGCAAGATCGACCTGAAGAAATACGGTTCGCGCATCTTCGTCGATGTGGCGCGCATCTATGCCATGGCCAGCGGCGTGCACAACACCAATTCCATCCAGCGCCTGCGTCTGGCCGCGCAGCGCCTGAACATACGTTCCGACGAAATCAACGCGGTGCTCGAAGGGCTCAATTTCATCCAGTTGCTGCGCCTGCAGCACCAGTACCTGGAAGGCGAGCCGGGCAAGCAGGGCGACAACCTGATTGATCCGGAAACCCTGAACGAGCTGGATCGCCGCATCCTCAAGGAATCCTTCCGTCAGGCGCGCAAGATACAGACCCGTCTCAAACTCGATTACCAGGTGAACTGACCATGCTCGGCCTGAAGAAATTCCTGTTTCGCGGCGGCGCACCGAGCGGCTTGCCGGAGGACGTCAGGGCGTCGCTGGAGGCCTGGCGCAGCAGTACGGCGCCGGGGCTGGACGATCTGCATTTCCATACCCGCTACCTGGTCGTCGATATCGTGAGCAGCGGCCTCGATCCCGAAAAGGACCAACTGCTGGCCATTGCCGCCAGCAGCATCTGGCAGGGGGCGATCCAGCCGGACGACACCTTCTATGTCGATTTCTCGACATTGGACGGCGAGGGCGCGGCCGTCGACCGCCAGTTGATGGCTTTCCTGCTCTTCGCCGCCAAGGCGCCGATGGTGACCTATCACGTTCCGTATGTCGGCGGCTTTCTGCAGCGCGCCTACAAGGAGCGTCTCGGCCTCGATTTCCAGCCGCAGTGGGTGGATATGGCCTGGCTCATGCCGTCGATGTTCGAGGACAAGGGGCATACCGTGATGCCGCTCGACCACTGGCTCGAGCTGTTCGGGATGGGAGGCGGGGAAGGGCGGCGCGACGCGATGGCCAACACGCTGCTGCTCGGCCGTCTTTTCCAGATGTTGCTGGTGCGGGCGGTCGGCAAGCAGATCGACACCGCGGCCAGGCTGGTCGACGAGTCGCGCGCCAGCAGCTTCCTGCGGCGTACCCACTAGTTTTCCCGATGTTGAGGTCGCTGACCCGCCTGCAGCGCTATTACCTGTATTACACAGGCGGCTTTCTCGCGTTCATCGGGGCGCTGGCCGTTCTCGAGCAGCATGGCATGCCGCCGCGCTGGATCGGTTACGCCTTCCTGATGTTCACCATCGCGATGTATGCGCTGATCGGCATCATCAGCCGGACCTCCGACGTGTCGGAGTACTACGTGGCCGGCCGGCGCGTGCCGGCCTTCTTCAACGGCATGGCGACCGGCGCCGACTGGATGAGTGCCGCATCGTTCATCGGCATGGCGGGAACGCTCTATCTGTCAGGGTTTCAGGGCCTGGCCTATGTCATCGGCTGGACCGGCGGTTTCGTGCTGGTGGCGCTGCTGCTGGCGCCGTACTTGCGGCGTTGCGAGCAGTACACCATCCCGGATTTCCTCGGCGCGCGCTACGGCGGCAATTCGATACGCCTCGTCGCCGTCGGGGCGGCCATCCTCGCCTCCTTCGTCTATGTGGTGGCGCAGATCTATGGCGTCGGCGTCATCACCAGCCGCTTTGTCAGCCTGCAGTTTGAAATCGGCGTGTTCGTCGGCCTGGCGGGGATTCTCGTCTGCTCCTTCCTGGGCGGCATGCGGGCAGTGACCTGGACGCAGGTGGCGCAGTATCTGATCCTGATCGTCGCCTACATCACGCCCGTCGCCATCCTGTCGTACAACGTCACCGGCAACCCGATTCCGCAACTGGTCTATGGCGAGGTACTGCAAAAGGTGACGCATCTGGAGAACCGGCTGTTCGATTCGCCGGCCGAGATCGAGGTGCGTCAGCTGTTCCACGAGCGCGCCGACGTGTACGCCCAGAAAATCATGCAACTGCCGCAATCGCTGAACAACGAGCGCGAGCAGCTATCCACCCAGATCAATCAACTCAAGGCCAGCGACGCGCAAATGCGCGACATCGTCGCCCTCGAGCGTCAGCGCCGGGAGTTGCCGCACGACCCGGAGCAGGCCAAGGTGCGCTGGGAGGCGGCGATGTTTTCCGCCGTCGAGCGGAGCCGCAAGCCGATCCATCATGCCGAGGCCTTTCCCGGGGATACGGAGGCGGAGCAGAATATCCTGCGCATCAATTTCCTGGCCCTGATTTTCTGCCTGACCGTCGGTACCGCTGCGCTACCGCACGTGTTGGTTCGTTACTACACGACTCCCACCGTACATGAAGCGCGCGAATCGGTGTTCTGGTCGCTGCTGTTCATTCTTCTGCTTTACATTACGGCGCCCGCCTACGCCGTGTTCGCCAAGCACGAGGTGCTGTCCCATCTGGCGGAAATCCCCATCGCCAAGCTGCCCGGCTGGGTGACTGCCTGGGCCAAGGTTGGCTTGGTCAGCATCGAGGACATCAATCTCGACGGGGTGCTGCAACTGGCGGAACTGTCGCTCAATCCGGACGTGATCGTCCTGGCGACGCCGGAAATCGCCGGCATGCCCTACGTCATCTCCGGACTGGTCGCGGCGGGCGGCCTGGCGGCCGCGCTATCCACCGCCGACGGCTTGCTACTCACCATCACCAGCGCCCTGTCCCACGACGTCTACTACCGCATCATCAGGCCGGACGCCTCGACGCAGTTCCGCCTGGTCATCTCCAAATCCATGCTGCTGGTGGTGGCGGTGCTTGCCGCCACGGTGGCCGCCGAAAAGCCGGGCACCATCCTGTCCATGGTGGCCTGGGCGTTCTCGATTGCCGGGTCGGCATTCTTCCCGGCCCTGGTGCTCGGCATCTTCTGGGAGCGAGCGACCCGCAAGGGCGCGCTGGCCGGCATGGTGGTCGGCGTATCCTTGTCGCTCTACTACATCCTGCGTGTCGAGTTCGACAGCATTCCCTGGCTCGGCATCAGCGGCTTCGGGATGGAACCCTGGTTCCACGTGCAGCCCACGGCGGCCGGCTTGTTCGGCGTTGTCGCCGGCTTTGCCACCATCATCGTGGTGTCGCTGATGACGCAGCCCGAACCGGGCGCAGAAGATTTCCTCACCAAGATTCGTCTGTCGAACGGCAAGGACGCATGAAAGGGAAACGCCATCTCTATTGGCGGCGGACCAGGCGCCTGACCTTTGTCCTGCTCCTGCTCTGGTTCTGCGTGACCTTCGGCACGACCTGGTTTGCGCGGGACATCAATCAGATCGTCATCTTCGGCTTCCCGCTGGGCTTTTACATGGCGGCGCAGGGCGGATTGGTGCTCTTCCTGGTCATCATCTGGTGGTACAACCGGCAGATGAAGAAAATCGATATCGAATTCGGGCTGGAAGACGAATAGCCCGGATGACCCTGTTTCTGATCAGCGCGGCTCGCGCCGTCATCGAGATGCTGGGCCTCTGCCTGATCGGCCAGGGAGCGCTGCATGTTCTGGCCGGGCGCGGCAGGGAGAGCAACAGGATATATCAGCTGTTCGCACTGATCACCCGTGCACCAAGGCAACTCGTCGCCGCGATCATGCCGGGCTTCACGGGCCGGGCCACAGGCGTGGCCTGCTTCGTGATCCTGCTCCTGCTCTGGCTCGGACTCGCTTTTCTCCGAAAGATTATTTGACCATTACAGGGATTCTGCTAGAATGCACGGCTTCCCGGAGAGGTGGATGAGCGGTTTAAGTCGCACGCCTGGAAAGCGTGTGTGGGTTAATAGCCCACCGCGGGTTCGAATCCCGCCCTCTCCGCCAGGATTCTGCAAGGCCTGATTTCTTAATCTAATCAATAGGTTACGAAGTCAGGCTTTTTGCATTTAACCCAACAATTAACCCAAGTCTTAACCCAACTGGAACACGCTGGGGACAGTCAATAATTCTTGGTCTTGGGGCTGTGTCTGACTAGTAGTCACGTTGCTACGGAATCCTCAGACCAACTGAAGATATTTACCGGACCACTACAGAGCCTACACAACAGGACAGCCTGTAGGTCATCCGGTAGGACATCTTCAGACGTCTACAGGTAACTTCTCTACTGATACTGCTTATCAGGTCTTACCTTACCTAGGCATCTTCCTGGGGCATCTATAGAGTCCCTAAAGGGGCATCTTCAGATGATCTGTAGGGACATCTTTAGGTGTATCTATAGGTATATGTAACCGGGGGAGAGGGAAGGGCCTCCCTTCTATAGGTGGGTTTTACTTAGTTGAATCTGCGTAATGCATTGAATATAAACAATAAAACCCCATTTCCGGGTGTCTTTGTTTATGCGTTTGTCTTTGCCTGCTGACACGAAAAAATAGCCCCGGAAGGCCGTCTGAAGGGTGCCCTATGGGCTTCCTCGTTTGACGGCTTCCAGGGCTATTAACGTGCGTCCTAGCGGCTGTTTTGCTTCTTCGCCTGGGCCAAGTATTGGCTGGCAATCTCCTGGACGTTCTGAAGGCGCTCAGGGCATGGGATGACGACAAACCGGCCTACGACTTCCCGCAACTGTTCTCGCCACCAATCCTCAGGCCGGGAGGTGTCTTGAACGCCTCCAGGAAGTCCTACAGGTGCCTCCAGTCCGCCCATTATGGCGGCTAGGTAGCCCTCCAGGACTACCAATAGCGCCTCCTTTGTGGCTGCACCGGGAGCCTCGTAGAATCGCTCCCTAGTGTTGCAGATGGCTGATAGCCAGTAGGGCAAAGGGTGTGGCACTAGACGCCACTCCTGGGGTCTTCCGGGGGCTTCATCCTGGGACCCTTCCGTTTCTTGCGTCGCCCACTGCCCAACAGCTTAACAGGCTGCTGAAATACTGCACCATCCTGTAGACGAAACGGTGGGTAGAAGCG
>NZ_CAMFKO010000010.1 GCF_945957265.1 uncultured Dechloromonas sp.
GAGATCAGCCTCGGTCTCGTGGGCTCGGAGATGTGTATAAGAGACAGGCAGTACATGCACCGCGAAGGCCGCGAGCTGATCCCGACCGCCAAGGCCTTCTCGCTGATGACCCTGCTCAACGGCCTCGGCATCAACGAACTGACCCAGCCGGAACTGACCGGCGACTGGGAATGGAAGCTCGGCCGCATCGAGAAGGGCGAATTCACGCGCGACGAATTCATGCGCGAAATCGCCGAAATGACCCGCCACATGGTCGAACGCGCCAAGCAATACGAAGCCGACACCATCCCCGGCGATTTCGGCGTGCTGACCGCGCCCTGCCCCAAGTGCGGCGGCCAGATTCGCGAGACCTACAAGAAGTTCCAGTGCGGCGGCTGCGACTATGCGCTGTGGAAGATCGTCGCCGGCCGCCAGTACGAGCCGGCCGAGATCGAGCAGCTGCTGACCGAAAGGCAGGTCGGCCCGCTGACCGGCTTCCGCAACAAGATGGGCCGCAGCTTCGCCGCCGCCATCAAGCTCAACGACGACCTGCAGCCGGAATTCGATTTCGGCCAGGACAAGGCGGGCGAGGATGGCGAAGCCGAAGCCGTCGATTTCTCGGGCCAGGAAGCCCTGGGCAAATGCCCGAAGTGCGCCGCCAACGTCTACGACAACGGCAACAACTACACCTGCGAAAAGGCCGTGGGCCCGGACAAGAGCTGCGACTTCCGCTCCGGCAAGATCATCCTGCAACAGCCGATCGACGCTGCCCAGATGAAGAAGCTGCTGGTCGACGGCAAGACCGACCTGCTCAAGGAGTTCGTCTCCAACCGCACCCGCCGCAAGTTCTCCGCTTACCTGGTCAGCCAGGGCGGCAAGGTGGGCTTCGAGTTCGAGAAGAAGGTCGCCAAGCCCAAGGCCCCGGCCAAGAAAAAGGCCGACGCCGAAGGCTAGGCGACGGAAGCGGTCAAATCATGCAAAGTCCCCGGCGTTTTCCGGGGACTTTGTCCTTTCGGGGATCGAACGGCTGATCCCGGCGGCAAGGCAAGCCCGATCACCTGGCGATGCGCACCTTGTTCTCAAGGATGCCGCGCAGCCTGCGTACGCCATCCTGAAGCTGCTCGACGCCAAAGCCGCCGAAACCGAGCATCAGCCCGGACAGTTCGAGATTTTCCGAAGCCATCGGCGACAAGGCCCGCAGCGCAATGCCCTCCCTGGCGGCCGCTTCGGCAACGGCCTTGTCGTCCATGCCGGCGGGCAGCCAGACGACGACATGCATCCCCTGGTCGGCCGGCTGAATGCGTAGCCCGGGCAGTTCGCGGCCCAGGGCATCGATCAGGGCCTGGCGCCGTTCGGCATAGATGTTGCGGATTCGCCGGATGTGGGCCTCGAAATAGCCCTCCTTCATGTAGGCCGCGACCACGTGCTGCTCGGTCAGCGGCGAACCGCGCCCCATCAGCGCGCGGGCACCGACGAACGCCTTTACCAGGCAATCGGGCGCCACGATGTAGCCCAGGCGCAGGGATGGCGCCAGAACCTTGCTGAACGTCCCGAGGTAGACCACCCTGCCGCCCGCCAGGCCCTGCAGGGCCGGGAAAGGTTGCCCGGCATAGCGCAACTCGCTGTCGTAGTCGTCCTCGACGATCCACCCGCCCGACTGCCTGGCCCATTCGACCAGGGCCAGCCGCCTGGGCATGCTCAACGGCATGCCCAGCGGGTATTGATGCGACGGCGTGACAAAGGCCACCCTGGCCGCCGGACATGCGTCCAGGGCGCTGGCCAGGTCGAAGCCCTGGCTATCCACGGCAATTCTCCGCACCGCGATGCCGCGCTCCTCGAGTACCGCGGTCAGCCCCGGGTAGGCCGGATCTTCGGCCCATGCCGCAGCGCCGGGCGACAGCAGTATCTTGGCCGCCAGGTAGAGGCCCTGTTGCGTGCCTTCGGTGACGATGACGTTCTCCGGCCCGCAACGAACGGCCCGCGCCCTGCGCAGATAGTCGGCAATGGCTTCGCGCAGGCCGGGCAGCCCTCTGGGATCGCCGTAGCCGCCTGGCGCGGCGGCTTGCGACGCGCGGACCCGGTTGCCGAGCCGCCGCCAGTGGTCGTCCATCGCGACAGCGCCTTGCGGCACCGCAATCGAAAACGGCAGCGAGGGGAGAGGACGCAAGCGCTCGGCGATTTCGGCGTACTGCGCGGCAGCGTCGGGCGGCGACAGCCTGCCGCCCGCGTCGTTCGCCGGGCCGCCCGGCAGCGACGCAGCCGATGGATGAAGCGTTGCCGCCACCCGCGTGCAGGAACCCGGCCGCGCTTCCAGACAGCCCTCGGCGACCAGCTGTTCGTAGGCTTCGGTTACCGTACCGCGCGCCACGCCCAGCGACTCCGCCAGTATCCGCGAGGACGGGAGCCTCTCGCCCGCAGCCAGCTCGCCGCCGGAAATCGCGCTGCGCAACGCGTCCACCAGCTGCCGTCCGATCCCGGCCTGGCGGCGGTCTATTCTCCCGAGGGCGGGAATTTCTATCAGAAGCTGGCGACGTGACACGACAAAGCCTTCCATGCGATCAAACCGGTCCAGTCATTTTGTGCATAACTGGCACTACATAATAGTCCGCCCTGGCGAAACAATGCATCCGCTAATTGCTCTGCGAAAGGACCGGAAATGCACTGCCCCACCATATTTCGAGAAGAACGCCTCGATCGCCTCCATGACCTGATCGGCGCCCATCCGCTGGCCACGCTGATCACCTCGGGAAGCAACGGCCTGATGGCCAACCTGATCCCGTTCTCGCTGCACGCCGACAGCGGGTACGGAATCCTGCGCGCCCACCTGGCCAGGGGAAACAGGCAACTGGATGCGCTCCGGGAAGCGGGCGAGGCGCTGGTGGTGTTTCACGGCCCGGACGGCTACGTGACGCCCTCGTGGTATCCCGCCAAAGCCGAGCACGGCAAGGTCGTACCGACCTGGAACTTTGCGATGGTTCAGGCACGCGGCAAACCCCGAGTCATCGACGATGCCGACTGGCTGCTCGCCCAGATCGGGCTACTGACCGACGAGCAGGAGAAGGGGCGAGCGCATCCATGGCAGGTTTCCGATGCGCCCGACGACTACGTTGCCGCGCAGCTCAAGGGTATTGTCGGCATCGAAATCCCCATCCTGTCGCTTGAGGGCAAGTGGAAAATGAGCCAGAACCGGCAAGCGGCCGACCGTCAGGGCGTGCTCGATGGCTTGAGCGCCGAAGGCGGCTGCCCATCGCTGCTCGCCGCCATGAAAAACATCTGAAACCGCCAGGCCACCCAAGATGACTCCCACACTGCAAGGCGCTTTCGTCACCCTGCGCCCCCTTCTTCGTTCGGATGCCGAGGCGCTCGTCGATGCCGCAGCCGATGGCCAGCTCTGGTCGCTGCCTTTCACCGTCATTCCTTCTGCCGACAGCGTTCATGGCTACATCGACAAGGCCTTGGGCGGTCAAGCCGAAGGAAGCGTGATGCCGTTTGCCGTGACGCTGAGCGCCGACCAACGCGTCATCGGCTCGACGCGCTTGTGGAAAATCGACCGGGAGAACCGCAAGCTGGAAATCGGCCACACCTGGTATGCGCAAACATGGCAAAGAACCGCCGCCAATACCGAGAGCAAGCTGTTGTTGCTGCGCTACGCGTTCGAGCGGCTGCGCTGCATTCGCGTCCAGTTCACCACCGACGTGCTGAATGAACGCTCGCAGGCGGCGATTCTTCGTCTTGGCGCCGTTCGGGAGGGCATCATCCGACATGAGCGGATCATGCCCAATGGGCGCAAACGTAGCTCGATACGCTACAGCATCATCGACGACGAATGGCCGGAAGTCCGCACCCGGCTTGAGCACCGGCTGGCCGATAGCGGAGCGGCGTGAGGAAATGCCCCGTCGGCTCCGGTTCCACGTGAAACTTCAGCGGGTTGCCGTGGCTCCGGGTAGCTGGCAGGAGAGCAGCGCGGCCCTGACCGCATCGATGGCCTGCGGACGCGGGAAGGTCACCCGCCAGACCAGGCCGACGGTGCGCTTGGGTTGCACGCCGGCGAAGGGCAGGACCTTGACCAGCGGTTCCTTGTCGGTCAGCGGATCGGCGGCGGTGCTCGGCATGACGGCCACGCCGGCGCCGCTGGCGACCATGTAGCGGATGGTTTCCAGCGAGCTGCCCTCGAGCGCGTGTTCGAGTGCGTCCGGCGCGCTGAGGCGGGGGCAGGACTCCAAGACCTGGTCGCGGAAGCAGTTGCCCTGGCCGAGCAGGAGCAGGTTCTGGCCGTCGAGTTCGTCGCCATTCACCTCGCGGCGCGAGGCCCAGGGGTGGGCGGACGGCACGACGACGCGGAAGGGTTCGTCGTAGACCGGCTGGGCGACCAGGCCCGGCTCGGCAAAGGGCAGCGCGATGACGATGACGTCGAGTTCGCCCGCCTTCAGTGCGGGAATCAGGTTGCCGGTGAAATCCTCCTTGAGGAACAGCGGCATGTTCGGCGCCTGCCTGTTCAATGCGGGGATCAGCTGCGGCAGCAGGTAGGGCGCGATGGTGTAGATGATGCCGACGCGCAGCTGGCCACTCATCGGGTCGCCCGTCGCTTCGGCAATCTCCTCAAGCTTGACGGCCTCGTCGAGCACCCGGCGCGCCTGGGCGACGATGCGCTCGCCGAGCGGCGTGATGCGGACGTCGTTGGTGCCGCGCTCGAAGAGCGGCGCCCCGATCTGGCCCTCGACCTTCTTGAGCGCCACCGACAGGGTGGGCTGGCTGACATGGCAGGCATCCGCCGCCCGGCCGAAATGGCGCTCGCGCGCCAGGGCCACGACATAGCGCATTTCGGTCAGGGTCATTTCACGTATCCCAGTTTTTTCAGGTCGTCGGCCGACAGCCAGCGCCATTCGCCCGGTTTGAGGTCCGCCGGCAGGGCCAGTTCGCCGACCGCCTCGCGATGCAGCGCCTCGACCCGGTTGCCGGCGGCGGCGACCATGCGCTTGACCTGGTGGTACTTGCCTTCGGTGACCGTCAGGCGCAACAGGTTTTCCCCGGCGATTTCGGCCCCCGCGGCGGCAATCGGCTCCGGCTCGTCGTTGAGCAGCACACCGGCGAGCAGCTGGTCGATCTGCGCCTGATCCAGCGGATGCTTGGTCGTTGCCAGATAGACTTTCGGCACCTTGCGCTTTGCCGACGACAGCTGGTGGTTGAGCTGGCCGTCGTCGGTGATCAGCAGCAGGCCGGTCGTGTCTTCGTCGAGGCGGCCGATCGGCTGCACCTCGCGCTCGCGCAGCTGAACCGGCAGGAGTTCGAGCACCGACGGATGGTGCTGCGGCTTGCGGGAGCATTCGTAGCCCCCCGGCTTGTTGAGCATGAGGCAGGCGAATTCGGCGTAGGGCCAGTCGACGCCATCGACCGAGAAGACCAGGCCGGCGGTCGGAATGTCGGCGAAGGGATCGTCGCAGATTTCGCCATTGACGGCGACGCGTTCGTTGCGGATCAGCGCCCGGCAGCCCTTGCGCGTACCGAAGCCGTGTTTCTGGAGGAGTCGTTCAAGTTGCATGGCCGGAATGCTAACATCGGCCCATGAATTTCGAACACCTCATCCAGATCAACGACCTGCAGAATCCGCTGATCGTCGCGCTCAGCCGCGACCAGCTATGGCAGGGCCTTCTCCACCGCGTCGACAACGCCGTCCCTTTCCTGCCCGGGCTGGAAAGCTGCACCATCGTCGAACGCCATGCCGACCACCTGCTGCGCAAGCTCGATTTCGGCGCCGCGGTCATCCATGACCGGGTGACCCTGCTGGAGCGTCAGTGGGTCCGCTTCGACATCCTGCCCAGCGAGCAGCACGCCGGCGGCAGCCTGACCATTTCCATCGAAGAGCCGGAGCCCGACGCCCTCTTCCTGCGCTTTGCCTATGCCACCAGTTTCGGCAGCAACCCGAACTCCGAAGATCGCGCCTACATCGACTATGTCAAATCGGCCTACCACCAGTCCGACGTCGATTGC
This sequence comes from uncultured Dechloromonas sp., assembly GCF_945957265.1. Classification (GTDB taxonomy): domain Bacteria; phylum Pseudomonadota; class Gammaproteobacteria; order Burkholderiales; family Rhodocyclaceae; genus Azonexus. Next base: position 5,968 of record NZ_CAMFKO010000010.1, read on the forward strand.
GTGCGCATCATCCGCACGCTGGCCGCCGGCGGCACGCCGCAATAGGCGGGACCGCCCGACAGCCACCGAACCGCCGTCAAGCCGAGTGCCTTACCCGGCTTGACGGCCACCACCCGACTCAGCTGCCGCTGTATTCCAGCGACGAGTGGTGCACGACGATGCGCAGATTGCCGGCATCGTCCTTGACGAACTTCCAGGTCTTGTCGACCGTGGTCACCTTGCCATCCTTGCCGGTAAAGCTGACCTTGCCCATGGTCGTGGCGCTGTCGCCGGCGATGAAGATCGCGTTGTTGGCCACTTCGCACCGGGTCCAGCCCTTGAGCGCGAAGCCGCTATCCCTGGGGAATGCCGGATCACCGCCGACGAAATAGGACAAGGCGCCGGCCCGGGTCGGGCGGAAGGTCTGCGGATTGACCGTCAGCGTCGGCTTGAACAGCACGGCGCCCATCTGGTAGCCATAGGCACTGTCGATCACCTGCTCGGCCAGCGCCTTGGCGGCAGCTTGGCCGGACTTGGCATAGGTGGCGCCGATATCGAGCAGCGCCTGACACCAGCCCTGCTGGGCGGCTTGCACCTCGGCCTGGCTGATGGCCTGGTTGACGACGATCGCTTGAGACTGGGCGTGGACGGCGCCACCGAAGCAAAGCATGGCGATGGCAATTGACGTACGCTTCATGTTGCAAACTCCTTTGGGGGTTATGGTTGCTTGAACAGGCATGACAGCGCATGCCACCCCGCTATTCCAAACGAAGCAGTTGAATCCAGCCTGAGCGAAAGATGAGAAATACGGATCGTCTTGATGAACGCCAGATGAACGGTTGTCGGCATCGCGACCGACGCGGAGAATAGTCCGATGTTCCGACTTCGCCTGACTTTCGTTCTCGGCCTGATTGCCGCAGTCATCGTCCTCGCCGCCCTGCTCGCCGCGATGTCGCTCGTCGCCATCGAACGCCAGGTGGTGCGCGGCCGGGTGGCCAGCGACATTGCCACCAGCTTCATCCAGCTGTCCGCCCAGAAACAGCGACTGCGGACCTGGGTCGCCCAGATGCAGCAGGGCGCACCGGCCGACCTGGCGCAGCGCGACGAACTCGAGACAGCCATGCAGGGAACGGTCCAGCGCCTGAAAGTCCTGGTCGAGCAGGCCATACAGCTCGACGGCAGCGGCGAAGCCCGCGAAGAACATCTGCGGCGCGGCGAAGCGCTGGCCGTCCTCGAGCGCAGCGTCGCCGCCCTGATCAAATCGGTCGACGAAGCCCGGCCGCTGGCCCATGACACCGACTGGCGCAGCGCCTGGGATGCCCATTCGCGGGTCTTCGACATCGCCGACGGATACGACGTGCGCCGGCTGGTCGCCGAGAACATTGCCCGCGAATCGGCCGCCGTCCAGCGCGAACGCGCCGCCGCCGACGCTCGCCTGGCGGGCGTGCGCTGGCTATGGCTGGCGGTTGCCGGGGCGCTGGGCGCGGTAACCCTGATCGCCCTCTTCTACTTCGGTCGCGAACTGAGACGGCCGCTGCAACTGCTCAGCGAAGGCGCCGATGCCCTGCAGGCGGGAAAGCTGAACCATCGCATCCCGCTCGCGGGAAACGACGAATTCTCCGAAGTGGCGCGCAGCGTCAACGCACTGGCGGCAGAGCTTGAGGAACATCGCCAGCGCGAATCGGCCCAGCGCCAGCAACTGGAGGAACAGGTGGCGGCGCGCACCGGCGAACTGGCCGATGCCCTGACCGCGCTGCGCGAGGCGGATAGCCGGCGACGCAGACTGTTTGCCGATATCAGCCACGAACTGCGCACCCCGACCACGGTCATCCGCGGCGAGGCCGAAATCACCTTGCGCGGTGTCGATAAACCGGCCGGCGAATACCGCCAGGCCCTGGCCCGCATCGTCGATACCGCACGCCAGCTCGGATCGGTCATCGACGACCTGCTGAGCATGGCCCGCAACGACATCGACTCGCTGTCGCTGCGTCGCATCCCGGTGGATATCGACGAGCTGGCCAGCGAAGCCGTGGCCCAGGCCGGCCCGCTGGCAGAACGGCAAGGCGTAAGCCTGATCGGCCCGCCCCGTGCGACAGGTAGCCATGTGGTGCAGGGCGACCCGCTGAGGCTGCGCCAGCTCCTCGGCATACTGCTCGACAATGCGACGCGCTATTCCAGCGCCGGCGGCTGTGTCCGGATCGAGATACAGACCCGGGGACGCGAGGCCCACCACCCGGCCCATGTGCTGCTGAGCATCGAAGACCAAGGCATCGGCATTCCGCCGGAAGAACTGCCGCATATCTTCGACCGGCATTTCCGGGGAACACAGGCCCGCCTGCACAGCGCCGAGGGCAGCGGGCTCGGCCTCAGCATCGCCCAGGCGCTGGCCCAGGCGCACGGCGGCAGCCTGCTGCTGGAAAGCACTGCCAGCGGTACGCGCGCCATGCTGAGTCTCCCCGTTGCGCAACAGGAAATGCTCGAAGGAGACGTCGCATGAACATCCTGGTCATCGAAGACGATCCCCGCATTGCCGATTTCCTCGGCCGCGGCTTGCGTGCAGAAGGGCATCGAGTGGAAGCGGCCGGGGACGGCATCGGCGGCCTGGCCTCGGCACGCCGACTGGCGCGCGAATGCGCCATGGAAGGGCAATCCGCCGTCATCGTGCTCGACCTGATGCTCCCCGGCACCAGCGGGCTGGAGATATGCCAGACCTTGCGTGCCGAAGGCGTGGCGCTGCCCATCCTCATCCTTTCCGCGCTCGGCGCGGTGGAGGACCGGGTCGTCGGTTTGCGCCTGGGTGCGGACGATTACCTGCCCAAACCCTTCGATTTCGAAGAGCTGCTGGCCCGTCTGGAGTCGCTGGCCCGTCGCGGCAGGGACGTCAGGCGGACGACGCCCAACCGCCTGCAGGTAGCCGATCTGGTGTTCGACCGCGAACGCATGCAGGCCACGCGGGGCGGCCGCGTACTGCAGCTGACGGCGAAGGAACTGGCGCTGCTCGAACTGATGATGAGCGCCCCGGGCCGGCTGTTCAGCCGCGAACGCATCCTGGCCAACGTTTGGGGCGTCAGCGAGGACCCCCTGACCAACGTCGTGGACGTCTACATCCGCCGCCTGCGGACCAAGATCGACGATGCGACCAATGATCCGCTGATCCACACCGTGCGTGGCCTCGGCTACCGCCTCGAAAGCATTGCGCAACGATAGGCGCGCAAGCATCCGGCAGCCGACCGGCAACCGGATAAGCCGTACAATCGCGCTGAAACGACCCTGACAACCATGGACAGACTCAATTCCGAGCTACACCGCCTTTTCGGCCACCCGCCAGCCGGCGGAAAACCCGCACCGACGCCGGATGCGCCGGAAGGCCATCGCCTGTTCTGCGTGGCCGTCTGCCGACCGGGCGACTGGGAACAGGCGGCGACTATTTTCCGCGGCGTCCAGGAAGACCTGGACCTCCCGGCGCCGGCCGTATCGGTCGACGGGCAGGGCTTCCGCCTGTGGTTTTCGCTGGCCGAGCCGGTCTCCGGAGCACAAGGAAATGCCTTCCTGACGCACCTGGTCGCCCGCTACGCCGCCGACCTCCCCAGCGATCGCATCGAGGCCGGGGCCGCTGACCCGGCCCAACTGCCGCCCGCCCAACTGGCCGGCGACGAACGGTGGAGCGCCTTCATCGACCCGAGCATGGGCAGCATGTTCACCGCTGAACCCTGGCTGGACATGGCACCGCCCCCGGACAAACAGGCCGAGCTGCTGGCCGGCTTTGCACGCATCAAGCCGCAGGAATTCGCACGCGCCCTGGCCCGACTCGCCCCGGCCTTTCCCCCGCTTGCCAGCAACGCACGGCCTCCGGAAAGCCACTCCGTCGCTCCCGACCGGCTGACCGGGAACGGCCCCCATGCCGATCCACAGAGCTTCCTGCTGGCCGTCATGAACGACCCGAATGCCAGCCCAGCCCTGCGCGTCGAGGCTGCGAAGGCCTTGCTGCCTTACATCCCGCCGGCCAGGCAGCCCAACTGATCCGCCATCGCCGGAAACCATAAAAGGCGTACAGTGCGCAGCCTCACCTGCCCACCCTCATCGCGACCATGATGCTCTTCGCCAAAAGCCTGCTCGGTGCGCTGGCCGTTCTGGTCATCGCCCTGCTCGCCCGCAGTCGCCATTTCTACATCGCCGGCCTGGTGCCGCTGTTTCCGACCTTTGCGCTGATCGCCCACGCCCTCGTCGGGCAGGAGCGCGGCCCCGCCGCGCTGCGCGAAACGGCGCTGTTCGGCCTGTGCGCCCTCCTGCCCTACGCGGCCTACCTGCTCGCCGTCTACCTCCTGGCGCCCCGCCTCAGCCTGACCTACACCCTGCTGGGCGCCACGCTGCTCTGGGTGGTTGCGGCCGCACTGCTGCTGGCGATCTGGACGCGCCTGCACGGGGCATGAAAAAAGCCGAAGGCGCTGCCTTCGGCTTTTCGGGATCGGGGCGCCCCGTCCTTCGGGACCGGATCCGGCCTTATTCGACGCCCTGCGACGCCAGATAGTCCTCGTAACCGCCCAGGTAATCGACGATGCTGCCATCGCCCTTCACTTCGAGCACGCGCGTGGCCAGCGACGACACGAATTCGCGGTCGTGCGACACGAAGACCAGGGTGCCGGGGAATTTTTCCAGCCCGGAGTTCAGGGCTTCGATGGATTCCATGTCGAGGTGGTTGGTCGGCTCGTCCATCAGCAGCACGTTGTGCTTGGACAGCATCAGCTTGCCGAACAGCATGCGCCCCTGCTCGCCGCCGGAAATGACGTTGACCGGCTTCTTGACCTCGTCGCCGGAGAACAGCAGGCGACCGAGGGTGCCGCGGATCAGGGTTTCCAGGTCGCCGCCGTCCTCGATGGTGGCGCGGGCGTAGCCGGCGATCCATTCGGTCAGGCTCTGCGTGCCGGCGAATTCGGCGCTGTGGTCCTGCGCGTAGTAACCCGGGTAGGCCTTCTCGGCCCACTTCATGGTGCCGAACTGCGGCTGCAACTCGTTCATCAGCAGCTTCAGGAAGGTCGTTTTGCCGACGCCGTTTTCACCGATCACGGCGATCTTCTCGCCGGCATTGATGGTCAGCGTCAGGTTGTTGAAGATCTTGCGCTCGCCGCCTTCGTAGGCGAAGGACAGGTTTTCGATCTCGACCGCCTGGCGGTGCAGCTTGGCCTTCTCGTCGTAGTCGAAGCGGATCCACGGGTACTGGCGCGACGACGGCTTGACGTCTTCCGGCTTCAGCTTGTCGATCAGCTTCATCCGGCTGGTCGCCTGCTTGGCCTTGGAGGCGTTGGCCGAGAAGCGGCGGACGAAGGTCTGCAGTTCGGCGATGCGTTCCTTGGCCTTGGCGTTGGCGTTCTGCTGGCGCTCGCGGGCGGCCTGCGCGGCTTCCATGAAGTCGTCGTAGTTGCCGGCGTAGGTGGTGATCTTGCCGTAGTCCAGGTCGGCCATGTGAGTGCACACCTGGTTCAGGAAGTGGCGGTCGTGCGAGATGATGATCATCGTCGAGTCACGATTGTTCAGCACGTCTTCCAGCCAGCGGATGGTGTTGATGTCCAGGTTGTTGGTCGGTTCGTCGAGGAGCAGGATGTCCGGGTTGGCGAACAGCGCCTGGCAGAGCAGCACGCGCAGCTTCCAGCCGGGCGCGACCTGGCTCATCGGGCCGTCGTGCTGTTCGGTCGGGATGCCGACGCCGAGCAGCAGTTCGCCGGCGCGCGATTCGGCGGTGTAGCCGTCGTATTCGCCGACCTTGCCTTCGAGTTCGGCGGCGCGCATGTAGTCGTCTTCCGAGGCTTCCGGGTTGGCGTAGATCGCGTCGCGTTCCTGGATCGCCGCCCACAGCTCCTCGTGACCCATCATCACGACGTCGAGGACGCGCATGTCCTCGTAGGCGAACTGGTCCTGGCGCAGGTAGGCCATGCGTTCATGGACGTCCTTCGAGACGTTGCCGGCCGAAGCCTCGAGCGCGCCGCAGAGGATCTTCATGAAGGTCGACTTGCCCGCCCCGTTGGCGCCGATCAGGCCGTAGCGATAGCCCTCGCCGAACTTGACGTTGACGTTCTCAAACAGGGGTTTGACCCCGAATTGCATGGTGATGTTGGCGGCGACGAGCACAGCGGTTCCGATCTCAAAATAACGCTAAAACGAAGGGGCGAATTTTACCTGTTTTCAACGGGTTGACCGCCGAATGGAGCCCCCTATTTGTGCACTGCGGTGTAAGATTTGCGGCCACAATAAAAATTCCCCGGGAAAAGAGACAGCACATGGTTCCCCACCTCACCACCGCCCTCACCGGCCCCCTGCTCGAACTGGAGCGCCGCTTCCTGGCCGCCAGTCCGCAAATCGAACACTGGCTGCGCGGCCAGTGGCTGGAACACACGCCGCCGTTCTACTCGTCGGTCGATCTGCGCAACTCCGGCTTCAAGCTGGCACCGGTCGATACCAACCTCTTCCCCGGTGGCTTCAACAACCTCAATCCGGCCTTCCTGCCGCTGTGCGTGCAGGCGGCGATGAGCGCCATCGAGAAGTTCTGCCCGGATGCGCGCAGCCTGCTGCTGATCCCGGAAAACCACACGCGCAACCAGTTCTACCTGCAGAACGTGGCGCAGATCGCCGCCATCCTCAAGCAGACCGGGCTGAATGTGCGCATCGGTTCGCTGAATCCGGAGGTCACCGAGCCGACCCCCGTCGAGCTATCGAACGGCCACAGCCTGCTGCTCGAACCGCTGGTCCGCACGCCCTACCGCCTCGGCCTGGACGGCTTCGACCCCTGCGCCATCCTGCTCAACAACGACCTGTCGGCCGGCATCCCGCCCATCCTGCAGGGCCTCAACGAGCAGGTCGTGCTGCCGCCGGTGCATGCCGGGTGGGCGGTGCGCCGCAAGTCCAACCACTTCGCCGCCTACGACCAGGTCGCCAACGACTTCGCCAAGGCCATCGGCATCGATCCGTGGCGCATCAACCCAGCCTTCTCGGTGTGCCGCAGCATCAACTTCCACGAGCGCCAGGGCGAGGAATGCCTGGCCGCCAACGTCGCCGCCGTGCTCGACATCGTCAAGGAAAAATACCGCGAATACGACATCGACGAGACGCCCTACGTGGTGGTCAAGGCCGATGCCGGCACCTACGGCATGGGCGTCATGACGGTGCGCGACGCCGACGAGGTCATCGCCCTGAACCGCAAGCAGCGCAACAAGATGAGCGTGGTCAAGGAAGGCCTCGAAGTCTCCGAGGTGCTCATCCAGGAAGGCGTGCATTCCTTCGAGACGCTCAACGAGGCAGTGGCCGAGCCGGTGATCTACATGATCGACCGCTATGTCGTCGGCGGCTTCTACCGCGTCCATACCGGGCGCGGCAAGGATGAGAACCTCAACGCGCCGGGCATGCACTTCGAACCGCTGGCCTTCGAAACCGGCTGCAACCTGCCCGACTACCGCTGCGGCAATCCCGATTCGCCGCCCAACCGTTTCTACGCCTACGGCGTGGTCGGCCGGCTGGCCTGCCTGGCTGCCGCCATCGAACTCGAGCGCACGGCGCCCGAGACCGACGAGGACTGATGGCGCAGCAGCTGCATTTCGACCACGGGTCGAGCGCAAGCCCCGCCATTCATGGCGGGGTGAGCGAGACAATCCTTTCCGGAGCCGGCGGCTCCCCTGGCTCGTGGCGAGGAGACTCCGGCCCTCAGGCCGGAGCGACTCAGAAGCACCTGCTCGGCGGCAGCAGCCGGTCGCTGAAACTGGCTTTCATCCTCGACCCGCTGCCCGAACTGAAGGCCTGGAAGGATTCGTCGGTGGCCATGATGCGCGCCGCCGAAAAGCACGGCCACGAGGTCTACGCCATCGAGGCCCGGACGCTGGGCTGGCGCAAGGCCGACGCGATCCATGCCGGCGGCGTCTCCGGCGAGGCCCTGCACCTGCATCTGCGCCCCGACGACCACGACTGGTACCGCGAAATCGGCCGCGAATGGATGCCGCTTCGGGCCTTCGACGCGGTGGTCATGCGCAAGGACCCGCCCTTCGATTTCGAATACCTGACCGCCACCTGGCTGCTCGAACGGGCCGAGGCCGACGGCGTGCGCGTATTCAACCGGCCGCGCGCCCTGCGCGAGCATTCGGAAAAGCTGGCGATCATGGAGTTCCCCGACTTTGCGCCGCCAACCCTGGTCAGCCGGGAGATGGCGCAGCTCCAGCATTTCATCGACGAGGAACGCGACGTCATCCTCAAGCCGCTCGACGGCATGGGCGGCAGCCAGATCTTTCGCGTGCACCGCAACGACCCCAACCGCAACGTCATCCTGGAAACGCTGACCCACGAGGGCGGCCGGACCATCATGGCGCAACGCTACCTGCCGGAGATCACCCACGGCGACAAGCGCATCCTGCTCATCGCCGGCAAGGCGGTGCCGTGGTGCCTGGCGCGCATCCCCAAGGCCGGCGAAACGCGCGGCAACCTGGCCGCCGGCGGCACCGGCATCGCCCAGGAACTGTCCGGGCGCGACCGGCAGATCGCCGAAGCGCTCGGCCCCATCCTCTTCAAGCGCGGCCTGCTGCTGGTCGGCATCGACGTCATCGGCAACCACCTCACCGAGATCAACGTCACCAGCCCGACCTGCATGGTCGAAATCCGCCAGCAGTCGGGCTTCGACGCGGCCGGCGCCTTCATCACCGCCCTCGAGCACGCATGCGGACTGGCGTAAGGCCTTTCCTGCTCGCCCTCGCCGCCGTGCTGCTCGCCGCCTGCAGCCGCGCGCCGCTGCAGGAACAGCAGGCCTACGTCTTCGGCACCCGCGTCGAAGTCATCGTCGTCGGCGACGATCCCGAACAAGGCCGCCAGGCCATCGCCGCCGTGCTGCGCGAATTCGACCGCCTGCACCGCGCCTACCACGCCTGGCAGCCGTCGGAACTGAGCGCCCTCAACGACGCCATCGCCGCCGGCAAGCCCTACCTGGCCAGCCCCGAACTGGCCGGCTTCGTCCGCGAAGCCCAGGCCCTGTCGCAACAGGGCGATCACCTGTTCGATCCCGGCATCGGCCGCCTGATCAAGCTGTGGGGTTTCCAGGCCGACGAATTCAGGGCCGAACTGCCGCCCGCGGCCGACATCAAGGCCTGGCTGGCCGGCAAGCCGTCGATCGCCGATATCGCCATCGACGGCAACACTGTAAAAAGCCGCAACCGCCAGGTCGCCCTCGATTTCGGCGGCTACCTGAAAGGCGTCGCCCTCGACCGGGCAGCGGGCATCCTGCGCGACATGGGCATCCGCAACGCGCTGATCAACATCGGCGGCAACGTCATGGCGCTGGGCAGCAAGCAAGGCAAGAAATGGCGGGTCGGCATCCAGCACCCGCGCCAGCCCGGCCCGCTCGCCACCGTGACGCTCGACGACGGCGAAGCCATCGGCACTTCCGGCGACTACCAGCGCTTCTTCGAGGTCGATGGCCAGCGTTACCCGCACCTGCTCGATCCGCGCAGCGGCTACCCCGCCGCCCACACGCAGGCGGTGACCGTGCTGATTCCCGCCGGCCCGAACGCCGGCACCCTGTCCGACGCCTCCTCCAAGCCGGTCTTCATCGCCGGACCCGACGGCTGGCGCGACATGGCGCGCCAGATGGCGGTCGGCCTCGTCCTGCGCATCGACCGCGACGGCCGCGTCTTCGTCACCGAGGCCCTGAGCCGCCGCCTGGAATTCGTCGGCAAAGTCCCCGACGCGACCGTCGTCCGCTAGCGCGCGGCCTCCCGGCAAGCGGGGGAAACCGGTTTTCCCGTTCGCGCGCTTCGGACCATTTCGGCACAAGGTACTACGCCTATCGCATAATTTGTTGACACGGGAATACACCCACCGTATATCTCGACACAAAGTCGCCACAGAATGAAATCCGGGCCTCCAGCGATGGGCCGCTATCGAGAACGTGACCAGAGGGGGGGAAGGGATGCTGCGCAGCGTTTCCTTCAAGATGCCGGGATTCGCGAACAGCCTGATCGTGCGTATCGGGCTGCTCATTCTGCTTGCCCTGCTCGCATTCGCGGCCTCGCTCTACCACCTGATCGGCAAGCCGACCGTCGACCGCCTGGCCAGATCGCAGATGGAGCTGGCTGCCGAACAGCTCGAGGCCCGTTACACCCGGCTTCTCAAGACGGTCGAAGTGACCCTGCGCAGCAGCCAGGGCTGGGGCAAGAACGGCGATCTCGATTTCGACGGATTGCAGCGCTTCAACGAGTTCTTTTTCCCGATCATCGCCCATCACGGTGAGATCGCTTCGGTCGTCTTCGCGCACGAATCGGGGCGCGAAATCCTGTTGCTGATGACTGCGGATGGCCGCTGGATCAACCGGATCTCCAATCCCGAGGCGTGGGGAAGCCAGACCTACTGGATCACCTGGGATGCCAACCGGCAGATCGAGCGCGTCGAGATGCGCGAGCGCCACTACGACGCCCGCGAACGGCCCTGGTTCACCGGTGCGATGGCGCAGCCCGACGACAACACGGTGTTCTGGACCGAGCCCTACATCTTTTTCACGACCCGCGAACCCGGCATCACGGCAAGCATGCGCTGGCGGGGCGCCGACGGTTCCAGCCATGTCATCGCCCACGACGTCCGGCTGATCGACATCGCCGAATTCACCACCCGCATGGCCATCAGCCCGCATGGCAAAGCCGCGCTCTTCCTCAGGGAGGGCCGGATGATCGCCCTGCCCAACGATCCGCGCTTCACCGATCGCCAGGCCATACAGGACGCGCTGCTGAAGACGCCGGAGGACCTTGGCTTTCCCGAGCTGGCCAGCGCCTTCCAGGCCTGGCAGGCGGACCCGCAGCCCGCCCAGGGAGTGCACCGCATCGCGCATGCGGACGGTCGCTGGATCAGCCTGTTCAGGCCGATCAAGGGTACCGGGGTGTGGCTCGGCGCCAGCGCTCCGGAAAGCGATTTCGTCCCGATCACCCAGCAGGACCTGCTCCTGCTCGGCCTGATCACCCTGTCGGCGCTGGCGCTGGGGATGGTCGTCGCCATCCGCATCGCCAACCGTTTCGGAGAACCCCTGATCGCGCTGGCCAACGACAGCACGCGGATCGGCGGCATGAACCTCGATGCCCCGGTGACGACCGATGCCCGCTGGCGGGAAGTCATCCAGCTCGCCGCGGCCCTCGACGCCATGCGCCAGCATCTGCAGAGCGCCCGCCGGGAACAGGAGGACGCCCATATCGCGCTGGAGCTGAAAATCGCCGCCCGCACCCAGGCATTGCGCCAGAACCAGGAAATCCTCCAGAAGCGGGAGGCATTCTTCCGCGCCATTTTCGACAATGCGGCCGTCGGCATCGTCAGCCTCGACCGCGAGCGCAAGCCGACGCTGATCAACCCGGCTTTCGCCCGTTTCGTCGATCAGGCGATGGACCCCCTGCTCGCCCAACCGGAAAACATCGAACTGCCGGTCGATATCCAGCGCCGGATGGACGATCTGCTGGCCCAGGGCGGGCCAGGTGGCAAGCAGAGCCTGCGTAACGAGTTCGAATTCGTCACGCCGCACGGCGAATCGCGCTGGGGCGACGTGCAGCTGACCGCCATCCGCCAGGGCGACGGCGAGCTCGACTCCATCCTGGTCACCGTTCTCGACGTTTCGGATCGCCGCGAAATCGAAGCCGAGCTGATTCGCCAGTTCGCGCTGCTCCAGGCGCTGCTCGATACCATTCCCAACCCCATTTTCTACAAGGGGACCAGTTCCCGCTTCCTGGGCTGCAACCAGGCTTACGAAACCTTCTTCGGCATCCAGCGCCGGGAATTCATCGGCAAGCGCGTCCTCGATCTGAGCTACATCCCCGAAGATGCACGCGCGGCCTACCAGGCCGAGGACGAGCGCGTCATCGCCGAATGCGCCCGGGTCAGCCGCGAAGTACAATTGGTCGATGCCGAAGGCCGCTTGCGCGACACCCTCTACTCGGTGAGCGGCTTCAGCGCCCCGGATGGCCGGCCGGACGGGCTGGTCGGCGTCATCGTCGATATCTCGGCGCTGAAGGAAGCCGAGCGCGAAGCCGGCCGGGCCCGCGAGGCAGCCGAGGCGGCGGCCGCCGCCAAGGCCGATTTCCTGGCCAACATGAGCCACGAAATCCGGACCCCGATGAACGCCATCATCGGCATGACGCACCTGGCCCTGCAGACCGAACTGGACGCACGCCAGCGCAACTACCTGAACAAGGTCGACAATGCCGCCAAGGGGCTGCTCGGCATCATCAACGACATCCTCGACCTGTCCAAGATCGAAGCTGGGATGATGCACTTCGAGTGCGTGCCGTTCAGCCTCGACGCCACCCTGCGCCATCTCGGCGACCTGTGCGGCATGAAGGCTCGCGACCGCGGGCTGGAACTGATCTACGACATCGCTTGCGAGGTTCCCGACCACCTGCTCGGCGACCCGCTGCGCCTCGGACAGGTCTTGCTCAACCTCGTCGGCAACGCCATCAAGTTCACCGAGGTCGGGGAAATCAAGCTGGCGGTGTCCGTGGCCTCGCGCAGCGAACAAGGCCTCGAACTGGCCTTCGAGGTCATCGACAGCGGCATCGGCATGAACGCCGAGCAGCAGGAAGGGCTGTTCGCCGCCTTCACCCAGGCCGACGCATCGACCACGCGCAAATACGGCGGCACCGGGCTGGGATTGTCCATCTGCAAGCGCATCGTCGATCTGCAGGGCGGCAGTGTCGGCGTCCGCAGCCAGCCCGGGGTCGGCAGCTGCTTCACCTTCCGTCTCCCCTTCGGCATCCCCTCCGGCGAGAGCGAGGCGCCCCGGCGCATGGGCTTGCCGAACGGCTTGCGGGCGCTGGTCGTCGATGACAGTCCCGGCGCCTGCGACGTCTTCCTGCACATGTTGCGCATGCTGGATATCGAAGGCGATGCGGTATTCGGCGCCGAGCCGGCACTCGCCGCCCTCGCCGCCGCAGAGGAGGAGAATCGCCCCTACGGCCTGCTCATCGTCGACTGGAAGATGCCCGGCATGGACGGCGTCGAACTGCTCCGCCGGATCGACCGAAAAGAGGCCGTCGAATCGCCGGCGATCGTCATGGCGACCGCCTACGACCGCGAGGAACTGCAGGCGGCGCTGGGCGAGCGGCAGGTCGGCGCCATCCTGGGCAAACCGGCGACTCCGTCGACGCTGTTCGACGCCATCATGCTGGCCCTCCATCGCGACACCGGGCAGCGGGCCGTCATCGGCCGGCCGCATACCCCGGGCCGCCGCTTCGCCGGCCAGCGCGTGCTGCTCGTCGAAGACAACGAGATCAATCGCGAGCTGGCCGAGGAAATGCTGAGCAACATCGGCCTCCGGGTCGATACCGCCGAAAACGGCCGGATCGCCGTCCAGAAGGCAGGCAGCACCGCCTACGACCTGGTGCTGATGGATTGCCACATGCCGGTCATGGACGGCTACACGGCCACCGAGGCCATTCGCCGGCTGCCCGGCAGCAAGCGCCTGCCCATCGTCGCCATGACCGCCAATGCCCTGGCCAGCGACCGGGAACGCTGCCTGGCCATCGGCATGAACGATCACATACCGAAGCCCATCGACATCGCCGTTCTCCACGACACCCTGGCGCGCTGGCTCGGCGAGCATTCGTCCGTCGACGGCGAAGTGCCCGCGGACGCCGGGGAACCCGGGCCAACCCCCACCGCCGCCGACGACCACATCGATACGGCCGCCGCCTTGTCCCGGCTCGGCGGCAATCGGGCCCTGTACGACCGGCTGCTCGCCGGTTTTTGCGACAACCAGGCCGATGCCGCCAGCCAGCTGCTTGCCGACCGGGCCAACGGCAATACCGGTGCGATGCTGCTCCGCGCCCATACCCTGCGCGGCCTGGCCGGCAACATCGGGGCCAATGCGCTGGCCAGGCAGGCCGGCGAACTGGAGGAAGGGCTCAGGAGCGGCCTCGCCGCCAGCCATCCGGACGTCGATGCCGGCTTGAAAACCCTGGCCGAAAGCCTGGCCGCCATCATCGCCCAGGCGCGCGAAATCCTCAGCCAGACACCGTCTGCCGCAGCGCTGCCGATCGACGAACTGGCGGCCGGCGCACTATCCAATTTGCATCGCCTGCTTGATAATGACGACGCTTCCGCCGTGCGCTCCTTCGCCGAAATTGCCATCCGGCTCAAGCAGTCGTTCGACCCCCTGCTGGTCGACCGGCTGGCCCGTCAGATCAATCAGTATGCCTTTGACGACGCAAAGGAAACGCTGCACCAGATGACCACCAAGCGGAACCACACCTGACCTGCGAAAAGAGAGTCGCCAGCCATGTCCCCCCTTCTGCCCAAACAATGCGTGCTGGTCGTCGATGACAGCCCGGAAAACATCGACCTGCTCAGCGAAGTGCTGCGCGACGACTATCGCGTCCGGGTCGCCACCTCCGGCGAAAAAGCCTTGAAGATCGTCTATTCCGACGAGCCGCCCGATCTCATCCTGCTCGACATCATGATGCCCGGCATCAGCGGCCTGGAAATCTGCCGGCGCCTGAAGGCCAACCCCGACCGGCGGCGTATTCCGATCATCTTCGTCACCGCCATGGGCAGCACCGAGGACGAACAGCGCGGCCTGGACACCGGCGCCGTCGACTACATCACCAAACCGATCAGCCCGCCCATCGTCAAGGCGCGGGTGCGCACCCACCTGGCCCTCTACGACCAGTCGCGGGAGCTCGAACGCATGGTCCGCCAGCGCACCTTCGAGCTGCTCACCACCCGCCAGCAGATCATCAGGCGCCTCGGGCGCGCCGCCGAGTTCAAGGACAACGAGACCGGCAACCACGTGCTGCGCATGAGCCACTACGCCCGCATCATCGCCCTGGCGCACGGCATGGGGGAAGAGTCGGCCAACATCATCTTCAACACGGCGCCGATGCACGACATCGGCAAGATCGGCATTCCCGACGCCATCCTGCTCAAGCCGGGCAAGCTCGATGCCGCCGAATGGGAAGTGATGCAGCGCCACCCCATCATGGGCGCCGAGATCATCGGCAAGCACGACAACGAACTGCTCGAAACCGCCCGCATCATCGCCCTCACCCACCATGAAAAATGGGATGGCAGCGGCTACCCGCAACGCCTCGCCGGCGAAGCCATCCCCCTCGAAGGCCGCATCGTGGCCATCGCCGATGTCTTCGATGCCCTGATGTCGGTGCGTCCCTACAAGGCCGCGGTCAGCCTCGAGGCCGCCCTCCGGTACTTCGACGAGCAGACCGGCCGCCACTTCGATCCGACGCTGATCGCCGCCTTCAAGTCGGCATTGCCGGAAATCCTGCGCATCAAGGAAATCTACGCCGACGAAAACGGCGCCCTGACCGACCTGGAATTCCACATCAAGGAAATCTACGACCACAAGGACGACCCGCAGGGTTACCCGGCGATCATTGCCAGTACCGAGGGCAGTTTGTAAGGGAGTCGCCGGCAGGGCCAGGATCGCCTGGGCGGTCACCGGCAAGGGCTGAAACGCTATTCCGGAACCCGGGAATCGATCGTCAGCGTCACCGGCCCGTCATTGACCAGCGCCACCCGCATGTCGGCACCGAAAATTCCGGTCGGCACCGGCTTGCCCAGTTCAGCGGAAAGCCTGGCGACGAAACGCTCGAACAGCGGCCCCGACACATCGCCGCGTGCTGCCCGGCTCCATGAAGGCCGGTTTCCCTTCTTCACCGAGGCGTAGAGCGTGAATTGCGAGACGGCGAGAATCTCTCCGCCAAACTCCTGGACGCTGCGGTTCATGACCCCCGCCTCGTCGGAAAACAGGCGCAGGCGAACCAGCTTGCCGGCCATCCACGCGAGATCGCTGTCCGTATCGTCGGCCTCGAACCCGGCCAGTACCAGCAAACCCTTGCCGATGCTGCCGCACACGTCGCCATCGACCGTGACCGAAGCCTCGCTGACGCGCTGAACGACGACCCGCATATCAAAGGCGCCGACAGCGCCTAGCAGTTGCCCTTCTTGGCCTGCCCCGGCGGGCAGAAGCCGCCGCCGCCCGGGTGGTGCCCCGGGCCGTTCGGATCGACGACGACGCTGCCGGCCGGCGTGTAGAGCGCACAGGCGTTGAGCAGGAATGCGGAAAGGATGGCAGCGATCAGGACACGCACGGGCTACTCCTCAGATGTCGATCCGCGCATTGAGCGCATTGGTTTCGATGAACTCCCGGCGCGGTTCGACATTTTCGCCCATCAGCGTGGTGAAGATTTCGTCGGCGGCGATGGCGTCGTCGATCTGCACGCGCAGCAGGCGGCGCACCTTCGGGTCCATGGTCGTTTCCCACAGCTGCTCGGGGTTCATTTCGCCCAGACCCTTGTAGCGCTGCTTGCTGATCCCGCGCTCGACTTCGTTGAGCAGCCACTTCATGGCATCGCCGAAGTTGGTGACGACCTGCTTCTTCTCGCCACGGGCCATCACGGCACCCGCGCCGAACAGGTCGGACAGGGTTTCCGCCGTGCGCTTGAGCTGCATGAAATCGCCGGAGAGCAGCAGGTCCTCGTCGATCAGGCCGACCTTCAGGTTGCCGTGGTGCATGCGCTCGATGCGCAGGATCCAGCGTTCCTGGATATCGTCGAACTTGGGCACGATGCGGGTACCGGCGGCAATCTTGCCGGCGATCAGGTCGGCGCTGGCCCGGGCCTTCTCTTCCGACGAAAGGTCGATCGCCAGGTTGTGGCGGACGATGGACTGCAGGACCTCGGGGTTGATGATGTGCGACAGGCGTTCGATGACCGCTTCGGTGGCCAGCCAGGAGCGGGCCAGGGCCTCCAGCGCCGGGCCGCTGATGCCTTCGGCGCCGGCACGCGGCGTGAGGACGGCTTCGTCGAGCGCCATGTTGAGCAGGAACTGGTTGTATTCCTGGTCGTCCTTGAGGTAGCGCTCGGTCTTGCCGTGCTTGACCTTGTACAGCGGCGGCTGGGCGATGTAGATGTAGCCGCGGTCGACCAGCTCCGGCATCTGGCGATAGAGCAGGGTCAGCAGCAGGGTGCGGATGTGCGCGCCGTCGACGTCCGCGTCGGTCATGATGATGATGCGGTGATAGCGCAGCTTCTCGACGTTGAAATCGTCCTTGCCGATACCCGTGCCGAGCGCGGTGATCAGCGTGACGATCTGTTCGGAGGAAATCAGCTTGTCGAAACGCGCCTTCTCGACGTTGAGCACCTTGCCGCGCAGCGGCAGGATCGCCTGGAACTTGCGGTCGCGGCCCTGCTTGGCGGAGCCGCCGGCGGAGTCACCCTCGACGATGTAGATTTCGCACAGCGCCGGGTCCTTTTCCTGGCAGTCGGCCAGCTTGCCGGGCAGGCCGATGCCGTCGAGAACGCCCTTGCGGCGGGTCATTTCACGTGCCTTGCGGGCGGCCTCGCGAGCCCGGGAGGCTTCGACGATCTTGCCGCAGATGGTCTTGGCGTCGATCGGGTTTTCCAGCAGGAAGTCGGCGAGCTTCTGGGCGACGACTTCCTCGACGGCCGGGCGCGCTTCCGACGACACCAGCTTCATCTTGGTCTGGGACGCGAACTTGGGGTCGGGCATCTTGACCGACAGCACGCAGGCCAGGCCTTCGCGCATGTCGTCGCCGCTGATATCGACCTTGGCCTTCTTGGCGATCTCGTTTTCGTCGATGTACTTGTTGATGACGCGCGTCATCGCGGCGCGCAGGCCGGTCAGGTGGGTGCCGCCGTCGGATTGCGGGATGTTGTTGGTGAAGCAGAGCACCTGTTCCTGGTAGGAATCGTTCCACTGCATCGCCACTTCGACACCGATGGTGACGCCAGTATCGCCTACCTTGGCTTCGCCGGAGGAGTAGAAAATCTTGGGATGGAGGACCGACTTGGTGCGATTGACGTACTCGACGAAGCTCTGCACGCCGCCGGCGAAGGCGAACAGCTCTTCCTTGCCGGAACGCTGGTCGACCAGCTTGATGCTGACGCCGTTGTTCAGGAAGGACAGTTCGCGCAGGCGCTTGGCGAGGATTTCGTAGTGGAACTCGACATGGCCGAAGATTTCCTCGTCGGCCAGGAAGTGCACTTCGGTGCCGCGTTTTTCGGTGTCGCCAAGGATCTTCAGCGGCGACACTTCGAAGCCGTCGCGGGTTTCGATGGCCCGGTCGACCGGCACGCCGCGGCAGAATTCCATGAAGTGCTTCTTGCCGTCGCGGCGGATGGTCAGGCGCAGGAACTTCGACAGCGCATTGACGCAGGAGACGCCGACGCCGTGCAGGCCGCCCGACACCTTGTAGGAGTTCTGGTTGAACTTGCCGCCGGCGTGCAGTTCGGTCAGCGCGATTTCGGCGGCCGAGCGCTTCGGCTCGTGCTTGTCGTCCATCTTGACGCCGGTCGGGATGCCGCGGCCGTTGTCGATGACCGAAATCGAGTTGTCGGTGTGGATGGTGACGATGATGTCGTCGCAATGCCCGGCCAGGGCCTCGTCGATCGAGTTGTCGACGACTTCGAAGACCAGGTGGTGCAGGCCGGTACCGTCGGAGGTGTCGCCGATGTACATGCCGGGACGCTTGCGCACGGCCTCCAGACCTTCGAGGATCTGGATGCTGGATTCGCCGTAGGCCGGCGCAGCGCTTTGCGGGACGTTCTCTTCACTCATTGTTTTGGTTCCACGTGAAACTGCAAAAGGTCTGCCCGGCTGGACAGACCTTCTTTCGGGTTACTGCCGGAAAATCAGATGCGCATCGGCATCACGACGTACTTGAAGCGGTCGTTGCCCGGCAGGGTGATCAGCGCGCTCGAATTGGCGTCGTTGAAACTCCACTGGACTTCGTCGGCATGGACGTTGTTCAGCACGTCGAGCAGGTAGCCGACGTTGAAGCCGACATCGATGGCGTCGCCGGTGTAATCGACTTCGATTTCTTCCTGCGCTTCTTCCTGCTCGGCGTTGGCGGCGATCAGCTTCAGGCTGTTGTCGCCGAGCACGACGCGGACGCCGCGGAATTTTTCGTTGGTCAGGATGGCGGCACGCTGCATGGCCTGCATCAGCGTCTGGCGGCCGACCTTCATGTGGTTCTTCAGGGTCGCCGGCACGACGCGCTCGTAGTCCGGGAACTTGCCGTCGATCAGCTTGGAGACCAGGACCACGGAACCGAAGGCGAAACGGACCTGGTTCGGCGTCAGGGTGATGTTCAGCGCATCGTCGGTATCGACCAGCAGGCGGTTCAGTTCGAGCACGGTCTTGCGCGGCAGGATCATTTCCTGGCGCGGCAGCTCGGTTTCGATCTCGACGCTGGCGTAGGCCAGGCGGTGGCCGTCGGTGGCCACGGCACGCAGCTCCTTGCCTTCGACCAGCAGCAGCAGGCCGTTCAGGTAGTAGCGCACATCCTGCGCCGCCATCGAGTACTGGGTCTTGCCGATCAGCTGGCGGAAGGCCTTTTGCGAAATCGAGAACTGCTTGGTCTCGCCGTCGCTGATGGTCATCCGCGGGAAGTCGTCGGCGGGCAGGGTCTGCAGGCTGAAACGGCTCTTGCCGCCACGCACCTGCAGGCGCTTGTCTTCAAGGACCAGGCTGACTTCGGTGGTATCGGGCAAGGAACGCAGAATTTCCTGCAACTTGCGGGCGCCGACCGTCACCGCGCCATCGCCGTCGCCGCCGGCGCCTTCGGTGGCGGTAGTGATCTGGATTTCGATGTCGGTGGCCAGCAGCGTCAGGCGGTCGCCCTTCTTTTCCAGCAGAACGTTGGACAGGATGGGCAGCGTATGACGACGTTCGACAATTCCCGACACAGACTGCAGCGGGGCAAGAAGCGTGTCTCTTTGGGTTTTAATAAGAACCATAAATTAAATTCCTTTATAGACTATATCGGGAACAATTCTGTGGATAACTGAAAATTTATCTTTTGTTTCAACGTATTGAAATGATTTTGGCAGTCTGCGAAAGTCTCTGGATTGCCTGTGGATGAAATCCGGATAATTTTCCCACAAAGCGGGTTTCACCAGATGACTCACAAAGCGCCACCAACTTGTTCACAGGATTATCGACAGCCTCATCCTTTCAATACTTGCAGCAATACGTGCAGATCGTGGTTCAACTCGTTTTCCTTGGTGCGCAGGCTGTCGATGGTCTTCACCGCATGGATGACCGTCGTGTGGTCGCGACCGCCGAAAGCATCGCCGATTTCCGGGAAGCTGTGCGAGGTCACTTCGCGACATAGCCACATGGCAGCCTGGCGCGGTCGGGCGATGGCGCGGGTGCGCTTCTTGGAGAACAGGTCGGCGACCTTGATCTTGTAATAGTCGGCGACGGTCTTCTGGATGTTGTCGATGCCGACGTTGCGCACCGAGCCGATGACGTCCTTCAGCGCCTCCTTGGCCAGGTCCAGCGCAATGGCGCGGCCATGGAAGGAGGAATAGGCCAGCACCTTCTTCAGCGCGCCTTCCAGCTCGCGCACGTTGGAGCGCAGGTGCTTGGCTATGAAGAAAGCGACTTCGTCGTCGAGCTGTATACCTTCCGCCTCGGCCTTCTTCTTCAGGATGGCGACGCGCATCTCCAGTTCCGGCGGCTCGATCTGTACGGTCAGGCCCCAGTCGAAGCGGGTGACCAGCCGGTCGTCCAGACCGTTGATGTCCTTCGGATAGGTGTCGCAGGTGATGATGATCTGCTTGCGGGCTTCGATCAGCGCGTTGAACAGGAAGAAGAACTCTTCCTGCGAACGGTTCTTGCCGTTGAAGAACTGTACGTCGTCGAGCAGCAGCACATCGAGCGAACGGTACATGCGCTTGAAGGTGTCGAAGGACTTCTGCTGGTAGGCGCGGACGACGTCGGAGTAATAATCCTCGGCGTGTACATAGCGGACGACCTTTTCCGGGTTTTCCGTCAGGATGGTGTTGCCGATGGCGTGGATCAGGTGGGTCTTGCCGAGACCGGCGCCGCCGTAGATGAACAGCGGGTTGTAGGCGCCGCCCGGATTGTGGGCGACCTGCACGGCCGCCGCCCGGGCCAAGTCGTTGGCCTTGCCGACGACGAGGTTGTCGAAGGTGAAGGTCGGGAACAGGCGGGATTTTTCGTAATTGTTCTTGCGGGCACCCGGTTTTTCCTGGGCGCTGCCCTTGCGCTCGACCGGACCGTTCGGTTTGGCCGGGGCGCTTTCAGCCGGCTCGGCACTGGTCGCTTCGACACGCGCTGGGGCGACCTTGCCCGAACCGATAACCAATGCAATGGTGACCGGGCCGGCGAAAAAATTGCGGCTATAGTCTTCGATACGGGACAAGTAACGATCGCGTACCCATTTCAGGATGAATCCGTTGGGCGCGATCAGGCGCAAACCGTTTTCCAGAGCCGTGGTTTCACCTTCAAGCCGAAGCGGCCTGATCCAGGTGTTGAATTGCTGCGCGGGCAGTTCCTGCTCGAAGCGTTGCAAACAGGATTCCCAAAAACCGGCCATCGACGAAAACACTCCTCCCCGCGCATTCGAACATTCACTCGATGGCGGTTATTAGATCTATGATTTATTTGCAATTTTCTGGATACGTCAAAAACCCTTCGGTTGCTGACGAACTGGCAATTTTACCTGCCCTCAAACAAGTTATCCACAGCTTTGAAAAATAATTGATCTTGACAAACCCCCCATCAACAGAGTCTAATCGCGTGTTTTTCTTAGCACATCAAGGGATTACGACATGAAACGCACGTATCAACCGTCGGTCGTGCGCCGCAAGCGCACCCATGGCTTCCTGGTCCGTTCGCGCACCAAGGGCGGCCGTGCCGTTCTCGCCGCTCGCCGCGCCAAGGGCCGCAAGCGTCTGGCTGTTTAAGCCGGACACGGCGAGGTGAATCAAAGCTTCGCCAGACGCTATCGCCTGACCAAAACGGATGAATTTTCATCCGTTTTTGGTTTCAGGAGGGCGATTCGTGGCAAATGGCTGATGTTGCACTATCAGCCGCGCCCCGAAGCTCATACCGAAGCGCGCCTGGGCCTGGTCGTCGGCAAGAAGCAATTGAAGCGTGCGGTAGACCGCAATCGCGTCAAGCGCATCGTCCGCGAGCAGTTTCGCTTGCGTCGCCCATCGTTGCCGGCCGTCGACCTGGTCGTCCGGCTTGCAACAAAACCGTCTCCGCTTGATGGCAAAATGCTGGCCGATGATTTCCTCGTTCTGCTCGACAAGCTGCAACGACCCCGGCCAAAGCGGGAAACATGATGAAACGGCTGTTGATCGGCCTGGTTCGCATCTATCAATATGCGATCAGCCCTTTCCTCGGACGACGTTGCCGATATTTTCCAAGCTGTTCGGAATATACGGTGGAAGCAGTACAGAAATACGGCGCCATCCGCGGCGGCTGGCTGGGTGCGAAACGCATCTGCCGCTGTCACCCGTGGCATCCCGGCGGGTATGATCCCGTACCCTGACGAACAATTTTTTGTAGGCAGTTCATGGACACTCGACGCCTTATTCTGGTTCTGATCTTCACCTTCTCCAGCTTCATGCTGTGGGAAAACTGGCAGAAGCACAACCAGCCGAAACCTGCCGTGGAAGCTGCGGCCGCAGGCCAAGCCGCCGGTGCCGCACCGACGCCGTCGGTCGGATTGCAGGGCAAGACCGCTCCGCAAGCGCCGACGGCTGCCGTGCCGGCCCCGGCCGCCGAAACCTTCACGGTCAGCACCGACCTGCTGAAGGCCAGCATTTCCACCCAAGGTGGCGATCTGGTCGGTCTCGAACTGCTGAAATACCGGGAACAGGATCAGAAGGACAAGCATTTCGTCCTCTTCGACGCCAAGCATCACTACATGGCCCAGGCCGGCCTGATCGGCGAAGGCCTGCCGACCCACCGCAGCACCTTCAAGCGGGTTGCCGGTGCAAGCGAGCTGGCCGAGGGCAGCGATGAGCTGAAGGTGCGTCTCGAAGCCGAGCAGAACGGCGTCAAGGTCGCCAAGATCCTGACCTTCAAGCGCGGCTCCTACCTGATCGACGTCAGCTGGGAAATCGCCAACGGCGGCGACAAGGCCATCGCCCCGCATGCCTACTTCCAGTTGCAGCGCGACGACGTGGCGCCGGCCGGCGAGAGCAAGATGGTGTCGACCTTCACCGGTCCGGCCGTCTATACCGAAGCCGACAAGTACCAGAAGGTCGATTTCGGCCATATCGCCGACAACAAGGCCAAGTTCGCCAAGTCCGCCGACAACGGCTGGCTGGCCATGGTCCAGCACTATTTCGTCGCCGCCCTGGTGCCCAAGGACAAGACCCAGCGCGAGTTCTACATGCGCAAGGTCGATGGCGGCAATATCTTCCAGGCCGGCGTGATCGTGCCGGTCGCCGAAATCGCCCCGGGTGCCAAAGGTGAAACCTCGGTCGCCCTGTACGCCGGCCCGCAGGAGCAGTCTTCCCTCAAGCAGGTCGCCACCGGCCTCGACCTGGTCGTCGACTACGGCTGGCTGACCGTGGTTGCCGCCCCGATCTTCTGGGCGCTGGAAGCCATCCACAAGCTGGTCGGCAACTGGGGCTGGGCGATCGTGATCCTGACCATCGGGATCAAGGCCGTGTTCTATCCGCTGTCCGCCGCGTCGTACAAGTCGATGGCCAAGATGAAGGTGCTCACGCCGCGCCTGATGCAGCTCAAGGAACGCTTCGGCGACGACAAGCAGCGTCTGAACCAGGAAATGATGAAGCTGTACCAGACCGAGAAGGTCAATCCGCTCGGCGGCTGCCTGCCCATCCTGGTCCAGATTCCGGTCTTCATCGCCCTCTACTGGGTGCTGCTCGGCGCCGTCGAAATGCGCGGCGCGCCGTGGATCGGCTGGATCACCGACCTGGCCTCGGCCGACCCCTACTTCATCCTGCCGGTCATCATGATGGTGTCGATGTTCGTGCAGACCAAGCTGAACCCGACCCCGCCGGACCCGATCCAGGCCAAGGTCATGATGATGATGCCGCTGATCTTCGGCGTGATGTTCTTCTGGTTCCCGGCCGGTCTGGTCCTCTACTGGGTGGTCAACAACGTGCTGTCCATCGCCCAGCAATGGCAGATCACGCGCATGATCGACGCCGGCGGCAAGGCTGCCAACGACGCGAAAGCCTAAGGTGTGACCAAGGACACCATCGCCGCCATCGCCACGGCCCCCGGCCGTGGGGGTGTCGGCGTCATCCGCATCTCGGGCAGCAATTTGCTGCCCTTTGCTTTTGCGCTGACCGGAAAGACGCCCAGGCCGCGCTACGCGACGCTGGCCGATTTCCAGGCGGCCGACGGCAGCACCATCGACACCGGCCTGCTGCTCTATTTCCCGAATCCGCAGTCCTTCACCGGCGAGGATGTACTGGAACTGCAGGGCCACGGCGGCCCGGTGGTCATGCAGATGCTGCTCGCCCGCTGCCTCGATCTTGGCGCCCGCCTGGCCGAACCCGGCGAATTCAGCCGCCGCGCCTTCCTCAACGGCAAGATGGACCTCGCCCAGGCCGAGGCTGTCGCCGACCTGATCGACGCCGCCACGGCCAGCGCCGCGCGTTCGGCGGTGCGTTCGCTGCAGGGCGAGTTCTCGCGCGCCATCGGCGAGTTGAACGATGAACTGATCAACCTGCGCATGCTGGTCGAGGCGACGCTGGATTTCCCGGAAGAGGATATCGATTTCCTGAAGGCCGCCGACGCTTTCGGGCGCCTCGAGCGCCTGCAACTGAAGCTGGCCGAGATCTTCGACCGGGCCGGCCAGGGCAAGCTGCTGCAATCGGGCCTACACGTCGTCCTGGCGGGCCAACCCAACGTCGGCAAGTCCTCCCTGCTCAATCGGCTGGCCGGCGACGACCTGGCCATCGTGACGCCGATTGCCGGCACCACGCGTGACGCGCTGCGCTCGACCATCCAGATCGAGGGCATTCCGCTGCACATCATCGACACCGCCGGCCTGCGCGAGACCGACGATGAAGTCGAACGCATCGGCATCGAGCGCAGCTGGAAGGAAATCGAGCGCTCCGACGTCGTTCTGCTCCTGGTCGATGCGCGAACCGGTGTCACCGATTCCGACCGGGAGATTCTTGAACGGCTGCCGAAAGCCCTGCAACGGATCACGCTCTACAACAAGATCGACCTCGCCGAACGCGAGCCAGAGCGGCACGACGAAGTCGACGGCGTGGCGATTTCGCTCTCGGCCAAGGCTAATCGGGGCATCGATCTGCTGCGCCGGGAACTGTTGAGAATCGCCGGCTGGCACCAGGCCGAGGACGTATTCATCGCCCGTGAACGCCATCTGCGCGCCCTCGCCACGGCGCAGGAACATGTCGCCGCGGCACGCGCTGTCGTCGAAGGCATCCTGCCGGCGCTTGAGCTGTTCGCCGAGGAACTCCGGCTGGCCCAGCACGCGCTCGGGGAAATCACCGGGGAATTCACTGCCGACGATCTCCTGGGCGTGATTTTCAGCCGTTTCTGCATCGGAAAATAGACCGATTTCCGGCTGTCGATAAGCCTGTGAACAAACTGTCCGCGCAATGTGGGTAAATCGGGGTTTTCGAAATTCCCGAAAACTATCCCGATTTCATCCACAGGCAATCCAGAGGGTTTACGAAGTCCGATTTACAGACTCAACTATCTGAAGATAAACGTAAAATAAATTTTATCCACAGAGTTGTCGCTGATATATTCTCAGTAGTAACTGTATACACAGTTTAAATATATAAACCCAGCACAGCGCCTTCCGGCTCACTGTGCTGCGCTGCGCTCGGCTTCAAGACGCTTCCGATGCACGATGGCATTGGCTACTTCCCTGCTCAGCGTATCGGCATCAGGCAATTGGTTGGGGCGATAGACGATCAGCGGAATGCCCAGGTATTGAAGGGCCCGTCGTTTTTCTTCCTCGGGCGAGTTTTCAGTGCCATCGTCCGTTGGCCATGCCAGGTCGATGGCTGCCACGATTTTGAAATCGCTGCCGCAGACAAGGAAATCGACGCCTCTGCCCAGCATCGCGCTCAATTTCCGGGCTTCCCGGCGTCCCCGCAATTGCGCCAGCTGAGCCACCCCGACCTGGGCAAATACCAGCATCCTGGGCATGGCTTCGCACAAGCGGAAATAGAGAATCTGCTCGGCATCGTTGAGAAGGCGGTACGGCTTTGGAGCCGGCGCATCGCCAGGACGCGCTTGAAGATCGAATTCAAGGGTCGAAGGAGGCCATCCGGAATTTCTGGGGCGGGTGACGGGAGGCACTGGGGATTGCTCCCCCTTTCCGTCGGGCGAAAATCGGTCGCGGCCCCGCAACAGCACATAGACCAGAATGGCTGACGCGATGAGGATGGCGACGATCAACAGATCCATTGGCATGCGATCGAAAATTCGGCAACCAGTATGATGGCATAAATTGCCGGTCGAATTATGCGAATGTTTTTATCCGCGAACCGATTCCTCACGCGGACGGGCATCGGATGTTCGTCGCCATGAGCGGGCGGTTCATTGATGACAACGCTTTATTGAACTGCTGAAGATGGGGGTATTTCTAATAGAATTCAGCCACTTCGTCCGGGGAAGATTCATGCGCGTCACACTCGTTCATCCAGCTGGTTTCAATTTCGTGCCGGGACAGCCCGATTTTTCGGTGCTGGCCAACCGAATGCCGCCCATCGGCATCATGCAGCTGGCCTCGTGGCTGGAAAAATTCGGCCATGCCGTGCAGTTGCACGACTGCCTTGGGCCGTACGCCCCGCCGACAACGGCCGAAAATGCCGAGATCGTGCTGGCGACCGATCCCGAGATGGTCGGCTTTTCGGCAACGACGTCGGGTTTCATGGATGCCTTCGAGATCGCTGCCTATATCCGCGAACGGCGTCCGGAGATCAGGATCGTTTTCGGCAATGTGCACGTTTCGTCGCTGGGTGCCTCGATTCTCGACCGATTTCCGGAAATTGACTGCCTGGTCATGGGCGAAGGCGAAGGCGCCATGCTCGAACTGGCCGACGGCAAGCCGCTGGCGGAGGTCGGCAACCTGATCTGGCGCAACGAAGCCGGCCACATCGTCGTCAATCCCCGGCGCAACCGCATCGTCGATCTCGACGAACTCCCCTTCCCGGCCTACGAAAAGCTGGCCGGCTTTCCGTACGACTACCACCTGCCGCTCTTCGCCTACGAAAAGAAGCATGGCGCGACGATGATCACGTCGCGCGGCTGTCCCTACACCTGCTCCTTCTGCGACCGCACGGTATTCGAGCGCCAGTACAAGACCAATTCGCCGCAATACATCTACGACCACATGAAGTATCTGCGGGACAAGTTCGGCGTCTGGCACATCAACATGTACGACGACCTGTTCACCGCCAAGAAACAGCGCGTCTTCGACCTCTGCGCATTGCTCATCGCCAAACCGCTGGGCATGCAATTCAACTGCGCCATCCGGGCCGGGCATACTTCCGACGACATGCTCGCCCAGTTGAAGAAAGCCGGTGCGCTGATGGTCTCGATCGGCATCGAGTCGGCCGACCCGGTGATGATGGAGCGCCACAAGGCGGGGGTCACGCTGGATGCGGTCCGCGATACGGTGCGCCAGATTCACGCCGCCGGCCTGCGCGCCAAGGGCCTGTTCATTTTCGGCATGCCCGGCGAAACGCCGGAAACCGTGCGCACGACCAGCGATTTCATTCTCTCGCTCGGCCTCGACGAAATGAACATGACCAAGTTCAGCCCCCTGCACGGCGCGCCGATCTGGGACGAATGCGTCAACGACCCGACCGGCGATTTCGTCGAGGACTGGCGCCTGATGAATTGCCTGAATTTCGTCTACAAGCCCGAAGGTTTCGAGACGCGCGAGGAAATGGATGCGCTGTACAACTGGCACATCAAGCGTTTCTACGACAGCAAGGGCTATCGCCGGCGCTTTGCCAGGCGCCTGTGGCAGCACCGCTGGAGCTTGTGGCACATCCTCAAGCACCTGCCGGAAACCATCGCCGCGGCCCGTTACTTCAGCTCCAACAAGGAGCAGCTGGAAAAGGCCAAGCGCGAATTCAAGCTCCACCCGCGCCAGCCGGTCGGGCTCAAGCCGCAACTGTCGACCGACCTGCAGATCGACAACATCGTGTCGATGTCCGGGGTCAAGATGAAACGGCGCGACGCCGCCAAGCTGATCATTCCCGTCGTCTATGAAGGCAACGCGTGCGGCACGCCGCCGCCTGTGACAGCGGCGGTATAATTGCCGGTCTTTCGTACGGGAATGGGGGCCGGTGATGAAGGAATTCGCGCAATTCGGAAACGTCCGCCTGCTGGCCGCCGCCTGCTGCGTCGTCTTCGCGCTGGGGGCCTGCAAGAGCAACGAAAGCAAGCCGGAGGAAGGCAAGCCGGCCGCCGCATCCGAGCCGGCGAAGAAGGAATCCGGTATCCGCAACGGCTATGCCTGCTGCAACCTCCATTATTCCGGCGACTGGATCAGCGATTCGAATCTGGCCCAGTTGCCCTTCATCGCGGCAGGAACGCCGATCAGCGTCAAGAAGATCGACGGCTACCGGGCCTACGTCGAAATCGACGGCAAGCCGATGCGCCTGGGGCATGACTATGGCCGGGCCGAGGAAACGACCGAGCAATGGGTCGCCAAGATCGTCGTCCTCGAAGATCCCAGGCCGAAGATCGCCAAGTTTGCGCCCGCCGTGCGCAATGCGATCGCCAAGGGCCAGCTGTTGAAGGGTATGACCCGGGAACAGGTCATCATGGCTGTCGGTCACCCGCAGACGAACGAAAATCCGAAGCTGGACGGGCCGTACTGGCGCTACTGGTGGTCGAGCTTCGGTCCGTACTACGTGTATTGGGCCAAGGGATCGGTCAGCAGGATCGACGGCCATTCCGAAACCGTGGGTTACATGACCTACAAGGGCAAATAAGAATTCATCGCCGCCGCAGAGATCGATAGAAGGTTGCAATCATGGAACAGCAGGCACAGACGATAGAGCGTCGGCAATGCGACGTGCTGGTCATTGGCGGTGGGCCAGCCGGCACGACGGTGGCGCCGATGCTGGCCGAAAAGGGCCACCGGGTGGTTATCCTCGAGAAAGCGCATCATCCGCGCTTTCACATCGGCGAGTCCCTGTTGCCGGCCAACCTGCCGCTTTTCGAGCGCATGGGCATCGCCGAGGAGGTGAAGTCCATCGGCATGCACAAGCCGGGCGCCGAGTTTGTCTCGCCGAACCATGACCAGTCGTCGGTATTCTGGTTTGCCGAGGCTTGGGACAAGTCGATGCCGCACGCCTACCAGGTCAAGCGCGACGAGTTCGACACCATCCTGATCCGCAACGCGGCGCGCAAGGGCGTCGAGGTCCACGAAGGCTGCAAGGCGAAGGCGGTGGACTTCCAGCCCGACAACACGGTCGTCGTTCGCGCGATTCACGACGACGGCCATGAAACCGAATGGCATGCCCGTTTCCTGGTCGATGCCTCGGGGCGCGACACCTTCCTGGCCAATCGTTTCCAGATCAAGCACCGCAACCCGAAGCACAACAGCTCGGCGATCTACGGCCATTTCACCAGCGTGCGCCGCAATCCGGGGCTGGAAGCCGGCAACATCTCCATCTTCTGGTTCGATCACGGCTGGTTCTGGTTCATCCCGATGCAGAACGACATCACCAGTATCGGCATGGTGACCTGGCCCTACTACATGAAGACCAAGGGCGAGCGCAGTCTCGAACAGTTCCTGCGCGACGGCTTCGCCCAGTGTCCGAAGCTCACCGAGCGCCTGCAGGGAGCCACGCTGATCAACGAAGTCGAGGCCACCGGCAACTTCTCGTACGTGTCCGAGCGTAATCACGGCGACAACTACGTGATGCTCGGCGACGCTTATGCCTTCATCGACCCGGTCTTCTCCTCCGGCGTGCTGCTGGCCATGAACAGCGGCGTCATCGCCGCCGAAGCGATCGACACCTGCCTGAAAACGCCGGCCAGGGCGGCGGCCGCGCTGAAAAAATTCGATGCCCTGATGAAGCACGGCCCCAAGGAATTCTCGTGGTTCATCTATCGCGTGACCAATCCGATCATGCGCGACTTCTTCATGGGGCCGCGCAACCTGTTCCGCGCCAAGGAAGCCGTGCTCTCCATGCTGGCCGGGGATATCTTCGGCAAGACGCCGATCTGGTCGTCGATCTGGGCGTTCAAGATGCTCTACTACATCGCCAACCTCACGCAGCCGAGGCGGGCTTTCATGGGCTGGAAACGTCGGAAGTTCAATATCCGCAAGGTCGACGACAACGTCGTTTATAACGCCTGACAATGCTTCGATTTTCTTCTTCGTCTTCCGCGGTTCCACGTGAAACCAGCGGAGAACTGGGTGGCGCCGTGCTCGGCGAACCGGCCAGCGGTATCCTGCCAGCCTGGCCGGTACAACGGATTTTCGCGCCCCTGCTCGGCTCCACGTCGGCCGCCCTCCATGAAACCTGGCTGACCGATTTGCCCGTGCAGGCCGGCCGCAGCGAAGGCATCGGCTGGCGGCGCGCCGACGGCGTACTCTATGGGACGATCGAGCTGAACGAGGCGGATTTCCCGGGTGCATCGGGCTGTTCGTCGCTGCAGGCGGCGAGCGCCGAGGCCTATCGTCGGATTTTCCGCCTGCTCGACGAGCAAGGCATGCCGCACCTGTGGCGGGTCTGGAATTACCTGGCCAACATCAACCTGGAAACCGGCGGCCTCGAACGCTATCGCCAGTTCAACATCGGCCGCCAGGATGCCTTTCTCGAATGCCACCGGGGGGCCACCGGCAACGTGCCGGCAGCCTGCGCCATCGGACTGATCGGCGGATCGCTGAACATCGCCTTCATGGCCGGTGCGACGCCGGCCGTCCCGGTCGAAAACCCGCGCCAGGTCAGCGCCTACAACTACCCCGCCGACTATGGCCCGCGCAGCCCGACCTTCTCGCGTGCCGTGCTGGTCCATCCAGAAGGGCAGGAAACCCTGTTCGTATCCGGTACGGCAAGCATCGTCGGGCACCAGACGGTACATCCCGGGGACGTCGCCGGGCAGACCCGCGAATCCATGGCCAACATCGGCGCCGTGGTCGGCGAAGCCGCCCGCCTGTGCCGTTCGCCGGCCTTTGCCCTGGGCGAACTGTCGTACCGGGTCTACGTTCGTCACGCCCGGGATTTCCACAAGGTTCGCGACACGCTGAAGCCGCTGATCGGCGATGCCGAGGTCGTCTACCTGCAGGCAGACATCTGCCGGCACGACTTGTTGCTCGAAATCGAGGCCTTCGCCTCGCACGCGCTGGAGAACTGACATGGCCAAGAGGCGTTTTGCAGGCAAATGGGGCTGGGCGGCGGCGGCCGTGCTTGCCGTGACAGGCGCGGTACAGGCCGCCGAGGACAAGCCGCTGTGGGAACTGGGCGCCGGCGTCGCCGCGTTCAGCTTCCCCTCCTACCGCGGTTCCGACCAGACCAACAATTTCCTGATGCCGGTGCCGCATTTCAACTACCACGGCGATTTCCTGAAGGCCGACCGGCACGGCATCCGCGGCAGTTTCTTCGATTCCGACCGCATCGACCTGACCGTTTCCGCCGCCCTGTCGCCGCCGGCCAACAGCGACGACATCACGGCGCGCAGCGGCATGCCCGATCTCAAGGCGACCTTCGAGATCGGCCCGCAGATCGACCTCACCCTGTGGCGCTCGGCCAACCGCGCCCGCTTCGTCAAGCTGCTGCTGCCTCTGCGCGCCGCCTTCACCGTCGAGGGCTCGCCCAGGGACATCGGCTGGGTCTTCCATCCCAAGCTGAACATGGACGTCACCGACATTCCCGGCATGGCCGGCTGGAACCTCGGCCTGCTCGCCGGCCCGCTGTTCGGCGACAAGCGCCAGCACGCCTACTACTACTCGGTGGCCCCGCAATACGCGACGGCCGCCCGCCCGGCCTACGAGGCCGGTTCCGGCTATGCCGGCATGCAGTACCTGGCCGCCCTGTCCAAGCGTTTCCCGACATACTGGGTCGGCGCCTTCGTCCGTTACGACAACCTGAGCGGCGCCGCCTTCGAAAACAGCCCGCTGGTGCGCCAGAAGGACTACGTCGCCGGCGGCATCGCCATCACCTGGATTCTCGGAGAATCGTCGACCCGCGTTAAGGTCGATGACTGATCGCGGCCGTTCCCGGAATCCGCTGTGGATTGCCTATGAAACCCTGGCCATGGTCGTCGGCCTGGGCACGCTGGCGCTCATCTGCCTCGGCTGGCTGCCCTTCGCGCTGCTTTTCCAGCCCTTGCTGCCGCAGCGCTGGGGCCAGCCGATCGGGCGCGGCTTCATTTCCAACGGCTTCCGCTTCTATCTGCGCATCCTGGAAATTTTCTGTGCCTGCCGTTTCGACCTGGAGGAACTCGACCGGCTGCGCGACTCCGGGCCGCTGATCGTCGCCGCCAACCACCCGTCCCTGCTCGACGCGGTGATGATCGTTTCCCGCCTGCCCAACGCTGTCTGCGTGATGAAGGCCTCGCTGATGGACAACCTGCTGTTCGGCGCCGCCGCCCGCCTGGCCCGCTACATTCGCAACGACGCCCCGCTCGAGATGATCCTCAATTCGCGCCAGGCCCTGCAGGATGGCGCTCGCCTGGTGATCTTCCCGGAAGGCACGCGCACGGCGAACTTTCCGCTCGATCCCTGCACGCCGAGTACCGGCCTGGTCGCCAACCGTGCCAGGGTGCCGGTGCAGACGGTGCTGATCGAGTTCTCGACGCCCTACCTGGGCAAGGCCTGGCCGCTCTTCCGTCGGCCGGCCCTGCCCCTGACCTGCCGCGTGCGCCTGGGCCGGCGTTTCGATCCGCCGAGCAATGTGCAGGCCTTCACCGCCGAGATCGAAGCCTATTTCCGGGGCGAACTGGGCCCAACGCCCGCGGCGCCCGTCCACGCACCTGCCTGAATCGCGCCATGCCGCCTCGCTCATCGACCCATTTCGTCCTCATCCCCAGCTACAACCCCGGCCCCGGCGTGCTCGACACGGTGCGCGCCGCGCGGGCGCAATGGGCGCCGGTGTGGGTGGTGGTCGACGGCAGCACCGACGGCACGGCCGGCCAGCTCCAGGCGCTGGCCGCCGGCGACGACGACCTGACGGTCATCGTCCTGCCCGAAAACCGCGGCAAGGGGTCGGCGGTGCTCGAAGGCATCTCGCAGGCCGCGGCGCAGGGCTACACGCATGCGCTGACCATGGATTCCGACGGCCAGCACCCGGCCGACCTGATCCCAGCCTTCATGGCCGCTTCGCAGGCCGCGCCGGCGAAGATGGTGCTCGGCAAGCCGGTTTTCGGCCCCGAGGCACCGGCCCTGCGCGTTAACGGCCGCAAGGTGTCGAACGGCTGGGCCAACCTGGAAACGCTGTGGATGGGCATTGGCGACTCGCTGTACGGTTTCCGCGTCTATCCCGTCGCGCCGCTGATCAAGATCATGCGCGCCAACCGTTTCATGCGCCGCTTCGATTTCGACCCCGAGGCCGTGGTCCGGCTCTGCTGGGCCGGCGTTCGCCCGCTCAACCTCGATGCCCCGGTACGCTACCTGTCGGCCGAGGAAGGCGGCGTCTCGCACTTCAAATACCTGCGCGACAATACCCTGCTCACCTGGATGCATACCCGCCTGTTCATCGGCTTCGTGCTCCGCCTGCCGATGCTGCTGGCGCGCTATGTAATGGCCTGACGCAATGGAAGCCTTGCGCCAGTTCGCTACCCGTTACCTGATCGCCGATGCCGTGCCGCTGTCGGCGCGCGAGCGCTGGATCAGCGCGCTGGCCGGCTGCCTGGGCATCCTGCTCATCCAGGGCATCCTCACCGTCCTGCCGGCCGGGGAGCACGTCAGTTATCTGCTGGCTCCGCTCGGCGCCAGCACGGTGATCCTGTTCGCCCTGCCGCACAGCCCGCTGGCCCAGCCGTGGTCGCTGGCTGGCGGCCTGCTCCTGTCGGCGCTGATCGGCTACGGCATGGGCCTGTGGGTGCAGCCGGCCTGGCTCGCCATCGGGCTTGCCCTCGGCCTGTCGATCTGGCTGACCGCCCTGCTCCGCTGCATGCATCCGCCGGGCGGCGCCATGGCCGTGGTGTTCGCCATCGCCGCCCAGCAACACACCGTGTCGCTGTTCACCGCCCTGCTCAATACCGTGGCCGCGCTGATCGCCGTGCTGGCCATCAACAACCTGATGCCCGGCCGGCGCTATCCGCAGTGCGTGCCGGTCCGCCCGCCGACGGCCAGGCCGCCGCGGCGCAGCATCCGGCACGAAGACCTGCAGCACGCGCTGGAAAAGCTCGACACCTATCTCGATGTCAGCGAGGACGACCTGGTCACCATCTACGACCTGGCCACGGCGCACGCGCATCGCCGCCACGAGCGGCGCACCTGCGGCGAGGTGATGTCCTCCCCGGCGCTGTCCGCGACCTTTGCCACCGAACTGAACGCAGCCTGGGCGCTGATGCAGGAACACCACCTGCACGGCCTGCCGGTGGTGGACCCGGCCGGTCGCGTGATCGGCGTCCTGACGCTGGAGAACTACCTGCGCCATGTCGTTCCCGACAACGGCCAGAGCATCGGCGACAACATCCGCCGGCTGCTGCGGCCGACGCCGAGCGCCTATTCCGACAAGCCGGAAGTGGTCGGCCAGATCATGAGCCAGCGCTTCGCCACGGCATCGGTTTCGACGCCGCTCGGCGACATGCTGGCCCTGCTGTCGGCCCAGGATCACCCGGTCATCGTGCCGGTGGTCGACGCCGAGCGGCGCCTGGCCGGCGTATTAACCCAGACCGATCTGCTGGCGGCGATCTACCATCGTCAGGCGGCAGCGGCTGCCCGTCATTGAAGCGCGCATGAACACCACCGAAATCTTCCTGATCGCGATGACGATCATCTTCACCGTGCCCTACCTGATCTGGCGGCTCGGCAGGACCGACTACTACGCGCCGCTGGTCGTCGTCCAGATCATCACCGGCATCCTGCTCGGGCCGGGCATACTCGGCAAGCTGTTCCCCGACTACTACGCCTTCGTCTTCAACCCGGCGGTGATCCAGTCGCTGAACGGCATCGCCTGGTGGGCGGTGATGCTGTTCGTGATGATCGCCGGCGTCGAGCTCGACCTCAAGAAGGCCTGGGCGCATCGCCGGGAAAGCGGCATCACCGCCGGCCTGGCGCTCGGCGTGCCCCTGCTCTTCGGCTGCGCGGCGGCGGTGCTGATGCTCGGCTTCGACGGCTGGATGGGGCCCAGGGCGCTGACCTGGCAATTCGTCGTCGGCGTCGGCATGGCCTGTGCGGTGACCGCCCTGCCCATCCTGATCCTGCTCATGGAAAAACTGGACGTGCTGCGCCAGCCCATCGGCCAGCGCATCCTGCGCTACGCCAGCCTGGACGACATCGCCATCTGGGGCGTGCTGGCGCTGATCCTGATGGACTGGGAACGCATCGGCCGCCAGGGCGCCTTCCTGCTCGGCTTCGGGGTCGCCGCCTGGCTTTTCCACAAGCTGATGCTCCGCCTGGCCGAGCGCGACCGCTGGTTCGTCGCGCTGATCTGGCTGGCCGTCGTATCCTTCGGCGCCGACTGGGCCGGCCTGCATTTCATGGTCGGCGCCTTCCTGGCCGGGGCGAGCATGGAAGCCGCGTGGTTCGACCAGGAAAAGATGGACCTGCTGCGCCACCACGTGCTGCTCGTCATCATGCCGGTGTTTTTCCTGTCCACCGGCCTGCGCACCAACTGGAACGTCGGCGGCGCCGCCGTCTTCATCGCCGCCGCCCTGCTCCTGTTCGCCTCGATTGCCGGCAAGCTGATCGGCGTGCGCCTCGCCGGCCGCGTCCTCAACTGGGCGCCGGGCGAAGCCAGCATCATCGGCTGGCTGCTGCAGACCAAGGCGCTGATCATGATCATCTTCGCCAACATCCTGCTCGACAAGCAGATCATCACCAGCGAAACCTTCACCGCCCTGCTGCTGATGGCCGTCGCCAGCACCATGCTGACCGTGCCGCGGGTGGCGCCGCAGCTGGCCCGCATGAAATCGCTGATACAGCGTTCCGCCTGAGGAGACCACCATGGCCTACGTCCCGACCTATTCCGAGCTGGCGCCGTCGCACGAGGAAATCGAAGCCCGCAGCGGCCCGGCGCTGCTCGAATTCGGCGCCGACTGGTGCGGCCACTGCCAGGGCGCGCAGCCGGCCATTGCGGCGGCGCTGGCCGCCTGCCCCACGCTGCCGCACATCAAGATCGAGGACGGCCCGGGCCGGCGCCTCGGGCGCAGCTATCGGGTCAAGCTGTGGCCGACGCTGGTCTTCCTGCGCGACGGCCAGGAGGTCGAACGCCTGGTCCGGCCGACCGCCGAGGCCGATGTCGCGGCCGCTCTCGGGCGGCTGCTGGCCGGCTGAGGGTCAGGCCGGCTGGCGCCGTTTCTGCCAGGCGTCGAGTTCCGAACGTTCGATCCAGGTTTCCAGCCGGTTGATGTTGCCCGGCAGCTGCTGGCCTTCCCACTGCTCGGTTGCCCAGCGTTTGACGTTGGCGTGCAGGTCGCCATGCTCGATGGCGTGGGCCAGTTCGACTTCCAGGGCATGCGGATCGCCGGCTGCGCAGCCCAGCGCCAGCGCCGCATCCTGCAGGCTCAGCATGGATTTCTCGCTCATGATCGTCTCCCGTGGCTGTGATGAACTGCCAATGTAGCAGATAGGCCGCCGGCCTTGCCCCGGTTGCAGCGGAAACGCCGGCGCTTCAGTAATAGCGGCGGGCGTTGTTCTCGGCTTCCATCCGGCGCAGGGTCGCCTTGTCCTGGGCCAGGCGGCGTTCGGCGTCGGACTGGCGCTGCTGGTCCTCGCGCAACTTGCGCTGCTCCTCGCGCTGCTTTTCGTACTGCGCCGCCGCTTCCTGGCGCTGCAGGTCGCGGGAGATCTGCCGGCCGTATTCCTGGTCGCGCTCCCGTTCGTAGCGCGCGCGCCGCTCTTCCTGCTCGCGCTGGTTCTCGGCCTGGCGGGCCGCATAGCTCTCGCGGGCCAGCCGCTCCCGTTCGCGCTGCGCCTCGATTTCGGCCAGCCGCACTTCGGCGGCGGCCTTTTCCCGCTCAAGAGCCGCCTGCTGCGCCAGGTTGGCTTGATACCGGGTATAGCCGAATCCGCAGGCGCCAATCAGCGCGAGCAGCACCAGAAGCCTGGCATAGGAACGCGGTTCGCCTTCCTGGCCCCGCTCGGCGGTGGCGCGGGCCGCCAGCTTTTCGTCGTAGGCCGCCCGTCGTTCGGGGTTGGAAAGCGTCGAATAGGCTTCGCGGAGCGCGATCAGCTGATTGGTGGCGTCCTCGTCGTCGCTGCTGCCCTGCAATTCGGCAAATTTGGCGTGCAGGCGGCGGTAGCTGACGGCGATGCTTTCCGGACTGGCGGTGGCGCTCACTTCGAGCAGATCGTAAAGGCTTTTCTGCATGGTCATGGTCAACGGCTACGACGCGGGGTGTCGGCGGGGCTGGCCGGGCCGGGCACGATTTGCACGCCGCCCGGAACGGAACGATCGTAGCGGGCCTTCCATTCCAGTTCGTTCAATTGCGCGCTGTTGCGGACATGGGTGGATTCCGCCTGGCGCTGCTGGCTGCGGTCGACCTTGTCGTGCTGCTGGTCGACGCGGCTGGCATTGGCCGCGCACGGCGCGTCGGAGATCAGGGTCTTGCCGTTCTGCGTGCATTTATAGGTTTCGGCGATGGCGCTGCCCGAACAGGCGACCAGCAAGGCCGATCCCACCAGCCATTTTCCGGCATTCATTTTCTGCGTTTCCCATGGAGTGACCGGCGCATTCTAGGGATTGCGTAATTCCGTGTAAATAAGGCGGCGGCTCAGATCATCCCGCCATTGATCGAAATCACCTGCCCGGAGATGTAGGCGGCGGCGTCCGAGGCGAGGAAGGCGACGAGATCGGCGACCTCTTCCGGCTTGCCGGCGCGTTTCATCGGCACCAGCTGCTTGATGGTGTCGGCGTCGAAGGCGCCCTCAATCATGTCGGTAGCGATGATGCCGGGGGCCACGGCATTGACCGTGATGCCGCGGCTGGCCAGCTCCAGCGCCAGCGACTTGCTGGCCGCGTGCAGCGCGCCCTTGGCCGCCGAGTAATTGACCTGGCCGCGATTGCCGGTGATGCCGGCAACCGACGAAATGGTGACGATGCGGCCCCAGCGCGTGCGGATCATCGGCATGCTCAGCGGCTGGGTGACGTTGTAGAAGCCGTTCAGCGACACGGCGAGAACCGAGTCCCACTGCTCGCCGGACATGCCGGGGAAGACCGCATCGGCGTGGATGCCGGCGTTGTTGACCAGGATCTGGATGGCGCCGGCGGCAAGCAGCTGCTCCAGCGCGGCGGCCGTGGCGGCGCGGTCGGTGACGTCGAAGGCGACGGCCTCGGCGCTGCCGCCGGCTTCCCGGATGGCGGCGGCGACGGCGGCGGCCTTGTCCTGGCTGCGGTTGGCGTGGACGATGACGTGGTGGCCGTCGGCGGCCAATCGTCGGCAGATGGCGGCGCCGATGCCGCCGCTGCCGCCGGTGACGAGGGCGCGTTTCATGGCTGTTCCTTGTTCAGGCTGCTGGCGTCGAGGACCACGGCGGCGCGGCCTTCGAGCAGGCAACGGTCGGCGTGGCTGACGGAAAACTGGTAGAGGATGTTGTTGGTGTCGCCGGACAGGCGCTCGGCGCGGACGATCAGTTCGCCCGCCATGTCGTCGAGGCGGGCGGCGTGCAGCGTCACGCCGCGCACGCTGGTCAGGTAGCCCTGGCGCGGCTGGCCGTCATTGCCGGCGAGCAGCGCGCCGTGGATGGCCATGGCCTGCGCCGCGTATTCGATGCCGTTGGCGGCGCCGAGGCGGCCGGCGGCGCGCAGCGGGTTGGCCGGGTCGGCATGGCTGGTCGCCGTGCAGGCGATGGCATCGGCCGACCATTCGGTCACCGCATCGAGCAGGCACATGTCGCCCTGGTGCGGGATGTGGGCGGCGATCCAGGCGCGGTCTAGCACGGCTCGACGGCGACGCTCAGTTGCATCGGCGGCAGGTAGTCGAGGCAGATTTCCTCGCCCTCGCCCTCGCCCAAGGCCAGCTTGCGCAGCAGCGGCAGGGCGCGCAGGGCCGGGATGGCGGTGCGCAGGGTTTCCAGCGCGCCATCGGCCAGGGTTTCGGCGGTGGCCGTGCCCGGGGCGACGGCGATCCGGGCCAGCGAGCGTTCCGTGCGTTCCGGCGTCAGCAGCAGCCCGACCCCGGCCACATCGGGCACCGGGCGCTTGGCGAACAGCGGTTCCGGGTATTCGCTGTCGTAGGCGATGAGCAGCGTCGGCTGGCGGTCGAGGACGACCTGGCCGAGGGCGTCGATCAGGCCGGCGCCGAAGCTGGCGTCGTAGGCGCAAAGGACCTGGCAGGGGGCCATGGCGCCGGTGGCGATGCCCCAGTAACCGGCGGCGGCGTTATGCACGGAGTTGTGGAAGCGGGTCGGCGAAATCTGGCGGTCCTCGCCGGCCAGCTGTTCGCACAGGGCGTGGCAGTTGTGGCCGTCGGCGCCGGACGCGGAAAACACGGTGGCCAGCCGGGCGACATCGGCCCCGGCATGGGCGGCGGCTTCGAGGCCGATGGCCAGCGTCAGCTTGACGACGCGGCTGGCCCGGCGCCGTTCGGCCGGCGGCAGGATGGCCGGGGCGGGCAGCACCGACGGCGCATGTTCGTAAGCCTGCTCGCCGCGCAGCACGGCGCGGGCGGTCGGCCAGTCGGGCAGGCCGGGGGCCAGGAAGCCGATGCCTTCGATCCAGGCGGATAGCTGG
The DNA here is from genome assembly GCF_945957265.1 of uncultured Dechloromonas sp. GTDB lineage: Bacteria > Pseudomonadota > Gammaproteobacteria > Burkholderiales > Rhodocyclaceae > Azonexus. Next base: position 45,573 of record NZ_CAMFKO010000010.1, read on the forward strand.
CGGTTGGGTTTGCTCATGGCGCGACTCCGAGGATCAGGCTGCAGTTGCTGCCGCCGAAGCCGAATGAATTGGTCAGCGCATGGCGCACGCTGCCGGCCTTGCCCTGGTGCAGGTAGGCGATGGGAATGGCCGGATCGAGGTGTTGCGTACCCGGGCTGCCGGGCAGGAAGCCATCGGTCAGCGCCAATGCGCAGATCACCGCCTCGACGGCGCCGGCAGCGCCCAGCGTGTGGCCGGTGGCGCCCTTGGTCGAACTGCACGGGACAGTCTGGCCGAAGAGCGCTGCCACGGCCTTGCCCTCGGCGGCATCGTTGGCCGGCGTCGAGGTGCCGTGCAGGTTGATGTAGTCGATGTCGGCAGTGCCCAGCCCGGCCGAGCGCAGCGCGGCTTCCATGGCCAGCTTGGCGCCCAGCCCTTCCGGGTGCGGCGAGGACATGTGGTAGGCATCGCTCGATTCGCCGGTGCCGAGCAGCAGCACGGACCCGGTGGCCGGCGCCTTCGCACGTTCGAGCAGCGCGAAGGCGGCGCCCTCGCCGATGGAGATGCCGTTGCGTTCGGCATCGTAGGGCCGGCAGGGCTGGGCGGAGGTCAGTTGCAGCGAGGCGAAGCCGTACAGCGTGGTCAGGCACAGCGTATCGACGCCGCCGACGATGGCCGCGTCGATGGTGCCGAGTTCGAGCTGGCGGGCGGCGGCGGCGAAGACTTTGGCGCTCGACGAACAGGCCGTCGAAATGGCCATCGCCATGCCTTCCAGCGCGAAGTAGTCGCGGGTGAATTCGGCCAGCGAAAAGGAGTTATGCGTCGTGCGGTAGTGGAAATCGTCGGGCAGCGCGCCGGTTTGCGGGTCGCGGCGGCGGTAGGCCAGCTCGGTCTGCAGGATGCCGGCGGTGCTGGTGCCGAGGAAGACGCCGACCCGCGTCCTGCCGTAGCGGGCGATGGCGTCCCGGACACGCTCGGCGAAGCCGTCGGTCTCCAGGCCCATGCGGGTCAGGCGGTTGTTGCGGCAGTCGTAGGCGGCCTGCGCGGCGGGCAGCTTTTCGTCATCGACGCCCGGCACTTCGCCGAGCCAGGTGTCGAGGCGCACCGTTTCGAAGGCACAGGGGGCCAGCCCGCTGCGGCCCGCGCGCAAGGCCGAGCGCGTGGCGTCCAGGCCACGCCCGAGACAGGTCGTGGCGGTGTAGGCGGAAAGTAGCAGCGGAGTCACGGTTTCGCAGTCCGTATCGGCAAAAGCCGATTTTAGCAGAGGCCCCCGAAAAGCCCCCGTTTGTCATCCGGATGACAATGCGCTGCGCGGTTTGCGACCTAGACTGCGGGGTCCATAAAAACGACTCGAGGAGACAACATGTTGGCAACCCTGAAGCAATGGCTGGCGCTGGCCGCCCTGGCGCTGCTCGCGCTGGGCACCCAGGCGCAGAGCGGGCCGATCCGCCTCGGCCAGTCGCTGCCCCTGAGCGGCCCGCTGGCCGAACTGGGCAGCGAGTACCGCGACGGCATGCTCGCCTATTTCAACGCCCTGAACGCCAAGGGCGGCATCAACGGCCGCCGGGTCGAGCTGCTCACCCTCGACGACGGCTATGTCGTCGAGCGCAGCGTCGAGAATGCCAAGAAACTCATCGACCAGGAAGACGTGCTCGCCTTCCTCGGCATGTTCGGCTCGGCCAACTACGGCGCCCTGCTGCCGCTGATCAACGAGCGCGCCATCCCCTCGCTGGCGCCCTACACCGGCTCCGACGAACTGCGCGCCCAGAAATCGCCGACCACCTTCTGGCTGCGCGCCAGCTACGGCGATGAAACCGAGAAGATCATCGACCAGCTGACCACGCTGGGCATCAACAAGATCGCTGTCTTCTACCAGGACGACGCCTTCGGCAAATCCGGCCTGGCCGGCGTCGAAAAAGCCCTCGCCAAGCGCAACCTGAAAATGGTCGCCGTCGGCGCCTTCGACAAGACCCGGAACGACGTGCGCGATGCGGTCAAGGCCATCGGCGCCGCCGACCCGCAAGGCGTCGTCATGATCAGCACCTATAAGCCGACCGCCGCCTTCGTCCGCGAAATGCGCCAGGCCGGCAAGCAATCGCAGTTCTTCGCCCTGTCGGTCGTCGGCTACAAGGCGCTGCAGGCCGAAATGGGCCCGTCGGCAGCCGGCATCGCCATCGCCCAGGTCGTCCCCTACCCGTGGAGCGGCGTCACCGCCATCGTGCGCGAATTCCAGGCCCTGCCCGCCGAATTCGTCCCGAAGAGCGGCCCCACCTACACCGTCCTCGAAGGCTACATCGCCGCCAGGGTCATGACCGAGGGCCTGCGCCGCGCCGGCCCGCAGCCCACCCGCGACAAACTGCTCGCCGCCCTCGCCGGCCTGCAGAAATACGATACCGGCAACTTCATTGTCGACTACAGCAAGAACCGCCTCGGCTCGCACTTCGTCGAAGTCACCATCGTCGGCAGTTCCGGGCGGCTGATGCGCTGAGCGACTGGTCCTCTCGCCGCGCATGGCCCGCTGGGGATGACGGGCGGGTTGTTTGTTGCTCATGTCATGCGGCGGCGGTAAGCTGGCGGGCATGGTTCATAAGCCAAGCCCCTATCTTCCAGACGGAATCGTGCAGTTCCATGCCGCGCCCGTTGCCTCCACCGAGGCGGCTGCCGCACTCCAGCGCTCGGCCACGATACAGCGCCTGAAACCCGGCAAGCCCGGAACCCGGCGGCTGCTTCAGCGTTACGGAGCAGACCTCCGTTCGTTATCGCATCGACCGCAGTACCGGCAAACGCTTTACCACCGTGGAGCTACTCGTCGAAGAGCGGGCCGGGCCTCCGGCAGCCATGGTGTGGGTGCGGGTTGGCTACGGCGAAACGGTAGTCCGCCGGCAGATCAAGGAAGCCGGCGGCGTCTGGGATGCCGAGCGCAAACTGTGGCGCGTCTCCGGACACATCGCCCACGCCCTGAAGCTGCAAAAACGCATCGTCAAGGATGCCCAATAGTGGCAATTACGGCCTGTCCATTATTGGAAACGAATATCCATGTTTGGCAACAAATGGCTGGATATGGGTATGTGCAAGTGCCGTCTACTTCTAGTTGGGCATCCTAGATACGCCATGCTACAGATCCAGCTTTCCGAGCTCACAAAGATTCCGCAGATCGATCACACCAACCTCGGAGGACGAGGGCTGGCTTCATTGACTTTCTTCGTTGATGGTGAGTGGCATCTTTGGGTCCCAACCAACGCCGGACTGATTCGCATGAAGGGCTGGCCCGCGGAAGGGTTCTATTTTGCTGCCCAGCCAGAATCCGAAAAAGATGGATACCTGCATTTCCTAGACTTCATCGCTCAAATTGGGAACTCTCAAGGTGTCTCGCGACCGATGCAAGGGTTAATGGAAGACTTCTTCAACTTAAGCGGGTGCCTGAAGAAGTTCGACCTACTCTTCGAATACTCTCAAAAAGATCGATCGGGGGTTTCTCGGCTAGTAATTACAGAGCTTGAGTACCTGTTCATGGTGTGCAAAAGCATATTTGACCTCCTACAAGAGGTAGTAGCGGCTCAGTGGCAGAACATCAAGCTTCTTGACGAGACTAAGCGTAAGCGGCAACTACCGGAGACTTTCGCCGCCGTTGCCCTAGAAGCAAACCGACTGAGAACCGAGGACGAATTGGTCGCTCGCTTCCTCATTCCGAAAGAACTCGCAGCCTTCTATGTGAGGTGTGGAGCGTTCTTCCAGATACTGCGCACGTTCCGAGATAAATTCGTTCATGGAGGAAATTCGCCGGACTTGGTATTCGTTACAGAAAGAGGATTTGCTGTGCAAGCCTCAACCAAACCGTTTTCGCTCTTTAACATCTGGAATGAAGAGCATCGCCTTCCAAACGATCTTTGCTCACTTCGTCCCGCGATTGCATATCTCGTGAATGAGACACTCAAGGCTTGCGAGGACTACGCATCAACAATTCAAACCGTTATTAAGTTCCCACCACCGGTTTGTCCTGGCCTAACCTTCTTCATGCGCGGCTACTTCAACGAGCAACTGCTCATGAATGACAAAGTGCTGCGCGAGTGCCTGTGGTGGGAAGATGCCCAACCAATCATTCCACCGGACCTGTCGCGGCAAGCCGCGCCAGTCCTGTGAATTCAAACGTTAGGCATCTTATGTACCGTCTCCTCACTGTCGAAGAAATACGTTCGGGGTTGCGTAATCGTTTTGCCGAAGACGCTCTTAAGTACCCAGATCACTTTGCGAGTCTAATTCCTGAGGCGTCGTCCGAGGCCCAGGCAACCAATATCTCTGACCGTCTAGCAGAGTTCCTCGGTTCGGCTCTGCCGCCATCCTTTGTCGCTGGAATGTGCGAATGGAATCTAGGGTGCCTCGAACTAGCCGGCATTAATTTCGGGCGCACTGGAGATTTCGTCGCGCGAGTTAAACAGTGCAATAAGCCAGCTCCCGGCACTCAATGGTGGGAAGACCAAGAATTGGATGACCGCCCGCCGGGCTTGCTAATGATCGGGCAAGGCGATCCACACGTTGTTTTGTTAGAGCAATCAACCGGCCGAATACTTGCTTACGTAGCCGATGAAGGTTCGGCATCGTGCGCTCTTGTTGCGCCCAACCTTTCCATGTTTCTTCGCGGGCTCGGTTCGGTTTCATTGCACCCACACCAGCAGGGGCGAGATACTGAAAATCTCACAAATGACCTAGTCACCCAAATCGGAACTAACGTCAATAGGGCATTCTGGTATGAACTTGCGATCATTCACGCAGATGCCTAACAGGTCGGTGAAAGCCGCTCCCTACGGTCGCTGGACGCTGCGCGATAAAGCACCGCGCAGCGCCCTTTACCTTCAACGCTAGCGTTAACAAAATGGTACGCGTGCTCTATTTTTTTATGGGGTCTGCCTTGATTTTGGCAGTTATCTCGGAGTCATATTCGCTAGCAATTGGCGCGCTAGGCCTCGGAGCCACTTACTACCTCTTCCGTGGTTCTCGTTGGATCAAGAATGAAGGAACACTATTCCCAGAAATCGCACTCCCGGCATGGGAGCACAACGATTTCGAGATTATTGATGAATCAGAGGACGAACTTATCATTCGCGGAAGCGTGCAAGCCCTTGTCGTAAATCGGCGGACCAGAACGATCTCTAACCTGAAAAGAGTTCTTTGCTCTTTTGATCGAATAAAGTGCATTCGTATCCACTACTCTGGTGCAAACAGTGATGGATACAAGCCCAGTTACTTCGTTTCACTTTCGCTTGGCGTTTTCTCGTCCATCTGCCTAGGAGAGTCCACTGACGCAAGCAACGCATCTACTGCAGCAGCCAAGCTGAGCACATGGACCAGCAAGAATGTGGTTGCTCAAACACGTTAACAATCCGCTCCAGCCGACCGTCAAAAAGCTGCGCTTTTGCCGTCCGGTGATTTAGCACGTTAGCCATTTTTTCTCGGAGTCCCGTCGCTATGCGTATCGCGCACTTGTCAAAAGCTCTTGTCGCTATAGCGGCTCTCGCGGTTTATGGCGCTGCTTATAGCAGCAACGCATGTCAAGCCTCTATATGTTCATCCGAAGAAGAATGCAGGAATAAGGCTCAATGGGAAATTGAGGGAACGGTATTCGATCTAATTCGAGACAAGCCTGGTAAAGGCTGTATGGGAGCCCCACTACCTGAACTGCAATGTGGGCAAACCGATCCTCACCCCCTCTACTTTCTTGAGGGGGTCGAAATCAAGAAAGGAAAATTCGATGTCAGCGCGAGTGGACGCACGGCCATTTCTAGAAACGGTATTTGTTTTTACCGATCACCTTCTGTATACGAGCCTCTTAAGCGCTCTGAGCGCTATCGATTTTTCGGAATCGGAGATTATGGATTCGTCTTTGTTTCTAAGCCATAGCCGTCAATGGCTAACACTCCAGTCAAATCGCACCCAGTAGGTGCTTGGACGTGCCGCAAGCGGGACGCCATTTATTTTGCACGTTAGGGGTTGCAATGGATCTCGACCAGTTGGCGACTGCTATTGCGCAAACATCCAACGGCCCGGCCGCGATGCAACTCTCAGCTCTTCTCTCTGACTGGAAGACCGACGGAACGAATGTGAAAGAACTAGAAGGTACCGTTGAGCGTTTCATTAGCAGTTTGGGTGCTTCACCCGCAGTTGAGCACGCGAAGGCTGCTGACCTCTGGACTCAATTTCGAGATGAAACAATTTCCCGAATTGGGGGTATGACCATGAACGAGAGGTTGTATTCCTTCAGCCTTTTTCCCCGCTGGGACGGCGCCACAACAGATGAAGAACGAAAGGCAATCTATGCCAAGTTGCTGGCCAACCCCTAACCCTGCGGTCAACACGGACCTTGCGCATAAAGCCGCACAAGGCCGGTTACCTCCACGTTGAACTTCACAATGAATCGCACCCTCAAGGTTATTGCGTGTGGCTCAGTTGTAATTGGCGCTGTTATCGCCGGCTACTGGCTCGGCATGGAGCGCGCCTCTGACGCATATGAAAAGCATTTTTTCTCGGAAGCTTTCACAAGGGAGATTCGTGAAGCCCATAACGACCTTGGCATGCTTGAGGCATTGGAGCAAAACAAGGCAGAGGTTGCTCTACAGGTGGGGCAGCATCGCTATTACAGCCGCTTACTTCTCGCATCCGATATTGTTCAAAAATCTGCTAGTCCCGCCTCGCAGCTACTATTGAAGTCTCAAGTTATTGAGGCACACAGGCATCAGCAAGCGCACCCTTATCGCTTCCCATCCGATGCCGACCAAAAGCAATGGGAAACCTTGGTTAAAGCATCCCAATGAAATTTAACACTCCGCTCAAAAACGCTTCTTTCGATCGCTCGGACGCACCGCAAGCGGAGCGCCTGGAAGCTGCGCCTGCAGACTTCTTCCACCGCCAACTTACGCTTTCCGCCATGAACAAAAAATCCCTCGCCATTGCCTTGTTTTCCCTCTTCGCCGCCCTGCCCGCCCTCGCCGGCCCGGATGCCGTCGCGCTGACCAGTTGCCTGAGCGACAGCACCAGCGGCAAGGATCGCAAGGATCTCGCCAAGTGGGTCTTCGCGGCTATGTCGACGCACCCGGAGATTCGCGAGTTTGCGGTGGTGACGGACAAGGTGCGCGACCAGACATCGAATACCGTGGGGGTGCTGGTTACCCGCCTGCTGAGCGAGGATTGCGCCAAGCAGACGCAGGCCGCGATCCGCAATGAAGGGCAGGTTGCCATGCAGACGGCGTTCCGGGCGCTGGGCGGGCTGGCGATGCAGGAGCTGATGTCCAACCCCGAGGTGACGGCCTCGTTCAGCATTTTCGAGAAGTACCTGGATCGCCGGAAGATCGAGGCGGCCGTGCCGGCCAGGTGAGGTGCTTGTTGCGAGCGGTGTAGCGCAGGTTTTTTTTCTGATGTCGTAGCTGGACGATCTGCCGGCCGGCTGAGCTGCACAGGAAAGCCTTTTGGAGAGCAGGAATGGCTGAATATGCGTTTGTGATAATCTCCGCTTCTTTCATCCATGCCATTGGTGTTTCTTGTGAAACGAGTCATTTGCTGTCTATTGCTTTGCTTGGGGCTGATTGCCCCGGCGGGTTTTGCCATTGCCGATCAGGCTGCTGACAAAGCGGCGCAGGAGGCGCAGATAAACGCGCTGATCAAGGAATCCGAAAACCGCTTTGTGTACGGGCCGGCCAGCATCGATCTGGGGCTTCAGGGCACGATGCGCCTGCAACGTGGCCAGGCCTTCATGCCGCCAGATATCGCCTTGAAGATATTCGCCGTGTCCGGCGTCAAGTCGGCACCGGATCTTGTCGGAATCGTCATTCCCGGCTTGCCGGGCGATGAAATGCCGACCGACAACTGGGGGATGGTGGCGGTATTCTTCCGGCCGATCGGCTTCGTCCGCGATGACGATGCCAACAACTGGGAGCACGGGAAGTTGCTGGATGCTCAGCGTAAGGGCATCGAGGAACGCAACGCGGTAGCGCGCGAAAAAGGCTTGCCGGAAAAGGAACTGAACGGCTGGGTGGAGGCACCGCGCTACGATTATGCCGGCCACCGTTTGCTGTGGGCGACGTCGAGTCAGGAAAGGGGCAAGCCGGAAACGGCGTTCGCCTTGTATGGAGCCGCCGCGCTCGGTCGCGAGGGGGTGATGATCTTCGCCTTTGGCACCGAGGCGGCAAAGCTGAATGAACGCAAGGGGTTGGCCAACGAGTTGCTGACGGGCATCCAGTTCAAGGAAGGCAAGCGCTATCAGGATTACGCGGAGGGCACCGACAAGGTTGCCGAAATTGGCCTGGCCGCTCTGGTCGGCGGCGTCGCCGCGAAAAAGCTTGGCTTGTTCGCTATGCTCGCTGTTTTTCTGGTCAAGTGGGGGAAAGTCATTGCTGTCGCCGTGGGCGGGCTGGCCTTCTTCAAACTGAGGAAAAAGAAAGCCGATTCGGCGAGTAACTGATGAAATCCCTGATGCTCCTGCTGACGCTGCTCAAGTCGGGCAAGCTGCTGACGACGGCAGGCTCGATGTTCGTGTCGCTGGGGGTCTATGCGCTAGCCTATGGTTGGAAATTTGCGGCCGGCTTCATCGCCCTGCTTTTCGCACATGAAATGGGCCATTTCGTGGCCGCCCGCCAGCGCGGAATGAAGGTCGGAGCACCGACCTTCATTCCCTTCGTCGGAGCCTGGATCGAAATGAAGGAGATGCCGCATGACGCGGAAGTCGAAGCCTATGTCGGCTTCGGCGGCCCCCTTGTTGGTACGCTGGCTGCCCTGTTCTGCTATTTTCTGGGACGCCATGCCGATAGCACCTTGCTGCTGGCCATTGCCTATGTTGGATTTTTTCTGAACCTGTTCAACCTGATCCCGATATCGCCGCTGGATGGCGGACGAATAACGGCCGTGCTTTCACCGCGCATCTGGCTGGCCGGGATTCCCGTGCTGCTCGCCTGGTTCTACTGGCGCCCGAGTCCGATGCTGATCCTGGTGGCCATCGTGGCTCTGCCGCAGGTGGTCAAAGCTTTGCGCTACAGCGCAGCTTCGGACGAGGCGGCGTACTACGCGGTGGGTGCCGAGCACAAGCTGGTCTACACCGTCTACTACCTTGGGTTGACCGGCTTTGTGGCAATGATGACGTTTGAACTGCACCAGCTTCTCGGGCGTGCCTGAGCGTGCAGTAAGGTGCCGGGTGGATTTGGCTGGCTACCCGGGCTGGCCGGCACCGCGCGTCAGGCAGGTCTTGTAGCGGCCTTCGACCCGTTTGGCGAACCATTCGGTCGTCAGCTTGCGGGTGATCTTCGGGCTTTTCAGGTCGATCTGCGGCATGGCCTGGCGGGGCATGGGCTTGCCCTGCTTGTCGGCGAGTTCGAAGACGCGTGTGAACAGCGGGCTGCGGCTGAAGGCGGCGGTCTTTTCCATGAGCAGGTCGCGGCGGATTTGCGGGCGGCTCATGTCCAGCTTGTAGGCGATGCTCAGCGCGGCGTCCTCGACGCTGCTGGCGACATTGGCCGGCAGGCCGTTCTCGTAGCGCAGCAGGTCGCCGTCCGGGGCCAGCGGCTTGCCGCTGATGCGGGCGAGCGCCAGCTGGAAGGCGGCGTTGCGGCTGCTGTAGCGGCCGGCATTGAAGTCGGCGAAGCGATACACCACCTGGTCGTAGGGCACTTCGTAGTCGAGCAGGATGGCGCTGCCGAAATAGACGCCGCCGCGCCGGGTGAATACTTCGTCGCGCAGCTTTTTGGCCATCGGGTACGGGTAGCTGCGTTCCTTGACGTGCTGGCTGGCGAATTCGATGCTGACCTGCATCGGGCCGCCGGTGCGTACCGGGTTGTAGTCGGCGAAGAGCTGCCGGCCGAAGGGCAGTTCGCCGATCATGTCCTCGAACAGGGCGTTGAGCTGCTTTTCGGTTTTCAGGGCGTCGATGCGCTCGTTGTAGCTCTTGCCGTCCGGCGAGCTTTTGCTCAGCGCGGCGGTGACCAGCAGCGAAGGCACGCCGTAGCGCCCGGCCCGGGTTTCCAGCTCCTTGCGCACGATGCCGGGCAAGCCGGGGACGACCGGGTCGGCCTGGAAGGTGGATTCCTGCTCGATGACGGCCATGGCGGCGCAATAGGTCTGCGCGGCGTGTGGCACTTCCAGGGTCTTGAAGGCGGTGTGCAGGTCTTCGGCCCAGCCGGCCCTGTCCTTTACGTAGCCGGGCAGCAACTGGGCGATGCGCTTGCGGACTTCGGCGTCGCCGAGCGAGGTCGGCCAGGCGGTGGCGGTCTTGCCGTCGGCGCGGCGGGCCATGTCGGGCGGCAGCGCCGGGCCTTCGCCCTCGCCTTCGTCGAAGGTCGAGCAGCCGGCCAGGGCGGCGAGCAGCGCGACGAGCGGGAGGGCGAGGCGGCAGGCGGGAAGCATGGGGTGATGTCAGCCCGGAACGCGACAGACGAGCATGACGTTGGCGAAAGGTTTGCCTTCGTTCATCGGGTCGGTTTCGACGCTGAAGCCGAGGCTTTGCAGGAGCGCCACCCATTCGGCCAGCGGCCGGCAGTAGAGGCGCGGCAGGCGGTGGCCGCGCACGAAGGTGACGGCATGGTCGACCCAGTTGCAGATGTGGTACGGCAGGCCGGCCGAGGCGTCGCCGACGCGGGTGAGGAACAGGCCGCCGGGCGGCAGCGCGGCGCGGATGCGCTTCAGAACGTCCTTCTGGTGGGCGTGGTCGAAGTAATGCAGGGCGTCGAGGATGGTGATCACGTCGGCCTTGCCGAAATCGGCCCGGGTCATGTCGCCCTGCTCGATGCGGACGACCGGATGATCGGCGCCGAAGGCGCGGGCGGCGCGGTCGACGTCCTTCTGCATCAGTTCGATGCCGCGCAGCTGCAGCGCCTTGGGCGCGGCCGGCCAGTCCTTCGGCCAGTGGCCGGCGGCGTGGAGCTTCTGGGCGGCGAGCAGCCAGGCGAACAGGCTGCCCTGCCCGCAGCCGAGGTCGAGGTAGCGGCCTTCGGCGGGGAACAGGCCGCGCTTGAGGATTTCGCGGAAGATGCTGTCGGAGGAGAGCTTGCCGCGCGCGTAGCGGTAGGCGAAATGGCCGCCGCCGATGAAGGGGCGGCTGGCGTCGTCGAGCAGGGTTCTCAGGAAACGCTTGGTCATGTGGTGGCGTCGTTCAGCGTGACGGGGTTGAGTTGTTGGTCGCGCAGCGCGGCGAGCAGGCGCGGCAGGACGGCGAGGATGACGGGCTGGCCTTGCGGCGTGCGGGCGGCGTGGCCATCGTGCAGGAGCAGGATGTCGCCGGGAGCCAGGTCGCGGGCCAGGCGGGCGAAGACGGTATCCGGGTCGCCGCAGCGGGTGTCGTAGGGGCGGCGGGTCCAGGCGGCGAGCTTGATGTCGAGGCGGTGCAGCACCGGATCGAGGAAGGGGTTGCGCAGCCCGGCGGTGGCGCGGAAGTAGCGCGGCGTGCGGCCGGTGATCTCGGCCAGCGTGGCCTGCCCGGCGGCGATGTCGGCCATCATCCGGCCGGGGCCGAAGAAGGCGAAGACCTTGGAATGGCTGTCGCCGTGGTTTTCGACCTGGTGCCCGCGGGCGACGATTTCCCGGCACAGCGCCGGGTTCTCGCGGGCCCGCCAGCCGATGCAGAAGAAGGTGGCCTTGGCGCCGGCGGCATCGAGCAGGTCGAGCACCTGCGGCGTCACTTCCGGGTCGGGGCCGTCGTCGATGGTGATCGCCACCTCGCGATGGGCGATGGCGGCGGGCGGCAGGCGGGTGAGATTGGGGCCGAGCAGGGTCGAGCGCGGCAGCAGGCCGGCGGTGGTGATCACCGCATGATTGACGACCAGCGCACCCAGCGCCCACGGCCAGAGGGCCGGCGCCAGCAGGCAGCCGACGGCGGCGCCGGCATGGATGGCCAGCGTGGCGTGGATGGCGGGGGTGGGCTTCCAGGGTGTCGGCATGGTCAGGTGGGGATGAGGCCGCGGTCGAGAAAATGTTCCCACAAATCGCACCAGGCCGGCCAGTCGTGGCCGCCGGGAACGGCACGCCGGGCGGCGGGCGGGAAGCGTTCGGCGATGGCCCGCATGCCCGGCGCGAAGCGGTCTTCGCTGCCGTAGCCGACAAAGGCGGGCAATGCCGGCGGCGCCTTGAGCCAGCGATAGACGCGGAATTCGGGGTCGGCCAGTTGCTCGGCGCTGGGGTGCCAGGCATCGAGACCGCCGCTGCGGGCGATGGCGTTGGTGGTCAGCCGGCTGCCCGGATAGGGCGCGATCAGGCACAGGCCGTCGATGGCCTCGGGGTGGTCGGTGGTCAGGCCCAGCGCCAGCAGGCCGCCGAGCGAGATGCCGCCAAGCCAGACCTGCCGGTGGGTCTGCCGCGCCGGGCGGAGAACCTGGTCGAGCACGGCCGGTAGGGCGTCGCCGGCGGAGACGGCATCAAGGCCGAGATCGACGGCGGCCAGGTCGAGCCGCAGGCCGCGCCGTTCGACGGCCGGGAAGAACTGCGCGGCGTAGTCGTCGGCCGTCATGTAGGCGCCGGGCAGCAGGACGAGCAGCGTATCGGCGCCGCATGGGCGGCCGACGGTGCGCAACGGCCCGCTCATGCCATGGTTCCACGTGAAACGGCGGCGCTCATGCCCCGCCCTTTCGGCCGACAAAGCAGGCCGAGAGCAGCAGCGCGAGGATCGCGCCCGGGCCGACGGTGACGCCGACGGCGTGCAGCACCGGCACCTTGGACAGGGCGAGCGTGCCGAAGCCGATGGCGGTGGTCAGGTTGGCGACGGCCATCGACACCAGCGTCGCATCGTCGAAATCCTCGAAGCCCCGGGCGGCCTGGCTGGCATCGTCGAAGAACAGCGCGTAGTTGGAGCCGACGGCGACGATCAGCAGCATGCCGATCAGGTGCAGCAGATGCAGTTGCTGGCCCGCCAGGTGCAGGCCGGCGATGACCAGCACGACCGACAGCAGCAGCGGCAGCAGCAGCCGGCCCAGGCGCCGCGGCGAACGCAGCGTGACGGCGAGCAGACCGACGATGGCGACGAAGCCGGCCAGCGAGAGCAGCGTGGCTTCGTGAAGGTAGTCGTTGTACAGGGTGTCGAACTCGTTCTTCATGTCGACGAACAGGGCGCCGGACCCGGCCAGCGCGGTGCGCACCGGTTCGATGGCGATATCGACGCCGGCATCGCTTTCCGTTTTGCCGACCGGCGGGCGCAGCGGCAGCAGCACGCTCCAGCCGGCCGGGCGCTGGACCAGCAGCGAATCGACGACCAGCGCCAGGGCGGTGCCGTTCAGCGAGTCGCGGTTGAGCTGGCCCTGGCGACGCGTGGCTTCGACATCGTCGACGAAGCCGCCGAGCTTGCTGGAGGCCAGCGACGAGTCGGCCAGCGCCGTGTGCAGCCGTGCCTGCAGCTCGGCCGCGGGCGGCAGGCTGGCCCGGCGGCTGGCCTGCATCGCGGCGCTGGGCAGGAAGCGGGCCGGGCTGTCGTAGCCGCCGATGACGCCATCGGCGATCAGCCGGTCGAGCTTCTGCCCTGCCCGCTCGGCGGCCTGCAGCGCCGATTCGCGGTCGGGCGCGGTGATCACCGCCATGTAGCGGGCATCGGGCGCCGAGATGTCGGCCCGCAAGGCCTGGTCGGCCGCGCCGTCGGCCGCGCTGACCGTGCTCAGCGCCGAGAGGTTGGGGTGCCACAGGTGGTCGCGATTGACGGTGAGCACGGCGGCGGCAGCCAGCGCCAGCAGCAGGATGGGCCAGCGCAGGCCCTGCAGCACGGCGATGCCGCGCTTGAGGCGGGGGCCGATGTGGCTCAGGTCGCGCATGTCGAGGTTGGCGCCGGCCAGCGGCGGCAGGATGAAGCGGGTGACCAGCGCGGCGACGACGACGCCACTCAGCGAGTAGAGGCCGAGCTGGGCGAGCCCGGGGAAGCCGGAGAACAGCAGCGCGCCGAAACCGCAGGCCGAGGTCAGCACGCCGAGGCGGATGGTCGGCCAGAAACGGGCGCGCCAGTGATCGACCCCGAGCCGGCCGGACTGCACGAAGTAATAGATCGAGTAATCGACGGCTTCGCCGATCAGCGCCGAACCGAAGCCGACGGTGATGCCGAAGACCGTGCCGTAGGCCAGGCTGACCGCCACCACGCCGGCTAGCGCGCCGCTGACGACCGGCAGCAGGCCGAGGGTCATCAGGCGCAGCGAGCGGTAGACGAAGAACAGCACGGCGACGATGGCGACGGTGCTGAGCGTGGACAGCTGGCTGACTTCGCTCTTGATCGTCGCCCGCGACTTGACCGCGAACAGGCCGGGGCCGGAGAGTTGCAGACTGAGTTTGCCGCCCGGCGCGGCCTCTGCGAACTGGCCGTGGACCAGGCCGATGGCGCGCTCCTGGCCGTCGGTGTCGGAGCCGAGGGCGGCGGTCTGGATGAGCAGCATGGCGCGCTCGCCGTCGCGCGAGGCCCACACGCCGTCGCGGGCATTGGGCTGGGCGCCGGCGTTGAGGCCGCCGATCAGCTCGACCAGTTCGCCGGTCGGGTCGCGCGGCAGCAGCGGCTTGAGCATCATGCCGGCCGGCGAGGCGAGCAGGTCGATGCTGTCGGCGACGGCCTGGCGCAAGCCGTCGACCGTGAAGCGTTCGGGGGTGACGGCCGGGCTGAGCAGGTAACGGTGGGCGAACAGGAAGTCGCGCTCGGCGTTCATGCTGCCGGTTTCGCCGTTCTGGATCGAAACGAATTCCGGCAGCTTTTCCAAGCGGGCGCGCAGCTCGCGGGAGGCCGCCGCCCGGCCGGCGGCATCGCCGCCGGCGATGGCGACCATGAGCAGGCGCGAGACGACGCCTTCCTTCAGCTGGTCGACCAGCACCTGCTGCTCGGCGCTCGGTTTGGCCGGCAGGAAGAAGGACATGTCGGCCGAGAAACGGCTGTTCCAGACAATGACGGCCCCGGCCAGCATGGCCAGCAACCACAGGGCGAGCGCGCGACCGGCCGGGCGGGTCATTTGCCGTTACCGGGGTCGACCGGATCGATGTTCAGCACCGAGCGGTCGCCGTCGGCCTGCAGGTACTCGATGATGCGCACCTGGTTCTTGTTGCCGGTGACGGTGATGCGCTGGACCATGCTGGCGATTTTCTGGTCGCTGGGCAGCAGGGTGAGCACCCACTTGTCCGCGTTTCCCGCCAGGTGCAGGGCATAGTTTTTCTCCAGCGCCGCGCGATTGCCGGACAGCGTGCCGCGGATGCTGTCCACGAAGGCCAGCGCCTCCGGCTGGTTGGCCAGGTTGATGCTCAGTTTCTGCTTGTCGCGCTCGATGGACAGGATGTCCTTGTCGAGGAGCAGGGTTTCCACCTTCGGGGTCAGCGTGCGCTTTTCCAGGCGGTCGGGCGCGGTGTAGGTCATTTCGCCGGTCGACACGACTGGCTTGTCGAGGATGGCGAGGTACTTCTTCTCGACGAACTTGGCACGGCCGCCCTTGTGCCTGGCCAGGTCGCCCATCAGTTGGGCGATATCGAAGGCGGCGCTGGCGGGCAGCGCGACGAGCACGCAAAGCAGGCCGGCAAGGAGGCGCTTGATCATTTTTTCTGCCAGAAATCGAAGAAGTTGAACCAGTTGTACGGGGCCGAGCGGCAATAATGCGTCAAACGGTCGGCGTAGCGCTGCATGGCGGCGCGAATCGCGGCATCGCGCTCCTCGCGCGGCGTCTGCGTGAAATCGGCCAGCGCTTCGAAGTGCAGCCGGTAGCGGTTGCCGCCCAGGTAAAGCCCGGTCATGAAGAAGACCGGCCGGCGCAGCATCGCCGCCATGCGCCAGGGGCCGAGCGGGAACGGGGCGGGTCGGCCGAGGAATTCGCAATCGACGGTGGCGTCGTCGCTCAGGCTGCGGTCGGCCAGCATGCCCACCGCGTAGCCGGCGTCGAGCTTGTCGCGGGCCTGCAGCATCGAGTCCATGCGGCCGAGCGGAATGACGTCGCGGCTGGCGGCCGGGTTGATGGCTTCCAGCGTGGCGTTGAGCTTGCGGGCGTTTTCCTCGTACATCAGCATCGCCACCGGCAGCCCTTCCCTGCCCCGGCCGACGGCGCGCAGGACTTCGAAACTGCCGAGGTGGGCGCCGATGAGCAGCGCGCCGGGATGGCTGCGGGCCGCCTCGGTAACCGCTTCGGCGCCGATCACTTCGATGTCGAACAGGTCGAAGCGGTCGTTGAGCAGGTAGATGCGGTCGTGGATGGTGCTGGCGAAGCTGAATACGTGGCGAAAACCGTCCGGCCATTCGGCCCAGCGCCCGAGCGCCTGGTGCAGGTAGTTGCGGCTGAAGCGGCGGGCCTTGGGCGAGAACAGCACGAAATAGCCGGCGATGCCGTAGAGCACAAGGCGGCCGATGGCGCGGCCGAAGGTCAGCGAGATCCACACCATCAGCTTCAGGATGGCCAGGTTGCTGCGTTCCTGTTGGCGCAGCCAGGCGGCTTCGGCGGGTTTGTCCTGGCTCATGGCGCGGGGGGCGTCAGGCTGCCGGCGGCGACTTCGCGCGTGCTGGCGCGCACCGTGAAGGCAATCGCCCCGCTGGTTTTTTGAGTCAAGGAGAAAGTAAGCGCTTCCTCCGGGCCGACCGGGCTGAAGAACTTGGCGTTGCCGACCTGCCAGGCCAGGCCCGGGCGGCCGAGCATTTCCTCGGCGAACAGGAGGGCGCGGTCGAGCAGGACGACGCCGGGGACGATCGGGCGGCCGGAGAAATGGCCGGGAAAGGCCGGGTGGTCGGCCGGCACGGTCCAGCGGAATTCAGCCTCGGCCATGCCCTGCCCCTTCCACCTTTGTGGCGTACAGCGCCTGCAGGTCGCTGCGCGGCAGCTTGCCGGTGCTGTTGCGCGGCAGCTTGTCGACCAGCAGCAGCGGTCGGGGCAGGAAGATGGCCTCGATCCGCTGGCGCAGCGCGACGGTGATCTGCCGGGCGCTCAGGCCGGGGGCGACGACGAAGGCGGTGAGGCGGGTGATGCCGTCCGGGCCTTCCTCGTCGGGCAGGAAGAAGGCGCCGTCGACGACGCCGGGCACGGCGCCGAGCTGGTGGTTGAGGTAGGCCAGCGAGGTGCGTTTGCCGGCGATGTTGACCAGGTCGGCGTGGCGGCCATGGAGCAGGAAGCGGTTGTCGGGCAGCAGCTCGATGACGTCGGACAGCGCGATGCGTCCTTCGACATGGCCGGCGCAGGCGGTCGTTTCGTCGCCCGTCTGCTCCAGGCGCACGCCGGGCAGCAGGGTCCACGCCGCGCCGTCGGTGGTGCGCCGGCTGGCCAGCTGGCCGGATTCGGTGGACCCGTAGATTTCCAGCATCGGCGCCCCGGTGCGCGCTTCGGCCTCGGCGGCCAGCGCCGTCGACAGCGGCGCGGTGGCGGAGAGCAGGATGTCGATGGCCGGCAGGTCGATGCCCGACGCGAGCAGCGCCGACAGATGGAAGGGCGTGGTCACCAGCAGGCGGGGTTGCGGCACGGCGGCCAGGGCGCCGGCGATGTCCTGCGGATAGAAGGGCTTGCCGGACCAGAAGGCGCAGCCGCCGTGCAGGGCGAGCAGGAAGGTCGATTCGAAGCCGTAGCTGTGCTGGACCGGAACGGTGCCGACCAGGACCTGCGGCCTGGCGTCGAGGCCCAGGGCGATGGCTTCGGCGCGGCCGTTCAAGGCCAGCTTGCCCCAGGTTTTAACCTGCGCCTGGGGCAGGCCGGTCGAGCCGGAGGTGAACAGGATGGCTGCCGGGTGATCGGCCGGAATCAACGGGATGTCGCCGGCGGCCGGCGTTTCCGCCGCATCGTCGAGGCCGGGGAAGGCGAAGCGCGGCAGGTCGGGGGCGTCGGCCGGGTTGTCGCACAGGGCGATCAGGTCGGGATAGTCGTCCTGCAGGCGGCGGAAGGTCTCCGGCGACTGCGAGGACGGCTGCAGGCTGGTCATGCCGCGCAGCAGGCCGGCGGCGAAACCGACGGCAAAGCGGTAGCGGTCGTGGCACAGGTTGAGCAGGTAGCCGGTGGCGGGCAGCCGTGCGGCCAGGGCGCGGACATCGGCCAGGTAGGCGCCGACCGTTACCGGGCCATCCGGGCGCCACGCGAACACGGCAGCCGAATCGCCATGGGCGAGTAGCGGAACGGCGTTCATGAGGGCTTGGCCGGCGACTGGTTTTGCTTGCTGTGCACGCGATAGGCGCGGACGACCTGGGCCAGGCTCGGGCGCTCCTCCGGCGGCAGCGCGAACATCCGCCAGATGTGCTCGGCGACGAACATGCCGGCCAGCAGGGGCATCGACAGCAGGTTGGCGAAGACCGACCAGGTCGCTTGCGGGGCGAACAGCCAGAGCACGGCGGAGATCAGCGCGTTGGACAGGAAGAACAGCGTCCAGGCCAGGGTCGCCTGGCGGGTGTAGCGTCTTTTGCGTTCGGATGTCGGGCCGGGATGCACCGCGCGGTCGAGCTGGGTGATCAGCGCTTCGCCGCCGCCGAGCAGGCTGCGTCCGAACAGCGTGGCGAGGGCGAGATTGGCGCCGGCGTGCTGGATGAAAAAGACCAGCGGGACATTCTCCCGCAGGGTCGGCCACAGCCAGGCGATGGCCCCGAACAGCAGCACGTTGCCGCCGACGGCGGGCAGCGGGTGGCGGGTGCGCCAGAGAAGCAGCCCGACGGCCGCGATGATCGGCGAGACGCCGAGCAGCACCGAGATGTCGGGCGATCCTTCGCCGGCGGTGCCGACATGGGCGAGCACGGCCCAGGCGACGAGCAAGGCGACGATGGCCAGGCCGCGCAGCAGCTGGGCCGGGGTAGCGTGGTGTTTCATGCGGCGAGGCACTTAATGAAGTCGCCGCATCTGACCTTGCGGCAAGGCGCAAACCACGGCGATACCGGGCGTGTCGCGAGGATTTTCAACGCAGCCACGGGGCCAAAGCACGGGTGTTCATTGGCTTCGCTGGCTGGCGATGTAGGTGCCCAGGGCGCGCAGCGACGAGAAGATGCGGATGTTGTCCTCGTTGTCCGACTTGAGCTGGATGGCGTATTTCTTGGAAATGACCAGCGCGATTTCGAGGACGTCGATCGAATCCAGGCCCAGTCCGTCGCCGAACAGCGGCGCGTCGGCCTCGATTTCACCGGCGTCGATGTCGAGATTGAGAGCCGAGACGATGAGTGCGGCGATTTCCGGCAGCAGGGCTTCGACGGATTCCGGGGACGGGGCTTGAGACATGGCGAGACTTCCGAGTGTTCAGGGGGTGACGGCGCGGAAGGCCAGCACCGCGTTGCTGCCGCCAAAGGCGAAGGAGTTGGACAGCGCCGCGCGCAGCGCCTGGGGGCGGCCGGTCGTCACGTGATCGACGCCGGTGCAGGCCGGATCGAGATTGTTGTCGAGATTGGCCGTCGGCGGGATGACCTGCTCGCGCAGGGCGAGCACCGTGGCAATGGCTTCGATGGCGCCGGCGGCGCCGAGCAGGTGGCCGTGCATCGACTTGGTGGCGCTGACCGGCAGGCTGGCGGCGCGGGCGCCGAACACCGCCTTCAGGGCGCCGACCTCGACCGGGTCGCCTTCCGCCGTGGCCGTGCCGTGGGCGTTGATGTAGTCGATGTCGTCGGGCGTCAGGCCGGCGTCGGCCAGGGTCAGGTTGAGGGCGCGGACCTGGCCTTCGATTTCCGGGCGGACCAGGTGGCTGTGATCGCAACTCGTGCCGTAGCCGACCATTTCGCCGTGGATGCGGGCACCGCGGGCGACCGCGTGGTCCCAGTCCTCGAGCACCAGCGCCGCGCCGCCCTCGCCCAGCACCAGGCCGCGGCGGTCGGCGGCGAACGGCCGGCAGGCGGCCGGCGAGGTCTCGGCGTCGCCGGGAGCCATGACGCGCAGGGCTTCCCAGGCGCGGGCGACGCCGTAGGCCTGCGGCACGTCGGAACCGCCGGTGACCATGATCGTCGCCTCGCCGGAACGGACGCGGCGGAAGGCCTCGCCGATGGCGATGGCCGACGAGGCGCAGGCCACGGTGTGGCTCTGGCTGATGGCGCCCAGCCCGAGCTGGATCGAGATGTGGGCGTTGGCGGCGTTGTTCATGCCGAGCACGACGGCGAGTGGCGACAGGCGCTCGCGGCCCTTCTGCCACAGTTCGCGGTAGCCCTTTTCATAGGCCAGCGTGCCGCCCAGCGCGGTGCCCCAGGAAACGCCCCAGGTGTCGCGCGATTCGCCGTCGGCCTGGCGCGGCAGGCCGGCATCGTCCCAGGCGCCGAAGGCGGCGGCCATGCCGAGCTGGGCGAAGCGGTCCATCATCGCGGCCAGCGGCCTGCCGAGGACGGCATCCGGATCGAAGCCCGGGCAGCTGACGAAGGGAATGGACAGCGGACGCGGCAGATCGTCGGTCAGCAGGTAGCGGATGGCCGATTCGCCGGCGCTCAGACGGGCGAAGAAGTCGGCCAGGTCGCCGCCATAAGGACTGACCAGCCCGAGGCCAGTGATCGCAACCCGCCGCTGGCTCATCGCTCAGTTTTTCTGGGAGGCGATCAAGCCGTCCATCAAGGCGACCATTTCGCCGACGGTCTGGGGAGTCTTCAGGTCGCTGGAGAGCTTGATGTTGAAGCGATCCTCGAATTCGAACATCAACTCGAGCATCATCAGCGAGTCGACGCCGAGGTCTGCCAAAGGCGCTTCCGGCACGACGCTGTCGGGCTCGACGCCAAGGCGGTCTT
This sequence comes from uncultured Dechloromonas sp., assembly GCF_945957265.1. Lineage (GTDB taxonomy): Bacteria > Pseudomonadota > Gammaproteobacteria > Burkholderiales > Rhodocyclaceae > Azonexus. Next base: position 66,163 of record NZ_CAMFKO010000010.1, read on the forward strand.
TGAGAAATTCGCGAATCAGGCCAATGGAATCCATAGGTTCGCGATTTTAGCTGAAAGCCCATGTTTTCCAAAGACTTGCCCGGAGGCCTCGGGTTTTTCCGATGGCGCCGGCGCTTCGGGGGCCGATTTGCTACCATACCGCCGCCCTTTCTCCTTTCCGACCGCCGCCGAGCCACCGATGCACCTGTTTCGCGAATCGCCCTGGTATCGCCAGATCGCCGCCCGGATGATCACCCTGTGGCCGCTCAAGGCGCTGGGTACGGCTGCATTCATGATGGCCTTCTTCTGGGCCTATTTCGCCGTCCTGCGCAACCCGCTGAATCCGGTCACGGTGATGCCGCTGACCTGGCTCGACACGGCGATACCGGTCACCTCGCTGGCCTTTCCGTTCTATGCCTCGCTGTGGGTCTATGCCTCGCTGCCCGTCGCCTTCATGAAGGACATCCGCGCCATGCTGCTGTTCGGCTGGTGGATGGCGCTGATGTGCCTGCTCTGCCTGGGCATCTTCTGGCTGTTGCCGAGCGGCGTGCCGCCGGCCGGCATCGACTGGACGCTGTATCCGGAAATGGCGGTGATCAAGGATGTCGATACCGGCGGCAATGCCTGCCCGTCGCTGCATGTCGCTTCGGCGGTGTTCGCCGCGGTCTGGCTGGGGCGGATATTCGCAGGCGTCGGCGCGCCGTCCGTCGTGCGCTGGTTGAGCTGGCTGCATTGCCTGGCCATCCTGTGGTCGACCGTCGCCACCCGCCAGCATGTGGTGCTCGACGTGCTGGCCGGGGCCGCCGTCGGGGTGCTTTTTGGCCTGTGGGGCCTGCGCCATGCCTTGCGCATGGCGCCGGAGCAGCGAATCTAGCAGCCAGTCACGCAGATTCCGCTATGTTCGGCACGCCCCGCATCCCCGCTCGCTTTGTCGCTCATCCTCGCCATGGCTACGGCCATGGCTGCGGTTCGCTTCGCGCGACCGGGGCGCGGATGCGTGCCTCGGCATCGACGCGAACCTGCGTGACTGACTGCTAGCCCGCCGTGCCGGTTTTCTGCAGCGATTTCACGAATTGCTCGGCATTCTGGAAGCCGACGACGCGAACGGCCTTGTTTTCCTGGCCCTTGGCATCGAAAAAGATGATGCCGGGCGGGCCGAACAGGCCGAAACGGGCCAGTAGCGCCTTGTCGTCGGCCGAATTGGCGGTCACGTCGGCCTGCAACAGGGTGTAGGCCGCCAGCCTGGCCTGGACTGTCGGGTCGGAAAAGGTGAATTTCTCCATTTCCTTGCACGACACGCACCAGTCGGCATAGAAATCGAGCATCACCGGCTTGCCGGCGGCGGCGATCTTCGCTTCCAGCTCGGCTACCGAGGCGACGCGCGTGAACGGCAGGTGTTTGACGTCGGCGGCAACCGCCGTGCCGCGCAGGCCGGCCAGCGGCTGCAGCGGGTCGCGGCTGCCGGCCAGGGCGCCGAGCAGCAGGGCGGCGCCGGTGAGCAGCATGACGATGCCGATGCCTTTCCAGAAGCGTTGCCAGCCCTTGGCGTGCGGCGGCAGCGGGTCGAGGGCGTGGAGGTAGATGGCCGGCACGATGAGCAGCAGCGCCCAGGCCAGCATGGCGGCGACCGGCGGCACGACCGGCGACACCAGCCACACCGCGGTGGCCAGCAGCAGCACGCCGAAGGCTTTCTTGACACCTTCCATCCACGGCCCGGTCCTCGGCAGCAGCGAACCGCCGGCCAGGCCGACGGCAAGCAGCGGCGCACCCATGCCCAGCGCCATGACGAACAGCGCCGTGCCGCCGAGCACCGCGTCGCCGGTCTGGCCGATGTAGAGCAGCGCGCCGGCCAGCGGCGCGGCGACGCAGGGGCCGACAATCAGCGCCGACAGCGCGCCCATCAGGAAGACGCCGATGCCGCGCCCGCCCTGCAGGTGGCCGGATTCTTCCGACAGCTTGCTCTGCAGCGCGGTCGGCAGCTGCAGTTCGTAGAAGCCGAACATCGAGAAGGAGAGCACCACGAAGACCAGCGCGAAGCCGCCGAGCACCCAGGCGTTCTGCAGGGCGCTGGAGATCAGCGTGCCGGTGAGGCCGGCGGCGATGCCGGCGGCGGCGTAGGTGACCGCCATGCCCAGCACATAGGCCAGGGCCAGGGCGAAGCCGCGGGCGTGCGACGCCTTGTGGCCCTGCCCGGCGATGATGCCGGAGAGGATGGGAATCATCGGGAAGACGCAGGGGGTCAGCGACAGGCCGAGGCCGGCGACGAAGAAGAAGGCGAGAATGGCCCAGAAGCCGGCGTTCTTCAGCGTCGCGGCGATCAGGCCGCTCTCGTCGCCCTCGCCCGCTTCGCCGAGCGCGGCCGCGCTCGGCGTGCTGGCCGGGTCGGGCAGTGTGACGCTGAGCGGCTGGGTTTGCGGCGGGTAGCAGACGCCGGCGTCGGCGCAGCCCTGCGCGGTGACCTTGAGGTCGAGCGTCAGCACGCCCGAGGCTGCCCTTTCGACCGGCACGCGGATGGCGACCGACTTGTAATAGACCTCGACCTTGCCGAAGGTGTCGTCTTCCTTTTCCTTGCCCTTGGGGTAGGTTGTCGTGCCCGGCCGGGCGGCGTCGCCGTCGATGGCGATGCGGAACTTGTCGCGATAGAGGTAGTAGCCCTTGGCGATCTCGTAGCGGACTTCGAGGGTCTCTCCGTCGATGGCGCGCACCGAGGGCTTGAAGGCGACGGCGGGATCGAGGAACTCGTCGGCGTGGGCAAGCGGGACGAGCAGGGCAAACAGGAAGAGAAAAACGCGCATGGTCATTGGAGTGTCTCGGCGGCGACCCAGTTCAGATAGGCCGGCAGGCCGCGGGCGAGCGGCAGGGCGACGATTTCCGGCACCTCGTAGGGGTGCAGGGCGGTGATCCGGGCTTCGAGCGCCGGGTAGTTGCCGGCGGTCGTCTTGATCAGCAGCGGGATTTCGGCCGCCGACTCGACGCTGCCCTGCCAGCGGTAGAGGGATTGCACGCGCGGCAGGATGTTCACGCAGGCGGCGAGCCGTTCCTCGACGACGGCCAGCGCGATGGCGTTGGCGGTTTCCTCGTCGGGGCAGTTGGTGATGACGATCAGGGTTTCCATGGGCGGACGATTCTACTTGAGCAGCCGGCGGCGGGTCAGGTGGAGGGCGATGGCGAAGGCTACGCCGGCGGTGGCGAGCAGCGCCATGATGTGGATCAGGGCGTCGGCCGGCACCTGGCCGGCGAGCAGCGGGCGCACCAGCGCCACGCCCTGGGCCAGCGGCAGCCAGCCGCCGATGGCGGCCAGCCACGCGGGGAGCTGGTCGGTCGGGAAGAAGACGCCGGAAATCAGCGTCATCGGGGTGATGAACAGCGTGAAGTAGTACATGAAGAAATCGTAGCTCGGCGCCAGCGCGTTCCAGATCAGGCCCAGCGCGGCAAAGGCCAGCCCGGTCAGCACGATGGCCGGGAGCGCCCACAGCATCAGCGGCCCGTTGGTGAGGCCCATGGCGGTGATGACGACGAGGATGGCGGCGCCGGAGAACAGCGACTTGGTCGCCGCCCAGAACAGTTCGCCGGCGACCACGTCGGCCAGCCCGAGCGGCGTGTTGAGGATGGCGTCCCAGGTCTTCTGCACGTGCATGCGCGAAAAGGCCGAATACAGGGCTTCGAAGGTGGCGGCGTTCATGGTCGATGCGCAGACCGTGCCGGCGGCCAGGAAGGCGACGTAGGGCTGGCCGTCGACGCTGGGCAGCATGGCGCCCAGGCCGTAGCCGAGGCCGAGCATGTAGATCAGCGGATCGGCCAGGTTGCCCAGGATGGACGGCAGCGCCAGCTTGCGCCAGACCAGGAAGTTGCGTCGCCACACCGGCAGGAAGCCGGTCAGGCTCGGGCGATGGGCGGGCGAGGTGGCATGCATCGGGTAGGCGGTTCGGCAAGGGGGCGGCGAGGATAAGCCGCCATTCTAGGGGTGCCGCGCCGCGCCGACCGTAATGCTTTGTGACGGCGCACGGCGGGGCCGTTCAGCCGGTGCTTTCGGGCAGGCAGGATTGGGCCAGCTCGGGCAGCTGTTCGGGGGTCAGCTCGAGGCAGGCCAGGCTGGCGTCGCCCAGTTTTTGCCATTCGCAGGTCTGCGACTGGGCGGTTTTCTGCTGGATCAGGTACTCGGCCAGTTGCGCCACGGCGATCAGGCGCCGGCTGCGCCCGGTGAGCTCCGCTCCACCTTCGAGCGCGGCGCGGTCGTGGTGATGGCGGATGGCCTGGCAGGTTTCCTCCGGGAGCAGCCAGTCTTCCGCCAGCTGGGCGCCGAGCACGGCATGGTTGAGGCCGATGGCTTGCTCTTCGATGGCGGTGAAGCTCAGGGCTTCTTCCCGATTGGCCTGGACCAGGACATCGCGGTACTCGGGAAAGGGAATCATCAGCATCGGGATGCCGCAGTCGCGGAACAGCGCGAAGGTGTGCGCGTCTTCCGGGCGGATGCCGATGCCCTTGCCGATCTGCCTGACCAGCATGGCCGAGACTTCGGCCGTCGTCGCCGAGGCATCCCAGAAGCGGTCCATGTTCGGGACGTGCTTGAAGACCTGCTGCAGCGACAGCCCGGCGATGGTCCGGAGGACCTGCTTGAGCCCCAGCACGAGCAGGGCTTCCTGCACGGTCGGCACCTTCTTGCCGAACGAGAAGAACGGCGAATTGGCGATCTTGATCACGCCGGCCGACAGCGCGACATCTTGGCTGAGGAGCTTGGCCAGATGGATGAAATCCGGGTCGTCCCTGGCCGTTTCCTTTTCGATGGCGACCAGAATGGCCGGTCGCGGCGGGATGCCGATATCGCGGAGTTCGATCTTCATCCGGGATTCGACGGCATCGGCCGCAGCCGTGCGGGTGTCGGCGGGATTGTGCTGGAGGTCTTCCACGCGAGGCTCGGTCAAGGTCATGAGCCGCCGATTATATGCCTTATGTCATAGATTGGCGTGGGCGCGCGACAGATTGCCGGGCGGGAGCGGGCGGCGCTCAGTCGCGCAGTTCGCGGCCGGTCAGCTTGATGAACACGTCCTCGAGGTTGGAGGCGCGGTGCACGTAGCGCAGGCCTTCGGCTTCGGCCAGCGCGGCGAGCAGGGGGCGCGGGTCGCGGCAGTAGAAGAAGGCGGTTTCGCCGCTGGTCTCGACGCGCTCGCAGAGCAGGCGGTGGCGCTCGACGAAGGGCGGCAGCTGGCCGCGCGCTTCATCGAAGACTTCGACGACCTGCGGCTCGATGTGCTCGGCGATCAGCGCGCGCGGGCTGCCCTCGGCGATCTTTCGGCCGTGATCGATGACGATCAGCGAATCGCACAGGCGCTCCGCCTCGTCCATGAAATGGGTGGTCAGGATCAGCGTCTTGCCGGCTGACTTGAGCTGCTTCAGGCGGTCCCAGATCAGGTGCCGGGCCTGCGGGTCGAGGCCGGTAGTCGGTTCGTCGAGAAAGACGACGTCGGGGTTGTTGATCAGGGCCCGGGCCAGGGTCAGCCGCCGTTTCATGCCGCCGGAGAGCGTCGCGATGCGGGCATCGGCCTTGCTGCCGAGGCCGGCGAAGTCGAGCAGCTGCGGGATGCGGCCGCGGATGTCGGCGTCGGCCATGCCGAAATAGCGGCCGAAGACGAGCAGGTTCTCGGCGCAGGTGAAGTCGGGATCGAGGTTGTCGAACTGCGGCACGACGCCGACCCGCGCCCTGGCCTGCTGCGCCTCGGCGGGAATGGCGCGCCCGTTGAGCGCGATGGCGCCGCTGGCCGGGGCGGTCAGGCCGAGACAGAGGCGTAGCGTGGTCGTCTTGCCGGCGCCGTTCGGGCCGAGCAGGCCGAAACAGGTGCCGGCGGCGACCGCGAAGGACAACCCGGCGACCACTTCCTGGTCGCCGTAGGCCTTGCGCAGGTCGCGGACGTCTAGTGTCGCCACGCCCGGGTGATGATGTCGCGGATGACGTGCAGGCGGCGGTGGAAGAAGTGGTCGGCGCCGGGCACCATGACCACCGGCAGGTCGAGCGGCAAGGCCCACGCGAAGACGTTGCCCGGCGGTACCAGCGTGTCGTCGGAGCCGTGGATGACGATGGTGTCGTGCGGCACGGCCTCGGTGTCGTAGTGGCGGGTGTCTTCCACGTAGCCGGCCGCCGTGCCGACCAGCACCAGGCGCTGGGCCGGGTGGCCGGCTTCCTTGAGGCGCTTGGCGACGCGGCTCTGGCAGTAGGCGCCGAAGGAGAAGCCGCTGAGGACCACCGGCAGGTCGCCGCAGCGGCGCTTGGCTTCCTCGAGCACGGCGAGCAGGTCTTCGGTCTCGCCGCGGCCCTCGTCGTGCACGCCCTCGCTGTCGCCGACGCCGCGGAAATTGGGACGGAAGGCGGCATAGCCGAGGCTGACGAAGGTGCGCGCCAGGGTGTAGGCGACCTTGTTGGTATTGGCGCCGCCGCCGAGCGGATGCGGGTGGGCGACCAGGGCGATGCCTTTCGGCGCGTCCGGGCGTTCCATGATGATCTCGATCTTGCCGGCCGGGCCGTCGATCAGGAGTTTTTCTTCGGGTGCTCTCATGGCGTCAGATCTTCAGGCGTTCGACGACCTTGCCGCCGATCAGGTGTTCCTGGATGATTTCCTCGACGTCTTCCTTGTCGACATAGGTGTACCAGACGGCTTCCGGGTAGACCACCATGACCGGGCCGTTGTCGCAGCGGTCGAGGCAGCCGGCCTTGTTGATCCGGACCTTGCCCTCGCCCTTCATCTTGAGCTGGGCGATGCGATCCTTGGCATAGGCCTGCATTTCGCTGGCGCCCAGGGCATTGCAGCAAGTCTCGCCGGGCTCGCGCTGGTTGCAGCAAAAAAAGACGTGGTGTTTGAAATGGCTCATGCGGGTTCTCCTGTGCAGACCCGCATTATAGGCGAGGGGTCGGGGCGTGGGCGCTTATGCGCCTGCCTGCTCCGCCGTTCGGGCGCGCGGCCGGGACAGGCTGGTCAGCAGGAGCTTGAGAAAGCTGTCCGGATCGATGGGCTTGGTGGCGAAGTGATCCATGCCGGCCGCCAGGCAGCGCTCCCGGTCGTCGGCGAAGGCGTTGGCGGTCATGGCGATGATCAGCAGATCGCCTCCCCCGGGCAGCGCGCGGATATGGCGGGTCGCTTCGAGGCCGTCCATTTCCGGCATCTGCATGTCCATCAGGATCAGGTCGTAGCGGCGCTGGCCGGCCATGCGGACCGCCTCGACGCCGTTCTCGGCGGTGTCGACATGGAAACCGATATCTTCGAGGAGGATCTGCGCCACCTCGCGGTTCACCGGCTCGTCCTCCACCAGCAGGACGGGAATCCCGGCATACATCCGGTGCAGCGTGGCTTCGCAATCGTCGGGATGCTCCGGCTCGGGCATCGGGACATCCGCCGATTTCCCCAGGCGGGCGGTGAACCAGAAGCGGCTTCCCTGCCCCGGCTCGCTGTACACCCCGACCTCGCCGCCCATGGCCGTGGCGATGTGCGCGGTGATGGCGAGCCCCAGGCCGGTGCCGCCGTATTTCCGGGTGGTCGACCCGTCGGCCTGCTCGAAGGCGTTGAACAGGCGCGCCTGGGCTTCGGGCGCGATGCCGATGCCGCTATCCTCGACCTCGAAGCGCAGGATCACGTGTTCCGTCTCGTCGGCCTGAACGCGCATGCGCAATGCGACGGTGCCCCGCTCGGTGAATTTCACCGCATTCGACGCGTAGTTGAGCAGGCATTGCTGGAGGCGCGTCTGGTCGCCGATCAGGCGCGCCGGCAGATCGGCAGGCAATTCGCAGATCAGGTGCAGGCGTTTTTCGAGCACGCGCTCGTGCAGCATGGAGCGGACGTTCTCGAACAGCGTCGCCGGTTCGAACGGCGCTTCCTCCAGTACCAGCTTCCCGGCCTCGATCTTGGAGAGATCGAGCACCATGTTGATGACTTCGAGCAGATGCTGGCTGGCGGCCTCCAGCTTGCCGAGGCGGCTGCTCTGCTCCGGCGCCAGGCCGCCGCGGCGGATCAGCAGCGCCATGCCGTTGATGGCATTGAGCGGGGTGCGGATTTCGTGGCTCATGTTGGCCAGGAAGATGCTCTTGGCGAGATTGGCCTGCTCGGCGGCCTCCTTGGCCAGGGAAAGGGCGACGGTCCGTTCGTCGACGCGCGCCTCGAGCTGGGTGTTGAGGTCGCGCAGCTCCTGCTCGCGGGCCAGGATGGCGCCGGCCATGTGGCCGATGTCGGAAGACAGGCGGTTGAATTCCACGATCCGTCCGCGCGGCCACTGGTTGGCCGTTTGCCCGAGGGCGAGCTGGTGCGCCCGGCGGACGATGCCGGACAGCGGCCGCATCAGGCGCCGGGCCGCGTAGAGCGAAAGCAGCGCGCCGATGGCCAGCGAGGCCACGAAGCCGCCGACCACGATCAGCACCGTCATGCGGATTTCCGGGTTGGCGAAACCGGCCGGCAGGCGGGCGATGAACGACCAGCCGAGCGCCTGCGAGCGGGCGCCGCCGACGTAGTACTGGCGGCCGGCGAAGCTGAACTGGGTGGGCAGTTCCGTGCCCTTGAGCACGGCGTTGAGGATAGGCGAGTTGTAGAGGTTGAGGCCGCCGAGCAGCTTGGTCGATTCGGTGTCGGCCAGCAGTTCGCCCCGCTGGTCGATGACCCAGATGGCCCGCTGCTTGTCGACCGGGTTGCGGTCGAGGATGTTGAGCAGGTAGTCGAGCGGTATCTCGGCGAGCAGCACGCGGCCGCCGCTGGCCGGCACGGCGAGGCCGACGGTGACGACGCCGCTGAGCGACGAGAGGTACTTGTCGCTCCACACCGGCGCGCCCCGCTGGCTGGCTTCGCGGAAGAGCGGCGTCGCCGACAGGTCGCTGCCGAGCACTTCGCGCTCCAGGTGGCGATATTCGGGGGTCAGTCCGGCGTTGATCACGTCGCCCTCCGGCGACAGAAGGTACAGCGCCCGGAACACCTTGCCGCCGACCACCGCCTGGCTGATCAGGGTGGCCGGCGCTTCGCTGTTGAGCAGCGCCGTGGCGACCAGGGCCAGCTGTTCCTGCTGCGCCAGCATCTGCATCTCGATGCGGAAGGCCAGTTCGCGGGCATCGCTTTCGGCGCGGGTGCGAATCTCGGACTCCAGTTGCGGAATGCGGATCAGCAGAAAGATGGAGCCGACGATCAGGAAGGTCAGCGTCGACGTGACGGCCAGCAGCACGCCGAGGTAGGCATGCAGGGGCCATTCACGCTGTCGGGTTGGCATCACTTGACCTGTACCGGCGCATCGCCGCGAATCTCGGTGAAATAGACCTTGCGCGTCGCGTCGCCATAGGCATCGAAGCGGATTTCCTGCTGCACGCCCTGGTAGGGGCCGTACTTGAGCAGGGCCGGCTTCATGCCTTCGCCGGCCTCCCGCTTCTTCATGGCGGCGAACACGATGTTGGCCGTGTCGTAGGCGAGCAGGGAGAACGAACCGAACTCGCGCTGGAAGCGTGTCTTGAAGGCGTTACGGAAGTTCAGGTAGGCCGCGCTGTCGTCGCTGCGGTTGTAGGCGTGCGTCATCAGCAGGCCATCCACGGCGCTGCCGCCCATCTCGACCAGCGCTTCGGCCGAGGCCGCCCATTCGGACGAGCTGAGCGGCAGGCCGGGGGCCTGCCGGCGCGCCTGCTGGGCGAGCCGCGAGGTGTCGAGGGTGCTGGCGACCAGCACCAGCGCATCGGGTTTCGATTCGAGCAGGTGGGCAACGACATCGGAAAAGCGGGTGCCGCCGGCCGACTCGAAACCGGCGGTCGCGCTGGTGCTGCCGCCCAGTTTTTCGAACTCGGCCGAGAAGGCCTCGATCCAGGTACCGCTGAACGGCAGGTTGGAGGCATCGAAAGCGAGCCCGGCCCGGCGCGCGCCGCGCTCGTAAACGACCCGGGCATGCTGGATGGCGGCTTCGCGCGTGGTGCAATTGACGCGGAAGAAGTTGTCGTCCTTGCCGTAGAAATTGGTCGATGCGACGGTCGGGCTGATCATCACCTGGCCGGCCTTGTCCATCAGCGGCAGCACGACGGTGGCCATCGAACTGGTGACCGGGCCGATGATGATGTCGGGGCGCAGGGCGATCAGCTCCTGGGCGGCGAGCTCGGCCTTGGCCTTGTCCTGCCCGTCGTCGCGGACGATCAGCTCGATCTTGCGGCCGTTGATGCCGCCCGCCTCGTTCTGTTGCTCAATGGCCAGGATCACGCCGTTGCGGACGCTCTCGCCGAAGTCGGAGCCGCGGTCGGAGAGGCCGGCCAGCAGGCCGATGCGTATGGGTTCGGGCGGGGCGCAGGCGGCCAGCGCCCAGGCCAGGGCGAGCGCCCCCGCGAGCAAGGATGGTTTTCCCAAGGCATCTCCTCCGCTTTGCTGGTTATTGTTTTTCTATGTTTACGACTAGCTTACGCCATTCTAAGCCAAGCATCGGCATCGGGGCGCTTCCGTCTCCGGGCGCGCCGGCGGTGATCAGGGCCGGCGCATCGCGAGCGCCTTTTCCAGGCCGATCAGCAGCGAGCTGAGAACCGAGATCGCCAGGATGCTCAGCCATTCCTCGCTCCCGATCGGGGCGGTCTGAAACAGGGCATTCATGAACGGCAGGTAGGTCAAGGCCATCTGCAGCGCGAGCATGGCGCCGATGCCGGCCCAGATCCACGGGTTGGAGAACAGGCCCTGCTTCCAGAAAGCCTGGCTGAGCGAGCGGCAGTTGAACAGGTAGGCGGCCTCGACCATCACGAAGACATTGACCGCGACGGTGCGCGCTTCGGCCAGGCTATGGCCCTGCCCCAGCTCGCGCAGGAAGAGGCCGAAGGAGCCGGCCAGCAACAGCAGCGCCACGAGCACGATGCGCCGGATCAGGGCGGCGTCGAGCACCGGCTGGTCGAGCCGCCGCGGCGGGCGATGCATGATGCCGCGCTCGATCGGCTCGAAAGCGAGCGGCAGGCCGAGCAGGACGGCGGTGGTCATGTTGATCCACAGGATCTGCAAGGGGGTGATCGGCAGCGTCGCCCCGAACAGGATGGCGACGACGATGACCAGGCCTTCGCCGAAATTGGTCGGCAGCGTCCAGGTGATGAACTTGACCAGGTTGTCCCAGACCCCCCTGCCCTCTTCCACGGCGGCTTCGATGCTGGCGAAATTGTCGTCGGTGAGCACCATGGCGGCGGCTTCCTTGGCCACCTCGGTGCCGGCCAGGCCCATGGCGACGCCGATGTCGGCCTGCTTCAGGGCGGGACCGTCGTTGACGCCGTCGCCGGTCATGGCGACGACCTCGCCCCGGCCTTGCAGGGCGCGCACCAGGCGCAGCTTCTGTTCCGGCTCGACGCGGGCGAAGACGTCGGTGCCCAGGGCCGCCTCGGCCAGCTGCCCATCGTCGAGCGCCGCCAGTTCGCGGCCGGTCAGCGCCCGGCCGGCGTCGATGCCGATCTGGCGGGCGATGGCGAGGGCGGTGACGGCGTGGTCGCCGGTGATCATCTTGACCCGGATGCCGGCCGAATGGCAGTTGCGGATGGCGCCGACGACGGCCTTGCGCGGCGGGTCGATCATGCCGGCCAGGCCGATCAGGGTCAGCCCGGCGATGGACGCATCGCTCAACTGGTCGGCCGTGGCCAGCGTGCGGCGGGCGATGAGCAGCAGGCGCATGCCCTGCTCGGCGTAGGCCTGGGCGGCGCGTTCGACGGCCGGCGCGTCGAGCGGCTGGCGGCCGGTGCCGTCGGCGGCCAGCCGGTCGACGCATTGCGGCAGCAGTTTCTCGAGCGCGCCCTTGACGTAGAGGACGCAGGCCGCGTCGTCGCCATGGGCGGTGGCCATGTATTGCCGGCCGGCGTCGAAGGGCAGTTCGTTGCGGCGGGGATGGCGGGCGCGCAAGGCGTGCTCGTCCTCGCCGCCCTTGCGTGCCGCGACGAGCAGCGCGGCCTCGGTCGGGTCGCCGGTGATCAGCCAGCGGCCGTGCTCCTGGCGCAGCGAGGCGTCGTTGCACAAGGCGCCGGCGACCAGGCATTCGCGAACGGCGCCGGCGACGGTGGCGGGCATTTCGTCGTGGCGGATGTCGCCGCTCGGCGCGTAGCCCTGGCCGCCCAGCGCATAGCCTTCGCCGGCGCACCACAGGACGCGGACGGTCATCGCGTTCTCGGTCAGCGTGCCGGTCTTGTCGGAGCAGATCACCGTCGTGCTGCCCAGCGTCTCGACCGCCGGCAGGTGGCGGATGATCGCCCGGCGCCTGGCCATGCGGGCGACGCCGATGGCCAGGGTGACGGTGACGGCGGCCGGCAGTCCTTCCGGTATGGCGCCGACGGCCAGCGCGACGGCGGCCATGAACATGTCGAAGCCCGTTTCGCCGCGGGCCAGCCCGACGGCAAAGGTCAGCCCGGCCAGCGCCGCGATGGCCCACAGCAGCCAGTTGGAAAAGCGCGCCATCTTGCGCGTCAGCGGCGTGACCAGCTCGGGGGCGGCGGCGATCAGCCCGGCGATGCGCCCGGTTTCGGTGGCATCCCCGGTCGCCACGACCAGCCCGCTGCCCTGCCCCATGACCACCGTGGACCCGGCCCACGCCATGTTGGCGCGCTCGGCCAGCACGGTATCGGCCGGCAGCGCCCGGGCATGCTTGCCGACGGGCTGCGACTCGCCGGTCAGCAGCGAGTCGTCGGTGTGCAGTTCGTGCTGCAGCAGCAGGCGCAGGTCGGCCGGAATCCGGTCGCCGGCCGCCAGCATGACGATGTCGCCCGGTACCAGCTGGCCGGCATCGAGCTGCCGGCGATGGCCGTCGCGCCGGACGGTGACCGGCGTCGTCACGCTGCGCGCCAGCGCGGCGAGCGCGCCCTCGGCCTTGGCTTCCTGCCAGTAGCCGATCAGGGCGTTGACCAGGACGACGCCGAAAATCACCCCGGCGTCGACCGTTTCGCCCAGGGCGGCGGTGATCGCGCCGGCCGCGAGCAGCACCAGCACCAGCGGCTGTCCGAGCTGGGCGGCGAAGCGCCGCCACGCCGGCTTGCCCGGGCGTTCGCTCAGCCGGTTGGGGCCGTGGCGGGCGAGACGCGCCGCCGCTTCCGCTTCGGAAAGTCCCTGCGCGCCGTCGACGCCCATTTCCTGCGCCGCCGAAGCGGCCGAGCGGGCGTGCCACGCCGTGTCCCGGGAGGCACTGCCGTCCCGGCGCGTGTCGTTGTCATCAACAAGCATCGCTGTCCTTTTATGCAAAGGCCTCGACGCCAGTCTAGCGCAGCCTGCCCTAGCCGCGCCGGCTGGCCAGGAGCAGGAAGGGCAGCGTCAGGAAGGGCCAGGCCGTGGCGACCAGGCGGGTGAGGCCGTTGAAATTGAGGAAGTGCCCCTGGCGCCAGGTGGCCAGGGCGGCGGCCGAGTAGGGGTTGGGCGGCGCCAGGTTGACCAGCACGGTGCCCGCCATCAGCGACAGGGCGGCGATCATCAGCCGCGGTGTCGGCGGCAGGGCGATGGCGATGGCCAGGATGGCCGCCCCGACCAGCAGCCCGAGGCGGGAGCCCTGCGTCAGCCAGGACAAGGCGTCGGCCGGGCTGACCAGGACGGCCGTGGCGAGCGTGGCGACGACCAGGCTGAGCAGCAGGAACAGCGGCACGACGGCGTAGGCCACGGCCAGGCGGGCACTCAGCATGCGCACGATGAGCCCGACCGCGACCGCGTTGAAGGCGGTAATGCTGGCTTCGATCATGACGAAGCTTTCCGCGGCGAAGGGTACGGCGCCGGTCAGGCCGAACAGCTGGCGGACATCGCCGGCGCCGAAGAGGAGCGTTTCGGGCGACAGCGGCACGAGCAGCCACAGCCCGAGCAGGGTCAGGCCGAGTTCGGCGTGCGGGATGGGGGCGATCAGCCGGTGTTCGAGGGCGGCGACGCGGGCGAAGATGCGCGGCCCGACCGCCTTCGCCCAGAGCGCGCCGAGCAGTCCGCCGAGGCTGTTGCAGGCGAGGTCGAGGTTGGAGGGCACGCGCGACGGCAGCCAGGTCTGCAGGGTTTCCAGTCCGAAACTGACACCGGCGGCGAGCAGCGTGGCGACGACCAGGGCCGTGTAGCGGCCGGGCAGGCGGCTCAGTGCCAGCGTCAGGAAAAAGCCGAGCGGCAGGTAGACGGCGACGTTGGCGGCCAGGTCGAAGGCCGTCCAGTAGCGCGGCCAGCCGCCTTCGAGAAAGGCGATCGGCGAGACGCCGGTATCGCGCCAGCCGCTGAACGGGTGCAGGCTGCCGTAGACGACCAGGCCGAACCAGGCGAGCGCGAGGTAGGTGGCGAAACGGACGGGGCCAAGGCTGGAATGGGGCATGCCTTGATTTTAGGGGCTTTCCGGGAAGGCGTCAGCTTCGCCGTCTGGAAACACAGGTTTCCGGCGAACGGCGAAATGCCCGTTTTCCGGTCACAGTGTGACTGAAATCAGTGGCGATGCGGCGGCTCGACGGCGTGGTGCGTTTCGGCGGCGGCCCGGTGGTGCAGCGCCTCGTGTATGTCTTCCGCCGCCTGCCGGTGGCCGACCCATTGCGGCAGCAGCGAGCCGACGACCATGCCGAGTATGCTGACGCCGAGGCCGATCAGCTGGGGCGGCACCAGGCTGGCTTCGCCGATCAGCGTTTCGATCAGCAGCCAGGAGGTCAGGCCGCCGAAAATGGCGGCCAGCGCGCCCTGCGTCGTCGCCCGCTTCCAGAAGGCGCCGAAGAAGAGCGGCACGAAGGCGCCGGCCAGCGTCACCTTGTAGGCGTTTTCGACCATCTTGAAGATGCTGGCGTTGGAATACAGCGCAAAACCGAGCACGACCATGGCAAAACAGACGATCGAGGCGCGCATGACCTTCAGGAACTGGTGATCGCCCATGTTCGGGTAGAAGCCACGCACGATGTTTTCCGAGAAGGCGACCGACGGGGCCAGCAGCGTTGCCGACGAGCAGCTCATGATGGCCGACAGCACGGCGCCGAAGAAGATGGCCTGGGCGAAGACGGGTGTGTGCTGGAGGACCAGCGTCGGCAGCACCAGTTGCGAATCGGTCTTGAGCAGGCCGTTGAACAGCTCGGGGTCGATCAAGGTCGCCGAATAGGCGATGAACATCGGCACGAAGGTGAAGCAGAAGTAGATCGTGGCGCCGATGACCGAGCCCCACAGCGCGATCTTCTGGCTGCGCGCCGAGGTGATGCGCTGGAAGACGTCCTGCTGCGGGATGGAGCCGAGCATCATGGTGATCCAGGCGCCGAGGAAGGTCAGCCACAGCCACGGGTCGGGCGGCGGGAAGAAGTCGAGCTTGCCGGCGGCCGAGGCGTGCTGGATCACGGTTTCGACGCCGCCGGCCGGCACCGCGACGACGCTGGCGATGTAGAGCATGCCGCCCATGATCACGCCCATCTGCACGAAATCGAGGATGGCCACCGACAGCATGCCGCCGAAGGTGGTGTAGGTGAGCACGATGGCGGCGCCGAGGATCATGCCGGCCGTCTGGCTGACGAAATCGTTGGTCACGACGTTGAAGACCAGGCCCAGCGCCTTGATCTGGGCCGATACCCAGCCCAGGTAGGAGGCGACGATGCACAGCGTGGTCAGCACTTCGACGCTGCGGTTGTAGCGCATGCGGAAGTAGTCGCCGAGGGTCAGGATGTTGAGCTTGTAGAGTTTCCGGGCGAAAAAGAAACCGGCGATGATCAGGCACATCGAGGAGCCGAAGGGGTCGGCGACGACGCCGGTCAGGCCTTCCTTGACGAAGGTGGCGGAGACGCCGAACACGGCCTCGGCGCCGAACCAGGTGGCGAAAACCGTGGCGGTGACCACCGGCAGCGGCAGGTGGCGGCCGGCGACGGCGAAGTCCTTGGCGCTATGGACGCGGGTGGCTGCGTAGAGGCCGATGCCGATGGAAAGCAGCAGGTAGAGGACGACGAACCAGATCAGCATGGGCGCGCAACCGACAAGCTAAGGGGTTGAAATTGCGCGGATTATAAGGTTATTGCGCGTTTTCGCGGCGTCAAAAAGGCGGCTCGCTGTGAAAATCCATGCGCTCGCCGGTTGCCGGGTGCATAAAGCCCAGATCCATCGCGTGCAGCAGCAGGCGATCAGCCATTTTTTCCGCCGGCCCGCCGTACAGATCGTCGCCAAGGATGGGATGCTGCAGGGACATCATGTGCACCCGCAGCTGGTGCGAACGGCCGGTGACCGGTTCGAGCGCGACGCGGGTCGTCTGCTTTTCGGTATCGCGGCCGAGCACGCGGAAGCGCGTCTGCGACGGCCGGCCCTCGTCGAAATCGACCTTCTGCTTCGGCCGGTTCGGCCAGTCCACGATCAGCGGCAGGTCCACGCCGCCCTCGTCGTAGGGCAGCAGGCCGGCCAGCACGGCGACGTAGAGCTTGTCCACCTGGCGCTCCTGGAACATCTTCGACAGCCGGCGGTGCATGTCGGCGCCGCGGGCGAAGACCAGGATGCCGGAGGTCGACATGTCCAGCCGGTGCACGGTCAGCGCATCCGGGTATTCCTGCTGAACCCGGCTGAGCAGGCAGTCGGCCTTGTGTTCGCCGCGGCCGGGTACCGACAGCAGGCCGCAGGGCTTTTCGGCAATGATCAGGAAGTCGTCGGCAAAAACGACCGGCGAGGCGCCGGGGGGCGGGGGCAGGTAGGCAGTCATCGGGGATCGAGGCGAATTCGGCAGCGGGCGTCCTTGAAAGCCACCGGTTCCTGCGTCCATCCTTCGCCCAGGCCGCTCTGGCGGCAGACCCGGCTGCCGTCCAGCTTGCTGACCCACCAATACCACGGAGCCGGCGCGCCGCTGGCGGCGGCGCTGGCCAGCAGCAGGAGAACGGCGGGGAGAGCGATGGGTAAACGTCTGATCGACATGAAGAATTTTCTTGCCAAGAAAAGGCGGGTCAATGTACTGTACGTATACACAGTATCCGACTGGCCGGTAGCGGTGGCGAATATACCGCGTTTGGGCCGGCACGGATGCAGGGTTTCCAGCAATTTCTATTCCATCCTTGGCCCCTGTGCCATAATCCGCTCAAATTTTCGAGGTCACCCCATGGACGACAACAAGGCAAAGGCACTCGCCGCCGCACTGCAACAAATCGAAAAGCAATTCGGCAAAGGCTCCATCATGAAGATGGGCGATGCCGAAATCGACGAAGGCATCCAGGTCGTGTCGACCGGTTCGCTCGGTCTGGACATCGCCCTCGGCGTCGGCGGCCTGCCGCGCGGCCGCGTCGTCGAGATCTACGGCCCGGAATCGTCCGGCAAGACCACCCTCTGCCTGCAGGTCGTCGCCGAAATGCAGAAGCTCGGCGGCACCGCCGCCTTCATCGACGCCGAACACGCGCTCGATCCGCAGTACGCCCAGAAGCTCGGCGTCAATGTCGGCGACCTGCTGATCTCGCAGCCGGACACCGGCGAGCAGGCCCTCGAAATCGCCGACATGCTGGTCCGCTCCGGCTCGGTGGACATCATCGTGGTCGACTCGGTCGCCGCCCTCACCCCGCGCGCCGAAATCGAAGGCGAGATGGGCGACCAGATGGTCGGCCTGCACGCCCGCCTGATGTCGCAGGCCCTGCGCAAGCTGACCGCCAACATCAAGAAGACCAACACCCTGGTCATCTTCATCAACCAGATCCGCATGAAGATCGGCGTCATGTTCGGCTCGCCGGAAACCACCACCGGCGGCAACGCGCTGAAGTTCTACGCCTCCGTCCGCCTCGACATCCGCCGCATCGGCGCGATCAAGAAGGGCGACGAGGTCATCGGCAGCGAAACCAAGGTCAAGGTCGTCAAGAACAAGGTCTCGCCGCCCTTCCGCGAAGCCATTTTCGACATCCTGTACGGCGAGGGCATTTCCCGCCAGGGCGAAGTCGTCGAAATGGGCGTCGCCCACAAGCTGGTCGACAAGTCCGGCGCCTGGTACGCCTACAAGGGCGAGAAGATCGGCCAGGGCAAGGACAACGCTCGCGAATTCCTCAAGGCCAACCCGGAAATCGCCGCCGAGATCGAAGCCGGCATCCGCGAAGCGGCCAGCACCACCGTCATCAAGCCGACCAAAGCCAAGGCCGATGCCTGACCGACATGCCTGACCTGCGCGTGCGAGCCCTGCAACTCCTCACCCGGCGCGATTACAGCCGGGCCGAGCTGAAAGGCAAGCTCGCCGCGCATGCCGAATCCGAGGAAGAACTCGACGCCGTGCTCGATACCCTGCAAAGCGAACGTCTGCTGTCCGATACCCGCTACGCCGCCCAGCGCGTCGTGGCGCGGGCCGGCCGCTATGGCAATGCGCGCCTGAAGCAGGAATTGCGGCAGAAAGGCGTCGCCGACGACGACATCGCGAACGCCCTGCCGGAAGGCGGCGACGAAACCGAACGCTGCCGCAGCGTCTGGCAGCGCAAGTTCAGGGACTTGCCGCACTCGCCGGAAGAACGTGCCAAACAGATGCGTTTCCTGCAATATCGCGGTTTTTCCAGCGAAGCCATCCGTCGCGTCCTGCGCGGAGTCGAGCAATGACCATGTCCGCCGCCAAACTGACCGCCAACAACCTGAAGAAGCGCTACAAGGCGCGGACCGTCGTCGAGGACGTTTCCTTCGAGGTCAAGTCGGGCGAAGTGGTCGGCCTGCTTGGCCCGAACGGCGCCGGCAAGACCACCTGTTTCTACATGATCGTCGGCCTGGTGGCCGCCGACGGCGGCGAAGTCCATATCGACGACAACCGCCTGACGCACCAGCCGATGCACAGCCGGGCGCGCCTCGGCCTGTCCTACCTGCCGCAGGAGGCGTCGGTCTTCCGCAAGCTCAATGTCGAGGAAAACATCCGCGCCGTTCTCGAGCTGCAGAAGCTGCCCGAAGCCGAGCTGAACGACCGTCTCGAAGGCCTGCTCAAGGAACTGCACGTCGACCACGTGCGCCACGTCAATGCCGCCGCCCTTTCCGGCGGCGAGCGGCGCCGCGTCGAAATCGCCCGGGCGCTGGCGACCAGCCCGCGCTTCATCCTGCTCGACGAACCCTTCGCCGGCGTCGATCCGATTGCCGTGCTGGAAATCCAGAAGATCATCCGCTTCCTGAAGGAGCGCGGCATCGGCGTGCTGATCACCGACCACAACGTGCGCGAAACGCTGGGCATCTGCGATCACGCCTACATCATCAACGCCGGAAATGTACTTGCCGCTGGACGGCCAGCCGAAATCGTGGAGAATGAAAGCGTGCGCAAGGTTTATCTCGGCGAGCACTTCAAGCTCTGATCGAGTCGCACCAGACCCCAACCGATGAAGCCGGCACTCCAACTCAAACTATCCCAGCACCTGGCGCTGACGCCGCAACTCCAGCAGTCGATCAAGCTGCTGCAGCTGTCGACCATCGAGATGCAACAGGAAATCGAGCGCTACCTGCTCGAGAATCCCATGCTGGAGCGCGAAGACGAAGGGCCGGAGTCCTTTGCCAACGCCCAGCAGTTCGATTCCCCGCGCAACGAGGAGTCGCGCAGCGAAAGCAGCGAAGAGCGCGAGCCGCGCGAGGACCGCGAAGCCGAGCCGCCGAGTTCCCCTTCCGAAGTCGATGACGATCGCTGGGCCTCCGATGCCGGCACCTTCACCGGCGCCGGACGCGACGAGGACGACGACAGCGACAGCCACGACATCCATGCCGCCAACGTCAGCCTGCGCGAGCATCTCGGCTGGCAGCTCGGGATGACCCAGCTGAACGAGCGCGACCGCAGCCTGGTCCGCTTCCTGATCGAGGCGCTCGATGACGACGGCTACCTCTCGGCGCCGCTGCTGGAGCTGTGGGAAACCCTGCCGCCGGAATACGAAATCGAGCTCGAGGAGCTCGAAATCGCCCTGCGCCACATCCAGAACTTCGATCCGACCGGGATCGGCGCGCGCAACCTGCAGGAATGCCTGAGCCTGCAACTGAAGGCCTTGCCGGACGAATACGATCGCAACGTGGCGCTGCTCATCGTCGACAAGCACCTGGAGTTGCTGGCCGCCCGCGATTTCGCCAAGCTGCGCCGCGTCACCGGCTACGACGACGAAGACCTGAAGGCCGCCCAATCGCTGATCACCAGCCTGAATCCGCGCCCGGCGGCCGGCTACGCCCAGCACGAAGCCCGCTACATCACGCCGGACGTGATCGTGAAGAAGCTCAAGGGCAAGTGGACGGCCTACATCAATCCGGACGCCTATCCCCGCCTGCGCATCAACCGCCTGTATGCCGAGATTCTCGCCAAGCAGCGGCGCGGCAACGGCAACATGTCCACCCAGTTGCAGGAAGCCCGCTGGCTGATCAAGAACGTCCAGCAGCGCTTCGACACCATCCATCGCGTCACCCAGGCCATCGTCGACCGCCAGCGCCAGTTCTTCGAGCACGGCGAAGTCGCCATGCGGCCGCTGGTCCTGCGCGAAATCGCCGACATCCTCGGCCTGCACGAATCGACCGTGTCGCGCGTGACCAGCCAGAAATACATGGCCACGCCGCGCGGCATTTTCGAACTGAAATACTTCTTCGGCAGCCATGTCGCCACCGACACCGGTGGGGCTTGTTCTGCCACGGCCATCCGCGCCCTGATCAAGCAACTGATCGGAGCCGAGGACGGCAAGAAGCCCTTGTCGGATAGTCAATTATCCGAAATACTAGGCCAGCAGGGAATCGTAGTTGCCCGACGTACGGTAGCCAAATACCGCGAGTCGCTCAACATCCCCCCGGTCAATTTACGTAAGACCCTGTAGAGAGAGGAGAAAAAAGTGAATCTGCAGATCAGTGGTCATCACATCGAAGTTACCCCCGCCCTGCGCGAATACGTGGAAAACAAGCTGGATCCCGTGATCCGTCACTTCGACAAAGTGAGCGGCGTCAACGTGGTGCTGTCGGTCGAAAAGCTGAAGCAGAAGGCCGAAGTCACCGTTCACGTCCCGGGCAAGGACATGCATGTCGAAGAGTCCGGCGACGACCTCTATGCCGCCATCGATTCGATGTTCGACAAGCTGGATCGTCAGGTCCAGAAGCACAAGCAAAAGGTCCAGGATCACCATCGCGGTGAAAAGCCCGGGCTGCATGCCGCCGCTGAATAAGCGCCCCATGGCCGCAGCGCAAGCTGCGGCCTTGTTTTATCCGCTCCTATGAACCCTCTCAACAATCTACTGAGCGTCGACCAGGTGCTGCTGAATCTCGAAGCCAGCAGCAAGAAACGCGTTTTCGAACAAGCCGGCATCCTGTTCGAGACCCGCCTGGGCCTGGCCCGCTCGACCATTTTCGACAGCCTGTTTGCCCGCGAAAAACTCGGTTCCACCGGTTTGGGCCAAGGCGTCGCCATTCCCCACGGCCGCATCAAGGGCCTGAAGCAGGCTGCCGGCGCGTTCATGCGCCTGACGACGCCGGTGCCGTTCGACTCCCCGGATGGCCGGCCGGTCGACCTGTTGTTTGTCCTGCTCGTGCCCGAGCAGGCCACGGAACAACACCTCCAGATCCTGTCGGAGCTTGCCCAGCGCTTTTCGGACCGGGCTTTCCGGGAAAAGCTCCAGGCCGCCGGCGACCCGAACGCAGTGCTCGCGCTATTCCAGTCCTGAGTTCCCGTCGTGCGTCACGTCAGCCTGGTTCAGCTTTATGAGGATAATCGGGAAAAGCTGCTGCTGAACTGGCATATCGGCCAGAACGCGGACCGCCGCATCGAGATCAAGGGCTCCAACAGCTACGGGGCCGATCTGGTCGGCCATATCAACATCATCCACCCCGAGCGCCTGCAGGTACTCGGCCTGGCCGAGTACGACTGGGCGATGCGCATTGGCGAGCGGCGCTTCGGCGCGATGTTCGTCGACCTGCTCAGCGCCCAGCCGCCGGCCGTCATCGTCGCGGACGGCTTGACGCCGCCGGCCCAGGTTGTGGAAACCTGTACCCAGACCGGTACTCCGCTGATCAATTCGCCCAAGCCCTGCTCGGCGATCATCGATCTGCTGCGCATCTATCTGTCGGCCCGCCTCGCCGATACCGTCAGCCTGCACGGCGTCTTCATGGACGTTTTGGGGATGGGCGTGCTGATTACCGGCGATTCGGGCGTCGGCAAGTCCGAATTGGCGCTCGAGCTGATTTCCCGCGGGCATGGCCTCGTTGCCGACGACGTGGTCGAAATGGCGCGGATCGCGCCGACCACCATCGAAGGCCGCTGTCCCGGCATGCTGCGCGACTTCCTCGAGGTGCGCGGGCTCGGCCTGCTCAACATCCGGACCATCTTTGGCGAAACGGCCTCGCGCCGGAAGATGAAGCTGAAGCTGATCGTCCATCTGCAGAAAACCGCCGCCGCCGCCGATGCGCCCCGCCTTCCCCTCGATGCCCAGACCCAGGAAGTGCTGGGGGTCCCGGTGCGCAAGGTGGTCATTCCCGTCGCCGCCGGGCGCAACCTGGCGGTCCTGCTCGAAGCGGCGGTACGCAACACCATCCTGCAATTGCGCGGTATCGACAGCCTGCAGGATTTCATGGATCGCCAGCAGCGCATGATGCTTGACGATGACGCATGAATCGCTGATAGTACGTCGGCGTTTTTGCACACTACGAGGGACATCCACCATGAAAAAACTGATCGCTCTGCTGCTCGTCGCGTTTTCCGCCAATGCCGTTTATGCCGCTGACGATTGCGCCGCCCGCGCAGCCGAAAAGAAGCTGGCCGGTGCTGCCAAGAACAGTTTCATGAAGAAGTGCCAGGCCGATGCCGGCGCTCCCGCCGAAAACGCCGAATGCGCCATGAAGGCCAAGGAAAAGAAGCTGGCTGGCGCGGCCAAGAACAGTTTCATGAAGAAATGCTCGGCTGACGCCGCCGCGAAGTAATCCCGACCGGGGGAGAACGATTGAACGTCGGCCGCCTTCGGGCGGCCGATTGTCGTTTACAGGTGTTCGAAGTCGGCGAGGTCCGACTGCGGGTCGTTGGCGGAGCTGCCGAAGCCGAACTTGCCCTTGCCCTCGAGCTGCATCTCGTTGCGCCGGACCATGATCTCCTGGCGCCCGGAGAGGGTAACGAAGGTGCCGTTGGTGCTGGTATCGACCAGGTAGAAGCCGTCGTTGCGGCGTTCGACGCGGGCGTGCTGGCGGGAGGCCTTGCGGTCGTCGATGGTTAGTTTGCAGCCGAGGTCGCGACCGATCGTGAGCACCGGGGTTTTTTCATCGACCAGAAAAGCCTTGCCGCGATAACGGATGCACAGGCGTTCGACCGGCAGGCGGCTCAGTTCGCCGAAAGTCGAGTGGGGCGACGAGGTGCCCTGATAGCTGGGCCAGTGCACCTGGAACAGCGACAATTCGTTGCCGCCCTCGGCAACGGTGCCCAGCTTGGGCATGGGGTCGACGGTGATGATGCCGGGTTGCGGCAACTCGCCGACCAGGTCGGAGCTGCACAGGATCTGGTCGCGTCGGGCAATGCCGGCGATGCGCGCCGCCGTGCTGACGGCCGAGCCGCTCAGCTTGTCCTCGCTTTCGGCCACGACGCCGCAATGGAGGCCGATGCGGATGGTCAGCTTGAGGCCGGAGACGGGGGGTAGGTCGGCAATGCGTTGTTGCATGTCGATTGCCGCCTGGCAGGCTTCCTCGGCCGTGGCGAAGGAGGCCAGCAATTCGTCGCCGACGATCTGGACCGTTTTCCCCTTGTAGCCGTCGATGGAGCGCTTCATGCGCTTCAGGCAGCGCTCGACGGCATGCATGGCTTCGCGGTCGCCCAGCTTTTCGAAAAGCGCGGTACTGCCGGAAACGTCGGCGAACATGACCGTCAATCTGCGTTGCGTGGCGCTCATCGGCTAGTCAGGACCAAAAGTGGAAAAATTATCGAAGCCCCATTATATGCTGCCATGCCCTCATTATGCATTATGCCTTTAGGCTTATCGGGATGGTTCCGCTGACCGAAAATTCGGGGCTGTCGAAGGCGATATCGCCCTCGTCGACCGGGGTGTCGAGCGTCAGGCCGTGGAAGTCGAAGAGGTCCAGGTCGGCCAGGTGCGACGGCACGACATTCTGCATGGCGGTGAGCACCGACTCGGTCCGTCCCGGGTAGCGCTTGTCCCAATCCTGCATCATCTCGCGGATCTTCTGGCGCTGCAGGTTGTCCTGGGAGCCGCACAGGTTGCAGGGAATGATCGGGAATTCCATGCCCCGGGCGAACTTGGCGATGTCCGATTCGGCGCAGTAGGCGAGCGGGCGAATGACGATGTGCGCCTTGTCGTCGGTGACCAGCTTGGGCGGCATGGCCTTGATCTTGCCGCCGAACAGCAGGTTCAGGAACAGCGTGTGCACCATGTCATCGCGGTGGTGGCCGAGGGCGATCTTGTTGGCCCCCAGCTCCTTCGCGGTGCGGTAGATGATGCCGCGGCGCAGGCGGGAGCACAGCGAACAGGTGGTCTTGCCCTCGGGAATCTTGTCCTTGACGATGGAGTAGGTATCGGACTCGATGATGTGATGCTCGATGCCGATCGACTTGAAGTAGTTGGGCAGGACATCGGCCGGAAACCCGGGCTGTTTCTGGTCGAGGTTCATCGCGATCAGGCGGAACTTGACCGGGGCGCGCTGCTGCAGGGCCATCAGCATGGCGAGCAGGGTGTAGGAGTCCTTGCCGCCGGATACGCAGACGAGCACGGTGTCGCCATCCTCGATCATGTTGTAGTCGATGATGGCCTTGCCGGTGCGGCCTTCGAGAAATTTGCGGAGTTTTTGCAGGGTGTTGGAGCTGTTCATGGTGGCTGGCGGTGTAAACCGACTCGCGAGTGCGAAAAGCCGCAAGTTTACCCTCTGCCTTGGCGGTCGGACAGAGAATTTTCGATGTTTAATCAGGTAGTTCTGGCGTAGGCGGCGAGTTTTTGCTGGAATTCCCTGACCTTGATCGGCTTGGCGAGATAGTCGTCCATTCCGGCGGTGATGCAGGCATCCCTGTCGTCCTGCATGGCGGCGGCCGTCATCGCGATGATCGGTGTCCGGGGCAGCCCCTGCGCGCTTTCGCGCTCGCGTATGCGTTGCGTCGCCTCGATGCCGCCCATGACGGGCATCTGCATGTCCATCAGGATGAGATCGAAACGGTGGCTGGTGAGAATATCCAGCGCCTCCTGGCCGTTCTGCGCCAGCATGGCTTCGTGCCCCCACTTGGCGAGCAGCCCCAGCGCGAGCTTCTGGTTGGTGTGATGGTCTTCGACCAGCAGGATGCGCAGCGACTCTTGCGATTCGCGCAGCGCGTGGCGGGTGAGCAGGGGTTTGCCATCCGTATTCGGCGCCATGGCCGGGCTGGCGAACAGGCGCCCGAGGGTGGCCAGCAGTTCGTCGCTCGAAATCGGCTTGGCGAAGAAACCGGCGATTCCCGACTCCTCGCAGCGCAGGGCGTCGCCGCGCAAGGCGCCGGAAGACAGCATGAGCATCGGCGGCAGCGCCTGGTGTTCGGCGCGCAAGCGGCTGGCGAGTTCGTAACCGTCCATTTCCGGCATCTGCGCATCGAGCAGGATACAGTCGATCGGCTGGTCGGTATCGCGCAGCGCGGCCAGCGCGGCGGCGCCGGAATCGACGCAGTGCGCGGTGATCTGCATGGCGCCCAGCATGGCCTTGAGGATCCGGCGATTGGTCGCGTTGTCGTCGACGACGAGCAGGTGGCGGCCTTTGACATCGACGACGGCCGGCGCCTCGAGCCCCGCGTTGTCGGCGAGCCGGAGTTGCAGGGAGAAGTGAAATACGCTCCCCTTGCCGACTTCGCTGTGCAGCCACATCGATCCGCGCATCAGTTCGACCAGCCGCCGGCAGATCGACAGGCCGAGCCCGGTACCGCCGTATTGCCGGGTCGTCGAGGTGTCTTCCTGGGCGAATGCGTCGAAGATGATCTCCTGCTTGCCCGGCGCGATGCCGATGCCCGTGTCGTGGACGGCGAAATGGAGAACGGCGTGCGCGTCCCGAAGTTCCGTCAGCTCGGCGGTCAGGGAAATTTCGCCCTGCTTGGTGAACTTGATGGCGTTGCCGATGAGGTTGACCAGCACCTGCCGCAAGCGGCCGGGGTCGCCTCGGACAAAGCGCGGAATATCCACCGGCAGGTCGCTCAGCAGTTCGAGCTGCTTCTCGTGGGCCTTCAGGGCAAGCGGTTTCAGCGTGTCGGAAATCAGGCGGTGCAGGTCGAAGGGAATATCCTCGACGATCATCTTGCCGGCCTCGATCTTCGAGAAGTCGAGGATGTCGTTGATCACGGTCAGCAGGGATTCGGCCGAAGACTTGACGATGGTCAGGTACTCCCGCTGTTCCGGATTGAGGGGCGTGTCGAGCGCGAGGTCGGTCATGCCGATGACGCCGTTCATCGGCGTCCGGATCTCGTGGCTCATGTTGGCCAGGAAGTCGCTCTTGGCCTTGCTGGCGGCTTCGGCGATTTCCTTGGCGCGCAGCATGTCGGCTTCGGCCTGCTTGCGGTCGGTAATGTCGATGATCGTGCCGATCAGGCCGGAAATGCTGCCGTCGGGGCGGGTCAGCACCGCCTTGTTGTAGATGGTGTTGTGGGAGCCGTCCTTGAGGTGGATTTGCGCCTCGTATGACTGGGTCCCGCCCTGGGCGAACAGTTCGGCATCCTTGGCGATATGCAGTCTGGCATCCTCGGGGCGGAGCAGGTCGTGCAGCGTGCGCCCCAGCACGGCTTCGCGGGGGATATGGGAAAACGCCTCGAAAGCCCGGTTGACGCGCACGTAGCGCCCTTCAGCATTCTTGATGTAGATCGGCAACGGAACGGTCTCGATCAGTTCCTCGACCAGGTGCAGCTGTTCGGAGAGCTGGGCCTCGATGTGCTTGCGGTCGGAAATGTCGGTGCGGATGCCGATGTAGCGTTCGGGAAGGCCTTGCGGGCTGAGCAGGGGCACGATGGTGGCGTTTACCCAGTAATTCTTCCCCTGGCGCGTGCGATTGCAGATTTCGCCGCGCCACACGCGGCCTTCCGAAATGGTCTGCCACATGTCGCGATACAGCTCGGGGGGGTGGCGCGCCGACTTGATGATCCGGTGGTTCTGCCCCAGCAATTCCTCGCGCGGGTAGCCGCTGATTTCGCAGAAGCGGTCGTTGGCGTACAGGATCGTGCCCTGGGTGTCGGTGATGCTGACGATGGCGTGCTGATCGAGCGCGAATTTCTGGTTGGCCAGCTCGCGCCGGCTCAGCTCGTTTTCGGCGACGACGGCGGCGATGCGCCCGGAAAGCACCGTAATGTCTTCATCGGCCAGCTGCCCGGAGCCGCCCGCCGCGCCTTCCGGAAGCAGCTCGTACATGGTCTGGCGCAGGGAGCGCAGCGCGTTCTCGCGACCGTTCAGCGACTGGCGCAGCCTTTCGTTGGCGGTGCTCAGCTCGGAAGACGAGATCTCGAGGCTGCGTGTCCGCAGTTCGAGGTCGCGCTCGTATTGCTCGTAAGTGGCATCGACCTTCGCCAGAAAATCGCCCAGGCCCTCCAGCACCGGGCGCAGCGCCGGGTCGACGCCGGCCGCGTTGGCCTGCATGGCGGCCAGCAAGGCCGCCAAAGCCGCTTCGTCGGTGACGCCAAGGCTGCGTTTCAGCTGCCGCAGGAGGGTTTTCTGCATGTCGAATCAGCTCAGGTTTCACCGAGACAGGTGATGGTCATCGTCTGATTGTGCAATTTGCAGGAAGATCCCGGGGTGAAGGGGCTGATCTCGCCATAGGAATAGAATCCGGTCAGCGTCGCCTTGTTGCTGAACACGTCGCCCACCGCCTCGACCTCCTCGTCGACCCGGCTGCCCATGACCAGCTTGCGGCCGACGCAGCTGACCAGGATGGCGAGCGTCTCCCCGGCCGACCGGAACATGCCGGCGGCTGCCTCGGCGGCCGCTTCGGCGCCATTCACCAGCTTGTCGGTGCTGGCGTGCATCAGGCGGAGATAGCCGTTGGCATCGATCTCGCCGGCCAGGATCAGGCTGCCCAGGCTTTCATCGACGCCGAGAATGGTGCGGATCAGGCCGATGGCGTTGTGGTCGTCGCCGAGCATCGCGAACGGAAACAGCAGGCCCGAGGCCGGCAGGCTGCGGGCATGGTCGCCGAGATAGCGCTTGTAGATTTCCAGCGCCGGCTCGCCATCGAGTTCGTACAGGATATTGCCTTCGCTGCGCGTCACCTTGCGTGCCGGCCCGAAAGGCTCCCAGCCGCCGAAGGAGCCATGCCCGAAGCGCAGGCCGTCGCCGCACAGGCCGACGGCCACCACGGCGTTGTTGCTGACACCGTCCCGGCCGAGCGTGAAGGTTTCCCTGAACGCGCCGCCATCGCCGGCCAGGCCGCCGGTGATGGGAACGGCGATGCCGATGATGCTGGAGATGCCGTCGACCAGGGCGCTGCCGTTGATCCGCACGCCCGGGCCGAAAACGAGGACGGCCTTGAGGTCGGGGGCCTGGATTTGCCGGCCGATTCGTTCGCCGGCGGCAAACGAATCGTCCATGCCGTTCAGTGTCGTACTGGCCGGTTTCAGGCCAACCTTGTCGAAATCGATGGCCGTGATGCAGCAGGTGCCGTCGTCGACCCCGGCGGCCGAAATCTCGCCGGCGGTGGAGCAGCCGAGCAAGGCGGTGCCCGGCGGCAGTTCGTTCAGGGCCTGGCGGAAGGCGGGATGGGTAAAATGATCGATGGCGCCGAAGACCAGCAGCAGATCGAGCGGACGACCGGCCAGGACAGCAAGGGCGCGGCCAAGCTCGCTGGGCTGGCGGCTGATGACTTGAGTGATCTGCACGGGTGCTCTCCCCTGTATGATCTGGCTACAAAAATAACATACGGCGCTCGCCTTGCGCTGATCTTAAAATCGATATTTTTTTCATTTGCGATGAACAACCTCCCTGCCCCCGCACCCGAAGCGATCGTCCATAGCCAGCGTCTGACCCAGGCCATCGCGGACGACATCACGGCTGCCGGCGGCTGGATTTCGTTCGCCCGCTTCATGGAGCAGGTGCTGTATCGCCCTGGCCTGGGCTATTACACGGCCGGCGCCCGCAAATTCGGGGCGGCCGGCGATTTCGTGACGGCGCCGGAGATGTCCGCCCTGTTCGGGCGGGCGGTGGCCCGCCAGGTCATGCAGGTGCTGGCCCGGTCGGCGCCGTGCGTGCTGGAGGTCGGCGCCGGCTCCGGGCGACTGGCGGCGGATCTCCTGCTCGAACTGGAACGCCTGGGCGGCTTGCCGGAGCGCTATTTCATCCTCGACCTGTCGGCCGACCTGCGCGAGCGGCAGCAACAGACCATCGCGGCGGCAGCCCCTCACTTGCTGTCGCGGGTGAGCTGGCTGGATCGTTTGCCGGCGCGTTTTTCCGGGGTGGTGCTGGCCAACGAACTGCTCGACGCCATGCCGGCCCATGTCGTGGCCTGGCGGGAGGACGGCATCTTCGACCGGGGTGTCGCGCTCGATGCGGACGGGGGTTTTACCTGGCAGGAACGCCCGGCGACCGGCGCCCTGCTCGCCGCGGCCCGGCAAATCGGCGAACAATGCCAGCTGCCGCCGGGTTTCGAGAGCGAAATCAGCCTGGCGGTATCGTCCTGGGCGGCCGAATGGGGGCATCGCCTCGACCGGGGCGCCCTGCTCCTGATCGACTACGGCTTCCCGCGCCGCGAGTTTTACCACCAGCAGCGCGGTCGCGGCACCCTGATGTGCCACTACCGCCACCATGCCCATCCCGATCCGTTCTACCTGCCCGGCCTGCAGGACGTCACCGTCCATGTCGATTTCACGGCGGTGATCGCCGGGGCGCATGGCGCCGGGCTCGATCTGCTCGGCTATGCCAGCCAGGGGCAGTTCCTGCTCAATTGCGGCATTCTCGACTTGCTGGCCGATCTTCCCAACGGCACGCCGGAGTACATTCGGGCGGCCGGTGCCGTCAATACGCTCCTGATGCCGCACGAGATGGGGGAGCTGTTCAAGGTCATCGCCATCGGGCGCGGCATTGACGACGCCCTCCTCGGCTTTGCCAGCGGCGACCAGGGCTGGCGGCTCTAGGCTTGCTTAACGCTTGGCCAGTTCCCTGAAGCGATTGGGCTGGCCGAGCACGACGTGCCCGAAGTCGTCGAGCAGGGCCTGGTCGACCGCCTCGGGGCGCAAGGTATAGAGCGTGCTGCCCAGGCGTTCGAGGTTGCGCGCCTCGACGATGATGGCGCCCTTGGCGAAATCGGCCCGCCAGCGAACGCTGACGCTGACATCGCTGCGAATCTCGAATTCGGCATGTTCGACATACTGGCGTTCGTTCTTGAATTCCTTGCAGGTGAACGGCAATCCGAAATCGAAGAGCATGCTGCGGAAACGCTCGACGGCCGGGCCGTCGCGCCCGATCGCCAGCAAGCCGGGCCCGTTCAGGCGGTACGAAAAGCTGACCAGCTCGACCAGCGCGCCGGCGCTCTGGCTCTGGGTCCGGTAGTCGGCGAATCCCTCCTGCCAGTCCAGCCGGCTGAGCTGGTGCTGCTCGAGCAGCGGGTAGTCGCGCGGGATGCCCGGCTTGACGATGTTCAGCTGCTGGACCAGTTCGTGCAGGAAAAAGAAGATGTGCTTCAGGGCCTGGTCGATCGCTTCGTTGATGGCGGTTCGTTCGGCCAGCGCGCTGTGGATTTCGCGCTGGCGAATTTCCGCCTGGCGCCGCAACTGATCGAGCAGGCCGCCCGCGGCGATGGTGGGCAGCGGCGCCTCGGCCAGCGCCGGCTCGGCAGGAGGCGGTTCGCTCGCCGGCGCGGGCTGCGCCGCGGACAGCTTTTTGGGGGCGATTTCGGGAAACACCAGTTCCGAGTCGCTCATTCCGGCACCGCTGCTGGCCAGGTATTCGCGGCGGGCACGGCGCTCGGCGGCGTCCAGGTCGAAGGCTTCGATATCCGCGACCAGCGCCGCTTCCAGCGCCTCGATGTCTTGCGTCGTCGGACTCTTGCGTTCGCGCTTGGCGCGAATCGCCTGACTGATCGCGGAGAGTTGGCTGGCAGGGTCGGAATTGCTCATTGAACTTGTCGCAGGGTCAGCTACACTGGCTCAATAATGTGTCCTAAATGGAGCTTGCGCAAGATGGACGTTGCATCGATTTCCGGACAGGCCTCGACACTGACCCAGACGCAGCTGTCGGAAGCGGTCAGTACCGCGGTACTCCGCAAGGCCATCGATATCCAGGCGCAGGGCGCGCTGCAGCTGCTTCAGGCCTTGCCGTCGGTCACCAATAACCCGCCCAACCTCGGCAACAGCATCGACGTCAGGGCGTGAGCTCTTCCAGCCAGTCGCGCAGACAGGCCGCCACGAGCGGCCATTCCTTTTCGTGGGTCACGGCGTGTCCCATGCGACGGAAAATGTGGGCGCGCTGACCGTAGGTGTTGGCCGTGCTTTGAACCAGGAAAGCCGGCACCAGCACGTCGTCTTCGGCGCCCAGGATGAGCATCGGCGGCCGGTGCATGGAAAACAGGTTGGGCAGGTTGAACATCGTCATGTCGAGGATGGCGCGCTGCGATTCGTTCTGCATCCGGGTCATCCAGGCAGCCAGCATGGCCTCGTCCGCATCGCCGGCGAACAAGGCTTCGCGCAGCGTTGCCGTATCGGTATATTCGCCGCTCAGGATGCGGTTGAGCTCGAGGAAGAGGTGCGGCTTGCTGAACAGCAGGTGGAACTGGGAGGCGATCAGGCCTTGCGGCGGCACCGAGCAGATCAGCGCGGCAGCCCGGGCCGGGCGGTGTTCCAGGTACTTCTGCACGATGAAGCCGCCCATCGAGTGGCCGATCAGGACGGGCTCTTCACCGAGCCAGTCGACCACGCTCTTCAGGTCGTCGACATAGTCGGCGACCGAGTGCCAGTTGATATGATCCCGGCCTTCGCTGCCGCCGTGGCCGCGCAGGGAGAGCGCGTGGCAGGGGTAGCCGGCCTGGGCCAGGAAGGGCATGAAGGTTTCGGTCCACATCCAGCCGCCGGCAAAGGCGCCGTGTACGAACAGCAAGGGCGGCTTGCCGGTCTTGCGGTCGGGCGTGCAGGAAAAGACTTCGAGGCCGGCGATGATTTGTGTTTTTAGCATGGGGTCGGTTGGGGCCGTGTTCTAATGCGGTTTTTGGGGCGAAGCAGGGCAATATGCTGAAGTGGTTAGTGACGCTGGTGGTGGCGATTTTCCTGCTGGGCATCATCGCCCCGCATCTGGCGCGCTTCATTCGCTTCGGCCAACTGCCGGGCGACTTCGCCTTCCGCTTCCGTGGCCGGAACTATGTCTTTCCGGTGGCCACGACGATCATCTTTTCGCTATTGCTCTGGCTGCTCTCCCGGCTCATTTAAGGCGGCCTTGACGGCAAGAACCCGGGCGGCGTGGATGCGTTCGGGAATCCCGCCCTTGTCGGCGCAGGCGGCCGCTATGTCGCCGGCCGGCACGGAGCGCACGGCGGCAAGCGCCGCCAGCAGGCGCTGCGGACTGTCGTAGCGGCGGTTTTCCCAGCCCAGGCGCCCGGTATAGTCGCACAGGCAGGCATCGAGCAGTTGCTGGAAGCGTTCCGGCCGGCGCAGGGCGTCGGTTTTCTCGAACAGCGTGACGAGGGTGCTTGCCTTGAGGTCGGCGGCACGGTGCACGTTGCCGTGGTAGCGGGCCATCAGCAGGGCCAGGTCGCGGCAGTCGTTGGGCACGCGCAGCCGGGCGCAGAGCTGCTCGGTCAGGCGCACGCTGCGCTCCTCGTGGCCGAGGTGGCGCGGCAGGATGTCGGCCGGGGTTTCCGCCTTGCCGAGGTCGTGGGTCAGCGCCGCGAAGCGCACCGGCAGCGCAAAGCCGCGCAATGCCGACTGGTCGATGACCATCAGCGTATGGATACCGGTATCGACTTCCGGATGGTAGTCGGCGCGCTGCGGCACGCCGAACAGCTTGTCGACCTCGGGCAGCAGGCGAACCAGGGCGCCGCAATCGCGCAGCACCTCGATCATCCGCGACGGCCGCTCTTCCATCAGCCCCTTGGCCAGTTCCTGCCAGACGCGCTCGGCGACCAGGTGATCGACTTCGCCGTCGGCCACCATGCCGCGCATCAGGTCGAGCGTTTCCGGTGCGATGGTGAAGTCGCTGAAGCGGGCCGCGAAACGGGCCAGGCGCAGGATGCGCACGGGGTCTTCGGCGAAGGCCGGGCCGACGTGCCGCAATACCTTGGCCCGCAGGTCGGCCTGGCCGTGGAAAGGGTCGACCAGGCTGCCGTCGCCGGCCCTGGCCATGGCATTGATGGTCAGGTCGCGGCGGGCGAGATCGTCTTCGAGCGTGACGTCGGGCGCGGCGTGGAAGGCGAAGCCGTGGTAGCCGCGGCCGGTCTTGCGCTCGGTGCGGGCCAGCGCGTATTCCTCATGGCTTTGCGGATGGAGGAATACCGGGAAATCCTTGCCCACCGGCCGGAAGCCTTGCGCCAGCATGGCTTCCGGGGTGGCGCCGACGACCACGTGGTCGCGGTCGGCGTTGGGCCGGCCGAGCAGTTCGTCACGGACGGCACCGCCGACGAGGTAGGTCTGCACGGCTGGCGAGGCGGGCCGCTTGTTCAGCGGCCGGCGCGGTAGCGGAAGCTGTCCAGCTTGCCTTTCGGCGTGTTCAACGCAATGTAGGTCGGCGCGATGGCTTCCAGCGCGGTCGGTTGCCAGTTGGCCGGCGCCTTGGATGCGCCTTCGCAGACGCTGTCCTTTTCCATCGAGCGCAGGTTGTCGGGCGACAGCATCGGGCTCGGGGCCAGCCACATCAGGCCGGCCTGCAGGTAGGCCCAGCCTTCCGACAGCGGCACGATGGTGGCGCTGCTGCCGGTCAGCTCTTTGGCGTAGTCGACCAGCTCGCGCAGGGTGTAGACCTTGGGGCCGGCCAGCTCGTAGGCCTGGCCGTAGGTGTTCACGTCGGCCAGCGCGTCGACGAAGGCGTCGGCGACGTCGGCGGCCCATACCGGCTGAAAGCGGGCATGGCCGAAACCGAGCGGGAAGAACGGCACCTTCTTCAGGATGTTGGCGAACATCGACAGGAAGGAGTCGCCGAGGCCGAAGATGACCGACGGACGGAAGACGGTGACGTCCAGTTCGCCCTGGGCGGCGAGCACGACGGCTTCGCCATCGCCCTTGGAGCGCAGGTATTCGGAGGGGCCCTTGGGATCGGCGTTGAGGGCGCTCATGTGCACCAGGCGGCGGACGCCGGTGGCCTTGCAGGCGGCGACGATCTTCTTCGGCAGCTCGACGTGGGCTTCGGCGAAGTCGCGGCTGTAGGGCAGGACGACGTCGCGGCTGTGCAGGACGCCGACCAGGTTGATCACGGCATCGTGGCCGCGCATCAGTTCGGTCAGGGTCTTTTCGCAGTTGATGTCGGCTTCCGGCATCTCCACGCCCGGCTGGATGATCAGCGCCTTGTTGCGTTCGCGGCGGCGCGTCGGGATGGTGAGCTCGATACCGCGCTGCGACAGGCGATTGGCGATGTAGGTACCGATGAAACCGCTACCCCCCAGCAGCAAGACCTTTTTGATGTCCATGTGGAACCCCGGAAACTTGAATCGTTCGTAAAAGTCGGATTTTAAGGCAATTTGACCATTTTCGGGCGGCCGGATGGCCGGCCGGCGGCTATCAATTGCCTGAATTCCCGCCGGCCTGGCCGAGGACGCGTTGCGCCGCCAGCTCGAACAGGGATCGGCCGGAGCGGATTTCGGCGCTGCCGTCGCGGAGCTGGCGGTCGAGGATGGCCGGGTGGACGGCGGCCGCGAACCCGCTTTCCGGGTTGAGCAGGAGGACTCTTTGCGTACCCGGGCTGACGTGGCCGACCATGCCGCTGCGGGTTGCGCCGTCGCCGAGCGCCGTGGAAATCCAGTCGCCCGGCGCGTAGGCCGGTGGGCGTGCCGGCGGCGAATGGGGTTCCGGAAAATCGAAGGTGAGCAGAACGAGGTCGCCGGATTGCAGCCGGCCGCCGACCGGCCGGCCAGGCGCCTGGAGCGCGGCCTCGACCGGCGGGACGCCGGCATTGTCGGCGCTGGCGGTGGCGCGCAGCGCCTGGGTCTGCAGCTGGAAGCAGGTATCGAGGAAGGCTTCCTGCTCGCCGCTGGGCAAGCCGGCGCGTTCCATCCCGGCTTTCAGCGTCCGGAGCATGGGCGGCACGCGCTGGGCCAGCTGCTTGCGGTCCTCGGCGGCCGTCTTGGGCTGGAAGGACCACAGCAATCCGTCGATGGCGGCGGCGTATTCCTGCCACGACGGGCTGTCGGGGCCGGCTTCGCGGCCGATGTCCAGCATCGCCTGGCGCCAGGTCCCGTCGAGAAAGCGGGCAATCGCTTCGGGCGGGTTTTTGTGCAGCGCGGCCCGTATGGTTTGCGCCACGCGCGTGACCAGCGCGTCTTGCCGGTCCAGTTGTTCGAGCAGGGGAAGGTAGCGTGCCGCCTCGGCGGCGATTTGCTCGTGACGGCTGGCGATCAGCGCATCCAGTTCGCCGACGGTGGCGGCGAACGGGCCCGGGTCGCTGCCCGCTTCCAGGCGCAGGTGCGAGGCCAGTTCGAACAGGCGCCGGCATACCGGGTGGCGCGGCGACACGTCGAGAGGCAGTCCCAGGGCGGCCTGCGCCATGCGGTCGAGGACCAGGCGGGCCGGATGGGCGCTGTCGGTGAACAGGGCGCTGTCCTTCATCGCCACCTTGAGCACCTTGATCTGCAGGCTGGAGACGATGGCTTTCAGCGCATCGGGTAGTTCCGGGTCGGCGAAGATGGCTTCGAAGATCATCGCCAGGGTGTCGATGGCGACGCTTTCGGTGGCGGTTTTCGGGATGCCGAGCTCGCCGGAGCGGATGATTTTCGGCGCCGCGGAGGGCGAGCCTTCGGCAAACAGCGCCGGCATCATGGGTTCGCCGGCGGGGGCGCTGCCGGGGATCACCGGGGGGCCGAAACGCCCTACCCGTTCGAGCGCTTCCAGGCGGAACATCAGCTGTTCGAGGGAGGACTGGCTGAGCAGGCTGGCCGCCGCGCCGCCGGAGAACGCCGCGGCGCCTTCCGGCATCGCCGGCAGGCGGGCCGCCAGCAGTTGCTGCAGGCCTTCGAGGGCGTTGCCGGCGGGGGCAGCCGGGATTTCGCGGGCCTGCGTCGGGCTGTCCGGGGCGGTGATGATGGCCGGCTGGGCGGCGTCGATGCCGGCTTTTTCCAGGAAGGCGTTCAGTTCCGCGTAGAGGCCGGGCAGGTTCTGGCGCAGGTAGGCCTCGAACTGGTCGAGCAGGTTGAGCTTGTCGTCGAGGCTGCCGGCACCCGCCGCGGCGAACAGCGTGTCGAGACCCCGGCAGATGCTCTTCGGCCCGACCGGGTTGTCGCTTTTCGGCAGGTCGGGGCGACGCAGCAGCGTGACGAAGCGCAGGTGCAGCTTCCACAGGCTGTCGCCCGAGTTCTCGAAGAGCCGGGCGGTCAGGTTGTCGAGGCGGATGCCCAGCTCGAGGTCGTCCTCGGCGAGCAGCGTGATGCGCGAGGCGGTCAGGCCGTCGACCTCGTCGGCGAAGCTGCCCCGCTTGTCGGTGGCGACGACTTCGTCGAAGTAGGCGCCGGCGCCGTCCTGGACGGCCGCGATGGCCGGGCCGGAAACCAGGTGGCTATCCTGCAGCAGGGCGCCGAGATGCCTGACGAACAGGGCTCGGCAGTTGCGCAGTACCTCGAACGAGTCGGAATGCATGGCCATGGCGGGTCAGGGAAGGTCGGCGTCCTTGGGCGCGTCCGCCGTGCGGGCCCCGACGGTGCCGAGGCGGGCTTTCAGCGAATCGGGTTTGCCGTTGAAGATGGCTGAATAATAGACCGCGTTGCTCATCACCTTCTTGACGTAGTCGCGCGTTTCGCTGAACGGGATGGTCTCGGCGTAGATGGCGCCTTCCAGCGGCCGGTCGGCGCGCCATTTCTTGGCGCGGCCGGGGCCGGCGTTGTAGGCGGCGGAGGCGAGCACCGGGTGGTTGTCGAGGTTTTCCATGACCAGGCGCATGTAGGTGGTGCCGAGCAGGACGTTGGTCTCGGTATCGTTGACCCGGCCCTGGCTGAAGTCGCGCAGGCCGATCTTCTTGGCGACCCACTTGGCGGTGGCCGGCATCAACTGCATCAGGCCGGAGGCGCCGACGGTGGACTTGGCGCTGACGATGAAGCGGCTTTCCTGGCGCATCAGGCCGTACACCCAGGCGTCGTCGAGCGCCTGGTTCTGGGCGGCGGGCCGCACCGTTTCGCCGTAGGGGGCGAGGAAGCGCAGGGTGTAGTCGTGCTCGTTCCTGGTCCGGTCGGCGGTGTTGATGGCGCGGTCCCAGATCTGGTTGCGCTTGGCGAGATCGGCGGCGGCGAGCAGTTCGCGGTCGTCCATGCCGCGCAGCGACCAGTTCCATTCCTTGACCGCCTCGGTCCGCATGTCGTTGCGGAAGAAGGCCAGGGCGCGGCGGATGCCCGGGTTGTCGCGGGCGGCGCGCTGTTCCTCGGCGGTCGGCGCCTTGGCCTTGGGCGGCGGGACAACGGTGCGGCCGAGTTCCTCGTCGGCGAGATTGCCGTAGAAACTGGGCTGTCCGGCGATTTTCTCGAACAGCGCGTTGCCTTCGCTGCTGCGGCCGCCGGCGTGCTGCGCCCGGCCCAGCCAGTAGATCCATTCGGGCTTGGCCGCCAGCTCGGCCGGCATGGCTTCGATGGCGTTGCGGACGACGCCCCACTCCTGGGCGCGCAGCGCGGCACGCACCTTCCATTGGGCGCCGTCTTCCGACAGCAGGGCCTTGGCGGCCTGGTTATACCAGCCGACCGCTTCCGGCAGGTGCTTCTTGGCGCCCTGCAGGCCGATCTGGCTCCACGCCCACTGGCGTTCGCCGTCGTTCAGCTTGCCCTTGATCCGTTCCAGTTCGTCGGCGGCTGCGCGCGGATCGTTGGCGGCAATGCGGGCGATGGCAAAGGCTGCCAGTTCGCGTCCGGCGCGGCTGCCGTTGCCGACGCCCTGCTTGACCAGGTGGCTCATGGCGCTGTTGAGGGCGCTGTCGAATGAACGGCTGTCCGGCATCTGGCTGTCCGGCAGGTAATTCAGCGTGGTCTTGGCCCAGCCCGGGCGGTTGGCCTCGACCTGGCGGCGGGCGCGCGCCCAGACGTCGTCGGCGTTCATCTTCTGGCTGGCGACCACGGCATCGAGGATGGGCCGGCACGGTTCGGGCGGTTCCAGCATGGTCAGCCACTGCTTTTCCGCTTCGGCCAGCACGCTGCGGTCGTCGCGGGCCAGCCGGGCCTGCTGGCTGTAGCAGGTGACGTCGGGTTCGGGGGCGAGCAGCTTGGAAAACTCGGCATCGACCTCGTTCCACGAGGCGCGCTTGCCGAGCAGGCGGATCCAGTCGGCACGCAGTTTCTCGGCGACGTAGCTGCCTTCGTGGCGTTGCAGGAAATCGCGCAGGTTGCCCGGATCGCCCTTGTCCATCCACATGCGCAGCCGGTAGCTCTCGGCGTAGGGCGCCAGTTCGTGGTTGCCGAGCTGGCCGATGGCCTGCTCCAGCTTGTTCAGGTTGCCGGCGCGGAAGGCGTCGCGGGCCGTCAGGAAGGCCATGTCGCCGTTCTGGGCGAAGACGGACAGCGAGAGCGCGAGGCCAAGCGTCAGGGGGGCGAAGCGGGCGTGAAACTTCATGCTAGATTACGGTGATGCAAGAAGCGAACGAGGATAACACGGCCTGGCGCCGGGCATTGCGGCGCGACATGGTGGCCCGACGGGCGGCATTGAGCGATGCCGAGCATGACGCCTGGTCGGCGCACATCGTCGCCCATCTGCAGGCGGCCTTGCCGTTGCCGCGCATCGTGGCCTTCTGCTGGCCGATCAAGCACGAACCCGATGTGCGGGCGGTCATCCCCCGCTGGGCGGCACAAGGCGTGCTGGCCGCCTTGCCGGTGGTGGTCCGGGAAGACGCGCCGCTGGCCTTCCGGCTGTGGACGCCGGATACGCCGCTGGCCGCCGACCGTTACGGCATTCCGACGCCGACCGGCGGTGAATTCGTGCAGCCCGACATGCTGCTGCTGCCGCTCAACGGCTTCGACGGCGACGGTTACCGGCTGGGTTACGGCGGCGGCTATTTCGACCGCACGCTGGCCGCGCTGTCCCCTCGCCCGCTGGCGGTGGGCGTCGGCTTCGAGATCAATCGCCTGCCGACCATCCGCCCGGAGCGGCACGACCAGCGTCTCGACTGGCTGGTCACCGAAGCCGGGGCGCTCAGGCTTCCTGCCGCCTGAAGCCGCGGATGGCGTAGGCCATGGTCAGCGCGGCGAGGCCGACCAGGATGGCCTGGCGCTGGTCGTAGATGCCGGTGCGCAAAGCCAGTTCGAGGGCATAGCCGTCGTGCAGCGCGAAGAGCATGGCCGTACCGGCGACGGCCAGCCAGATGCGGCGCCGGCCGCCATCCCGTTTGCGGCGCAGGCATTCCTCGATGGCCAGC
Source organism: uncultured Dechloromonas sp. (assembly GCF_945957265.1). GTDB lineage: Bacteria > Pseudomonadota > Gammaproteobacteria > Burkholderiales > Rhodocyclaceae > Azonexus. The sequence goes on from NZ_CAMFKO010000010.1 coordinate 105,407, forward strand.
GCGCTGGTCCAGATTTGCAGGATGGACGCGGCGAGCAGGATGGCCAGGGTCAGCGTGTAGCTGTTCATGCGGCGCGGCAGGCCTGTTCGAAGCGGCGCAACGCCTCGTCCAGCGTCGCTCTCGGACAGCCGAAATTGAGGCGCAGCCAGCCGGGGCAGCCGAAAGCGGCGCCGTCGGAGAGGCCCAGCCCGTGGGCTTCGAAGTGGGCGGCGGGGTGGTCCAGCCGCAGGTCGCGGATGTCGAGCCAGGCCAGGTAGGTGGCTTCGACGGGGGCCATGCGCACCCCGGGCAGGCCGGACATCGTGGCGGCGACGCGGTCGCGGTTGCCGCGCAGGTAGGCGATCAGTTCGCGGTGCCAGTCGCCGCCGTCGCGGAAGGCCGCTTCGCAGGCGGCGAGGCCGAGCACGTTCACATGCGGGACGATGCCCAGCATGGTCCGCTCGAAGCGGCGGCGCAGGGCGGGGTCGGAAATGATCGCGAAAGCGCAGCCGAGGCCGGGAATGTTGAAGGTCTTGGACGGCGCCATCAGGGTGATGGTGCGTTGGGCGATGGCCGGCGACAGGCTGGCGAACGGGATGTGCCGCTTGTCCTCGTCGAGGATCAGCCCGCAGTGGATTTCGTCGGAGCAGACGATCAGGTCGTTGGCTTCGACATGCCCGGCCAGGGCCAGCAGCTCATCCCGGCCCCAGCAGCGGCCGACCGGGTTGTGCGGGTGGCAGAGCAGGAACAGCCGGGTGGCGGGGCTGGTGGCTTTTTGCAGGACGTCCATGTCCCAGTGCCAGCGGGTGCCGGTGCAGCTCAGGTCGATCCGGTTCAGCTTGCGGCCGGAAAGATGGGGGGCGGACAGGAAGGGCGGGTAGATCGGCGCCGCCGTCAGCACCTCGCCGTCGATGCTGCGGCAGGCGACGTTAAGCCCGTTGACCAGGCCCGGCAGCCAGACGATCCACTCCGGCTCGATGCGCCACGCGTACTCGCTTTCGAGGTGAGTGAGCACCGACTCCGTCAGCGATGGCCAGGGGCTGCCATAGCCCAGCACGCCATGCTCGAGGCGCCGGTGCAGGGCGGCGAGGACCGCCGGGGGCGCCGCGAAATCCATGTCGGCGACCCATAGCGGCAGGATGTCCTGGTCGGCGTATTTCCGCCACTTTTCGGAATCCGAGTCGCGGCGGTCGATGACGATATCGAAGGGACTCAAGCCGTGCGCCTCAGACCTCGAGGTGCTGGTACAGCGCCGTCGACAGGTAGCGCTCGCCGAAGGACGGGATGATCACGACGATCAGCTTGCCGGCGTTTTCCGGCCGCTTGGCCAGTTCCAGCGCGGCCCAGGTGGCGGCGCCGGAGGAAATGCCGACGAGCAGGCCTTCCTCGGTCGCCATCTGGCGGGCGGTGGCGAAGGCGTTGTCGTTGGTGACGCGGATCACCTCGTCGTAGATGCCGGTGTTCAGCACGCCCGGCACGAAGCCGGCGCCGATGCCCTGGATCGGGTGCGGGCCCTTCTGGCCGCCGGACAGCACCGGCGAGGCATCGGGTTCGACGGCGACGATCCGGACGCCCGGCTTGCGCGCCTTCAACACTTCGCCGACGCCGGTCACCGTGCCGCCGGTGCCGACGCCCGACACGAAGATGTCGACCTGGCCGTCGGTATCGCGCCAGATTTCCTCGGCCGTGGTGTTGCGGTGGATTTCCGGGTTGGCCGGGTTCTCGAACTGCTGCGGGATGAAATACTTGGCATCGCCGTCGGCCAGTGCCTTGGCCCTGGCGATGGCGCCGCCCATGCCTTCGGGGCCCGGGGTCAGGATCAGGTCGGCGCCGTAGGCCTTGAGCAGCAGCTTGCGCTCGCGGCTCATCGTCTCGGGCATCGTGAAGGCGCACTTGATGCCGCGCGCGGCGCAGACCATGGCCAGGCCGATGCCGGTGTTGCCGGACGTCGGTTCGAGGACCACGGTGTCCGGGCCGATCTTGCCGGCGGCGATGGCGGCGTCGAGCATGGCGACGGCGATGCGGTCCTTGACGCTGTGGCCGGGGTTGAAGAATTCCAGCTTGGCGACGACGGTGGCGCCGCTGCCGGCGGTAACGCGGTTGAGCTTGACGAGCGGCGTGTTGCCGACCAGTTCGGTGACGTTGTTGGCGATTTTCATGGACGGGTTCCGTACGAAGAAGGGGGATTGTAGGGGTTTCTCGCCCCGGTGTGTGTGGGGCGGCAGGCGCGGGCCGGTTCGCCGAACAGGTCCCCGGTGCCGAGGTCCGCTCCGCTGGCCAGCGCCTGGCGCAGCGCGTCGCCGTCGTCGATGCCGGCGATCTCGATGCGTGTCGCCGAGCACGGCACCGCGGCGCAGGCGGAAGGATCGGCCGCGGCGATGCGCAGGATGTCGGGTTCCAGCGCCAGTACGGCGGGCAGGGCCGGGGGCTGTTCCGGTCCGTGCAGGGCCAGCCGGTAGCCGCGCTGGCGGTAGCTGGCCAGGGCGTGCGCGCCGTGGCTGCCCAGCTCGCTGGCATCGGCGTCGATGTCGAGCACGATATCGGCCGGCCCCAGGCCGCAGCGCTTGAGGATGGCTTCATAGACCAGGCCGTGCTGGTTGCTGACGGCCTGCAGGTGGTGCGGATGGATGGCGACCTGCAGATAGCCGCCGGCGTGCTGGCGCTGGGCGAGGAAGTTGAGGGCGTGCAGCGTGCGGCACAGGCGGTCGAGATGGACGATGGCCGGTCCGCTCTCGCAGGCATCGAAAGGCGCTTCGGGCGGCAGGCCGGCGCCGTCGCTGCGGCGCACGGTCAGGCTGGCCCGATGCCCGAGCACGCGTTCGCTGCGCAAGTCGGCGATCGGCTGGAACAGCGAACCGAGGTGCAGGCCGCCATGCCAGGCCTCGACGCGGTCGCCGGCGACGTACAGGGTGCTGTCGCCGCTGGCGTCGGCGGCATTGAAGTAGCGGATCAGGTCTTCGACGGGCATGGCGCGGCCTATTTCTTCAGGTAGATCTGGTCGAAGGTGCCGCCGTCGGCGAAGTGCGTCTTCTGCGCCTTCTGCCAGCCGCCGAAGGTATCGTCGATGGTCACCAGCTTCAGTTTCGGGAACTGCCTGGCGGTCTGTGCCGCCACCTTGGGATGGGTCGGGCGGTAATAGTGCTTGGCGGCGATCTGCTGGCCCTCCTCGGAATACAGGTAGTCGAGGTAGGCCTGCGCCGTCAGCCGGGTGCCGCGCTTCTCGACCACTTTATCGACTACCGCCACCGGCGGCTCGGCGAGGATGGAGAGGCTGGGATAGACGATCTCGAACTTGTCCTTGCCCAGTTCGTTGACCGCCAGGATGCCTTCGTTCTCCCAGGCGATCAGCACGTCGCCCAGGCCGCGTTCGACGAAGGTCGTGGTCGAGCCGCGGGCGCCGGAATCGAGCACCGGCACGTTCTTGAAGATGGCGCTGACCAGTTCCCTCGCTGTCTCTTATACACATCTGACGCTGCCGACGATATGCAGTGTGTAGTTC
>NZ_CAMFKO010000011.1 GCF_945957265.1 uncultured Dechloromonas sp.
ATTATATAGATTAAAAAACCGCCGTCAACAGCCTCACAAAAGTTTTTCAAAAGCCAGGCATATAAAAAGAAAAAGGCAGCCGAAGCTGCCTTTGGGGAAGAACTTAATTACTCAAGCAGAGAAGGACGACCCGCAGCCACAGGTGGAGGTAGCGTTCGGATTGCGAATCACGAATTGCGCCCCCTCAAGACCTTCGCTGTAATCGATTTCAGCACCGACCAGATACTGGAAGCTCATCGGGTCAATCAACAGAGTTACGCCATTTTTCTCCATCGTCGTATCGTCTTCGTTCACTTCCTCGTCAAAAGTGAAGCCGTACTGAAAGCCGGAGCAGCCACCGCCAGTGACAAACACCCGCAACTTGAGCGCCGGATTTCCCTCTTCCTCGATCAACTCCTTAACCTTGCCGGCAGCACTGTCGGTAAACACAAAAGGGGTGGCCATTTCGGCAACTGCATTCATGAGCAAAACTCCAGAAAAAATTCATGCACGATTATGCGAGGCCGCACAATCCCGGTCAATCGTATTAGGCAGGGGTCGCGGCCTTAAGTTCCACGGACGCCCCAATCGCATTTACTAGGCGCCCCTCGATCACAGCCCCCTGGTGCATCTCAATTGCCGCGTACTCGACATCCCCCACAATACGCGCCTTCGATTGCATCTCCAGCGACTCAGTCACCACTACCGGACCGACCACGGAACCATTGGTGACCAGGTGACCAACCCTAACACCTCCTTCGACACGCGCATGCTCGCTCAATATCAAAGTGGAGGATGAAGCGCCCTCCACGGCCTGGATACTGCCCTTCACCTCACCGTCGACGCGCAGCCCTCCCGTGAAATACACAGCCCCCTCGACCCTGGTCCCTGCACCAATCAGGCTATCGATACGCCCCAAGGGCTTGTTGTGTTCCTTTTTGCCAAACATCGCAAACTCCTAAAGCTGCGTCAATCGCTTGGGTCTTATCGTACCATTTCGCAAAACACGAGACTCCCCCCCCCGCACGGAGCCATCCTTTTCACGCAGCGCTACCGCGACAGTTTTCTGTTTGCGCGAAACCCCGCCTCAGCCCCCGAAGGCACCAAACGCTCAAACACCTTCACCTCCTCTTTCAAGGCGGCATTTTCAGCCTCAAGCACGCCAATCTTGAGAATCAGTTGCTGATGAGAGGCACGCTCGATATTCAAGGCATTCTGGGCAGACCCCGCCGCCGAGCGCAAAACAGCCAGCTCATCTTGCTGCAACTGCAGTCGCTCACGCAGCCCCATCTCACCCTCTCCACCCTGCCCCACACCTCGGTAACTCGCAGCAAACCAGCCCAGCCCGAACACAACAACCGCAAACAATATGGCAGACAACCAGAACAAAGGGCGCGGCATATGTCGGCGAACAACCACTCGAGGTGACAACACCCCAAATCGTCGCCGATATCTTTTGAGCTTAAGAGAGAGAGCTGGCATTGGCATCCCGATACCTCGAACCAATCACGGAGATCGCCGCACGAAAGATGAGCCGTACCCCGATGCAACGCAGGAACACCCTACACAAGCGATTGCGAGGGGAGACTAGTGCCGAACACCCATAACACACCGCCTCAAACGACGACCAAGCGACAAACGAGAGGCAAATAAAAACGGGAGCCGAAGCTCCCGTTTCTGTTTCAGACCTGGTTTAAGCCAGATTAGAAGGAGTGACGCAGGCCAACGCTGAAGCCATTGACTTGGGCGCCGTCGCTCAGGCCACCAGAAACGGTAGCGGTGGAGTTCGGGTTCGAAACGCCGTACAGGTAGTCGTAGTTAGCGTTGTTCTTGTTGTTGATGCGGCTGTAAACAGCCTTCAACATGGTGCGCTTGGACAGGTTGTATTCGTAGCCAGCAACGTAGTGGTTAGCACCTTCCTTGTCGACGCTATTACCCTTCAGGTCGCCAGCGTGACCCCACTGAGCCAGGATCGCGCCCTTGCCCAGGTTGAACTTGCCGGACAGGTAGGTGGTGTTTTGCTTCAGATCGGAACCGGTGGTCGGGTCGAGGCGGGCACGGTCAAACAGGAAGCCGACTTGGCCGAAAGCAGCCTTGTACATGACGCCCAGACGGTGGTTGTCAACCTTGTTCCAGCCAGCAGCCAGGCCGTCACCAATAACGTTAACAGTAGAAACAGCACCGGTCGTGGTGTTAGCGGTCGTGGTGGAGGAAGCGCCAACGGAACCGTTACCAGCAGCATTAACAGCGGTGTAGGCGTAGCCAGCGTAGATCGGGCCGGTTTCGAAGTTCAGGCCCATGGTCCAGGCGGTGTTACCTTGACCGTTGTTGTCGGCACCCATGGACTCGTGACCAGCCAGACCCGTGGTGGTGAAGCCGGTGGAGTAAGCGGCAACACCGCTGAAGCCGCCGATGGTCGGGGAGACGTAGGCGATGGCGTTGGTGATGCGCTGGTCGAAGTGACCGGCACCCGAACCGCCGCCGAACTTGCCCAGCAGGGCGGTGTTGGCGCCAATGCCGGTAGCGCCGGCGTTGACGTCGAACTTGGCGCCCATGGCACGGGTCGGGCCAGTCAGGTTACCGGCAACGATGGTACCGAAACCACCAGCCAGACCAACGAAGGAGTCACGGTTGGCATTGCCACCGGTGGCGGCGTCAAAAGAAACGCTGCTTTCGAACTGGAAGACAGCCTTCAGGCCGTTGCCCAGATCTTCAACACCCTTGAAACCGATCAGGGAAGAGTTGGCGGTAACGCGGTTACGGCTGTTGAAATCCAGACGGTCGCTGTTGCCGGTAGAGCCGGTAGCCTTGACGCTGTCGAAGGTGGCGTCAGCAACACCGTAGATGGTGACGTTGGTTTGAGCGAAAGCGGCGGAAGAGGCCAGAGCAGCAACTGCCAGAGCGATAATCTTCTTTTGCATCAGAAAATCTCCTTAGTGGTTAGTTTTTGGTTTGACCCGAAAGTCATTCCAAGCTTTACCTCTCGGATCGAGAAGTTGCGTCGATTGTCGCAAAGAGCGAAACGCCCTAGCAACCGGTGTTTGCGTTGCTGCGACGCTTTTGGCGGGCTTTGTTGTTTTGGCGCAACAGGCTCAAGCGAACACGCGGGCCAGCTCGACACCCGGCTCCGGGGCGCGCATGAAGGCTTCGCCGACAAGGAAGGTTTCGACCTTGTTGGCGCGCATCAGGGCGACGTCTTCCGGCTTCAGGATGCCGCTTTCGGTGACGACGATACGGTCGGCCGGAATGCGGGAGAGCAAACCGAGGGTGGTATCGAGCGTGACTTCGAAGGTGCGCAGGTTGCGGTTGTTGATGCCGAGCAGCGGGGTCTTCAGTTGCAGTGCGGCATCCAGCTCTTCGCCGTTGTGCACTTCGACCAGCACGGCCATGCCATGGCCCATGGCCTGCGCCTCGAGGGCCTGCATGTCGGCAAGGCTCAAAGCGGCGGCGATGAGCAGGATGCAGTCCGCGCCCATGGCCCGGGCTTCGGCGACCTGGTAGGCATCGACCATGAAATCCTTGCGCAGCACCGGCAGGGAGCAGGCGGCGCGGGCGGCCTGGAGGTATTCCGGGCAGCCCTGGAAATATTGGCGATCGGTCAGCACCGACAGGCAGGCGGCGCCGTGCTGTTCGTAGCTGCGGGCGATTTCGGCCGGCTGAAAGTCGGGGCGGATGACGCCTTTCGACGGGCTGGCCTTCTTGATTTCGGCGATGACCGCCGGGCGGCCGGCCGCCATCTTGTTGCGGATGGCACCGACTAAATCGCGCGCAGCCGGCTGCGCGGCGGCTTCGGCCTCGACGGCCGCCAGCGATTTGCCGGCACGTGCCGCGGCGACCTCTTCGAACTTGGTCGCGATGATTTTATTGAGAATGTCGCTCATGCCTGCGCCCCCAGTCGTTGCGTGCATTGGACGAAGCTGTCCAGCCGGGCGCGCGCGGCGCCGCTGGCGATCGCCTCCCTTGCCTTGGCGATGCCGTCACCGATGCTGTCGGCGACATTGGCGACGTAGAGCGCCGCGCCGGCATTCAGGCAAACGATCTCGCGGGCGGCGCCCGCCTTGTTTTCCAGCGCCCCCAACATGGTGGCGCGCGATTCGGCGGCACTGGCGACCTGCAGGTTGCGCAAGGACATCATCTGCAGCCCGAAATCCTCGGGGTGAACTTCGTATTCGCTCACCTCGCCATCCTTCAACTCGCCGACCAGCGTGGCGGCGCCGAGGGAAATCTCGTCCAGGCCATCCTTGCCATGCACGACCAGGACGCGCTCGGCGCCCAGGCGCTGCATGACGCGGACCTGGATGCCGACCAGGTCGGGATGGAACACGCCCATCAGGGTATTCGGCGCGGCAGCCGGGTTGGTCAGCGGACCGAGGATATTGAACAGGGTGCGCACACCCATTTCGCGGCGCACCGGGGCGACATGCTTCATGGCGCTGTGGTGGTTGGGCGCAAACATGAAACCGATGCCGGTTTCCTCGATGCAGGCCGAGACCTGCTCCGGCGACAGCATGATGTTGGCGCCGAGCGCTTCGAGCACGTCGGCACTGCCGGAGCTGGACGATACGCTGCGCCCACCATGCTTGGCCACCTTGGCGCCGGCGGCGGCGGCAACGAAGATCGAGGTGGTGGAAATATTGAAGCTGTGCGCCGAATCGCCCCCGGTGCCGACGATATCGACGAAGCGGTTGTCGTAGGGCACCTTGACCGGCGTCGCCAGTTCGCGCATCACCGATGCGGCGGCGGCGATCTCGCCGATGGTTTCCTTCTTGACGCGCAGGCCGCTGATGATGGCGGCGATCATGACCGGCGACACGTCGCCGCCCATGATCTGGCGCATCAGGGAGACCATTTCGTCATGGAAGATTTCGCGGTGTTCGATGACACGCTGGAGAGCGGCTTGCGGAGTCATTGCCGTAGTCATTTCCTATGTTCGTCCAGGAAGTTCTTGAGCAGGTCGTGACCGCGCTCGGTCAGGATCGATTCGGGGTGGAACTGCACGCCTTCGACGGCCAGCGTCTTGTGGCGGACGCCCATGATCTCGCCGTCGTCCGTCCAGGCGGTGACCTCCAGGCAATCGGGCAGCGACTCGCGCTCGATGGCCAGGGAATGGTAGCGGGTGCAGGTTAGCGGATTGGGCAGCCCCTTGAAGACGCCGACATCCTTGTGATGCACCGGCGACACCTTGCCGTGCATCAACTGCTTGGCATGCACGATCTTGCCGCCGAAGGCTTCGCCGATGGACTGGTGGCCGAGGCAGACGCCGAGCAGCGGAATCTTGCCGGCGAATTCCTTGATCGCCGCCAGCGAAACGCCAGCCTGCGCCGGTGCGCAAGGGCCGGGGGAAATCACCAGGTATTCGGGCTTGAGGCGGGCGATCTCGGCGAGGGAAATCTCGTCGTTGCGAAAAACCTTCACATCCTGGCCCAACTCGCCGAGGTACTGGACGATGTTGTAGGTAAAGCTGTCGTAGTTGTCGATCATCAGCAGCATGCTGTTGATTCCTTGCCTGTTTTGTAAGCGCCAGATTCTACCTTAAGCACCGCCGTTCGACGCCTTTCAGACGATCTCCGGCGGCGCCGATCATGGCCGGCGATCCCGTTCGGGTTAAAATGCGCGCTTTCCCGCCGGACCCCATCATGACCGCCGCCCTTTCCATTCCTCCGCACAGCCTGTCCATCGTCGTCCCGTTCTACAACGAGGAAGACAATATCGCGCCGCTGGTGAAGCGGGTGCATGAGGCGCTGGCCGGCTACCAGCATCCATGGGAACTGGTGCTGGTCGATGACGGCAGCAGCGACGCGACGGTCGACCGCGGCCTGCAATGCGCCCGTGAATACGGCCCGCACGTCCGCGTCGTCGAACTGACCCGCAATTTCAAGCAGACGGCGGCCATGCAGGCCGGTTTCGACGCCGCCCGCGGCGACGTGATCGTGACCATGGACGGCGACCTGCAGAACGACCCGGTCGACATCCCGCGCATGGTCGCCCGCCTGCTCAACGAGGACCTCGACCTGGTCGCCGGCTGGCGCCAGAACCGCCAGGACGGCCTGTTCCTGCGCAAGATTCCGTCGAAGATCGCCAACCGCCTGATCGCCCGCATGACCGGCGTCAAGCTGCGCGACTACGGCTGCAGCCTGAAGGCCTACCGCGGCGACGTGATCAAGCGCGTCCGCCTGTACGGCGAAATGCACCGCTTCATCCCGGCCTGGATGGCGACCGTGACCACGCCGCGCCGCATCGCCGAGGAGGCGACGACGCACCACCCGCGCACGGCCGGCGTGTCGAAGTACGGCATTTCGCGCACTTTCCGCGTCATCCTCGACCTCATCGCCGTCTATTTCTTCATGCGCTTCCGCGCCCGCCCCGGCCACTTCTTCGGCAGCATCGGCCTGGCGCTGACCGCCATTTCCGGCCTGGTGCTGGCCTGGCTGGGCTGGGTCAAGTTCGGGCTGGGCGAGTCGATCGGCGGCCGCCCGCTGCTCATCGTCGGCATCGGCACCCTGATCGCCGGCGTGCATTTCATCACCACCGGCGTGCTCTCCGAACTGCTCGCCCGCATCTATTTCGAATCGGGCACCGTGCGTTCCTACTCGGCCCGCCAGACGGCCGAACTGGCTGCCGACGAGGCCTGGCACAAGGCGGATTGACGTAGCACAGGGCCGGCTCGACATTCGCCGGCCCGGCCCGATGTCGGAAACCCGAGGCTCGAAAGTGCCGCGCCCACGGCCCACCGACAGCCGACGGCCTATTTGCGGCCACCCCGGGCAATCGAATCAACGACTTGAACGACCTCCGATCCTGTCGCCTCTGCTGGCACGCAGCGTGCAATGCAGAAGGCACGGAACCGATCTCCGGTTTCCCGATTAGATCAACAAGGAGATTCAATGAACCGCACCATTTCTCGTTGCCTGCTCATCGCCGCCGGACTGCTTGCCTCCGTCGCGGCCTGGGCCGGCTTGCCCAACGTCGTGATCCTGGCCACCGGCGGCACGATTGCCGGCGCTGGCGCCGAAGCCACCAACAGTGCGACCTACCAGGCCGCCAAGGTACCGGTCGACAAGCTGATCGCCGGGGTACCGGAACTGGCCAAGGTGGCCAGCATACGCGGCGAGCAGGTCTTCCAAATCGCTTCGGAGAGCTTCACGAATGAGCACCTGCTGAGTCTCGCCAAACGCGTTTCCGACCTCTCGAAGCAAGGCGACGTGGACGGGATCGTCGTTACCCACGGCACCGACACCCTGGAAGAAACCGCCTACTTCCTCAATCTCGTGGTTCGCAGCGACAAGCCCATCGTGGTCGTCGGCTCGATGCGCCCGGGTACCGCCATGTCGGCGGACGGCATGCTCAACCTGTTCAACGCGGTCAGCGTGGCGGCCAGCCGCGATGCGCGCGGCAAGGGCGTTCTGGTCGCGATGAACGACGAACTGAACAGCGGCCGCGACGTCGCGAAGATGATCAACATCCGTACCGAAGCCTTCAAGAGCCCGTGGGGGCCGCTGGGCATGGTGGTCGAGGGCAGGAACTACTGGTTCCGCCTGCCGGCCAAGCGCCACACGGTCAATTCCGAATTCGACATCGACAAGATCGGCAGCCTGCCGCTCGTCGAGATCGCCTACGGCCAGGGCAACGCCAACGACACGGCCTATCGCGCCTTTGCCGACAAGGGCGCCAAGGCCATCATCCACGCCGGCACCGGCAACGGCTCGGTGAGCAACCGTGTCGTTCCCGCCCTGCGCGAATTGCGCGGCAAGGGCGTGCAGATCATCCGCTCCTCGCACGTCAATGCCGGCGGCTTCGTCGTGCGCAACGCCGAGCAGCCGGACGACCAGTACGACTGGGTCGTCGCCCATGACCTGAACCCGCAGAAGGCGCGAATCCTCGCTGCCGTGGCGCTGACCAAGACCAGCGACAGCAAGGAGCTGCAGCGCATTTTCTGGGAATACTGAGTTCCCGCCCTCTCCCTCATCGTAAGCACTAGATCGCCCGGGCCGGCCGTGATGCCGGCCTGAGCGCAAACCACCTTGCCCAAGTACATGCTGCAGCGTTTCGCTGCGGGCAGGGGGGCGTTCATTTCGAAAAAAGGATCAAGCACATGAAGAAAATCGTTATTGCCCTGGCCGGCGCCGGCCTGATTGCCGGCCTGTCTCCCGTTGCCGCCCAGGCCAGCGAGCTGGACGACATGAAACAAGCCCTGCAGAAATTGCAGGACCGGATTGCCCAACTCGAGGCCAAAAAGGAAGAACCACGCCCAGCCGCGACCAGCGTTCCGCTGCTCTCCGGCACGGCCCTGGGCGGGAACCCAAGCGCCGCCTTGTACGGCAAACTCGACCTGTTCACCGAATACAACTCCGGCGGCAACAAGGGGGACCGTCTCGCCCTCGAATCCGGCGGCCTCAACGGCAGCCGACTGGGCGTCAAAGGCGGGGCCGACATCAAGGAAGGCCTGCGCGCCGTCTATCAGCTGGAAGCCGGCTTCTTCGCCAACAAGGGCACGCTGGCCCAAGGCGGCCGCTTCTTCGGTCGCCAGGCCTACGCCGGGGTCGAAAGCGACACCTGGGGACGCCTCACCGCCGGCCGCCAGTATTCGCCGATGTACAACAGCGTGATTGCCTACGATGCCTTCGAGCAGGGCTACGGCTCCCCGACCACCGACGGCAACGTCAGCACCGGCGGCACCCGCTTCGACAGCTCCATCATCTACGCCACGCCGAAGTTTGCCGGCTTGAGCGCCACCGCGATGCTGGCGCTGGGCGGGGAAACCGGCCGGAGCTCCGATGCCGCCGCGCTCGCCGTCAATTACGAAAATGGCCCGCTCGGCCTGACCGCCGCCTACCAGCGCGACGACCACAACAGTTCGACGAGCGCCGTCATCAAGAACACGTTTGTCGGCGCCAGTTACCAGCTGCGCAACACCCGCCTGCTGGCCGGCTTTGGCCGCGCAGCGACCGACAACGACAGCGGAATCAACAAGGTCAGGCGCGAATGGATGATCGGCAGCCGGACGGCCGCCACCCTGACCGGACAACTGCTGCTGGCGTATGCCGAAGGCCACACCGAGGATGCGAGCCCGAACGACAAGGGACGCGTCGCGACCATCGGCTGGGTCGAAAGCATCAGCGCCCAATCCCGCGTTTACGGCATCGTCTCGGCACACAAGAACGCCGCTGGCTCGGCATTGGTCCCGATGGGCACCAGTTCCGCCGGCAACTACGTGATCAACCCGGGCGACTCCGCCTATGGCGTGGCATTGGGCTATCAGTACGCTTTCTAAACGGCGCCCCTGACGCAAGCGGGCGCTGCGATGCCGAGCGGATCGACATCGCAGCGCCCCTCAAGGTGCAGGCCGGGTTCAAATCAGGCCGTATTTCTTCAGCTTGTCGTGCAGGGTCGTGCGCGCGATGCGCAAGGCATCGGCGGTACGCTGGATATTGCCCTGCTGGCGAGAAAACTCGTCGTCGATCAGCAAGCGCTCGTAATTTTCGACCGCTTCGCTCAGGGATGGTGCCTCACCGCTCCCGATCACCTGCCCGCCAATGCCGAGGACATGGCATTCGGCGGCGTTGCGCAATTCACGGATATTGCCCGGCCAGTCCTGGGCCATCAGGCGACGCAGTGTTTCCGGGGTCAAGGGCGGCGGCGGGCGGTTGTAGCGTTTGGCGGCGTGCAGCAGGAAGCTGTCGTAGAGCGCCGGGATATCCTCGCGCCGCTCGCGCAGCGGCGGCAGCTCGATGCGCACCACGTTGAGCCGGTAGTACAGGTCGGCCCGGAACTTCCCTTGCTCCGACCAGACCTTGAGATCTTCCTTGCTGGCGGCGACCACCCGGCAATTCACGGGTATGAGCTGGTTCGAGCCGAGTCGCTCGATGACGCGTTCCTGCAGTACGCGCAACAGCTTGATCTGCATGTTCATCGGCATGCTCTCCAGTTCATCGAGGAAAAGCGTGCCGCCGCTGGCGTATTCGATCTTGCCGATACGACGCTTCTGGGCCCCGGTGAAGGCCCCCTGCTCGTGACCGAAGAGTTCGCTGTCGAGCAGGTTGTCGGCCATGCCGCCGCAGTTGATGGCGACGTAGTTTTCCTGGCCGGGACGGGCCAGGTCGTGCAGGCAGCGCGCCACCATTTCCTTGCCGGTCCCCGTTTCACCGACGATAAGCACGTCAACCGCGGCATTGGCGACATCGAGGATCAGGCGCCGCACCTTCTGCATTTGCGGCGAACGGCCGATGAGCCGCGCTTCGAGGTCATCACGATAATCCAGGCGGCGGCGCAGCGATTCGACCTCGAGGACGAGTTCGCGCTTTTCCAGCGCCCGCCGCACGACATCGACCAGATCGTCGATGGAGAAAGGCTTCTGCATGAAGTCGTAGGCACCGTTCCGCATGGCTTCGACGGCGAGCGTCACGTCGCCGTGGCCGGTGATGATGATCACCGGCAGGTCCGCGTCCTGCTCGCGGACACGGCGCAGCAAATCCATGCCGCTCATCCCCGGCAGACGCATGTCGGTGACCACGATACCGGGAAAATCCGGCGTCAGGTGCCGCTCCGCCTCTTCGCCCGAAGCAGTGGCAACGACGTCAATGCCGGCCAGTTGCATCGCCTGCTCGCAGCCGAGCCGGACATTCGGATCATCCTCGACAAGCAGGACTTTCAATGGCGTTTTCATGTGGTTTGTTCCCGATGTTCGGCCAAAAGAGGCGGCAAGAGGACGACGAAGCGGGCGCCCCCTCCCGGCGCGGGGCCGGCCAGGAGATCGCCGCCGAAATCACGCAGGATATCGCGCGAGATGGTCAGACCCAGCCCCAGGCCTTCGCCCGGTTGCTTGGTTGTAAAGAAAGGCTCGAACAGGTGAGCGAGCGCTTCCTCCGTGAAACCGCAACCGCTGTCGGTGACGGCGAGGGCCAACTGCCCGGAGCTGGCCTTGTCGACCGAAAAAGCCAGACGCCGCACCACCTCGCCCTGCATGGCGTCAAGTGCGTTGCCGATCAGGTTGACCAGCACCTGCTGCAGGCGATTGCGGTCGCACCAGGCAATCCAGGCTCCGTGTTCGACATTGCGCTCAACCGTGACGCTTTCCCGTTTCAGACGCACGTCGAAGAGGAAGAGCGCCCCCTCCACGGCCTGCGCGACATCGACTGCCGAATAGACGGCAGGCGACTTGCGGGCGAAGGTTTTCAACTGACCGATGATGCTCCCCATCTGCTCGATCAACTGCTCGACGATGGCCATGTTTTTCTCGGTGGTCGCCATGTCGCCACGCCGCATGAACTCCACGGCATTCGCTGCCAGCGCACGGATCGCCCCGAGCGGCTGACTCAGCTCGTGCGTGATGCCGGTGGCCATCTGTCCGAGAACCGCCAGCTTGGCGGCCTGCACGAGTTCATCCTGGGCGGCACGCAGCGTCTGCTCGGCACGCTGGCGCTCGACAACCTCGCGCTGCAAGCCGGAAACCGCCTCAGACAGATCGGCCGTACGTTCCTCGACCTTGCGTTCGAGCTCGTGGTTGGCCCGTTCGAGCAGCGCCCGCGCCTCTTCCCGGCCACGTGCCAGACGCCGGCGCTGCCGGGCATAGAGCACGCCGAGCAGCATGCAGCCGAAGGCCGCGATGCCGAGCGCCGCATGCGTGGCCGCCTGTACGCCGACCGGACGCAGATCGGAAAAGACAACGATCCGCCACGCTGTTCCCGGCAGGTGGCGAGACAAGGCCAGGTACTGGCGCTCCCCCTTCAAAGCCTGCAAATCGCCCCGCAAATGCTTGGGCAGGCGAACCAGCGTCCCCTCTCCCGCCCCCGAGAGATCGATATCGAGACTGAGTTCACCCAGGCGCTGGCCGGCAAACTGCTGACGTCCGATCTGATCCAGTGTCGTGCGCTCATTTGGCCTCAGCGTCGCATAGCGCCACTCGGGCGGCGATGCGAGGAGGACAAGATCGTTGCCGTCAACGATCAATGCCGGGGCTTCCTGAGCCAGCCAACGCCTTTCCAGCTCGCGCAGGCCTGACTTGACGACGGCTACGCCAATCACCCGCCAATCCTGCCTTTCGTCGCGAATCGGAAGCGCGAAGTAATAACCCGGTTCCTGACGGGCGGGGTCGATTGCATAGTGACGCGCCGGCGTTCCCTGCACGGCATCGCGGAAAAACGGCATGTAGGAGAGATCGGAACCCAGCAGGTTGTCGGAAAATATCCAGTCGCTGGAAGCCAGCACCCGGCCGCCGGTATCGAGCACGAAGATGGCCGGGCCGCCCAGATGATCGTTCAGCTTCTGCAGGAAATGGTTGGCTGCACCCTGCCGGACATCCTGTTGCTCGGTCGACGCCCGCAAGAGGGCGAGTATGTCGGGATTCAGTTCGATGGCGTTGGGGATGGAGGCGTGACGCGTCACTTCGCTATCGATGGCCGCCGCCAGGATATCCAGCTGATGGCTGGTGGCATCGCGCATCCGTTCGATGCCAAAGTGCTCGGACAGACGGTAGGTGAGCAGGCCGAGGAGCGCCAGAACGGCCAGCAGCATGGCCAGGCCGAGCGCACGATGCGGATGCGGAAGGGTAGGGGGCATGGCCTTGAGGGTCGCGACGGCGAAGCGCCGCTCAGGCGCCCGCCATGAAGGTGCGCACACCCGAGCCGACAAACTGGACACCGATGCAGACGAGCAGGAAGCCGGTCAGCCGACTGACCACATTCACCCCTTCCCTGCCCAGCCAGCGCGACGCCCAGCGCGCGGAACGCAGCACCAGCCAGATCGCCAGACAGGTCACGGCAATGCCGGCCACCGTCGCCCCGTAGGCAGTCGCCCGCAGCAGGCCACCCGACAGCTCGGCAATCTCGGTCGAGATGCCGATCACTGTCGCCAAGGCTCCGGGTCCCGCAATACCCGGCATGGCCAGTGGAAAAAAGGCGAAGCTGCCGCCGGAAGCTGACTGTGCCGCCGGTTCGACCGTATCGAACAGCATGCGGTAGCCAATCATGGCTACCGTGAGCCCGCCGGCAATGCGCAACGCCCCGTAGGAAATACCGAAGACTTCGAGGACGGCAACGCCCGCGAACAATCCAACCGTAAGCAACAGAAAGGCATACAGACAAGCCCTGAGCGCCTCCCGGTTGGCTGTCAGCGACGGCACGCCGACCGACAGCGACAGGAAGACCGGTATCTTCGACAGCGGATTGGTCATGGTCAGCAGACTGACCATGCCGCCGAGGAAGAAACTGAGTGCCATACGCGCCAAGGCTTCGTTCGTCATCGAAGGTTTTCTCAGTGGTGCAGGATCTTCGCCAGGAAGCTCTGCGCACGCTGCGAGCGCGGGTTGGCGAAGAAGGTTTCCTTGTCGTCATCCTCGACGATGGCGCCCTGGTCCATGAAGATCACCCGGTCGGCAACGCGCCGGGCGAAGCCCATTTCGTGGGTCACGCACATCATGGTCATGCCTTCGTGGGCCAGTTCGGTCATGACGTCGAGCACCTCGTTGACCATTTCCGGGTCGAGCGCCGAGGTCGGCTCGTCGAAAAGCATGCAGATCGGGTCCATGGCCAGCGCCCGGGCAATGGCCACACGTTGCTGCTGGCCGCCGGAGAGCTGCCCGGGAAACTTGGCTGCGTGCGCCTTGAGGCCGACCCGCTCGAGCAGCTTGAGCCCCTTGTCCATCGCCTCGTCCTGGCTGCGGCCGAGCACCTTGACCTGGGCAATGGCCAGGTTCTGGGTGATGCTCATGTGCGGGAACAATTCGAAGTTCTGGAAAACCATCCCGACCCGGGCGCGCAGCTTGGACAGGTTGGTCTTCGGATCGCCGACCGAGGTGCCGTCGACGATGATTTCGCCGGCCTGGAAGGGTTCCAGGCCATTGACGCACTTGATCAGGGTCGACTTGCCGGAGCCGGACGGACCGCAGACGACGATGACCTCGCCCTTGGCGACCGAGGTGGTGCAGTCCTTGAGCACCTGGAAACTGCCGTAATGCTTGCTCACGTTGGTGATGTTGATCATGGAGTGTCTCCTTGGGCGGCGCTCAGGCCGGGGTGTATTTTTTCTGGAGGCGCTTCACCAACTGCGAAGCGCTGAAGCAGATGACGAAATAGACGGCGCCGGCAAACAGCAGCAACTCGACCAGGCGGCCATCGCGGTCGCCGACCTTGTAGGCGGCGCCAAAGAAGTCGGCCAGCGCGGAAACATAGACCAGAGAGGTGTCCTGGAAGAGGATGATGGCCTGGGTCAGGAGCAGCGGCACCATGTTGCGGAAGGCCTGCGGCAGCACGACGAGGCGCATGGACTGGCCATAGGTCATACCGAGCGCCGAGGCGGCGGCAATCTGGCCCTTCGGCACGCTCTGGATGCCGGCGCGGATGATCTCCGAGTAGTAGGCTGCTTCGAACAGGGCAAAACCGGCCATGGCCGACGACAAGCGCAGGTCAGTCCCCTTCGGAATGTTGAACAGCTGCCCAACGAACTCCGGCACGATCAGGAAGAACCAGAGCAGCACCATGACCAGCGGCACGGCGCGGAACAGGTTGACGTAGCCGGCGGCGAACCACGACAGCGGCTTGATCGACGACAGCCGCATCATGGCGAGGATGGTGCCCCAGACGATGCCGACGACGACCGCCTGGGCGGTGATGACCAGCGATATCTTCATGCCGTCCCACAGGAAGGGCAAGGCGCCGGGAATGGAGGACCAGTCGAATTCGTAGATCATGATTTACCTCCGATGTAGCCGGGCACTGCAATCCGCTTCTCGAACCTGTGCATCAGGGTCATCACGGTAACGTTGATGATGATGTAGGACAGCGTCACGGCGATGAAGGACTCGTAGGGCTGGGCCGTGTAATCGACCAGCTGGCGGCCCTGGGCAGCCAGTTCGAGGAGGCCGATGGTCGAGCAGACGGCGGAGTTCTTGAAGATATTGAGGAATTCGGAGGTCAGCGGCGGCACGACCAGCCTGAAAGCCATGGGCAACATCACGTGGCGGTAGGTCTGCGGCAGCGTGAAGCCGAGGGCCAGGCCGGCATTCTTCTGCCCCCTGGGCAAGGAATTGATGCCGGCACGCACCTGCTCCGCGACACGGGCGCTGGTGAACAGGCCGAGGCAGACCATCGAGGCGAGGAACTGCTGCAGTACCGGATTGGACTGCTTGTAGGCGTCGCCGATGCTGGCCGGCAACAGTTCCGGCAGCACGAAGTACCAGATGAACAACTGGACCAGCAGCGGCACGTTGCGGAAAAGCTCGACATAGGCTGTGGCGATGCCCGCCAGCGTCTTGTTCGGCACCGTGCGCAGGACGCCGACCAGCGCCCCGAGCATCAGCGCCAGCACCCAGGCTGTCAGCGACAGCGCGATGGTCATTTTGAAGCCGGAGAACATCCAGCCCAGATAGGTATCGTCCCCGGCAGCCGACGGCTGCAGGAAGACGCCCCAGTTCCATTGGTAGCTCATGCTAAACCCCTTTCCCGAAACGCATCCCGGGGTGTCGCCCCCCCGGAATCCGCCAGAATTACTCGAAAGCCTTGTCGTTCGGAGCCTTCATCAGGGCTTTCATGTCGTCGGAGAGCGGCATGTTGAGATTCAGGCCCTTGGGCGGGATCGGATTCATGAACCA
Source organism: uncultured Dechloromonas sp. (assembly GCF_945957265.1). Lineage (GTDB taxonomy): Bacteria > Pseudomonadota > Gammaproteobacteria > Burkholderiales > Rhodocyclaceae > Azonexus. The sequence goes on from NZ_CAMFKO010000011.1 coordinate 15,563, forward strand.
CTTGGCGTAGATCTTCTCGGCGTCGCCGGAGGTCAGCGCCTTGGTCAGGGCGGCATCGACCAGCCTCTTGAACCCCGGATCCTCCTTGCGCAGCATGCAGCCGTAGGCTTCCTTGGATTGCGCCGTACCGACCACCACCCAGTCGCTTGCCCGCTTGGCCTTGGCCATTTCGCCATAGAGCAGCGCGTCGTCCATCATGAAGGCCACGGCCCGGCCGGTTTCCAGCGTCAGGAAGGATTCGCCATGATCCTTGGCCGAGATGACGTTCATCTTCAGCTGCTTTTCCTCGTTCATCTTGCGGATCAGGCGCTCGGACGTGGTACCCGCCGTCGTGACGACGTTCTTCCCGGCGAGATCGGGGAAGTCCTTGACCCCGGACTCTTTCTTGGTCATCAGCTTGGTGCCGATGACGAAGATGCTGGTCGAGAAGGCCACCTGCTTCTGGCGCTCGGTGTTGTTGGTCGTCGAGCCACACTCGATGTCGACGGTGCCGTTCTGGACGAGGGTAATGCGGTTGGCGGAGGTGACCGGCATCAGCTTGGTATCGAGCTTGGCCAGCTTGAGTTCGCTCTTGATGGCGTCGACCACCCTGAGCATGAGCTCATGGGAATAACCGATCACCTGCTGCTTGTCGTCGTAATACGAGAAGGGAATCGAGGATTCGCGATGGCCGAGCGTGATACTGCCGGTCTCCTTGATCTTCTTGAGCGTGGGAGATTCCTGGGCGATGACGGACGAGGAGCAGGCGGCCAGGACCGCAGCGGCGAGAACGATACGTTTCATTATTTTGTCTCCGGAAAAGATGAAGCCGCCTCCGGCTTCCCGATTCATCATACGCACATGCCGTACCAAGGACAACGGAGCCAATAACAAACGACAACAAGCTGTTTTTAAAAGATTTTATGAAAAACAAGGGGATCAGTTCGTCGGAAAACCGACGGAACAAAAAATTCGCCGTCGGTTTTCCGACAGCCGCCTGTCGAAACGCATGAAAAAAGCCGCCCGAAGGCGGCTTCTGCATCACAAATGGCGTTGAGTTCAGTTGATCCGCGTATCCAGCCCCTGCTCGGCCAGCTCGGCGGCGCGCAGCACGGCGCGGGCCTTGTTCTGGGTTTCCTGCCATTCCGATTCGGGGTTCGAGTCGGCGACGATGCCGGCGCCGGCCTGGACGTGGAGTTTCTTGTCCTTGATCACGCCGGTGCGGATGGCGATGGCGACGTCCATGTCGCCGTTGAAGCTGAGATAGCCCACCGAACCGGCGTAGATGCCGCGCTTGACCGGCTCCAGCTCGTCGATGATCTCCATGGCCCGCACTTTCGGTGCGCCGGACACGGTGCCGGCCGGGAAGGTGGCGCGCAGCACGTCGAGCGCGTCGAGGCCGGGTTGCAGCTTTCCTTCGACGTTGGAGACGATGTGCATCACGTGCGAATAGCGCTCGACGATCATGTTCTCGGTCAGCTTGACCGTTCCGACCCGGGCGACGCGGCCGCAGTCGTTGCGGCCGAGATCGAGCAGCTGGGTGTGCTCGGCCCGTTCCTTCTCGTCAGCCAGCAGTTCGGCGGCCAGCGCGGCATCCTCTTCCGGCGAAGCGCCGCGCTTGCGGGTGCCGGCGATGGGCCGCACGGTGACGCGCTCGCCTTCGAGGCGCACCAGGATTTCCGGCGAGGCGCCGACGACGTGGTAGTCCTCGAAGTCGAAATAGAACATGTAGGGCGACGGGTTCAGGCTGCGCAGCGTGCGGTACAGCGCCAGCGGGCTGGCCAGGAACGGCTTGGTCATGCGCTGCGACAGCACGACCTGCATGATGTCGCCTTCGGTGATGTAGCTCTTGGCCTTGAGCACGGCCTGCTTGAAGGCGGCCTCGCCGAAGGTGGACACCGCCGCTTCGGAATGCACCGGCTGCTCGCTGGGCAGGGTGACCGGCATGCGCAGCTTGCCCAGCAGCTCCTTCAGGCGGCTGCGCGCCTTCTGGTAGGCGCCGGGGAAGCCAGGCTCGGCGTAAACGATCAGGGTCAGCTTGCCGGACAGGTTGTCGACGACGGCCAGTTCCTCGGAAAGCAGCAGGCCGATATCCGGCGTACCGATTTCGTCGGGCTTGTGGGTGCGGGTCAGGCGGGTTTCGACATAGCGCACGGTATCGTAGCCGAAACAGCCGACCAGGCCGCCGCAGAAGCGCGGCAGGCCGCTGGCCGGCGGCGCGCGGAAGCGCTGCATGTACTTGCCGATGAAGTCGAGCGGATTGGTGTCGTCCTCGCGCTCGGCGATGCGGTTGCCGGTCAGCACCAGCACCTGGTGGCCATTGACCACGATGCGCGTCGAGGCGGCCAGGCCGATGATCGAGTAGCGGCCGAAGCGCTCGCCGCCCTGCACCGATTCGAGCAGGTAGGTGTAGGGGCCGTTGGCCAGCTTCATGTAGATCGACAGCGGCGTGTCGAGGTCGGCAAACGTTTCCAGCGAAACGGGGATGCGGTTGTAGCCTTGCGCGGCCAGCGCGTTGAATTCGGTTTCAGTCATGGGAAGCCTCAAAATGACGGGGTGTTGCAAAACTGGGGTGCGCCGGACGTGACACGCGGGCGCCAAACGGGCGAATGATTACGGACGCCAGCGGCGCCAACGAAGCTCGATGTTCCAGTGATGCAAGGTGGTCATTTCGTCAGGAGGTCTTGAAAGTGAGCGCCTGCCGGTAGGCGGCAAGCAAATCGGATACTAGCGCATCGCAATCGGCACTGTCCACCGGCTTGCCTTCGTTGTAGCCGTAGGGCACGCAGAAGGTCGGGCAACCGGCGGCGCGGGCGGCCAGGATGTCGTTTTCCGAGTCGCCGACATGCAGGTTGCGGTCCGGGCGCACGCCGAACAGGCGGCAGGCGTGCAGGATGGGTTCGGGGTGCGGCTTCTTGTGCGCCGTGGTGTCGCCGGAGACGATCACTTCGAAGAAATCGGCCATGCCCATGCGCTCGAGCAGCGCCTCGGTGAACATCCCCGGCTTGTTGGTGACGACGCCCATTTTCAGGCCGCTCGCCTTCCAGGCCGCCAAGCCCTCCAGTACGCCCGGGTAGATCTGCGTGAAGCGGCCATTGACCTCGCTGTAGTGGCGCTTGAACGACTCGATGGCGGCGTGCAGCGCCTCGGCGGTCGGCGCCTGCCCATGCGTCAGGCAACGCTCGACCAGCACGGCCATGCCCTTGCCGACGAAGCTGTGCACCTCGGCCTGGCTGCGCGGCGGCGCACCGACGTCGGCGAGCATCAGGCGGCAACCTTCGGCCAGGTCGGCGATGGTGTCGAGCAGGGTACCGTCGAGGTCGAAGGTGACTGAGTGGAAATGCATGATGGGCGGACCGGCAGACGATGAAGACAGCGAGTATATAGCGCCGCCGGCCTGCCCGCCCTAGCGCACGCTGATGCTGGCCCGGTCGAAGCGCCCGTGCTCGTCCATCACCGTGATGTCGACACGGCCCGTTTCGCTCAGCCGATGGATGAACGGCAGGCTGGCCGGGCGGTGCGCAAGCAGCCTGCCGTTGAGCAGCCAGTACACCTGTCCGCGCTGGCCGCGCACCTCCAGGCGGATGACCGGCTCCTGGTCGGCGCGCAGGCGCCTGATGACTTCGCCGTCGGTGACGCCCGAAATACGCAGCCCGGCCTCCGGCTCCGCCTGCTGGCGGCATCCCGCATCCCAGGCCGGCGGCAGCGCCTTGCGGCGCAGGTCCGCCCCCAGCCAGGGCTCGAGCGCCGCCGGCCAGCGCGCTGCATCGACCTCGCGGCGCGGCCGGTCGCTGCACGCCGGGGTCACGCGCAAGCCGCTCGCCGCATCGACCTGGTAGCGGTAACGCATCTCGCCGCTGCGCAGGCGATCCGGGAAGGTCGGCGGCGCCGTGTCGTTGAGCAGCCAGGCCAGCGCCTGCCGGTGGCACAGCCCTTCCTCCGCCGAATCGTAGCGCCCGCCCAGCGGCCAGCACACTTTCCGCTGGCCGACCGACGGCGGCGGCGTGCGGGTGACCGCCGGCTGCTGGTCGAGGGCGCTGAAGATATCGACCAGCAGCGGCGCCGCGATGTTGGCGCCGAAGAAACCGGGATTCGGCGTGCCATCCGGCCGGCCGACCCAGACGCCGACCGTCAGCCGGTCGGAAACGCCGACCGCCCAGGCATCGCGAAAGCCGAAGCTGGTGCCGGTCTTCCACGCGATGCCGCGCCGGATGCCGCTGCCGGCCTCGACCGCCCGGCCGACCGGGCCGCCGGATTCGAGAATGTCGCGAATGATGAAGGCGGCGCCGGCGGAGAGCATGCGCTGCTCGACCCGGGGCGCCTCCGGCGTATAGCGCGGCTTGCCGGCCATGCCCTGGCGGGCGAAGGCGGTGTAGGCGCCGACCAGCTGTTCCAGCGAGGTGCCGGCGCCGCCGAGGATGACCGACAGGTTGGGCGACTCGCCCTTCGGGAAATCGAGCTTCAGCCCGCCGCGGCGCAGCGCCGCGACGAAACGGTTGGGATCGAGGCGTTCGAGCACCTCGACGGCCGGCACGTTGAGCGACTTGACCAGCGCCTCGGAAACGCTGACCGGGCCGTGGAAGCTTTGCTGGAAGTTGCCCGGCTGGTAGCCGCCGAAGGACTGCGGCACGTCGCCGAGCAGCGATTCGGAATGGATCAGGCCTTCATCCAGCGCCAGGCCGTAGAGGAAGGGCTTGAGCGTCGAACCCGGCGACCGCGAGGCACGCACCATGTCGACGTGGGCGAAGCGGTCGGCATCGGCGAAATCGGCCGAACCGGCGTAGGCGCGGACCTCCAGCGTCTCGTTGTCGACCACCAGCGCCGCCATCGAGACGCGCGGCGGCAAGGCGCCGAGGCGATGCGCCAGCAACAGCTCGACCCTCTGCTGCGCCTGGGCGTCGATGGTCGTGTCGAGTCGCTGGCAGCCGGCCGCCTCCTTGCGCAAACGCTCGGCGAGCAGGGGCGCCAGCAGCGGATCGCGTACCGTCTGGGCGACCACCGGCTCCTGCAGCGCATCCCGGATATCGGCCTCGGACCATGTGCCGGCCATGCGTTGCAGCACCTTGTCCCGGGCCAAACGGGCGCGCTCGGACTGGCGGTCTGGGCGCAAGCGTGACGGCGCCTGCGGCAGCACGGTGAGCAGCGCGGCATCGGCATGGCTCAGCAGCCGGGCCGGCTTGCCGAGATAGGCGCGGCTGGCGGCTTCGACGCCCTCGAGGACGCCGCCCATCGGCGCGTAATTGACGTAGATGCCGAGGATTTCGTCCTTGCTGTAATGGGCTTCCAGCTGCAGGGCGCGCAGGATCTGCCCGAGCTTGCCCGGCACGGTCTTGGGCATGGGTTCGAGGATGCGCGCCACCTGCATGGTCAGCGTCGAGCCGCCGGAAACGACATGGCCGTGGCGCGCCCATTGCCATGCCGCGCGGGCCAGGGCCAGCGGATTGACGCCGGGATGCCAGTGGAACCAGCGGTCCTCATAGCCTTCCAGCGCCTCGAGATAGCGCGGCGACACCTCGGCCAGCGTCACCGGATGCCGCCAGACGTGGTCGCGGTCGGGAAAGGCGCGCAGCGGCGTGCCGTCGCGGGCGACGATGAGCAGCGCATTCGGCGCATCGCGGCCGGGCACCCGGGGCGGGAAGGCGCGGTCGAGCACCAGCAGCAAGACCAGCACGGCAAGGACGAGCCACACCCGGCGCGGCAGGCGTTGCAGCCTGCCGCGCCAGAATGCGAAGCCCCCCTCGCCCGTCACGCCACGCTCAGGGCTTGGCGGCCGGCGTGCCCGAGGCCGCCTTCTCCCGGCCGTCGGTGACGGTCAGCGTCGCCTCGCCGGTGGCCAGGCCATAGACGTCCGGACGGTACATATCCTCGGCGTAGACCGGCGGAAAGACGAACCTGCCCGGCGTCACCACGCGCGCCCGGTAGAACAGGCTCAGCTTGCCCTGCAGGCGGGCGGCGACGACGAAACGGTCGTCGCGGAACTCGACATGCTGAATGCGCGGGTCCTGCATCGCCTCGGCCGGATTGACCCGGTCGATGGTCGTGCTGGCGATGCCCTCGCCCTGCGCGATGTTGAGGTTCTCGATTTCCAGCCCGGCCGGGATCTTGTCGACGACCATGCCGGTATTCACCCAGCTCCGCGGATTGACGTTGATGCGCACGATCACCGATTCGCCGACGCGCAGCGCCCGCGGCCGCAGCGGTTTGCCGTCGGCCTCGAACAGGTCGCGCGACAGGGCGATGGCGTCGTCGCGGTTGGCCGGCATCTTCGCCGGGTGGCCGCTCAGGCTGAGCTGCAGGTAGAGCTTGTCCTTGTGCGTGTTCTTGAGGCGCACGCCGCCCTGCAGTGCTGACGCCGTCAGCGGGTAGACCAGGTTGCCCGAGGCGGTGACGCTTTCCGGCTTGTCCTTGCCGGCGAACTCGGCGCTCCAAGTTGTTTCACCCCCCGTCTTGCCAGCGAAATTGCGGCCGAGCAGGAACAGCGCAAGTTTTTCCTGCGTGCTGGTGTAGCGATTCTTGCCCAGCTCCGCGGCGGCGATGGCGACCAGATTGTCCTTGCCCTCGACCTTGAGCTTGTGGCGTTCGAGCAGCGCATACGACAGCGCCGCATCGCGCAGCGGGCTGCCGTAGTCGCCCCACCAGTAGCCGGCGTCGCGGCTCTTCTTGACGCCTTCGGCCAGCGCCGTCTGGGCGCGGGTTTCGTCGCCCATCAGCTTGAGTGCCAGGCCGAGATGGACCAGGGCCAGCCCCGAATGCGCCTGCTCGCGCAGCTCGAACATCTGGCGCAGCGTGGACAGCGGCGCCTTCGATTCGCGGGCCAGCACGTAGCCGCCGTAGGCCAGCACGCCGAAGCGGCCGGAACCGGCGTAGCGGTAGTCCTGCCAGCCGTTGTCGCGATAGACCACCTTGCCGCTCGGCAGTCCGGCGGCGCCTTCCTGCAGGTTCTTGAGCAGGAATTCCATGGCGTTCCTGTGCATCGCCTCCGGCACGTCGAAGCCCTGTTCGCGGGCATCGAGCAGGAAGTTGCCGACATAGGCCGACAGCCAGTACTGGTACTCGGAGACGTTGCCCCACAGGCTGAAGCCGCCGTTCGGCGCCTGCATCGCGCCGAGGCGGGCAATCGCCTTGCCCAGCATGTCGGCCCGCTGCTCGCGGCTGTAGGCCTTGAGGCCGAACAGCCTGGCGCCCTCCTCGTCGACCAGCACGTGCGGGTAGGCCGTCGACGTGGTCTGCTCGGCGCAGCCGTAGGGGTAGGTCAGCAAGCCCTGGATGGCGCCGCGCACGTCGATCGGCGCCTTGTCGGAAATCACCAGGTGCGACTGCACGGTGCTCCTGATGAAACCGCCCAGCTCGGCTTCCTTGATGTCGACGCTTTCGCCCGGCCCGACCGCCAGCAGTTTCATGACCTGCTGTTGGGGCGTCGCCGCCTGGACCTGCAGGCCGAAGCTGCGCTCCAGCTTGAGGCCGCCGGTGCCGCTCACCGCCACGCGCACATCGGTCAGACCGAAGGCGCTGCCCGCCTCGACGGCGAAGCGCAGGGTCTGCTTCTGCTGGTCCTTGAGTTCCAGTTCGCGTTCGGCGTTCGCCACCTTCAGTCCGTCGCCGTTGATGACGCGGACCTTGAGCTTCTGCGCTTCGCCCGACAGGTTGTGCAGGTCGAGCGCGACGGTGGCGTTGTCGCCGACGGTCAGGAAGCGCGGCGTCATCAGCTCGGCGACCAGCGGCGCGGCGACCACGGTTTCCGCCTCGGCATTGCCGAACCTGTCGGGCGCGGCAACCACAGCCATCAGGCGCAGCGTGCCGTTGAAGTCGGGCACGTCGAGCGCCACCTCTGCCTCGCCCTGGGCGTTGAGTTCGACCGGGCCGGAGAACAGGTCGACCAGCCGGACCTTCTTGGGCAGGCTCTTGGTCGCCTTGGGCGCGGCGTCGCCGCCGAACTTCAGCTTGCCCTTCTGGCCGGCCATCTTCTCGATCAGTCGGCCATAGACGTCGTACTGGTCGGCGCCGTAGCGTTGCTTGCCGAAGAAATGGCCATGCGCATCGGGCGTTGCGTAGCGGGTGATGTTGAGGATGCCGACATCGACCGCCGACAGCGTCACCATCGCCTTCTGGCCTGCCGCCGCCGGCACCTTGACCTTCACCTTCAGCTTGCTTTCCGGCAGCATTTTCTTCGGTGCCTCCAGCGTGACCGCCAACTTGCGGTCGCCGCGCTCGAGCGGCAGATGGGCCAGGCCCAGGGCACGGGCCGGGGTAACCTTTTCGCCGCTGTTGCCGGGGCGCAGCACGGCCACCGACACGTAGAGATCGTGGCGCTTCCAGTCCTTGTCCACCGGAATGTCGAGCGTCGTGCCATCGGCCGGCACCGCGACGCGCTTCAGCCACAGGGTCCTGTCGCCCTCGACGGTGACCAGCGCCTCGCCGGCATGCGGCGGGGTGATGGTCAGCTTCGCGGTCTCGCCGTCCTTGTAGGCCGGCTTGTCGAACTTCAGCGCGACACGGTCCGGACGCACGCCCTGGGTTTCGTCGCCGCGCGCGCTCCAGCCGGCGTAGAAGCGGTATTTGGTGAGCTGCCGGGTTTCCGGATCGGTGATTTCCAGCCGGTAGCGGCCGTACTTGACCGGCAGGCCGAGCTTGCCGCGTCCGCCGTCGGCGATGCTGACGCTGCCGGTATCGACCAGTTCGTCGGTCTCGGTGAAGCCGCTGTGCCAGCCGCGCTGGTCGTCGAAACGCCAGTAGTAGTCGCGGTTCTCGCGGAACAGGCGGACCGGCAGCGCCTTGCCGGCGAACAGCTTGCCGTCGGCGTTGGCACGGATGACCTCGAACTGCGCGACGCTGCCTTCGCGGGCATAGTCGCCGGCGAACAGCGGACGGACGCCGACCAGCACCGGCGCCGGCCAGATGACGCGTTCGAAATTGCGCACCACCGGGCGACCGCCGGTTTCCAGCAGGCTCAGCGTGGCACGAACGGTATAGGGCGAGCGCTTGCCGTTGGCCGGCGACAGGTCGACGTCGAGACTCAGGTCGCCGTTCTCGTCGAGGACGTTCTGTTCCAGCTCGACGCGCTCGCGCTGGCTGTCCTCGTTGGTGTCGCCGAACTCGAAGCCCGGCAGTTTCTGGGCGAGCGGATTCTTCTGCCGTTCGAACACGGCAACGCCGAGCAATTGGTTGCCGGCGGCCGGCGCGCCGTAGAGATAGGCGCCCTTGACCGCGACGCTCAGGCTGTCGTCGGGCGACACCGTGGCCTGCTTGCTCGTCAGGTCGAGCTTCATGCGCTCGGGCATGAACTCCTCGACGCCGAAGCGGTAGCTGGTCGTCGCCAGCTTGTCGGCCGGGTCGGCGCGCAGTTCCAGCGTCCAGAAGCCGGTCGGCGCATCGACCGGCAGCTCGATGCGGCTCTGGTAGTAGCCGCCCAGTCTGGCGTCGGGCTGCCAGGTGGCGGTGAACTGGCTCTTGCCGTCGGGGCGGCGCAGGATGGCCTGGATCGGCTGCGGCGCGACCGGCCGGCCGTCGGCGTCGCGGGCCAGCACCGAGAGATCGAACTGCTCGCCCGGCCGATAGAGGTTGCGGCCGGAGTAGGCGAACAGGCGCACCGGACGGCCCGGCAGGCCGGCGACATCGTATTCGGAGAGGTCGAGCGCCGGCTCCTTGAGGGTGATCATCGAGATCTGCTGCCCCTGGCGGGCGACGACGACCCTGGCGCCGGCCGGGCGTTCGGCAAAGGCGGCACGGCCGTTGCCGTCGGTTTCGGCGCGGGCGACGACCTTGGCGTTTTCGTCCATCCACGCCACTTCGATGCCGGATACCGCCTTACCCGTGGTCAGCGAGCTGACGTAGGCATCCGCCCCCTTGGCGAACAGCCGGGTGGCGAGGCCGAGGTCGCTGACGTAGAAATAGGTGACCTGGTAGTCATGGCGGAAGCGGTTGGGCAGGCTCATCACCGCGATGTAGATGCCGGGCTCGCGCAGCTCCTTGATTTCCTCGACCGGAATGAAGGTCACGTTGCGCTTGTTGGGCTTCTGCTCGGTCAGGAAGCGCCCGACGAAAACGCTGTCGGTGAGCTTGTGCATGGCGTCGAGCGACCAGTTGCTGATCGCCCCCTTGAGGTCGGTGGCACGCCAGTCGGTGTCCTCGTCGTAGGCAAAACCATCCTCGTCGTTCTGGCGGCGGTTGGGCGCCTTGCGCGGGCCGCTGATCACCTTGTCGAGGAAGCGCGGCAGCTGGTCCGGCTTGACGCGCAGGAACTGGATGTCGACTTCCGGCACGTTGACCGTCATCACCGGCAGCCCGCCGTTCTGTTTGGCCGGCAGGACCATGCCGCGGCTCGGGAAATAGTAGGCCGGCGAAACCGTGGCGGTGAGGATCGAATAGCGCCCCTCGGCCGCCAGTTTCTCGCCCGAAGCGGCCGGCAGGCCGGCCGCGACGCGGATCACGTAGCGCGTCTGCGGCTTGATGTGCGGAAAGTAGAGGAGGCGCGGGTTGTCGCCGACGACCCAGGCGCCCTTGACCAGCTTGCCGCCGTCGGTCCTGACGTCCTCGTCCTTGGTGCTGACCTGCGGATTGGCGATGCCCGGCGCCTGCTCGTCGTCGAACCCGCCCTCCTCGTCGTCATTGCGAGCCGCCCTGACGCCATCGGCTGCACGCGGCGGCATTTCGAAGACCTGGATCGTGTCGTCGTAGCTGCCCCGGGCGCTCATCGGATGGGTAAAACTCAAGGCCAGCGCCGGTGCGCCTTCGAAGTCGCGATTGGCGACGTCGGCGATCTCGAAGGGACCGGCATCGCCGCCTGCGCCACCGTCGGTCGCCGGAACGTAATAATGGAGAAGCCCCGCAATGGCCGCGCCAACGGCGATCAGCAGGGCCAGGACCCGAATATTCAGCCGCCCGGAAAACAAGGACATCGACGCCCCCTCAGAATGTTTGACAATGAACCGCCGGGCGCGAACCCGGGCGGCGAATTATGACATTTATCTGGAGTAGGCAGCGACCGCGGCGGATCGCCGGACGGCGACGAAAGGACTAAACCTTGGCCAGTTCGCCGCGCAGGGCGCCGATGATCGAGTCGTAGCGGTGCGCGTCGCTGTCCTTGCCGGCACCATAGACGGCCGAGCCGGCGACGAAGGCATCGACCCCGGCGCGGGCGATCTCGGCGATGTTGCCGACATTCACGCCGCCGTCGATCTCCAGCCGGATGCGCCGGCCGCTTTCGCGTTCGTAGGCATCGAGCTTGGCACGGGCCTGCCTCGCCTTGGCCAGCGTGCCGGGAATGAACTTCTGGCCGCCGAAGCCGGGGTTCACGCTCATCAGCAGGATGACGTCGAGCTTGTCCATGACGTAGTCCATGTGGTCGAGCGGCGTCGCCGGGTTGAAGACCAGGCCGGCCTGGCAGCCGCCTTCGCGGATCAGCGACAGGCTGCGGTCGATGTGGTGCGAGGCTTCCGGGTGGAAGGTGATGATGTTGGCCCCGCCTTTCACGAAATCGGGGATGATGCGGTCCACCGGCTTGACCATCAGGTGCACGTCGATCGGCGCCGTGGTGCACGGCCGGATCGCTTCGCAAACCAGCGGCCCGATGGTCAGGTTGGGAACATAATGGTTGTCCATCACGTCAAAGTGTATCCAGTCGGCCCCCGAGGCGATGACGTTGGCCACTTCTTCGCCCAGCTTGGCGAAATTGGCGGACAGAATGCTCGGTGCAATGACGTAATCTTTGGCTGACATGATGTTTCCCTGAACAATAACGAACGAAATTATCCCATGCCCGACAACAAGTACCGAATCGAAGTCAGCCCCCTGCCGCAGTTCATTCCGGATCAGTCCGATCCGGACAATGACCGTTACATCTTTGCCTATACGATCACCATCAGAAACACCGGAGAAATGCCGGCCCAGCTGGTTTCCCGGCACTGGATCATCACCGATGCCCACAACGAGGTGCAGGAAGTGCGCGGCCTGGGCGTCGTCGGCAAGCAGCCGCTGCTGCAGCCCGGCGAGAGCTTTCAATACACCAGCGGCTCGTCCCTGACGACGCCGATCGGCACCATGAAGGGCAGCTACCAGATGGTGGCCGAGGACGGCACCCACTTCGAGGCGGAGATTCCCGAATTCGTGCTGGCCAGCCCGCGCGCCCTGCATTGAGCCTCAAGCACAGCTATACCCTGATCGCCCCGTTCTACGACGCGGCGATCGACCGGGTGACCCGCAGCGCCCGCCAGCGCAGCCTTTGCGCGCTGCCGGCCGAGGCGGGGCGCGTGCTGCTGGCCGGCATCGGCACCGGGCTCGACCTGCCCTACCTGCCCGGCGGTCACCGCTACGTCGGCCTCGACCTGACCGACGCCATGCTGCGCCGCGCCCTGCCGCGCGCCGTGGACGTCGACTTCGCAGCGGTGCAGGGCGACGCCCAGCGCCTGCCCTTCGCCGACGCCGCATTCGACAGCGCCGTACTGCACCTGATCCTGGCCGTCGTCCCGCAACCGGCCGACTGCCTGGCCGAGATTGCCCGCGTCGTGCGCCCCGGCGGCAGCATCCTGGTATTCGACAAGTTCCTGCGCCGCGGCCAGCCGGCGCTCATGCGGCGCCTGGTCAATCCGCTGATGCGCCGCGTCGCGACGCGGCTCGATGTCGTGTTCGAGGATTTGCTCGTCGCGGCGCCCGCGCTGGCGCTGGAGGACGACCAGGCCGCCCTAGCCGGCGGCTGGTTCCGGACGATCCGCCTGCGCCGACTCTGAGGCGGGCGTTTCCGGCCCGGCCGCGACGGCCGGCGGCTGGTCCTTGCCGAGGGCATCCTCGATCCAGGCCAGCATCAGCGTATAGGTCACGGCCAGCACCACCGGGCCGACGAAAATGCCGATCAGGCCGAAACCCAGCATGCCGCCGATGACCCCGGCAAAGATCAGCAGCAGCGGCAGGTCGGCGCCGCGCTTGATCAGCATCGGGCGCAGGAAGTTGTCGAGGGTGCCGACGACCAGGCTCCACACCAGCAGGAAGGTCGCCCAGCCGGTATCGCCCGTCCAAAACATCCAGCCGACGGCGGGCAGCAGCACCAGCATCGGGCCGATCTGGGCGATGCACAGCATCAGCATCAGCGCCGACAGCAGCGAAGCGAAAGGCACGCCGGCGACGGCCAGCCCGATCCCGCCGAGTACGGTCTGCACGATGGCCGTCACGCCGACGCCGAGGGCCACGCCGCGAATCGCCTGGCCGGCCAGGACGATCGAATTCTCGCCCCGCTCGCCGGCCAGCCGGCGACCGAAACGGCGCGCCATGCGCGCCCCCGTTTCGCCGCCGGAATAGAAGATGGCCGAGATGGTGACGACGAGCAGGAACTGGATCAGCATGCCGCCCAAACCACCCACTTGAGTGAGCACCCACTTGCCGGCATCGGCGGCATGGGGCGTTGCCTTGGCCACGACACCCGCCGCCCCGCCGGCCGCCAGCTGGCTCCACCCGGAGGCCAGGCGCTCGCCGACCAGCGGCAGGGCACCAACCCAGGCAGGCGGCGGCGGCAGGCCATTGGCCGCGACCGACTTGCCGGCCGCCGACAGCGCTGCGGAATGATCGAGAATGGTATCCAGGGCCAGCCACAAGGGCAGCACGAGCAGGAGCAGCATGCCCAGGCTCATGATCAGCACGGCGATGCCGCGCCGCTTGCCCAGACGATCCTCCAGGCCGACAAACAAAGGCCAGGTGGCGACGACCAGCATCGCCGCCCACACCGCGGCGGCCAGGAATGGGCGCAATACCCACAGGCTGAGGCCGATCAGCCCGAGAATGCAGAGGATGGCCAGGGTATTCCTGGCCAGATCGCGGCGAATGTCGGTCATCGGTTTAACTCCAGTCAGGCCGCCAGCCGGATCGCTCCGCGACAGGCGGATCAGCTGCGGTAGTCGGCGTTGATCTTGACGTAGTCGTACGAGAAGTCGCAGGTATAGACGCTGGCCCGGGCTTCGCCCCGGCCGAGATCGACACGCACCGTGATTTCGGCCTGCGCCATGACGCGCGCCCCGTCGGCTTCCTGGTAGGCGGCGGCACGGCCGCCGTTCTCGGCCACCAGCACGTCGTCGAGCCACACCTTGACGGCATCGACATCGAGATCGGCAATGCCGGCATAGCCGACGGCGGCCAGGATGCGGCCGAGGTTGGGGTCGGAGGCGAAGAAGGCCGTCTTGACCAGCGGCGAGTGGCCGATGGCATAGCCGACCTGGCGGCATTCCTCGACGTTCCTGCCGCCCTGCACGGCAACGGTGATGAACTTGGTGGCGCCCTCGCCGTCGCGGACGATGGCCTGCGCCAGCTCGACCGACACGGCAACGATGGCGGCCTTGACCTCGGCCCAGCCGGCGTCGCTTTCGGCGGCGAAGCGGGCGCCCGACTGGCCGGTGGCGACCATCACGTAGGAGTCGTTGGTCGAGGTGTCGCCATCGACGGTGATGCAGTTGAACGAGGAGTCGGCAGCCTCCTTGACCAGGCTGTCGAGCAGCGGCTGGGCAATGCCGGCGTCGGTGGCGAGGAAGCCGAGCATGGTCGCCATGTTCGGCTTGATCATGCCGGCGCCCTTGGAGATGCCGGAAACGGTGATCGTCTTGCCACCGACCGTGACCCGGCGCGACGCTGCCTTGGCGACGGTATCGGTGGTCATGATGGCGTGGGCGGCGGCATGCCAGTTGTCGGCCTTCAGATCGGCCTGGGCGGCCGGCAGGCCGGCCTTCAGGCGGTCGACCGGCAGCGGCTCGAGGATGACGCCGGTCGAGAACGGCAAAACCTGGTCGGCGGCGATGCCCAGCAGTTCGCCGACGGCATTGCAGCTGGCCTGCGCCGTCTGGCGACCCGGTTCGCCGGTGCCGGCGTTGGCGATGCCGGTATTGACGACCAGCGCGCGGATTTCCTGGCCGCCGGCGAGATGCTTGCGGCACAGCTGCACCGGTGCGGCGCAGAAGCGGTTCAGCGTGAATACGCCAGCCACGGTGCAACCGGCGTCGAGCGCGACCAGGGTCAGGTCGCGACGATTTTTCTTGCGGATTTCGGCTTCGGCAACGCCGAGGCGGACACCGGCCACCGGAAAGAGTTGATCGGCAGCGGGGGTGGCGTAATTCACAGGCATTTTAGGATCCAGGATCGCGTTGATAGGATCGAGGCCAGCACTTGGCTGGCCTCCAGATTTTGCTAACGGCTAACGACTAATGACCAACAACTAGCTCAGCTTTCCGTGGCAGTGCTTGTACTTCTTGCCCGAACCGCAGGGGCAGGGGTCGTTGCGACCGATCTTCGGACCGGCATCGGCCGGCGCCACCGCCTGCGGCTGCGCTTCGCCCTCGCCCAGCGCCTCGTCGTAGCCGGCATGCTGGTACTGCACGTTCTGCACGTCGGCGTGCGGCGCGGTTTCCTCGACGTCTTCCTGCGAACGGATCTGCACGGTGTAGACAATGCGGGTCACTTCGCGGCGAACAAGATCGAGCAAGCCCTCGAACAGCTCGAAAGCCTCGCGCTTGTATTCCTGCTTCGGGTTCTTCTGGGCGTAGCCGCGCAGGTGGATGCCCTGGCGCAGATGGTCCAGCGCCGCCAGGTGCTCGCGCCAGTGGCTGTCGAGCGACTGCAGCATGACGTTGCGCTCGAACTGGTGGAAGGTGGAGGCACCGACCAGTTCGACCTTGGCCTGATAGACCTCGTCGGCGCCCTTGGTGATGCGCTCGAGGATTTCCTCGTCGGACAGGGTCGGCTCGTCCTTGAACCACTGGGCCACCGGGGCGGCGATCTGCAGTTCGGAGGCGAGGGCGCGCTCCAGCCCTTCCATGTCCCATTGTTCCTCGACCGACTCTTCCGGCACGTAGGTGCGGAAGGTCTCGACGATGACGCTCTGGCGCATGGCCGAGATGGTTTCGGAAATATCCTCGGTTTCCAGCAACTCGTTGCGCTGCTGGTAGATCACCTTGCGCTGGTCGTTGGAGACGTCGTCGTATTCGAGCAGCTGCTTGCGGATGTCGAAGTTGCGGGCCTCGACCTTGCGTTGCGCCGATTCCAGCGAGCGGGTGACGAGCGGGTGCTCGATGGCCTCGCCTTCCGGCATCTTCAGCTTGTCCATGATGGCGCGCAGACGCTCGCCGGCGAAGATGCGCAGCAGCTGGTCGTCGAGCGACAGGTAGAAGCGCGAGGAGCCGGCATCGCCCTGGCGGCCGGCACGGCCGCGCAGCTGGTTGTCGATGCGACGCGACTCGTGGCGCTCGGAGCCGATGATGTGCAGGCCGCCGGAGGCCAGCACCTGCTCATGGACCTTCAGCCAGTCGGCGCGCAGGGCGGCGATTCTGGCTTCCTTGTCGGCAGCCGACAGCGCCTCGTCGTTGGCGACGGCGTCGATCTGCTTCTGGATGTTGCCGCCGAGCACGATGTCGGTACCGCGACCGGCCATGTTGGTGGCGATGGTGATCATCCCCGGGCGGCCGGCTTCGGCGACGATTTCCGCTTCGCGGGCGTGCTGCTTGGCGTTGAGCACCTGGTGCGACAGCTTTTCCTGGTCGAGCAGGTGCGACAGCAGTTCGGAGTTCTCGATCGACGTCGTGCCGACCAGCACCGGCTGGCCGCGCTTCGAGCAATCCTTGATGTCGGCAATGATGGCCGCGTGCTTCTCGTCGGCCGTCTTGTACACCAGGTCGTTCATGTCCTTGCGGACCATCGCCCGGTGGGTCGGGATGACGACGGTTTCCAGGCCGTAGATCTGCTGGAATTCGTAGGCCTCGGTATCGGCCGTGCCGGTCATGCCGGACAGGCGGTTGTACATCCGGAAGTAGTTCTGGAAGGTGATCGAGGCCAGGGTCTGGTTCTCGGCCTGGATTTCCACGCCTTCCTTGGCCTCGACGGCCTGGTGCAGGCCGTCCGACCAGCGGCGGCCGGCCATCAGGCGACCGGTGAATTCGTCGACGATGACCACTTCGCCGTTCTGCACCACGTAGTGCTGGTCCTTGTGGAACAGCGACAGCGCGCGCAGGGCGGCGTTCAGGTGGTGCATCAGCGAAATGTTGGCGGCGTCGTACAGGCTGGAGCCTTCCTTGAGCAGGTCGTGCTCGGCCAGCAACTGCTCGGCGTGCTCGTAGCCGGTTTCCGACAGATGGACCTGGTGGCCCTTCTCGTCGACCCAGTAGTCGCCTTCGCCGTTTTCTTCCATGGCGCGCGTCAGTTGCGGCACCACGGCCTTCATGCGCAGGTAGAGGTCGGTATGGTCGTCGGCCTGGCCAGAAATGATCAGCGGCGTC
This sequence comes from uncultured Dechloromonas sp., assembly GCF_945957265.1. GTDB lineage: Bacteria > Pseudomonadota > Gammaproteobacteria > Burkholderiales > Rhodocyclaceae > Azonexus. The sequence goes on from NZ_CAMFKO010000011.1 coordinate 32,779, forward strand.
CGCGCCTCGTCGATCAGGATGGAGTCCACCTCGTCGACAATGGCGAAATTCAGGCCGCGCTGCACGCGCTGGTCGGCCGTGTAGACCATGTTGTCGCGCAGGTAGTCGAAGCCGAATTCGTTGTTGGTGCCGTAGGTGATGTCGGCGGCGTAGGCGGCCTGCTTGGCCTCGTGGTCCATCTGCGACAGGTTGACGCCGACCGACAGGCCGAGGAAGCGGTGCAGGCGGCCCATCCACTCCGAGTCGCGGGTCGCCAGGTAGTCGTTGACCGTGATGACATGCACGCCCTGGCCGGAAATGGCGTTGAGGTAGGCGGGCAGCGTGCCGACCAGGGTCTTGCCCTCGCCGGTGCGCATTTCGGCGATCTTGCCGTAGTGCAGGACCATGCCGCCGATCATCTGGACGTCGAAGTGGCGCATGCCGAGGACGCGCTTGCCGGCTTCGCGGACGACGGCGAAGGCTTCCGGCAGCAGGTCGTCGAGCGACTCGCCGTTGCCATGACGCTGGCGGAACTCGTCGGTCTTGGCCTGCAGCTGCGCGTCGGAGAGCGCCTGCAGGGCCGGTTCGAACGCATTGATGCGCTTGACGGTCTGGGAATATTGCTTGATCAGCCGGTCATTGCGGCTGCCGAAAATCTTCTTGAGTAGGCCGGATATCATCGCGAGATAAGGTGGTTGCGCGGGTGGCGGCAAAGCGCGGATTCTAGCACGCCCCTCCCCCCCGATGATGACGACCTAAATCAAGAGCGCGGCGATCAGGCTAGCGACGCTTGAGATGCGCGTATTCGTCGCCCTGCTTGAGGAAATGCGCCGGATTCTGGGCGACGCCCTGCATGCGAACCTCGAAATGCAGGTGCGCCCCCGTCGAGCGCCCGGTGTTGCCGACGGCGCCGATCAACTGCCCGCGCTTCACCAGCGACGCCGGCTTGATATCGATGCGCGACAGGTGAGCATAGCGGGAAACCAGGCCTTCGCCGTGGTCGATGTCGATCACGTTGCCGAAATCGGGATGGTAGGCCGCCGCCAGGACAACTCCGTCGGCGGTCGCGACGACCGGCGTCCCCGTTTCGGCGTTGAAATCGATCCCTTCGTGCATGGCGCGGGCGCCGGCTATCGGATCGGCGCGATGACCGAAAGGCGAGCCGAGATAGGCGTCCTTGACCGGCAGGACGGTCGGCAGCAGACGCTCCCTGACCCGCTTTTCCAGCAGCTTGTATTCGACATGCGCCAGATCGTCGCTGCGCTGGTCGACCAGCACGGCGAGACGTTCGATTTCCTTCTGCAATTCGCCCGCGTTCATCGGCGCCGGCACATACGGGCCGCCCTGCGCCGCCTTGAGCGTATCGACCTGGCGCTCGCGCCTGACGCCGGCAATGCCGGAAAGGCGGTCGCCCAGCGCATCGAGCTGCAACACCTGCGCCTGCAGTTCACCCAGCCGGGTCGCCATCAGCTGCAGGTTGCTGTCGACATGATCGCGGGTCTTGCGATCCTCCTGCAAATGCAGGGTCACCAGCAGGTCCTCGACCAGCGGCAAGCGCAGCGCCACCGACAGCCACGAAAACAGGGCCGACGTGGAAAACACCAGCAGCAGCAACGCGAATATCGTCGCGAGCACATGCCGGGGCATAATGGTGATCGTGCGCGCCGCCTTCAGATGGCGCGAAACGAGAATGATCTGCACGGAACCTCCTATGTACAAAGGGCCAGAGCAATACCTCAACAGCGATGCGACAACGAGCCGCATCATGGCCCACGCACGTCTGCTGCAGAAGCTCTCGCGCCGCTTCGAAGCGATAGCCCCAGCCGGGCTGCGCCACGCCGCGCGCGTTGCCAATTACAAGTCGGGGACTATCGTTATCCACACCGACAACGGTGCGGTCGCCGCCAAGATTCGCCAGATGAGCCAGCGCCTGTGCGACGAGTTATCCAGGGGAGGGGCGGAGTGTAGCGCCCTGGAGGTCAAAGTGCAACCCCGCCAAATCCCTTTCCAATCAACGAGTTCAACCTTGAAACCGCTGTCCGGCAAGGCTTTTGGCATGCTCGAATCGACCGCCAAAAAACTGCCCGAGGGGCCGTTGCGGAAGGCCTTGCAAACCCTGCTGGAGCGCGCCGCTAGAGCGGAATGATCGCCAGGCGCTCGACGAACATCAGCGCAAAGATCAGCAGCGCGAAAACCACGGCATAGCGGAACAGGCGCCAACTGAAGGCGAGGTATTGGCGATTGCCGGTAAAGGCATAGACGACCAACCCGACGCCGATGGCGATGACGACGAGGACTGCCAGCAGACGCAGCAGCCACATGGCGTATCAGGCGGCCTGGGCCAGCCAGCGGGTGACGCCGCTCGGGGCGTGCGCCGCTTCGTCGAAGGTGGTCAGCTCCCAGGCATCCTGCTGCTCGAGCAGGGCGCGGGCCAGCTGGTTGTTCAGGGCGTGGCCGCCCTTGTGCGACGAATAGGCGGCGAGCAGCGGATGGCCGAGCAGGTAGAGGTCGCCGACGGCGTCGAGGATCTTGTGCTTCACGAACTCGTCGCCGTAGCGCAGACCGTCCTGGTTCAGCACGCGGAATTCGTCGAGGACGATGGCGTTTTCCAGCCCGCCGCCCAGCGCCAGGCCGTTTTCGCGCAGGTATTCGACTTCCTGCATGAAGCCGAAGGTCCGGGCGCGCGACACTTCGCGGACGTAGGACTGCTCGGCGAAGTCGATTTCGGCCTTCTGCGCCGACTTGTCGATGGCCGGATGGTTGAAGACGATGGAAAAGGCCAGCTTGTAGCCGTCGTAGGGCACGAAGCGCGCCCACTTGTCGCCATCCCTGACCTCGATGGGCCGGGTGACGCGGATGAATTTCTTGGCGGCTTCCTGCTCCTCGATGCCAGCGGACTGGATCAGGAACACGAAGGGCGCGGCGGAACCGTCGAGAATGGGCACTTCCGGCGCATCCAGGTCGATCCAGCAATTGTCGATGCCCAGCCCGCAGAGGGCAGACATCAGGTGTTCGATGGTCCCCACCTTGACCCCGTCCACTTCGAGACAGGAGCACATGCGGGTGTCGCCAATCAGGACTGCCTTGGCAGGAATGTCCTTGGGTTCGGGCAGATCGACGCGACGGAAGACGATGCCGGTATCCGGGGCTGCCGGGCGCAGGGTCATGTTGACCTTGACGCCGCCATGCAGGCCGACACCTGAGGCGCGAATGATCGTCTTGAGCGTGCGTTGCTTGAGCATGCTAAGTGCTTGAATGATTGGGGAAGGCGGCGGATTGTAACACAAGCCGCCGCCACCCTTTTTCAGAGAAAGCTTTTGTTACGCTTTAATCCGCCTGTTTACGCAGGAAAGCCGGGATGTCGTAACGGTCGACGCCACTGTTGGCAAGGGCTTCGACGGTAACGTTGCGTTTACGCACCACGGCCGGGACGTCGGCGATCTGGTTGTAGTCGATGGATGGACCGGCACCGAAGGCGACGGCATCGTGCGTGCCGGTGGCCTGGGCCTGGACCAGCACCGGCTGGGTGAACACTTCCGGCTTGCTGCGCACGGCGGCGGCAACCTGGCCGAGGCCGGTGGCGACCACGGTGACGCGCAGGGCGTCGCCCATCAGCTCGTCGTACACGGCGCCGAAGATGATGTGCGCGTCTTCGGCGGCGAAGGCCTTGACGGTGTTCATCACTTCGTTGACTTCCTTCATCTTCAGGTTGCCCTTGGCGGCGGTGATGTTCACCAGCACGCCCTTGGCGCCGGACAGATTGACGCCTTCGAGCAGCGGCGAGGCGACGGCCTGCTCGGCGGCGATGCGGGCGCGGTCGACGCCGGCAGCGGCGGCGGAGCCCATCATGGCGCGGCCCATTTCACCCATGACCGTGCGCACGTCTTCGAAGTCGACGTTGACCAGGCCCGGGTAGGTAATGATTTCGGCAATACCGCCGACGGCGTTCTTCAGCACGTCGTCGGCCGCCTTGAAGCAGTCGTCGACATCGGCGTCGTCGCCCATGACTTCCATCAGCTTGTCGTTGAGGATGACGATCAGCGAATCGACGTGCTTGGAGAATTCGGCGATGCCGGCTTCGGCCGCCTTCATGCGCTTGCCGCCTTCGAAGCTGAACGGCTTGGTGACCACGCCGACGGTCAGGATGCCCATTTCGCGGGCGATCTCGGCGACCACCGGGGCGGCCCCGGTGCCCGTGCCACCGCCCATGCCGGCGGTGATGAAGGCCATGTGGGCGCCTTGCAGCGAAGCGCGGATTTCGTCGCGGTGCGCCTGGGCGGCTTCCTGGCCCTTTTCCGGCTTGGCACCGGCGCCGAGGCCGCTCTGGCCCAGCGACAGCTTGCTCGATGCGGCATTGCGGCCCAGGGCCTGCGCATCGGTGTTGGCGGCGATGAACTCGACGCCGTTCACGCCTTCGTTGATCATGTGCTCGATGGCATTGCCGCCGGCACCGCCGACGCCGAACACCTTGATGATCGTGCCGCTTTCCTCGTCCTTCTCGATGATCTCAAACATGACTACCTCCTCTGAAAAAACCGTTTAAATTCAAAATTAGAAGTTCTTGACGAACCAATCCTTCATGCTGGAAAAGACATCCTTGATGCCCTGCTTTTCCTGAATCTTTTGCCCCCGCTTGCGCTGGGCCTGCGCTTCGAGCAGCAGGCCGAAAGCCGTCGAGAAGCGCGGGCTTTGCACGACGTCGGCCAGGCTGCCGTGGTATTTCGGGTTGCCGAGACGAACCGGCATGTGGAAGATTTCCTCGCCCAGCTCGACCATGCCCGGCATCACGCTGGCGCCGCCGGTGAGCACGATGCCGGACGACAGCACTTCCTCGAAGCCGGCGCGGCGCAGCTCGTTCTGGATCAGCTCGTAGAGCTCCTCGACGCGCGGCTGGATGACGTCGGCCAGCGCCCGGCGGCTCAGGCTGCGGCTGGGGCGGTCGTCGACGCCGGCGACATCGAGGTTTTCGTTGATGTCGGCCAGTTGCGACAGGGCGCAGCCGTACTTGCACTTGATGTCCTCGGCCTCGCGGGTCGGCGTGCGCAGCGCCATGGCGATGTCGTTGGTCACCTGGTCGCCGGCGATGGGGATGACCGAGGTGTGGCGGATGGCGCCCTGGGTCCACACGGCGATGTCGGTGGTGCCGCCGCCGATGTCGATCAGGCAGACGCCGAGGTCCTTCTCGTCCTCGGACAGCACGGCGTAGCTGGAGGCCAGCGGCTGCAGCACCAGGTCATTGACCTCCAGGCCGCAGCGGCGCACGCACTTGACGATGTTCTGGGCGGCCGACACGGCGCCGGTGACGATGTGCGTCTTCACCTCCAAGCGCATGCCGCTCATGCCGATCGGCTCGCGGATGCCGTCCTGGCCATCGATGACGAATTCCTGGGTGAGGATGTGCAGGATCTCCTGGTCGGCCGGGATCGGCATGGCGCGCGCCGTTTCGATGACCCGCTCGACGTCGCTCTGGGTCACTTCCTTATCCTTGATCGCCACCATGCCGTTGGAGTTGAAGCTCTTGATGTGGCTGCCGGCGATGCCCGTATAGACGTTGCTCACCTTGCAGTCGGCCATCAGCTCGACCTCCTGGATGACGCGGCTGATGGTGTGCACCGTTTCCTCGATGTTCACCACGACGCCCTTCTTCAGGCCCTTGGAGTCCTGCGAGCCCATGCCGATGACGTTCAGCTGCCCCTCGTTGTTGATCTCGGCGACCAGCGCGACGATCTTCGAGGTGCCGATATCCAGGCCGACGACCAAATCCTTGTTATCCCTGCTCATGTCCTTACTTTCCCTTCCCCTCGGCCGCGACCCTCATCGCGAAGCCATTCGGATACCGCAAATCCACCACGGCCGGTCTGACCGCCCGCTTGGCGACCATTTCCGGATACACCTCGATAAAGCGCGCCAGCCGCACGCCGACCGGCGACTTCGGCTGTTCGCGGCCGATATCGACCAACATCCCGTTCTGCAACTTCAAGGCCCAGGCCAGGCGCGGCGACAAGGTCACCTGCACCGGCACCTCGCCGACCGCCTTGAAGGCGCCGACCAGCTCGCCGTATTCCTTCAGCACCTCCGGCGCCGTGCCGAGCGGCCCGAAAAGCAGCGGCATGGCGCTCGCCTCGCTGTCCGGCAGGCTGGCGGCGAACACCTCGCCATAGCTGTTCACCAGCTCGCCCCGCCCCTCGCCCCAACGGGCGACCGGTTTGTGCTCCTCGATGCTGACCTCGAGCCGATCCGGCCACTGGCGACGGATATCCACCTTGCGCACCCAGGGCAGCTTCTCCAGCGCGCCGCGCACCGACTCCAGGTTGATGCTGAAGAAATTGCCCTTCAGCGACGCCGGCAGCACCTGCTCCACCTCGCCGCGCCGGGTATGCGCCAGCGTGTCGGCGAACACCACGTGACGCACCGGCAAGGACGGCACCCGCACCAGCCAGACTGCGGCGGCAGCCAGCAACGCCGCCGACGCGACCAGCATCAGCAGGTCGGCGATGGCGTTGAGCAGGTGCGGTTTGTTCCACATGCATCGTTCTCAGTCGTTCGCAGCCAGTTCGAGGACGCGGCGGACCAGCACCGGGTATTCCATGCCGGCGACGCGGGCGCCCATCGGCACCAGCGAGTGGTCGGTCATCCCCGGGGCGGTATTCACTTCCAGGTAATAGTGATTGCCGGCCTCGTCCATCAGGAAATCGACACGGCCCCAGCCGCGGCCGCCGAGGATGCGGAAGGCTTCCAGCGCACCCTTGCGGATTTCCATTTCCTTGGCTTCCGGCAGGCCGCAGGGACACAGGTACTTGGTGTCGTCGCGGTTGTACTTGGCCTCGTAGTCGTACCACTCGGTCGCCGGCTCGATCTTGATGATCGGCAGCACTTCGTCGCCGACGATACCGACCGTGTATTCGCCACCCATCACGCCCTTCTCGGCGATGACCAGCGGATCGTGCCTGGCGGCCTCCTCGTAGGCGGCCTTGAGTTCGCCGCGCGCCTTGACCTTGGTGACGCCGATCGACGAGCCTTCGCGCGCCGGCTTGACGAACAGCGGCAGGCCGAGCTGTTCCTCGACCTCGGCGAAATCGGAATCGGCGTTCAACAGCGCGTATTCCGGCACCGGCAGGCCGGCCGCCTGCCACATCAGCTTGGTGCGGAACTTGTCCATGGCCAGCGCCGAGGCGAGCACGCCTGAACCGGTGTAGGGAATGTGCATGACCTCGAGGGCGCCCTGGATCGTGCCGTCCTCGCCATGGCGGCCGTGCAGCGCAATGAAGGCGCGGTCGTAGCCCTTCAGGTCGTCCAGCGTCTGGGTGGCCGGATCGAAGGCATGGACGTCGATGCCCTGCCCCTGCAGCGCGGCCAGGACGCGCGAACCACTGTTCAGGGAAACCTCGCGCTCGGCGGACGTACCGCCGAAGAGGACTGCGACTTTGCCGAAACTGCTGCTCATTTGCCTTCCACCAGCTTGCCGGGCACCGCGCCGATCGAGCCGGCACCCATGGTCAATACCACGTCGCCATCGCGGACGACATCCATGATCGTTTGCGGCATGGCCGCGATATCCTCGACGAACACCGGCTCCACCTTGCCGGTCACGCGCAGGGCGCGGGCCAGCGAACGGCCGTCGGCGGCGACGATGGGCGCTTCGCCGGCGGCGTAGATCTCGGCCAGGCAGAGCGCATCGACGGTGCTCAGCACCTTGACGAAATCCTCGAAGCAGTCGCGCGTCCGCGTATAGCGGTGCGGCTGGAAAGCCAGCACCAGCCGGCGCCCCGGGAAGGCGCCGCGGGCGGCGGCCACGGTGGCGGCCATTTCGACCGGGTGGTGGCCGTAATCGTCGACCAGGGTGAAGCTGCCGCCCGAAGTACCGTCCTCGTTGCGCAGGGCCACTTCGCCGTAACGCTGGAAGCGGCGGCCGACGCCCTTGAACTCGGCCAGCGCCTTGACGATGGCCTCGTCGGCGACCTGCACCTCGGTCGCCACGGCAATGGCGGCCAGCGCGTTGAGCACGTTGTGCATGCCCGGCGTGTTGAGCACGATGGGCAGGCGGGTCGTCGTGCCATTGACGCGCACGCAGGTAAAACGCATGCGGCCGTCCTCGGCGACTACATCCTCGGCGTAGAAGTTGTTCTCCTTCGACAGGCCGTAGGTGATGATCTGCTTCGGCACGCGCGGCAGGATGTCGCGGACGTTGGCGTCGTCGCCGCAGACCACGGCCACGCCGTAGAAGGGCAGGCGGTTGAGGAAATCGACGAAGGCCGTCTTCAGGCGCTCGAAGTCGTGGCCGTAGGTTTCCATGTGGTCGGCGTCGATATTGGTGACCACCGAGATGACCGGCGACAGGAACAGGAAGGAAGCATCCGACTCGTCGGCCTCGGCCACCAGGAAGTCGCCGCTGCCCAGGCGGGCGTTGGCGCCGGCGGCGTTCAGGCGGCCGCCGATGACGAAGGTCGGGTCGATGCCGCCTTCGGCCAGGATGCTGGTGACCAGGCTGGTCGTCGTCGTCTTGCCGTGCGTGCCAGCGATGGCGATGCCGCTCTTCAGGCGCATCAGCTCGGCCAGCATCTGGGCGCGCGGCACGACCGGGATTTTCCGCTCGCGGGCGGCGACCACTTCCGGGTTGTCGGCCTTGACCGCGGTCGATACCACCAGCGCATCGGCCCCGGCGATGTTTTCGGCGGCATGGCCGACCATCACCTTGACGCCCTCGCCCTCCAGGCGGCGGGTCGTCGCGCTGGCCGCGATATCCGAACCGCTGACCATGAAGTCGAGGTGGGCCAGCACTTCGGCGATACCGCTCATGCCCGAGCCGCCGACGCCGACGAAATGGATGTTCTTGACCTTGTGTTTCATTTGGCGATATCCGTGCAAAGTTGGGCGACAGCCTCGGTCGCATCGGGCTTGGCCATGCTGCGCGCCTTGTCGGCCATTTCCAGCAACTGGCCCCGGGAATAGTTGCGGATCAGCGCGATCGACTCCGGCGTCAGGTCGGTCTGCGGCAACAGGAAGGCGCCGCCGACGCCGACCAGGAACCTGGCGTTGCCGGTCTGGTGGTCGTCGACCGCATGCGGGAAAGGCACCAGGATGCTGGCCACGCCGGCAGCGGCCAGTTCGGCGATGGTCAGCGCGCCGGCCCGGCAGATCACCAGGTCGGCCCACTCGTAGGCGCCGGCCATGTCCTCGATGAAGGACACGCAGTGCGCCTGGACGCCGACCGCGGCGTAATTGGCCTGCAGGGCTTCGATATGTTTCTCGCCGGCCTGATGGACGATCTGCGGCTGTTCGGCCTCACCGAGCAGGGCCATGCCCTTGGGCACCATCTCGTTCAGCGCCTGGGCACCCAGGCTGCCGCCGATGACCAGGATGCGCAGGGCGCCGCTGCGCTCGGCGAAACGCTCGGCCGGCGGGGCGATCTTCGCAATGTCCGGGCGCACCGGATTGCCGACCCATTCGCCTTTTTTCAGCACATCGGGGAACCCGGTCACGATGCGGTCGGCAACCCCGGCCAGCACCCGGTTGGCCAGGCCGGCGACCGAATTCTGCTCGTGCAGCACCAGCGGCACGCCGGTCAGCGCGGCCATCATGCCCCCCGGGAAGGTGATGTAGCCGCCCATGCCGAGCACGACATTCGGCTTGACCTGGCGAATGGCCCGCAGCCCCTGCCAGAAGCCGCGCAACAGGTTGAGCGGCAGCAGCAGCTTGCGCAGGATGCCCTTGCCGCGCAGCGCCGAGAACTTGACCCACACCATCTCGAAGCCGTGCTGCGGCACCAGGCGTGCTTCCATGCCCTCCGGGTTGCCAAGCCAGACGACCCGCCAGCCGGCATCGCGCAACTGATGCGCGACAGCCAGGGCCGGGAAGATATGGCCGCCGGTACCGCCGGCCATGACCAGGATGGTCTTGCTCATAATTTGCCTCCGCGCATCAATTGGCGATTTTGGCTACGGCCGGGCACAGCCCTTAACTTGCTGCGCAAGTTAGCCTTCACCGAAACAGGCAGCACAAAAGTGGTCATAACTTCCCACCTCTCATCAGCTGCCTGTTTTCCCAATCAACGCGAAGCAGGATGGCCAGCGCGATACAGTTGGCCACGACGCCGGAACCGCCGAAGCTCATCAGCGGCAGGGTCAGCCCCTTGGTCGGCAGCAGGCCCATGTTCACGCCCATGTTGATGAAGGACTGCACGCCGAACCAGACGCCCATGCCCATGGCGACCAGCGCCGGGTAGAGGCGGTCGAGCTGCACGCACTGGCGGCCGATGGCGAAGGCGCGCTGGACGAGCACGGCGAACAGGGCGATCACCGCCAGCACGCCGAAGAAGCCCAGTTCCTCGGCGATGACGGCAAGCAGGAAGTCGGTATGCGCCTCCGGCAGGTAGAACAGCTTCTCGACGCTGGCGCCGAGGCCGACGCCGAACAGTTCGCCGCGGCCGAAGGCGATCAGCGAGTGCGACAGCTGGTAGCCGCGGCCAAAAGCATCGGCCCACGGGTCCATGAAGCCGAACACCCGGTCGCGCCGGTAGGGCGAGACGATGATCATGATCGTGAAGGCGATGAGCAGGCCGACGATGAGCAGCGCGAACAGGCGGGCCTTGAGGCCGCCGAGGAAGAGGATGCCCATGGCGATGGAGATGATCACCACGAAGGCGCCGAAATCCGGCTCCTTGAGGAGCAGCATGCCGACCACGGCCATGGCGCCGAACATCGGCAGGAAGGCCTGCTTCAGGTCATGCATGACGTTGATCTTGCGCACCGTGTAGTCGGCGGCATAGAGCACGGCGAACAGCTTCATCAGCTCGGACGGTTGCAGGTTGGCGAAGCCGAGCGAGATCCAGCGGCGGGCGCCGTTCACGTCGCGGCCGATGCCGGGGATCAGCACCAGGGCGAGCAGCACGACGCCGGCCATGAACAGGTAGGGCGCGTAGCGCTGCCACAGCTTGAGCGGAATCTGGAAGGTCACCGCGGCGGCGACCAGGCCGATGCACAGGAAGATGCCCTGGCGGATCAGGTAGTAGGCCGGCTGGTGCCCGGTCGAGCGCCCGCCCTCGGCAATGGCGATGGAGGCCGAATAGACGAAGACCAGGCCGGTGAACAGCAGCAGCAACACGCTCCACAGCAGGGCGTAATCGAGTTCTGCCACCTGGCGGCGCGGTGCGTCGAGGGCGCCGATCATCATGGCTGCAGCCCCTGCACGGCGTCGATGAAGGCCTGCGCCCGATGGGCGTAGTTGCGGTACATGTCGAGGCTGGCGCAGGCCGGCGACAACAGCACGCAATCGCCGGCCTGGGCGTGACCGGCCAGCCAGCGCACGGCGGCCTCCATGTCGCCCAGGATGCGGGTCGGCACGCCGCTGCCTTCGAGGGCCATGCCGATGGCGGCGGCATCGCGGCCGATCAGCGCCACGGCGCGGCCGTGCTTTTCCAGCGCCGGCTTGAGCGGCGAGAAGTCCTGCCCCTTGCCGTCGCCGCCGAGCACGATGGCGACCTTGCGCCCCATGCCTTCGATGGCGGCCAGCGTGGCGCCGACATTGGTGCCCTTGGAATCGTCGACATAGAGCACGCCGCCGATCTCGGCCACCGTTTCGACGCGGTGCGGCAGGCCCTTGAAGGTCTTGAGCGGGGCGACCAGGCGCTGCGGCGCGACGCCGATCGCCTCGCACAGCGCCAGGGCGGCCATGGCGTTGGCGGCGTTATGCAGGCCGGACAGCTGCAGGTCGGCGAGTTCGACCAGCCTCTCCTTGCCGCGCCAGATGGCGCCGTCGGCAAAGCCGTAATCGACGCCGCGCGGCGCCGGGTTCAGGCCGAAGGTGATCATCTTGCGGCCGCAGCGACCGTTGCCCATCGACCAGTCGTCGTCGCGATTGAGGATCATCGCGCCCTTGCCCTGGAAGACGCGCGACTTGGCGGCGGCGTAGTTGGCCAGGCTGCCGTCGTAGCGGTCGAGGTGATCCTCGGACAGGTTGAGCACGGTGGCGGCGGCGGCCTTCAGGTGATGCGTCGTCTCCAACTGGAAGCTGGACAGCTCGACTACCCACACTTCCGGCAACATCCCGGCGTCCTGCGCATCCATCAGCGCATCGAGCGCCGACGGCGAGATATTGCCGCAGGCGATGGCCGGCACGCCGGCACCGTTGAGCAGGTGGGCGGTCAGCGCCGTGGTCGTCGTCTTGCCGTTGCTGCCGGTGATGGCGACGATCTGCGAACCCGGCACCTGCTCGCGCACGCCGGCGGCGAACAGTTCGATTTCGGACACCAGTTTGTCGGCGACGGTGGCGATTTCCGGCGTCGCCTTGGGCACGCCCGGTGACAGGGCGACCAGGTCGGCGTCGGCGAACGGCTGGCTGGCGAACGGCCCGGCCAGCAGCTCGGCGCCCGGCGCCACCCGCTGCAGGGCCTCGACATTGGGCGGATTGACGCGCGAATCGGCAACGCGGACGAACGCGCCCTGGCGATGCAGCCACTTGGCCATCGCCAGTCCGGACTCGCCGAGCCCGATCACCAGTACGCGTTTGCCCTTCAGTTCCATGTTCTCAGCGCAGCTTCAAGGTGGACAGCCCGATCAGCACGAGCATGATGGTGATGATCCAGAAGCGGACGACGACCTGCGTCTCCTTCCAGCCGGTCTGTTCGAAGTGGTGGTGCAGCGGCGCCATGCGCAGGATGCGCCGGCCCTCGCCGTACTTCTTCTTGGTGTATTTGAAGTAGCCGACCTGCAGCATCACCGACAGCGTTTCGATGACGAAGACGCCGCCCATGATGAGCAGCACGATTTCCTGGCGGACGATCACGGCGACGGTGCCGAGCGCCGCGCCGAGGGCCAGCGCGCCGACGTCGCCCATGAACACTTCGGCCGGGTAGGCGTTGAACCACAGGAAGCCGAGCCCGGCCCCGGCGATGGCGCCGAGCAGGATGCACAGCTCGCCGGCTCCCGGCACGTAGGGGATCAGCAGGTACTTGGCGTACACCGCGTGGCCGGTGACGTAGGCGATCAGCGCGAAGGCCGAGGCGATCATCACGGTCGGCATGATGGCCAGTCCGTCGAGGCCGTCGGTCAGGTTCACCGCGTTGCTGGTGCCGACGATGACGAAGTAGGTCAGCGTGATGAAGCCGATGACGCCGAGCGGGTAGCTGACCGTCTTGATGAAGGGAATGATCAGCTCGGTTTGCGCCGGCGTCTTCGCCGAGAAGGCGATGAACAGCGCGGCGCCGATGCCGAGCACCGACTGCCAGAAGTACTTCCACTTGGCCGACAGGCCTTTCGGATCGCGATAGACCACCTTCTTCCAGTCGTCGTACCAGCCGACGATGCCGTAGCCGAGCGTGACGACCAGCACGGTCCATACGTACTTGTTGGTCAGGTCGCCCCACAACAGGGTGGTGATGGCGATGGCGATGAGGATCAGCACGCCGCCCATGGTCGGCGTGCCCGACTTGACGAGGTGCGTCTGCGGCCCATCTGTGCGCACCGCCTGGCCGATCTTCTTGGCGGCCAGCCAGCGGATGACGCGCGGCCCGGCGGCCAGCGAAATGAGCAGCGCGGTCATCGCCGCCAACACGGCGCGCAGCGTGATGTAGTTGAAGACGTTGAAAAAGCGGACGTCCTGGGCGAGCCACTGAGCCAAGGCAAGCAGCATTACGGTTTCTCCTCGGCGGCCAGTGCGTCGGCCACTCTTTCCATTTTCATGAAGCGCGAGCCCTTGACCAGCACGGTGGTATCCGGACCCAACTCCTTGTCGACGGCGGCGATCAGCTTCTCGATATTGCAGAAGTGCCGGGCGCCTTCGCCAAAATTGCGTACCGCCAGTTGCGATGCGTCGCCCAGCGCGAACAGGCGGTCGACGCCCTGGCTCTTGGCGTAGCCGCCGATCTCGTCGTGGTACTGGCCGCTGGCTTCGCCGATCTCGCCCATGTCGCCGAGGACCAGCAGCTTGCGACCGACGGTCGAGGCGAGCACGTCGATGCCGGCGCGCACCGAATCCGGGTTGGCGTTGTAGGTGTCGTCGAGAATTTCGGCCCCCTGCTTGCCGGCACGACGCTGCAGGCGCCCCTTGACGCCGGCAAAGGACGCCAGCCCCTCGCCGACCGCGGCGAGCGGGATGCCGGCGGCCAGGCAAGCGGCCGCGGCGGCCACTGCATTGCGTGCGTTGTGGCGCCCGGGAATGCACAACTTGACCGTCGCCTCGCCTTCCGGCGCATGCAGTTCCAGCTCGGTTTCCAGCCCATGCTGGCGGAGGCTGGCGACCACATCGGCGGCGCCGTCGATGGCGAAGGTGCGCACCGGATGGCCGCTGGCCATGCCGCGCCAGGCCGACGCATAGGCGTCGTCGGCGTTGATCACCGCGACGCCGCCGGCCGGCAGCCCGCCGAAGATGGCGCCTTTTTCGCGGGCCACCTCGTCGAGGTCGCCCATGCCTTCCAGGTGAGCGCGCTGGGCATTGGTGACCATGGCCACCGTCGGCGCACCGATGCGCGCCAGGTAGGCGATCTCGCCGGGATGGTTCATGCCCATCTCGATCACCGCGGCGCGATGCGACGGGCTCAGGCCGAGCAGCGTCAGCGGCAGGCCGATGTCGTTGTTCAGGTTGCCGCGCGTCGACAGCACGGCGGCGCCGAAAGCGGCCTTGAGAATGGCGGCGATCATTTCCTTGGTCGTCGTCTTGCCGTTCGAGCCGGTGACGGCGATGACCGGCAGCGTGAACCGGGCGCGCCAGGCGGCCGCCAGATGCCCCAGCGCCAGGCGCGTATCGTCGACGACGACGGCCGGCACGCCGGCCGGCAGCTTGCTCTCGTCGGAAACCAGCAGGGCGGCGGCGCCGCCGGCGACGGCCTGGGCCAGGAATTCGTGGGCATCGAAGCGCTCGCCGGCCAGCGCGACGAACAGCCCGCCCCGGGCAATGGCGCGGGTATCGGTCGATACGCCGTCGACAGCGACATCGGCGCCAACCAGGCGGCCGTGGACTGCAGTTGTGACTTGCGAGAGCAGCCAGTTCATGCCGCATCCTCCTGTTTGCTGCGCCGCTGGGCCAACGCCGCCTCGGCCTGTTCGACATCGGAGAAAGGCAGGCGGACGCCGCCCATGTCCTGGTAAGGTTCGTGGCCCTTGCCGGCGAGGAGGACCACGTCGCGGGCATCGGCTTCGAGAATCGCCCGGCGGATGGCCGCGGCGCGGTCGACTTCCATGTCGGCGTGCGCCATGCCGGCCGCGATGTCGTCGAGGATGGCCTGCGGCACCTCGCTGCGCGGATTGTCGCTGGTGACCAGCACGCGGTCGGCGAGACGCTCGGCAACCGCGCCCATCTGCGGACGCTTGCCCTTGTCGCGATCGCCGCCGCAGCCGAAGACCACGCACAGGCGGCCGCCGCGCGCAGCGGCCACGTCGCGCAGCGCGCTCAGCGCGTTGTCCAGCGCATCCGGCGTATGTGCGTAATCGACGGCGACCAGCGGCTCGCCGTTGCCGCCAACCCGTTCCATCCGCCCCGGCGGCGCCGTGATCTCGGACAGGCGCAAGGCCACGTCGTCGGCCGCCAGGCCGGCGTCGAACAGCACCCCGGCTATCGCCAGCAGGTTCGAGACGTTGTAACGGCCGACCAGCGCGGTATCGACCATGGCCCGGCCATTCGGCAGCACGAGGTTGAAACGCTGGCCGAAAGGCGTATCGACCAGGTCCTCGGCACGCACCACGGCGTGGAAATCGCGACGCGGCTCGCCGATGCAGTAACCCAGAACGCGCATGGCCGACGTTTCGCGCATCAGCTGCAGGCCGAATTCGT
This sequence comes from uncultured Dechloromonas sp., assembly GCF_945957265.1. Lineage (GTDB taxonomy): Bacteria > Pseudomonadota > Gammaproteobacteria > Burkholderiales > Rhodocyclaceae > Azonexus. The sequence continues at coordinate 48,520 of NZ_CAMFKO010000011.1, forward strand.
CGTCCAGGTTGACGATGGCCGTGCGCAGGCGCGGCCAATGGAACAGCCTGGCCTTGGCCGCCGCGTAGGCATCCATCGTCCCGTGATAGTCGAGGTGATCGCGGGTGATGTTGGTGAATACCGCGACATCGACGCGCGCACCGTTCATGCGCCCTTCCTCGATGCCGATCGAGCTGGCCTCCAGCGCGCAGGCCGCCGCCTGCTGCTCGCGGAAGCCGGCCAGATAGCGCATCAGGGTCGTCGCTTCCGGCGTCGTGAAGCCGGTTTCGGTCATGGCATCGGGGAAGCCGGCGCCCAGCGTGCCGATGATCGCGCAGGGCTTGGGATAGACCCGAGCCAGGCACTGGCTGATCGTCGTCTTGCCGTTGGTGCCGGTAATGGCGATCAGCGACAAGGCTTCGCTGGGATGGCCGTAAACCGTATGGGCCAGGGGGCCGGCCAGGGGACGCAAGGCGTCATGGGTCAGATGCGGAACGCGCCATGCCGCATCCCAGGCGAAATCGCCGCCCGGCTGCCAGAGCACGGCGACGGCGCCCTTGGCCAGCGCATCGGCGATGTAGCGACGCCCATCGGCGAGATCGCCGGGGTAGGCCAGGAACAGGTCGCCCGGGCGCACCTGCCGGCTGTCGTCGGCGACACCGCTCGGGAATACGCCCAAGGCTTCGAAGCGGTCGAGAATTTCGCGCGGCGTGCTCACAGCTTTCCCTTTCCCTGCTCGGCGGTCGCCACCTGGATCGGCGCATCCGGAGCAACACCCATGGTGCGCAGCGCGCCACCCATGATCTGGGAAAACGCCGGGCCGGCCACATCGCCGCCGTAGTGGCCGCCGGCGCTCGGCTCGTCGATCATCACGGCGACGACCAGGCGCGGATCGCTGATCGGCGCGATGCCGACAAAGGACGCCACGTATTTCCGGGCATAGGCCCCACCCTCGACCTTGTAGGCGGTACCCGTCTTGCCGCCGACGCGATAGCCCGGCACCCGCGCCTTGGGCGCCGTGCCTTCGGGGCCGGCGGCCATTTCGAGCATGGCGCGCAATTCCTTGACCGTCTGCGGCGAAAAGACACGCACACCCCGGGGCGGCGCATCATCGACCTTGAGCAGCGACAAGGGCATCAGTTCGCCGTCGCGGGCGAAGACCGTATAGGCCCGTGCCATCTGGATCAGGCTGACGGCGATGCCATGCCCGTAGGACATGGTCGCCTGCTCGATCGGACGCCAGTTCTTCCAGGGACGCAGGCGGCCGTTCACTTCGCCCGGGAAGCCGAGATTCGGCGCCTGGCCGAAGCCGACGCTGTCGAACATGTCCCACATTTCCTTGGGCGAGAAGCCCAGCGCGATCTTGGCGGTGCCCACGTTGGAGGATTTCTGGATGACCTGGGCGACGGTCAGCGCGCCGTGCGGGTGCGCGTCGGAAATGGTCGCCGGGCCGATGGTCATCTTGCCTGGCGCACAGTTGATCACCGTATCGAAGCGAACCTTGCCGCGTTCCAGCGCCAGCGCGGCCGTAAACGGCTTCATCACCGACCCCGGTTCGTAGGTATCGGTGATGGCGCGGTTGCGCAACTGCGCACCGGACAGCCGCTCCCGATTGTTCGGGTTGTAGGTCGGCCAATTGACCAGCGCCAGCACTTCGCCGTTGCGCGCATCGATGACCACGGCGCCGCCGGCCTTGGCGCTGTGCTTCTCGACCGCTTCCTTCAGCTGGCTGTAGGCCAGGTACTGGATTTTCGAATCGAGGGCCAGGCGGACATCCTTGCCATCCTGCGGCGGCTTGGTGGCGCCGACGTCCTCGACGATATTGCCGCGCCGGTCGCGGATCACCGTGCGGCTGCCGGAACGCCCGAGCAGGCTGTTCTGGAAGGCTAGCTCGACGCCTTCCAGGCCCTTGTCGTCGACGCCGGTGAAGCCGACGATATGCGCCGTCATGTCGCCGGTCGGGTAGAAACGGCGGTATTCACGCTCCTGGTGGATGCCCGGGAATTTCAACGCGGCGATGCGCTCGGCCGTTTCCGGGGAAACCTGGCGCTTGATGAAGGTAAAGGTCTTCTCGCTGGCGATCTTGCCATCCAGCTCGCGGACGCCCATGTCGAGCAAGCCGGCCAGCTGGCGCTTCTGCTCGCCGTTCATCGTCCGCGCATCGCCGGGGATGGCCCAGATGGTCTTCATCGGGGTGGACACCGCCAGCATGTCGCCGTTGCGATCGACGATCTTGCCGCGCGAAGCGGAAATCTCGATGTCGCGCAGATAGCGCGAATCGCCCTTCTGCTGCAGGAAGTCGTTGTGGATCACCTGCAGATAGAAGCCGCGCATCACCAGGGCCAGGAAGGCGCCCATCAGGAGCAGGCCGACCATGCGCGAGCGCCAGCCCTGCAGGGCCAGCTGCAGCACCGGGCTTTCGGTAAAGCGGTGACCGCGTTGCGGACGACGGCGGACGACCATCAGCGACCGCCCTTTCTGGCCGCCAGCGGCTGCACGACACGCCCCAGCGCGTCCGGCGCGACCATGAGCAGGCGCTCGCGCGCGATCTTTTCAATACGCGGATGATTCGCCCAGGTCGACATTTCCAGTTGCAGCTGGCCGTATTCGATATCCAGCTGGCGCGCCCGCTCCTGCTCCGCCTCCAGCCCCTGGAAGAGCTTGCGCGCGCGATGCTGGGAGGTCACCGCACCCAGCGCGCAAACGACGACGATCAGGAGAAGGATCATATTGAAACGCAGCATCACAGCTTCTCGGCCACACGCATCACGGCGCTGCGCGCCCGCGGATTGGCCCCGACCTCGGCCGCAGTCGGCTTGATCGCCTTGCCGACCAGGTGCAGCTTCGGCTTGGGCAACTGATCGACGCGCAGCGGCAGGTTCTTGGGCAAGGTATCCGGGGTCGATTGGGCGCGCATGAAGTTCTTGACGATGCGGTCTTCGAGCGAATGGAAGGAAATCACGGCCAGACGGCCACCCGGCTTCAGCAAGGCAAGCGCCTGCGGCAGGGCTACTTCCAGCTGGCGGAGCTCCTGGTTGATATGAATCCGTAGAGCTTGAAAGCTGCGCGTCGCCGGGTCCTGCCCTGGTTCACGGGTGCGCACGGCCTCGCGTACGAGGGCCGCGAACTGACCTGTTGTGACAATAGGTTGTTCGACCCGAGCAGCCACAACCTTCTTTGCAATCTGGAAAGCAAACCGTTCTTCGCCATAGTTTCTAATGACCTCCGTTATGTCTCTCACCTCGGCCCGCGCCAGCCACTCGGCCGCCGTCTCGCCCTGCGTCGTATCCATACGCATGTCGAGCGGCGCGTCGTAGCGGAAGCTGAAGCCGCGTTCCCCGTCGTCAATTTGCGGCGACGACACCCCCACATCAAACAAAATCCCATCGACACCGGAAATCCCGGCCTCCTGCGCGGCCTCGGCCAATTCGCCGAAAGCGCGATGCACCAGCCGAAACCGGGAATCGCCAATCGCCTCGCCCGCGGCAATCGCCTGCGGGTCGCGGTCGAGCGCCACCAGGCGCCCCTGCTCGTTCAAACAGGAAAGAATGCGACGGCTATGACCGCCGCGGCCGAACGTGGCGTCGACGTAAACGCCGTCAGCCTTGATCGCCAGGGACTCTACCGCCTCATCGAGCAGCACCGTGACGTGGGCGCTGCTCATGGGGTCTGCCCTCGCCCGGATCGCGGTTCGCGTTGTGCCGGCAGGCAGATGGGCGCGAGGCGCAGGGCGCCGGCCCGGGCCACTCCCAGGCCCACGCGTGCAACGACGCGAACGCGGCCAGCCGGGACAACCCGGAGGGCAGGGGTCTGGCGGGGCTCACCGCTGCGTTGCCGGCCGTTTGTGCAGATGACTGCACGGCACGACCGGCGCCTGGCGTTGCATCCCCGCCAGACCCCTGCGCAACCGTGAGCCGGGCGAGGGCAGACCCCTATCACAGCACCAGGTCTCCGAAGCCGGGCGGCATGTCGCCCGAAAGGGCCTCCGCCGCCAGGTCGTTCTGCCGCTTCCAGCCGGCCTCGCTCCAGATTTCGAAGTGCGAACCCATGCCGACCAGGTAGACGGTTTTTTCCAGCTGGGCGTAATCGCGCAGCTCGGGGGCAACCAGGATGCGGCCGGCCGAATCCGGCTCCTCGGTGCGGGCGTTACCGACCAGCACGCGCTTGATCGACGCGGCACGCGGATCGAGGCTGGAGGCCTTCAGGATCTGGTCGCGGATCGGCTGCCAGGCAGGCGACGGGTAAAGCAGCAGGCAGCGATGCGGGTGCGCCGTCAGGACGAGCGAGCCTTCGCTGGCGGCGAGCAGGGCTTCGCGATGCCTTGCCGGAATGGCAAGCCGCCCTTTCGCATCCAGACTGAGTGCTGCAGCCCCCTCGAACATCCTTCGTCTCGCTCCCCGTTTACCCACTTTTCAACACGTTTACCCACTTTAAAACAACAAGCCACCTCCGTCAATAGAAAAATCTCGGATTTTTTCTTATGCAACAAGGACTTACGGAGGGTTTTGATGGTCATTATTTGAAAATTTTTCCCTTAAAAATCAACACGAGAAAATGGACACTTAAAGTGACTTATCAGGAGTTGATCGAAGTCAAAAAGCCACCGCCACCCGGCATGCCGGCGTGGTAAATAGTGGAGCGCCAGGAATCCCCGGGCGCAGCGCGCCGAGGCAGCCGGTCACCGCTCAGAGACCGTGGATGGAGACCCGGTTGCGGCCGTCGTGCTTGGCCTGGTAAAGCGCCTGGTCGGCGCAGCGGGTCAGTTCGTCGGGGGTCTTGCCATGATCCGGATAGGCGGAGACGCCGAGCGAAATGGTGAAGGTCAGCTGGAAATTCCCGTGCGCGATGGACAGTTTCTCGACGGCCGCCCGCCAGGCCTCGGCACGCATCATCGCCGTCTCGAGCGGCATGTTGGGAAGGAGGATGAGGAACTCCTCGCCGCCGTAGCGACACGGCACGTCCTCGGCCCGGATGTCGGCCGACAGCGTGGCGGCAAGCGTGCGCAGGACTTCGTCGCCCACCTGATGCCCGTAGGTGTCGTTGACCCGCTTGAAGTAGTCGATATCGAGCATGACCAGCGACAGCGGATTGCCTTCGCGCCGGGCCCGCGACACTTCGCGATCGAGGGTCTCGTCGAGATAGCGGCGGTTATAGAGCCCGGTGAGACTGTCGCGGACAGCCAATTCCTGCAGAGCGACCTGCAGGCGGCCGATTTCCTCGATACGGGCGTGCAGCTGCCGATTGCTTTCCTTCAGCGCATGCTCGGCCGCCTTGCGCTCGCTGATATTTCGGGTGATCCCCAGAATCGTCCTCGCCACGCCGTCGGCATCCAGCAGGTAGCTCGACACCACTTCGGTGGATATCTGCGTGCCGTCCTTGCAGACCAGCTCGAATTCGCTCACCACCACGCTGGCCGCCCGGTCGCCCGAAGCGATGCGGCGCAAGCGGAGATCGATCTCGCGCGCCAGGCGCAGCGCCGAGTCCGGCGTCAGGCGCACATCGAAAGGCTGGCCGACCAGTTCGTCCGGCGTAAAGCCGGTCATGCCGCCAACCGAGGGGCTGACATAGGTGTAGCTGCGCGAAGGAATATCGACCGTCCAGATCACATCGTGACTGTTTTCGGCCAGCATGCGATAGCGCGCCTCGCTTTCGCGCAACTGTCCGGCGGTCTGCGCCTCCCGCCCGCCGGCCTTGAGAACGCGCGTCAGGAGCAGGACCAGCGCCAGGAACAGCGCCAGGCCGGCCAGCCAGCCGAATAGCCGGGTACGACGCCACTCGACCAGGTAATCCTCGGTCGCCAGCCCCGCCGCCACATACAAGGGATAATCGGCCAGCCGGCGATAGCTGAAAACCCGCTCGACTCCATCCATCGTTCCATGGAAATGCATGAGGCCCGAGCGCCCGCCGGCCTCCACCTGTTTCTGCAACGGATTGTCCAGCAAGGGTTTGTTGGCCTGCTCGGGCACGAATGGCCGCCGCAACAGCACGCCCCCATTCTCGACCCGGCGCAGCGAAACGACGCCCCGCTCCCCGACGGCAACGCTTTCAAACCACGACGAGAGATGGGACAGGTCGAGGAGCGCGATGATCACGCCCGTCAGCCCGCCGCCTTCGCGACGAACGGCTACCGACACCCCGAGCACCCAATGCCCGAGCAAGGGATCGGTATGCGCCTCGGAAAAAAAGAGGCCGTTGCCGCCCCCCCGCTCGAAATTCTTGAAATAAGCCCGCTGGGCGAAGCTATCCCCCGGCGCAGCCCCACGGGAGTCGTAAATCAGGACACCGTTCGCATCCAGCACGCGAAACCCGGCCACCTCGGAAAACTGCCGGGAGTGCAAGCGCAGGGTGCGGACGACATCGCCCCGGAAAACGGGGGCTGCGCCTGGCGCATAAACCTCCGCCGGCAAGCTTGCTGCCAGTTGTTCGAGGTCGGACTGGACACGCTGGAGAACGCCGGACAAGCGGGCCTCTAGAACCGCAGAAACGCCCTGCGCCTCGATCTCGGCCTTGCGCTCGACCTGCTGCCGCCCCTCCTGGAGCAGGAAAAACACCAGGGAAGCCACGCCCAGCCAGGTGAGGATGCAAAACAGCACCAGCCGGAAACTGGAGGAGCGATAAGCCCGCAGCAACAGCTGGCCGAACGCCTCCCTTTCCATCAGGCACGATCCCCGGACCGGCCCGGCAAGCCCTTGCCACACGTCACCTTGAATGTGTGGCCGAGCCGCATGCTTACTTGACCTGATTCAGCTTCTGCTCGATTCGCGCCAGGGGGACAGCCCCCGGAATGCGCTCCCCGTCGCCAAAGAACAAGGTTGGTGTGCCGGAGATGTTCAGCTTGCGACCGAAATCCTGATTCTTGGTAATCGCCGAGGTATCGCAATCCTCGCGCCCGGCCGGCACCTTGCCGTCGATCATCCAGTCGTTCCAGGCCTTGGCGCGATCGGAGGAACACCAGATCTGCCGCGACTTGCGCACCGAATCCTCGGAGAGTATGGGCAGCAGGAAGGTGTACACCGTGACGTTGTCGAGCTTCTGCATCTCCTTGGCCAGGCGCTTGCAATAGCCGCAATTGGGATCCTCGAACGAAGCGAGAACCCGCTTTCCGTCGCCGCGCACCTGCTTGATGGCACGCTCCAGCGGCAAGTCGCCGAAACGGATGGCCGTCAGCTTCCGCATGCGCTCGTCGGTCACGTTCTTCATGCTCTTGGCGTCGACCAGCTGACCGCCGACCACGATGGCGGACACCTTGTCGTCGGTGTAGAAGATCGTGCCGTCCGCATACACCTCGTAAAGCCCGAGATAGCCCGACTTCGCCACGCTATCCACCTTCGTGCCGAGCTTGGCTTCCATGAGTTTGCGAATATCCGCCTCATCGGCCATGGCAAACGAAGCGCAGGCCATGGCCAACGTCAGGGATAAAACCGACTTCAACATGAAAGCTCCTAAATCCCGCCCAGCGCGTAGCGCGCCAGCGTGTTCTTGATAAACGGAAGGCCATCCGTCAACGTCAGGCCCAGATTGCGCAAAGGCCTCATGCCGGGCGAAGAGCCGCGGAACAAGCGGCGCAGTCCGTCCGTGGCGGACTGCATGAGCACCGTTTCCTCGCGCCGGGCCCGCTGATAGCGCTGCAGGAATCTCATTTCGCCGACATCCTGCCAGGGCTGCGCGGCGGACAGCAGGGAAGCCAGCACGCTCGCATCCTGAAAACCGAGGTTGATGCCGTGGCCGGAAAGCGGATGAATGCCGTGCGCCGCATCGCCAACCAGCGCCAGGCGCGGCGCCACCGTCTGCGGAACCCGCATCAGGCGCAACGGGAAGGCGGCCGGCGGCGTCAACAACTGCAAGGCCCCGAGAGTCTCCCCACCCGCCTCGGCGACGCGCTCGCAGAAACGATTTGGCTCGAGCGCACACAACTCGTCGGCATGGGCATCCGGCGTAGACCAGACGATCGACATGCGATTGCCCGGCAGGGGCAGATACGCCAACACGCCGTCGTCCCTGAACCATTGGTAGGCGCAGTTCCGATGCGGCTTCTCGACGAGGAAATTGGCGACCACGCCCTTTTCGCCGTAGGGCGTATTGACAGCTTCCAGGCCGGCCGACTGCCGCACCCAGGAGTCGCGCCCGTCGGCACCGACCAGCAGGGGCGCCGCAAGCAGCGTCCCATCGCTCAGTCGCAGCACGGCGGCATCATGGCGAAACTCGATCGACGCGGAACGCGCCGGGCAGAACAGCGCCAGATTGCTCTGCCGCTTGGCGCTCTCCCAGAACTCGCAAGCCATCAGCGACGACTCCAGGATGCAGCCCAGTTCCGGGACACCGGTTTCGTAGGCAGAAAACCCGAGCCTGCCGCCGCCGTCGCCGAAAACCTCCATCGCGCGGATAGGCGCAATGCGCGCGGCATCGAGATGGCGCCAGGCGCCGATGCGGCTCAAAAATTCGATATTCGCCGGACTGATCGCGTAGATGCGGGCATCCCAGCCATCGGGACGAGTCGGCTGCTGGCTTTCGACCAGCGCGATACGCAATCGGGTATCGCGCAGGGCAAGCGCCAGACTCGCACCGGCAAGGCCGCCGCCAACAATGATCAGATCAAACTGCTGCATGTCGGCAATTATGCCGGTTCAGAAGAATGAAACAAGCGCGTCAGGCTGGGTTGCCGCCGCCACCAGACTGTGGCTTGTTTTGACGCGGACGACGATTGTTGTTGGTGCGCGGCCGATGCTTTTTCTGCTGCTGACCGCCAGCGCCGCCTCCGCCGCCCCCCTGCTTGCCGTGCTGCGCGTTGCCGCGGCCCTGCTGCGCGCCGCCACCATGCTGTTCGTTGCCGGAGACGCGGTTACCCGGAGCAAGCTGGATTTCCAGCTCGATGATTTCGTCCCATTGTTCGTCGGTGCGATCACGCTCGGGAACCGACAGCAATTCGCGGAGGCGACGCCGCGAATCAATCTGCGGCGTTACGGCAGGCTGAGTCTCGGGAGGGTTTTCAGGAAGGTTTTCTGGATTGGAATCGTTCATTGGAAACTAAAAAGCGGAGCCCACCGATGGCGAACCCCGCATTCGAAAAACGCCGAAATTACTTTTTCTTGGCAGCGGTTTTTTTGGCGGCAACGGAAGCCTTGAAAGCCGTACCAGCCGTGAACTTCGGCACGGTGGTAGCGGGAATCTTGAGCGTGGCGCCGGTCTTGGGATTCTTGCCGGTGCGCGCTGCGCGCTTTGCGGACTTGAAGGTTCCGAAACCCACGAGCGTAACGGACTCGCCCTTGGTTACGGTCTTGACCACTGCGCCGATGATGGCGGACAACGCCTTGTCAGCAGCAGCCTTGGTGATACCAGCTTCTTTTGCAGCAACTTCGACCAGCTCGGATTTATTCATCTAAGTGCCTCCTGTTACCTACTAACGTTTAAGAAAACTGGCCGTCTCGACGGCAGCACGGTAAAAGTAGCACACCTTTTTGAATAAGTGTTGTCCCAGTGCGGGTTTATGGCGGTTCCGGCGTGAATTTTTGTAATTTGGACACGTCATATCGGGCTGTCGAAAACAAGAACCCCGGCATGAGACCGGGGTTCCTTTATGCCCTTGCACTGAAGCTTACTTTTTCTCGGCAGCTTCCTCGGCGGCCTTCGGCTTGTCACCGTGCGAAATCTCCAGCGCGCCTTCGTTCTGCTTGCCGATATGCTGGTCGATCTGCGGCAACTGGTGAGCAATACCCTTGTGGCAGTCGATGCAGGTCTTGCCTTCGTCAAAAGCCTTCGGGTGCATGCGGGCCGGACGGTCGCCCTGCTCGGTGTAGTCCATGTACGAGTAGTTGTGGCAGTTGCGGCATTCGCGGGAGTCGCTGGCCTTCATGCGGTCCCATTCATGCTGCGCCAGCTCGTGACGCTTCTTGTTGAACTTCTCCGGGGTGTCGATGGTGCCGAGGATCTTGTGCAGGACTTCGTTGGAAGCCTGAATCTTGCGGATCATCTTCGGGCCCCACTCCTTCGGCACGTGGCAATCCGGGCAGGTGGCACGGACGCCGGTCCGGTTGGTGTAGTGCACCGTGTTCTGATACTCGCGGAACACGTTCTCTTCCATTTCATGGCAGGAGATGCAGAAGGATTCCTTGTTGGTCGCTTCCAGAGCCCAGTTGAAGCCCCCCCAGAAGACAATACCGGCAACGAAGATCAGCAGGACCGTGACCAGGCCGATGCGCTTGACCCAGGCGGGCATGTATTTTTCGAGACTCATCATTCCCCCTTCTTGGCGGCTGGTTTGTAGGTATTCTCGACCAGCGGCTTGGCGTCGTACTGCGGCACGTGGCACTGCATGCAGAAATAGCGGCGCGGCGAGATGTTCTTCAACTTGTTGTCCTCACGGTCGAGGTAGTGCGACTTGGCAACCTTGGTGGCGCCGGTTTCCTCGGCACGCTCCTTGGAGTGGCAATCCATGCACTTGTTGAAGTTCTGGGTGATGTTGTAGCCCTTGACGCTATGCGGGATCAGCGGCGGCTGCTTCTGGAAGTTGCGCTGAATGCTCTGCTGATCCTTTTCCGGCTTGAACATGTTGACCTTGGAGTTTCCCTCGATCGTCACGCCGCCAATTTCGTTGACCAGTTCCTGCGCACTGGCCATGCCGATGCCGCCCAAGGCGATGCCGGCAGCCAGCGCCAGAGTGGTAATCAATTTCATCTTTTCACCTCCGAGTGGCGACCGGCAGATGCCGCCGGCCGCTGTTCGTTATTGTCGTTGCGGATATCAGGCCTTGGTCACCTTGACCGCGCACTTCTTGTAGTCCGTTTCCTTGGAAATCGGGCAGGTCGCATCCAGGGTCAGCTTGTTGACCAGGCGACCGGCATCGAAGAACGGGATGAAGACCAGGCCGCGCGGCGGCTTGTTGCGACCGCGCGTTTCGACGCGCATGGTGACCTCGCCGCGACGGGAGGCGATCTTGACCTCCATGCCGCGCTGCAGGCCGCGATCCCGCGCATCGTCCGGGTGCATGAAGACGACGGCGTCGGGGAAGGACTTGTACAGTTCCGGCACGCGGCGGGTCATCGAACCGGTATGCCAGTGTTCCAGCACGCGGCCGGTGCACAGCCACAGGTTGTACTCCTTGTCCGGCATTTCCGGGGGATCCTGGTACGGCAGGGCGAAGATGATCGCCTTGCCATCCTTGTGGCCATAGAACCTGACGCCTTCGCCCTTTTTGACGTACGGGTCGTAGCCTTCGCGGAAGCGCCACAGGGTTTCCTTGCCCTCGACCACCGGCCAGCGCAGGCCGCGGGCCTTGTGGTAGGTGTCGAACGGCGCCAGGTCGTGGCCGTGGCCGCGACCGAAAGCGGCGTATTCCTCGAACAAGCCCTTCTGGACATAGAAGCCGAAGTGCTTGGATTCGTCATTGTCGAAGCCGGCCTGCGTTTCCTTGACAGGGAACTTGTTGACCGTCCCGTTGGCATACAGGGCGTCGAACAGGGTCTTGCCCTTGAGCTTGGGTGCCTTGGCGAGCAGTTCGGCCGGCCAGACTTCTTCCATCTTGAAGCGCTTGGCGAACTCCATGACCTGCCACAGGTCGGAGCGGGCTTCGCCCGGTGCCTTGACCTGCTGGCGCCACATCTGGGTGCGGCGCTCGGCGTTGCCGTAGGCGCCTTCCTTCTCGACCCACATGGCGGTCGGCAGGATAAGGTCGGCGGCCATGGCGGAAACGGTCGGGTACGGGTCGGAGACGACGATGAAGTTGTCCGGATGGCGCCATCCCGGGTACAGCTCCTGGTTGATGTTCGGGCCGGCCTGCATGTTGTTGTTGCACTGCTGCCAGTAGAAATTGACCTTGCCGTCCTTCAGGGCGCGCGCCATGGCCACGGCGTGCAGGCCGATCTTGTCGGGAATGGTGCCTTCCGGCAGTTGCCAGAGTTCCTCGGTGTGCTTGCGGTGCTCCGGATTGGTGACGACCATGTCGGCCGGCAGACGGTGGGCGAAGGTGCCCACTTCGCGCGCCGTGCCGCAGGCGGACGGCTGACCGGTCAGCGAGAACGGGCTGTTGCCCGGCTCGGAAATCTTGCCGACCAGCAGGTGCACGTTGTAGATCATGTTATTGACCCAGGTGCCGCGCGTGTGCTGGTTGAAGCCCATGGTCCAGAAGGAGACGCACTTGACCTTGGGATCGGCATACAGCTCGGCCATGGCGATCAGGTCCTTGGCCGGCACGCCGGAGATCTTGGCGACCTTGTCGGCCGGGTAGTCGGCGACATACTTCTTGAAGTCGTCGAAGCTCATGTCGTCGGCCTTGCCCGGATTGCCCTTCGGCTTGCCATCTTCACCCGGATAACCGTTGTTGGTCGCCTTCTTTTCCAACTCGTGGTTCGGACGCAGGCCGAAACCGATATCGGCTTCGCCCTTCTTGAACTTGACGTGCTTGCTGACGAAGTCCTGGTTCACCTTGCCGGTCGAGATGATGTGATGGCAGATGAAGTTGAGGATCGCCAGGTCGGTATTCGGCTTGAACACCATCGGGATGTCGGCCAGTTCGAACGAACGATGCTCGAAGGTGGACAGGACGCCCACCTTGACGTTCTTGTTCGACAGCTTGCGGTCGGTGATGCGCGTCCACAGGATCGGGTGCATCTCGGCCATGTTCGAGCCCCACAGGAAGAAGGCGTCGGCATGCTCGATGTCGTCATAGCAGCCCATCGGCTCGTCGATGCCGAAGGTGCGCATGAAGCCGGCCACGGCAGAAGCCATGCAGTGACGGGCATTGGGGTCGAGGTTGTTGGAACGGAAACCGGCCTTCCACAGCTTGGAGGCGGCGTAGCCTTCCCAGACCGTCCACTGGCCGGAACCGAACATGGCGATGCCGTTCGGGCCCTTGGCCTTGAGCGTCGCCTTGCACTTCTCTTCCATGATGTCGAAGGCCTGCTTCCAGGAGATCGGCTTGAAGTCGCCGTTCTTGTCGAACTTGCCGTCCTTCATCCGCAGCATCGGCGTCTTGACGCGGTCCGAACCGTACATGATCTTGGACAGGAAATAGCCCTTGATGCAGTTCAGACCCCGGTTGACCGGTGCGTCCGGGTCGCCCTGGGTGGCCACCACGCGGCCCTCCTGGGTGCCGACCAGCACGCCGCAGCCGGTGCCGCAGAAGCGGCATGCGGCCTTGTCCCAGCGGATGTCGTCCTTGCCCTGCGCCAGCGCCGTTCCCGGAGCTGCCATCCCGGCTGCCGACATGGCCGCCGCGGCCGCATTGGCCTTGATGAAATCGCGTCGATTGAGTTTCACGCCTGTACCTCCTCGGTTTCTACTGATTCGTCGTCGCTGTACTGATAAACCATGGCCACCGTTGCGACGCCGGGAACACCATGCAGGGCTACATATTTATTGGCAGCCGATTCCAGATCGTCGTCTTCGAGCACGACGACCATTTTTCCCTCTGGAGATTCGGCATGAATTTCCAGCCCCGAAAGCGCCAGCAGTGCTTCGCGCGCCTCCGCCAAACGGGCTGGTGCAATGTGCAGAATGGCACTGGAAATATTCATGTTGGACAAGCTCCTGAAATGCTGACGGCAGCGCCGGCTGCCACGGGGCGTAATCTCTCCGAATAGTAGGGTTATTCACTTGATTTGAGTCAATTCCACCCGGACGAAAGATTCGCACTAATACCAACGACCAAGAAAAACTAGTGCTTTCGTACTATGCCCGCAAAAGAGCATCTCTCCTTGCCCCATTCCCGGACACTATCGCCAACATTGAAGCAATCAATTGGATCAATGCGCAAGGCTTACCTAAGATTCGTTCTGTCCTAACCGTAGCAACGCATCCAAACCCAAGCAAGGAGAAAAGCAATGTCTCTCATCAACACCCAGGTTCAACCGTTCAAGGCCCAGGCTTTCCACAACGGCAAGTTCATCGAAGTCAGCGACGCCAGCCTCAAGGGCAAGTGGTCCGTCCTGATCTTCATGCCGGCCGCCTTCACCTTCAACTGCCCGACCGAAATCGAGGATGCCGCCAACAACTACGCCGAATTCCAGAAGGCCGGCGCCGAGGTGTACATCGTCACCACCGACACCCACTTCTCGCACAAGGTCTGGCACGAAACCTCGCCGGCCGTCGGCAAGGCCCAGTTCCCGCTGGTCGGCGACCCGACGCACGCCCTGACCCGCGCCTTCGGCGTGCATATCGACGAAGAAGGCCTGGCCCTGCGCGGCACCTTCGTGATCAACCCGGACGGCGTGATCAAGACCGTTGAAATCCACTCCAACGAAATCGCCCGCGATGTCTCCGAGACCCTGCGCAAGCTGAAGGCCGCCCAATACACCGCCAGCCACCCGAACGAAGTCTGCCCGGCCAAGTGGAAGGAAGGCGAAAAGACCCTGGCGCCGTCGCTGGACCTGGTCGGCAAGATCTAAGCCCCCAACCGCCAACAGAGAACCATAAAAAAGAGAAACCCGCCGCTGCCCGGCGGCGGGATTTCAGCGCAATGCCCCGACCAGCGGTTCATTGCAGTGAAATCCAGAACGGGAGAGAAACCATGCTCGACGCCAACATCAAGGCCCAGTTGTCGGCCTACCTCGAAAAACTGCAACGTCCGATCGAACTCGTCGCCTCCTTCGACGACAGTGCCAAGGCCCGCGAAATGCGCGACCTGCTGGTCGACATCGCCGGCCTCTCCGCCAAGGTCAGCCTGCGCGAGAACGGCAATGCCGCCCGCCGCCCCTCCTTCGCCATCGGCCTGCCGGGCGAAACGCCGCGCATCCACTTTGCCGGCATCCCGATGGGCCATGAATTCACCTCGCTCGTCCTCGCCCTGCTGCAGACCGGCGGCCACCCGCCCAAGGTCGAACAGTCGGTCATCGACCAGATCAAGGCCCTGCCCGGCAACTTCGACTTCGACACCTACATCTCGCTGTCCTGCCACAACTGCCCGGACGTCGTGCAGGCGCTCAACCTGATGGCCGTGCTCAACCCCGGCGTGACGAGCACGATGATCGACGGCGCGATGTTCCAGGACGAAGTGAACGCCCGCCAGATCATGGCCGTGCCGACCACCTACCTGAACGGTGCCGAGTTCGGCGCCGGCCGCATGCTGATCGAGGAAATCCTCGCCAAGGTCGATACCGGTGCCGCCGCGCGCGCCGCCGAAGAACTCGGCAAGAAGGACGCCTTCGACGTGCTCGTCGTCGGCGGCGGCCCGGCCGGCGCGGCTGCGGCCATCTACGCCGCCCGCAAGGGGATCCGCACCGGCATCGTCGCCGAGCGCTTCGGCGGCCAGGTCATGGATACGCTGGGCATCGAGAATTTCATCTCGGTCAGCCACACCGAAGGCCCGAAGCTGGTCGCCGCGCTGGAACAGCACGTCAAGGACTACGAGGTCGACGTGATGAACCTGCAGCGTGCCGCCAGGTTGACCCCCGGCGAACTGATCGAAGTGGAACTCGACAATGGCGCCACGCTGAAGAGCAAGTCGGTCATCCTCGCCACCGGCGCCCGCTGGCGCGAGATGAACGTGCCCGGCGAAAAGGAATACAAGGCCAAGGGCGTCTGCTTCTGCCCGCACTGCGACGGCCCGCTGTTCAAGGGCAAGCGGGTGGCGGTGATCGGCGGCGGCAACTCCGGCGTCGAGGCGGCGATCGACCTCGCCGGCATCGTCGCCCATGTCACCCTGCTCGAATTCGCCGATACCTTGCGCGCCGATGCCGTGCTGCAAAAAAAACTGTACAGCCTGCCCAACGTCACGGTCATCAAGTCGGCGCAGACGACGGAAGTCACCGGCGACGGCCAGAAGGTGAATGGCATCACCTACAGGGATCGCGTCAGCGAGGAAGTCCGCCACGTCGAACTGGAAGGCATCTTCGTGCAGATCGGCCTGCTGCCGAACACCGACTGGCTGAAGGGCAGCGTCGAGCTGAGCCGTTTCGGCGAAATCGAGATCGACGCCAAGGGCCACACCTCGGTGCCCGGCGTCTTCGCCGCCGGCGACTGCACCACGGTGCCGTACAAACAGATCGTCATCGCCATGGGCGCCGGTGCGACGGCGTCGCTGTCGGCCTTCGACCACCTGATCCGCAGCTCGGCGCCGGCCTGATCCACCGACAGTTCAAACGAATGGCCAGCGGGCGGCTTACCGCCCCTGGCCATTTTTCTTTTCGCCGCCCCGCGCTAGCGCCTGCTCTAAATTCGAAAGCCGGAAATGGCCAGTTTCAGCTCGCTGGCCGACCGGTTGAGCAACGCGGCGGAGGCATTCATTTCATGCGCCGTCCTGGCCGCGCCCTCAGCCCCCTGGGAAATCTGCTCCATGTTCCGGGCAATGTCGGTACTGGCGGCGCGCTGCTCTTCGACGGCAGCCGCTATTTCCGCGACCCCATTGCCCGACACGCCGACCGATTCGCGCGCCTGATTGATCGCCCGCTCCACGTCGCCGGCAAGTTTCGCGCTTGTTTCGATGGCTTTCAGGCCATTTTCGATGGTGCTGCGCACGGAAGTGCTTTGCTTGACGATGGCCTGCGCCACGATGTCGATTTCACCGGCGGAACTGCCGGATTTTTCCGCCAGTTTGCGCACCTCGTCGGCAACGACGGCGAAGCCCCGCCCCTGCTCGCCGGCCCGCGCCGCCTCGATGGCCGCGTTGAGCGCCAGGAGATTGGTCTGATCGGCGATTTCCCTGACCTCCCGAGTCAAACCGGTGATGGCATCGGTGCTCTTGACGAAGGCCTCGACCGCGCCGGCGATCATGTCCACGCTGCCCTGGATTTCCGAAATCTCGCTGACCAGTTCGCTGACCTTCCGGTTGCCTTCGGTCGTATTGGCGATACTTTCCCTGGCCTGACGACGAACGTCGCCAGCGGTGTCGCTGACCGTCGAGATCGACACCGTCAACTGCTGCATCGCCGCGGCATTGGCCGACACGACATCGAGCTGCGACGAGGAGTTGCCGTGCAGCCCGTCGGCCTGCCTGGCCAAGGTATCCGCTGAATCGTGCACCTTGAGGGTGGAGTCGGCGACCAACCTGAGCAGTCCCTGCAAGCGCTCCATCATGCCGTTGAAGCCGCGTGCGATATCGCCGAATTCGTCCTTCCGGTTCGCATCGGCGCGCGCGGTCAGGTCGTTGGTATCGGCGATATCCTTCATCGTCGCCTCGAGTGCGGCCAGCGGGCGGTTTACGGCCCGTCCCAGGCTGATGCTGATCGCAAAACCGATCGTGATGGCCAGCAAGCCGCCGACCAGTAGCGCGGTGCCGACCATCGAGATGGTTTCGGAAATTTTCTGGCTGCCCTGGCTGGCGAGATTGGAGACGACCCGGTCGACATCGCGCATCGCCGGCTCGACCTTGCGGAAGGCATTCCTGACTTTTTCCGCGGCCTGGGGATCGTCGGCAGACACGGCTTCCATCAGCTTCCAGCCCTCGACCAGCTCGTTGACGGTCGCCACGGTTTCCGGAGCCGCCGGCGTCTTCCCATTCCTTATCGCCACCCCCTGCAGGGCATCCAGATCGGCCGCGATCGACTTCCTCAAGCTGGCCAGGTCGCTGCCGCCCAGCATGGACGGGTCGGCTTGCACGAGCAGGTATCGCTGCAGGCCGATACTGATGTTTTTCGCCAGCACGGTCCCCGGCAGCAGCGTTTTCGGATAAAAGCCCGCCAATGTCGCGGAGAACTGCAATCCAACATAGCCGCCTGCTGCCGTCAGCACGACCAGCGCCACGATAGCTCCGAGCGACAAACGGATAAGACGCGTAATACGCATAGATGATTCCTGAGATGTAAGTGTGGATGAACGCCTGCCCGGTCTGTCTATTGAGGCTTTCCCCGCAGCCCTTGCGCCAGGCACGCCCTCGGCGCGCAGGCATGGCATTGCCCCTTGCGTCCATTGGAGCATCGGGCAAATGGAACTCTTATCCCCCGCTCGGGGGGACGCATGCATGGCATTGGCCGGCCCGGCCTTGGGCGGTAGGAGAACCTGGCGGCCAGCTGCCGATTGCGGCCGACATGTCCGCGCAACGTGGCGAACACCAGGGCCGTAAAGAGGCCGGAAAGCAAAAAGCCCAGCCGGTGAGGGCTGGGCTTTCGCTTGAAACTTTGGTGGTGATGGGCAGAATCGAACTGCCGACCTATGGGTTATGAATCCGACGAAGCGCGCCTAATCGACAAAATTGATATACGTTGATTTTCATGTGTACTCACGCACAAAGGCTCACCAAATATAGGTTTCTAGCCGAATTCATGGCGATTAACCCTATGGTCAAACATTGATTAAAGTTGATTGGCGTCCTAGAATTTGAGTACACAATGAGTACACGAGGCGCCGGCATGGGCAAAATCAACCTGACCGCAGGACGAATTGAGTCCTTCAAATCCGAAGGTGAAACTCAGGCCTTTTTATGGGACTCACAGGTCAATGGACTAGCTGTTCGAGCAGCACCGCGAGGACGAAAAAGCTACATCCTTCAGGCTCGGTTTAACGGCAAGGTAATGCGTCTCACGATTGGCGATGTCACCGCCTGGGCAATCGAAGAAGCACGCGACAAGGATGGCAACCTTGTTGTTCCCGGCGCCCGTCAAGAAGCCCGGCGCCTGCAAGCTCTCATTGACCAGGGCATTGACCCTCGGCAGCACAAGGCCGGGAAGATTGCCGAAGCTGAGATAAAGCTCGCTGAAGAAGAGGCAAAGCGAGAAGAATCCCAACGAATGGAAGCTCTGGCACTCGATGCGTGGAACGTCTATATCGAGGCAAGAAAGAGTAAGTGGAGCGCCAACCACCTTGCAGACCATGAGAATGTCGCCAAGGAAGGTGGCCAGAAACGCACTCGGGGGCGTCGCCCTGGGGAGCCGGAACTAACACAGCCAGGAGCGCTGCGCCCGCTGCTGCTCAAGCCGCTTGCTGCAATTGATGCTGACACCGTGCGGGAATGGCTTCAAGGCGAATCCATAAGACGCCCCACCCATGCACGGCTTGCATTTGGCCTGCTGCGCGCCTTCCTGAACTGGTGCAGCGACCAAAAGGAATGCCGGGACATGGTCCACGCTGACGCCTGCGCACCGCGCATTGCCAAAGACCAGCTACCGAAAAAAGCAGCAAAGGATGACTGCCTGCAACGCGAACAGCTTCCAGAATGGTTCAAGCAGGTCCGCAGCATCAAGAATCCGGTCATCGCAACGTATCTGCAAATGGCACTCCTGACAGGCGCCCGCCGTGAAGAAATTGCCGGGCTGAGATGGACAGATATCGACTTTCAGTGGAACACAGTACGGATGCACGACAAGGTGGACGGCGAACGTGCCATTCCACTGACACCTTACGTCAAGGCACTGCTGAAGAGGCTGAAAGTGGTCAATGACACCCCGCCCCCGAAGCATCGCATCATCAACGGGAAGAAAATAGAGAACGACCTAAGCGGCTGGAAGCCGCCGCAATGGGTATTCGCCAGCAAGACAGCCAAATCTGGACGCCTTCAAGAGCCGCGGATACAGCATACAAAAGCCTGTGCTGTTGCCAGCATCAAAGGACTGACCATCCATGGCTTAAGGCGCAGCTTCGGCACCCTGGCCGAGTGGGTAGAGTGCCCAGTCGGCATCGTGGCGCAGATCCAGGGCCACAAGCCAAGTGCAACAGCGGAGAAGCATTACCGCGTTCGCCCCATCGATCTGCTTCGGATGTGGCACACGAAAATCGAGCAATGGATCCTGAACGAGGCCGGAATCAAGCCACCAATGGAAAGTGATGCCCCATCCCTTTCGCGCCGCTCGGTTGCAACTTAACCCCACCCCGGCAAAAGGCAAATTTATTAACGAATGCTCTGCGAAACAAGGCCGAACGAAATTTACTCTTCCTGTAGATCGTGGGATTCTTAAACTAGGCATTCGGCATGGCAACGTCACTCACAGCCGAATGAAATTCCAATAGAATAATTTACAAGCTTTATGCGCAACTGAAATGAAAAAACATGCATGAACCGGCTAGTGCGAAAGAAATTCTAGAATTCATTTTTGCCTGCAAAAGACGAGATGAACTTCTACTTGATTATCTACAACGCGAGGAGTGGACACCTGCGATCGGATCGATGATCGTTTGTGGCGTTCGCCCACCTCCAGGCAAATGCAATACGATTCCAGACACAGGTTTCGGAATAGATGGCCTCGAACTCGCCAATCACTCAACTCGCCTAAAAAACGCCCGCAACCTACTCGCAAATTGGCGTGAAGAATACGAGGAAAATGATTACCCTCATCGAGGTGAAGTTTCACCTCATGCATTCATCGAATGGTGTTTCGATTGTGGCTATATCACTGACTGGGTCCGACTAATTGGAAGCCTATATGAGGAAAATATCGAGCCAAAAATCTCGATAGCTCATGGCGGAATTTCTGATATTGAGCGCCTCACAATTCTCCCGCGCTCATTGATGTCCGCACTCATTGAGACGGCCCAATCGCCCCCAGTTCTCAAACATAGCCTGCGTGAAGCCGTCGCACCCAGTGAGGCGATGTCGATAGCCTCGCCCCCCTCGAACCCAAAACCGGATTATGGAACAAAAAATCACAAGCGAGTCTTATCAAAAAAGAAGCCGATCACACGTGTGATCGAGTTGGCAATCGAAAACGCAAAAGACCCAAACAACACAGAAAGTATCTGGCTTGCTCTGGTCCAACTGGCCAAATCCATTCCCCGGCCAGAACCGCTAATCGGATATGTTCACGGCGAAGGCATTAAGTGGATTAATGAAGAAAAAAGTGATGACGATGTCCAATATTTGACGAAATCACTATTTGAACGACGCCTAGAAACAAATCTAGGGTTCACCATCGCAAAGAAGGCCACAAAGGGCGATTAATGCCAGATTACCCAGCAGGCGCTGGTCTATATCCAGAAGCTCTACCGGCTTGAACGGGAAGTCGCCGGTCTGGAACCCGACGAACGGCGACGAATACGCTAGGAAGAAGCCAAGCCGATTCTGGATGAATTCCACGATTGGCTGACCCGGCACCGATTGCAGGTGCCCACGGATCATCGACGGCACCAAAGCGATCGATTACAGCCTCAAGCGCTGGACGGCACTCGCCCATTACGTCGGCGAAGGTCAGGTGCACATCGACAACAACTGGATCGAGAACCGCATTCGGCCAGTAGCTACAGGCCGATAGAACTATCTATTCGCCGGCGGCCTGCGTGCCGGGAAGCGGGCGGCCGCCATCATGAGCTTATTCCAGTCCGCCAAGCTCAACGGACACGCCCCCTTCCTCTACCTGAAGAACATCCTGTCTCGGTTACCAACTCAGCCCAATAGTCGGATCGGCGAACTGCTCCCGCATCGATGGCTTCCCGAATCCGCCGCCTGAATCAGAAATCAACCTGTATTCGCCGGGTGCTTACGAAGAACCAACTCCGCCACAACCGGACATACTTTTTTACGGTTCTTAATTTTTTTGCGTTTTTTCCCGTGCCTTTGGCCACGGATAGCATTGCTTTACGATCCGCTCCAGTGATCTGCGATGAAATATATGTATGGCTGACAAGCAATTTATCGCTCACGACGCAGATGTTCTCACCTTTGCAGGAGCAACCATGAAATATCCCTCCCCCTGTCGCGATGATCCAGTTGAACCCTACGGGACGACTGCTGAATTTGCGGCAAAAAACTTAGTTAAACCGCAGACCGTTCGCAAGCAACTCTGTCAGACAGGAAGTTATTTCGGCACCAAGCCCAAAAAACTAGTAAATGGGCGCTTATCTTGGCCTCTTGGCTGACCGCACAGCAAAACACTTTGCATAGCAAAGTCCTATTTTAAGGAGGATAGAAAACGATAGAACCTATTCGGCAAAAAACAATATCGAAATCGAAACATTAAAGAAAGGAGAAACTCAGTAAAACTGTTTTACCCATAGGCATAACGCGATCTAGGGCCCGGATCCACACATGCCAGCACTTCCGAAATCGAATCCACGCTGTGGATCGAAGTATTTGCATCATCCTTTTTTATAGGGTTCAACTTTTATGAACACAAACGAACTGCCATCGGCTGCATTTGTTTGCAACCACTCTCCGAATTTCAACGCTTCAAGCGCATTGGCAAGCGATTTAGCAATAACCCCTCGCCAAAGCCCATTCCCCATTTACTGCCTGCCAGCTGTTTCTCAAGGATCTGCCTGGGAACTGATCAACAACGTTGGCATCCCTCCGGAAATGGCTGCCACAACGCTTTTATCTTGCATGGCGGCATCTGTTCAAGGTTCCTTTGACGTAGAGCCAGTCCCTGGCATGCGTGTACCGCTGTCCTTGATGACGTTGATCGTCGCTCCTAGCGGGAGCGGAAAAACTGTTGTTGAAAATCGACTTACTGCCGGCATCAAAAAATTTGAAGGCGAAATGCGCGAGAAATACGATCGCGACTGGGTTCAGTACCAGTCCGCCATGGACGCCCATACGGCCGAGCGCAAAGCCATTTTGGGTCTACTGAAGGAACAAACCAAAGCCGGCAAGGACACTGAGTACGTGCGCCAACAGCTCTCCGAGCTCGATAGCAATTCCCCCCCCGTGCCCAAACTGGCCAAAATCATTTCCAAGAACACGACCTTGGCCGGAATTGAAGATAGCGCTTCATTAAATTGGCCGAACATTTTTGTGTCTCAGGATGAAGCAGCTCATTTTCTTGAAAAGCGCTTCGAGGATCTGATCAGCATTGCCAACTCAACTTGGTCCGGTTCGCCCATCTCCGTCGATACCAACAAGCGGAAGCTTTTTGTCAAAGAGCCTCGAATCACATGGCATCTTCAGGTGCAACCGAAAGCGTTCGAGCGATTCATGAGGAAGGCGGGCATCAGGTTCCTGGATGAGGGATTATTGCCACGGACTCAGTTCACCTATGTCGAGCCCAGTCAGTACCAGCCGGGAACATTGGTCAATCAGCAGTGGGCTGCAACGGATGTATTCAACGAACTCTGCTACGAGCATCTGCTGGCAAGCGTGAGCGAAACAGGTATACCCGTTGCAAAAAATGTACTCAAGCTCGATGCACAGGCGCACGCCTTGTTGGACCAGGAGCGTCAGCGCATCAACTCGATGAAATCCCCTGGTGGCCCACTCTTTTACCAACAGGAGTTGTGCGCCAAAGCCTCTGATACGATTATTCGAATCAGCGCCATCAACCACGTCTTCAACAACGGCGTGGGTGACATTCCCGCTCAATGCGTGATGAACGCAATCGAAATTTTCACGTGGTTCGCAAACGAGCAAATCCGTGTGTTCACCCCGGCGCCCAAACCTCCTCAAGAATGGTGCGATGCCAATCTGTTACTGCGCTGGCTCGCAAATTTCGTACGTACGCACAACCAGCTCTGCATTCAGAAGAATCACCTGCTGAAGCAAGGTCCTCGCGCAACCCGTAGCTCAGCACGTCTCAATGCCGCATTGCTGCTGTTGTGGCAACAGGGGATCCTTCAAGAACACGTTCCGGAAGGATCAAAGGCCACATTCATTCTCTTGCACCCGAATGCGTTTCAGCCATACCAAATCGCTCAGCTCCTCAACCAGAACCTCGCTTTTCCAAGTTAAGAGGTGAAACAGGTGGCTACAGCGGCGACAGTCGCCGCTGTAGCCATGCGTTGGGGCAAGACTGTGCTCAATTATGAGCCCGCTAATAAATGCTCGCCGATTGAAAAATTATTTTTCGATCCCTCCTTTGAGGGAAAGCGGAACGTTGTCGAGCAAGCCTTCGAATCCAAGTCGTAAGTGACGGAGGGGCGTCCAACCCCGCAGACCACACCGCCGAGGGTCACAAATGTTCACGAGGCCCCGAGATTCTCATCAACTGCTATTTTTCCAAGGAATTGTAATGATCAAGATTGATATTGATACGTTGTCTACGTGGGGGCATGAGTACGTCAAATCCACGGCATTTTCGGTAAAGAATGACACGCAATGTGTGTTGCAAGCCACGCGTGACACCGAGGCGGCTCATCATCTATTTGGAACTCATCGAGTTGTACTTGAGATGGTGAACTCAACCAAGCCGCCATTTACCGTTCAAGTATCGAAAAATGGCGAAGAGGAAGCTCACATGGACTCAGTGGGGGAGTTGGTTTTTGGTTTGCTGAATTGTCTTGATCGCGGAGAGTTTTCAGAATCTTTTCCGCTGCATGAACTCAACCCGGCTTTTGTGCGCTTGTTCGAGATGATCGATGAACGCCGGTTGATCGACAAAGTCACGTCGCTAACGTGGCCTCTTGATACCGAATCAAAGCACTCGCTGGTCACCGAACTGAACAGCTTTGTTTATGACTACCGGGAAGCGTTTCACAGTGAAGCGTTTGAGGAGCGCATGAACACCTACCTGGCACGCTCTACTGAAATGGAGCACGGATTACTCAGCCTCATTGACGACGCCTTTCAGCGTACCTCACAGGTCATGGCAATTCGCATAGACCTTGGGTACAAACACCCAGAGTCAGTGCCCGATGGCCAAGGATTCGTGGATCTCGAGGAGGCGATAGCACATCGAGATGTGTTGCTGATGGCATTGAGAAACGTCTTCGATGAATCCCTCGTCTCGTGTGCCTGGAAACTCGAGCACTGCCGTGAGAAGGGTTACGGCCACCATGTGCTGTTCCTTCTCGATGGGTGCAAAGTTTCAGACGATGTTGCAACAGGGGCTGTAATCGGCGATGCATGGGATGTTGCTGTGACCAAAGGTGCAGGCAACCACCTCTGCTATAACGCGCACAAGCAAATCTCCAATGCGCATTCCCTTGGTGTGATTTCGCGCCGCCACACCAAAGTCATTCGCTCATTCA
The DNA here is from genome assembly GCF_945957265.1 of uncultured Dechloromonas sp. Classification (GTDB taxonomy): domain Bacteria; phylum Pseudomonadota; class Gammaproteobacteria; order Burkholderiales; family Rhodocyclaceae; genus Azonexus. The sequence continues at coordinate 73,252 of NZ_CAMFKO010000011.1, forward strand.
AGGAGCAAGTCGTGATTTCCATGGCGAGGGTAGAGTATTTTATGCAGATTCACTCAGGGTTGGCTGATCAGGCATTTGGCGTGGTGCGTTTTGAGCCAATCGATAAAGGCTGCTCTGGACAATTGACTAACTAGGTCGGCGTCCTTATTTTCGATTTGCCATATTTCATGATTGCGGATCTCCCCCCCAGCCTGGAGATCCGCCTTTCAATTGTTCGAGAGGCACCAACTCCGCACTTGGCAGGGGAAAGCATGCCCTCCATCACTCCGCATCATTTGCCACAACTCAGTATGTGCCTAAGAAATTCAAAGCACCTGGAGATTCGGGAGGTGAATTTCTGTATACGAACCATTGTGGGGATAAAAAAATAGGCGCCCATTTAGGTTAATTAATATTATTATTAATATATACATTTAAATAACCTGTCACAATATCCAACACCGAATTAACCTCATATTATTCATATCCACCATAATCTTTCAGCGATATTGAGAAATCAACTTCCGGCCAACGTGTTTCAAGAGAGCGTAATTTTTTAATGATCCGTATACATAGTTTGGCAATTACGCCAAACAACATTCCGGATAATTAAAATGAACGAATCAAGAAACAGCCAGCGCATGATGGATAGCACCGCGACTTATATCGACGATCTTTTCGATATCTATTCAAAAATGGATTTCATACGCCTGGATCTGAGTTACACCAAGGAACATGCCAGAGAGGCATCGCTGGAGGATATTAATCAGGATCTGACGCACTTACTCAACAATAGACGGACCAAGCCTTCTATTTTCAAGAATATGGTTGGCCACATTTTTAAAAAAGAATTTACCGAAGACAAAGGTCCGCACATTCACAGCCTTTTTATATTTGACGGACAAAAGGTTCGTAAAGACGAATTTATAGGGGAAAAGATCGGCAAATACTGGAAAAACGAGATTACCGACGGAAAAGGCATCTACTACAACTGCAACCGAGAGAAAGACAAATACGCATTCTGCGCGCTGGGCACGATCGATCACACGGATGATGCTAAGCGGACAGTCCTGAAGGAGAAGGCCATTGCCTACCTTTGCAAAGAGGAGCAGAGCGTTGGCCCAATCAAGCAGTCTGGAAATGAGCGCTCATTTACTCGAGGGATCGCTCCTCGAAAAAAGAGCAATGCTGGAAGGCCTCGACTCTCTGAAATGCATGCTACTGAAGACGGATCTCAGGAGGAACACAACGATGATTCAGACTTCCAGTAATCTGAGCACTGAGTGACTGGCAAAAACAATAGTACTTGGCCTCATCATGGAGGCCAAGTCTTTGAATGCTGAAATCACAGCCCGGATGTTGGACAAAGCGGCCAATTTTTACAGCCTTCTGCGGTTTAGAGTTCGATCTGGGCCATCGTATGTGCCGGACGTTGCCGGCTACAGGTAGCTGCATCAAAGGCCAGCGCTGCAATTTTTGAAATTGACTGATCATGATGCGACTCATGCAGAAGCGCAACTGGGCCGGGCAAATGTCGCATTTGCCCGGCCCGCCGTCAGCCTTACTTCTTCATTTCGTCCTTGGCCATGCCATCCTTGGCCATGCCGTCCTTCTTCATCGCGTCTTTCTTCATGGCATCTTTCTTCATGCCGTCCTTGGCCATCGAATCCTTGGCCATCCCGTCCTTCTTCATTTCGTCCTTGGCCATGTGGTCCTTGGCCATTGCATCCTTCTTCATCATCTCGTCGGCAAAGGCGCTGCCGACGGAAAGCATCAAGCAGGAGGACATCAGGACTGCGGCGATCTTTTTCATGGTATTTACCTCTTTGAAGAGTGTTGCTTGGCGAAAATGCCGGGTGATCAGGGCAGCCGAAAAAATCAGCTGCCACCGAACCAGTTGTACCCCTGGTCTTCCCAGTAGCCCCCGGGGTAGTTATTGGTGACGAAAATGGCCTGGATGTGCTTCGGGTTCTTGTAGCCGAGCTTGGTCGGCATGCGCAGCTTCATCGGGAAGCCATAGCGCGGCGGCAGCGTCTGGCCGTCGTAGCTGAGGGTCAGTTGCGTCTGCGGATGCAGCGCGGTCGCCATGTCGATGCTGGTGTAGTAGTCGTCGGCGCACTTGAAGCCGACGTACTTGGCCCCCAGGTCGGCACCGACCCGGCGCAGGAAGGTGGCGAACGGCACGCCGCCCCACTTGCCGATGGCGCTCCAGCCCTCGACGCAGATGTGGCGGGTGACCTGGTCGACCTGCGGCAAGGCATGCAGCTCGTCGAGCGTCCAGGCGTGCTTGTCGGCGACCAGGCCGCTGACTTCGAGGCGGAAGGCGGCGGCATCGACCTCGCGCACCTCGTCCTCGTCATAGTAGGCGTTGAACGGGAAGGGACGGGTCATCATCGATTCCGGATAGGTCGGCGCCAGCAGCTTCGGATCGAACAGCCAGCCCTGGACCTTGTCATTGAAGCGCGACATCGTCAGCAGGGCGGCCTCGACGCTCTCGTCGTCGGTGATCGAGCAGCCGGTAAGCAGCGCCAGCCCGCCCAGCGTCATCGAGCGTTGCAGGAAGGCGCGGCGGGCCGGCAATTCGATGTACTTGCCGACATCCTTGAAGGCGTCCTTGAGCACGCGGTCGCCGTTGGCGAGCATCGGGCGGTTCTTTTTCGGCAACATGCTTGACTCCTTAACGACCGCGGATCATCGCGACCAGCGTGCGGGGCACCAGCGCCACCATGACCAGATGAACGCCGACGAAGGCGACCAGGGCGCTCATGGCAATGAAATGGATGCGCCGGGCAGCCTCGTAGCCGCCCAGCAACTCGCGCAAGACCGGGAACTGCACCGATTTCCACAGCACCAGCCCGGAAAGCACGAGAACGATGGTGTCGGCAATCACAAACAGGTAGGCCGCCCGTTGCACGGCGTTGTAGTGGCTCAGGTCGTCATGCGACAGCTTGCCCTTGAGGGCCGCCAGCAGATCGGCCACTATGGCGCGGGGCGACAGCGAAAAGAACTTGCGCCGCAGGCGGCCGCTGAAGATATTGAAAGCTAGGTAAATCAGGCCGTTGGCCGCCAGCAGCCACATGGCCGCGAAATGCCATTGAATTGCCCCGCCCAGCCAGCCGCCCAGCGCGATTTCCTTGGGAATGACGAAGGGAAAGATGGGCGAGGCGTTGTAAATCCGCCAGCCGCTCATGACCAGAATGACGACGGCGACGACGTTGACCCAATGCGTCACTCGCAACCAAGGTGGATGAATGACGGCAGTCTCTTTGCTCATGGCGTTCCGTTTAGATTTTGCGTCGGTTGGTAGATAAGCTGCTTTGAGATAATTGCTGCAGCGTTCTATGCGAGGTAATTCGTCGCGAGTTGGCGATCGGTTACAGGCTCGGGCAAAATATTTTTTGATCTGCTGCCAATATTTTTCCGGCAGTTGTAACCAAAGGCATACATGCAACGAATAAACAGAGAAGAAGGCTATCGTGCGAAGGAAGATCGCCTGAAAGATTTGTTCGTGCGTGGCCTGGCCGGCAACAATGCGGCGTACCAGACGTTTCTCGGCGAGTTGAGTTCGCACCTGCGGGCTTTCCTGCGCAAACGCCTGATCCGCCTGCCAGACGAAGTGGAGGATCTTGTGCAGGAAGCCCTGCTCGCGGTGCATAACCAGCGCCATACCTACGACCCCAGCCAGCCGCTGTCGGCCTGGGTACAGGCGATTGCCCGCTACAAACTGGTCGACCTGTTTCGCCGGCGGGCCATTTACGAACAGCGCACCGATACGCTGGATGACGGCATGGATTTGTTCTCCTCAGCCGATGCCGAGGCCGCCGAAGCACGGCGCGACCTGAACAAACTGCTGGCCGATTTGCCTGATCAATTCCGCCTGCCGATCATGCACACCAAGTTGGAAGGATTGTCTGTCAGGGAAGCGGCTGATTTGAGTGGGATGTCGGAATCGGCTATCAAGGTTGGCGTCCACCGCGGCTTGAAAGCGCTCGCAGCAAAGATACGAGGTGCCCAATGAAAACTGAAGACTTGATCACTATGTTGGCTACGGGAGCTGGTGCAGTCGAGGCACCCGCCGCCGCACAGCGCTACGCCCTGGCCATTGGCTGGGGCGCGACGGGTGCCACGCTGCTCATGCTCGCCCTTTTGCAGGTTCGTCACGATCTCGGGCATGCGCTCTTGCTGCCGATGTTCTGGGTCAAAGTCGGATTTGTCGGCTGTGTTGCCGCAGGGAGTCTATTTGCTGTGCTCCGCCTGTCGCGGCCCGGTGCGAATATTAACTGGGTGCCGGTCGCGCTCGGCCTTCCTGTCTTGGGTATGTGGACCATCGCTGCCTTTACGCTGATCGAGGCGGAGCCGATGGAACGCTCGAAAATTTTCTTTGGCGATACTTGGAAATCCTGCCCTTTACTGATCGCCATGCTCTCGGCACCGGTGTTCGTTGCCGTGCTGCGCACGATGAAGGACCTCGCACCGACCCGGCCTCGGCTAGCAGGTTTTGCTGCTGGTCTGCTTGCCGGGGCCGTTGCCGCCGTCGTCTATTGCCTGCACTGCCCCGAACTGGGCGCGCCATTCATTGGTTTCTGGTATCTGTTGGGAATGCTCATCCCTGCAGCGGCAGGATTTTCGTTTGGGAATTCACTACTGCGCTGGTAGCCTTTTCGAAGCATCGTTTCCGATTTAGATGTGCCGTTTACTTGAGTGGCCGACGATACGCTAAAAAATTCTCTCCGTTTTTAAAGGAATCTACCTTGCCACTTAAACGCATCTTTCAATCTTTAGACTTTGTACAGCCCACGATGGATGAAGAACCAAAGCGATCAGTCATTACCGAATCTACTGATGCTGTCGTAGTTATGTGGCACCTGCTTCCGGGGCAACGCATTCGACCACACGTTCATCCTAACGGACAGGACACATGGATTGTCATGTCTGGTAGCGGCGACTATTCACCCTGCGATGGAGTAACGACCACGCCAATATCGTGTGGACAAATTGTGGTGGCACACTCAGGGCAGGTACATGGTGTCCTCAATAACACGAATGAGCCGCTTCAAATTCTTTCGGTTGTTTGTCCAGCGAACGCAGGTTACGTATTGGCCTGAGGTGCAACCAATACGAATTTCACCTTGTGAATCCATAATACCAATCCCTGTTCGGCTCTGATCGAACACAGAAATTGAATATGAAAGTAAATCGGCCCGCCCTGCAAATTGCCGGACTGTATGCCTTGATTGGTATCAGCTGGACTATTTTTTCAGATCAAATCCTACTCGCATTGACCCCGGATTTGCTTGTTTTCTCGTGGATAGGCACGTGGAAAGGTATTGCGTTTATCTTTGCCACTGCGTGCGTCATTTACTTGATTGCAAAGCCGCGAGTGCGTATTGAAAGTCGAGCGTCATGGAATGGCGTCAGTGAGCCGGGAGCAGGTTCGTTGGTTCTTATTTTTGCGGTTTTGGCTGGAGTAATTTTGCTCGCTGGTTTTGTGCTGGTGGCTCAAATGACAGCAAAACAACGGGATAGTGAAATTGAACGTTTACAAGCCATTGCCGATCTCAAGGTCAGTCAAATCTCGGCTTGGCTTGCGGAACGTGACGCCGATGCCAAAATGATTTTCAACGATGATTCTTTGGTCAATTCGTATCTGGAGTGGCGGCAGTCGGAGTCAACTCTAGCCCGACGCCGCCTTGAGGAGCGACTCCATGCCTATAAGAAATCTAAAGACTATATTGAGGTCGTTTTGCTCGGTATCGATGGTGATCAATTCTCGACTAATGCAAATTCAGGAATATTGACCAAGCTTCCTGCTGTGCAGGCGGCAGTGAAAGAAGCCCATACAACGGGCCAGTTTATAAATACTGATCTCTATCTAGACGACGAAGGAAAACTGGGGCGGGTACATCTGGATTTTGTGGTGCCGTTACGCTCGGGGAGCATTAAGCAAGAACTTACTGTTGTGATACGAACCGACCCCAATCGGTTTTTATTTCCATTTATCCAGTCATGGCCCATACCAAGTGCGACCGCTGAAACACTGTTGTTTCGCCGTGAGGGTAACAACGTTTTGTTTTTGAATGAGTTGCGGCACCGTTCGGATACATCTGTACGCTTGCGTGTTCCGGTGGATGAAAAAAATTTGCTGGCATCTCAAGTTCTTCGCGGAGAAGCACTTCCTGATCAGGCGGTTGAAGGTGTGGATTACCGAGACATTCCTGTGTTGGGCGTTGTGAAAGCCATACCCGGAACCCCATGGTTTCTCGTTGCAAAACTTGATAAAGGCGAACTCTATGCCGGGGCCAAGCGAGATGCCGGCTGGATTGCCTTGGCCGACATCCTGGCGTTGATCGTAGCTGCAGTAGCCACTATTTTCATACGTCAGCGAGACGAACTTCGACATGCAGCAATCCAGCGCCAGGATCAAGTGGAAAAACTTCAAGCATTGCAGTTGCTTGAAGCGATTGCCGAAGGCTCAAATGACGCGATATACGCAAAAGATTTCAATGGACGCTATCTCTTACTTAATCGTGAGCTTTGCCGTTTTCTGGGTAAGAGTCGCCAAGAATTATTGGGGCGAGATGATCGCGAAGTTTTCCCCGCCGAAGATGCTGAAAGGATCAGGGGCGACGATCAGAAAGCCATGCGAAGTGGGCTCATCGAGAGTGCAGAGGAATCATTGCCGACAACAGGCGGTCGGCGTACTTTTCTAACAACCCGAGGTCCATTGCGCGACCAGGAGGGGCGGGTAATCGGCGTTTTCGGCATAGCGCGCGACATCACCGAAAGAAATTTCCAGGAGCGAGAGATTAGAGCAGGGGAGTCTCGTTTTCGGGCCATCTTCGATGGAGTGAACGATGGAATTGTTCTCCACGACGTCGCCAATGGCGTGATCTTGGAGGGCAATGTTAGGGTTACGGAAATGTTTGGCTATGGTCGTCAAGAAATTAGACACCTTACACTTGCCGATTTAAGTTCAAACACGACGCCATTTACGCGAGACGTGCTTTCAAAATGGCTTGAGCGGGTTAATCAAGGAGAATCACCCGTTTTCGAATGGATGGCCAGGCACAAGGACGGACATCTCTTTTACGTTCAGATTAGTATGCGAATGGCTGAAGTATCAGGTAGATCATGCGTGCTAGTGCTGATACGCAAACTGCGCGATCGGGACGAACTTAACCAAATATCTATTCACCTGTAATTGGGTAATTCAACAACCCATGTCGCCCAAGTCGGTGAGGTTAGCTAAGCTCTTCACTTTGGGGTAAGTCATCTGTCCCTTCTTGGGTAAGCGGGAGAACGACAACAACGGTGGTTCCGTGGTCTCGTTCCGAATCCAGATATACCTGCCCTCGGTGTTGAGCGACGATACGCTGCACTATTGCCAGTCCCAATCCGGTTCCTCTGGCACTAGTAGTGAAGAAAGGATCAAATACCTTGTCAGCAATTTGGGGGGGAATACCCGGACCATCATCGTCAAAACGAATTTCTACAGATGGCTGCGATTCATGTAGGAGGCAGCGAGTCCTAATTGTTATGTGCCCCCACTCAGGTACGGCATAAATAGCGTTTCCGAGTACATTTTGAAACAACTGTAATAATTTATTTCGGTCAGCCATGATCGTGGGAAGCTTTTCTTCCCCTTCCATACGGACTTCCACGGATTTCCCCGTTATTTCTGGCAAGAGGGATACCGACGCCGCCCTGAGCGTATCCCCCAGATCTACCCAGTCAAATTCTGCGGTACCTGGACGCGCATAAGTCAGCATGTCATTCAGAATTGTCTCCATGTAACGAACCTGCCCGAGGGCGATTTCGCAATTCTCAATTTGCATACCCCCTTCCTTTCGATGGTGTTCGTCGAGTATCTGAAGATTCATTTTGACCGATGACAGCGCGTTACGTAGATCATGAGCAATCATCGAGGCCATCTGCCCCAAGGCGCTTTGCTCAGAGTCTTTTCCGGCTAGGCGCAATTTTTCGGCCATCCGAGTCATTGCCCGACTGAGAGTTCCAATTTCATCATTGTTGTTCGCCGGGATCACAATATTTTTGTCACCTGAGGCAATGCGGTTTGCCGCCTTGATTAAAACATCAATGGGCCTCAGGAGTCGGCCTGTAGACACAAACAGCGTCAATAACATCAGGAGTCCAATGCTCGCAACCGCAATAGCAAGCTGCTTTTGAAGGGCTGCAGCTTTGATCTCCAATTCAGCTAGAGATATCACCCCTCCGACCACCAATACATTCTCAATTTCATTTCCTTCACCAACATTCAAAGGCGCACGACGAATACCCAACATCGTTGCAATCGCGGGAAACTCCATAATTAGTTGTGGCTTAGCCCCAGACAAAACTTGATCCCAAGTGTGAGCCAACTTGAAATCGCGGATTGCGTTGGCAGCCTTTTGATTATGGCTACCCGACGTCTCCGGACGGGACTGGTAAAGGTATTGACCGGCACTATCAGCAATCCAGTAAGCAATGCCATCATGGGTTTTACCTAATGTTCTAAACACTTGATCGATAGCAACAACCACAGCGATTGCACCGATTACATTGCGGTCCTTGCCGTGAACTGGGAGGCTGACGAACAACACCCTTTCTCCACTTGTTTCGTCGCTCAGGTTTCTGGTCTGTTCGTTGAAATTTCTTAGGCCCTGCTTTTCTGCCAATAATGACTCGAAATTCCAATTTGCAACTGGCGGGTCCACCATGGTGTGAACTACGTTATCGTTCCGCAAACTGACCAGCACGCGATGAGTTCCAGTGGCAGAGTCCAATAGCATCCTCACATGTCGATAGGCGTGCCTTTCCCGCATCATGATATCGAGTTGGTCTGCAACTTTTTGAAGGCCATCTACACTAGGCTCGGTGTTTTCCTCAATCATGTATCGCGCACCGCCATCGGCGAGCATGGATAGATCACTCTTCACCATGTCGATGGTGCTCTGGAGTATGCTTGCCTCCCGCTCCACACTATCAATTACGCGCTTGCCCTCTAATCCGTGAAGCGCATCACTTGCGGCGCTCCAGGTTAGAGCAATAGTGATAGCCACAGAGAGTCCGGTGACTAGTAGCGTGATCAATAGAAGCTTTTTTGCAATACTCATGGCTAGGCAGGCCGCATCAGAAAATTGAGATTCATTAATCTAGCTCACGGAAATATAGCTCTACCCATCTAGAGGTTCGAACAACTGTACCTGTCTTTCCCGAGAGGCGTTCGCTTAGGGGTTCCGAAAATGTTCTTGAGCAAGAAATGGCGGGAGATCGCGAATTGAAACACATACTTATTGTCGATGATGACTTGGCAATATGCCAGACACTGAAATCTCACTTTCAAAAAAGCGCATTTCAAGTGTCGCTGGTGAATACCGCGGAAGAAGGGATTAAGGTCGCCTTATCCAGCAATATTGATGCCATCATTTCGGATATTCGCCTGCCGGCAAAAGGAGGCCTTGACCTTTTGCGAGAGGTCAAAGCGGAAAAGCCAGAACTACCGATCATCATGATTACAGCGTTTCATGATTTGGAGATGACCGTGGCGGCGATGCAATGCGGGGCCATGGACTACGTTCCAAAGCCCATCGACCTTCCTGAATTGGACGCAGCGGTTAGTCGAGCGCTCTTTGCTTACAGTCGTTCAGATCATGTGACTGGCGACCCGCTGATCATTGGAGCGACAGATGTAACCCCAACACAAATTGTGGGTCAATCATTTGCGATGAAGGAGGTCTTCAAGAGTATCGCTCTTGTGGCGCAGAGCAGGGTGACGGCTTTAATTCTTGGAGAGTCAGGTACGGGAAAAGAGCTGGTTGCCAGAGCAATACACAATGCAAGTGCCGAAAGGGATATGCCATTTATTGCAGTAAACTGCGCAGCTTTGGTTGACTCCCTCCTTGAGAGTGAACTGTTCGGCCATGAGCGAGGTGCGTTCACTGGTGCTGTCAATGCACATAAGGGAAAAGTCGAGCAAGTAGGAGAAGGGACGTTGTTCCTCGATGAGGTCGCCGAATTGACCCCTCTTATTCAAGGCAAACTACTGCGTATCCTGGAAGCACGGGAATACAGTCCGGTAGGTAGTGCACAGGTTAAAAATAGCAAAGCTAGATTCATAGCGGCAACAAACGTAGATTTGCAAGCAAGGGTTGCCTCAGGTGAGTTTCGCGAAGATCTTTTTTACCGCCTCAACGTTGCTTCCATCAACCTACCACCGTTGCGAGAGCGACAAGGAGACATGCCAAGATTGATCGATTTCCTTCTTCGGAAGATCAATCGTGATCTACGTAAAAACATACGTAGAGTGTCTGGTGAAGCCATGGCTTGTCTTAACGCCTTTGCATGGCCGGGAAATGTTCGGCAACTTGAAAATGTCCTCATGAAAGCAGCGGTAATGGAACGCGGTGACACCCTCACCATTGACCGCCTTCCGCCGGAAATAAAGTGCTCACGAATGCCCTCAGCAGCACTGGAGATCAATTCTTCCATGCCGAAAAACCTACTTTCTCTTCGGGAAGTGGAAAAAAAACATATCGTGCATGTACTGGAAAAAACCGGTTGGCATAAAGGTCAGGCCTGTGAAATTCTCGATATTTCCCGACCTAAGCTTGAACGACGTATCCATGAATTTAATCTTAGTCCTCCCGATCGTGATAGCGGCAATTAAGTGAGTAGCATATTCCGAGGGTTTTCTGGTGTGTGGAAATTTTTAGGCTCTTAATCGCTTTCATGCGGGAAGAATCCGGCTTTGTGAAACGGGCACAGGGACATTGGCATAGCGAAACGTCAGCGCATCCGGAGATTTTGAGTTTGAGGTTGTCGGTGCCATGAACCCTTTGCCCGGCGTAGCTACAGGGCAATAGAGACGTTGCCGCCCTCACGCCTGGCCGTCGTGATCGGGTGGTCGGCGTAGGCGTAAGTGACGGAGCGATACGTCTACAAAGTCTTCAAGAAATTCTCCAATCCGTTGATTTTGGCGGCCAGACCTGTCATCAGGGATGGGCGACCATGTCAGCGGAAGGGGGTAAATGCCGCTGGAACAGCAGCTACTCATTGAGGGGGAGGAGCGCCGGGAACGGCTGGTTCTGGATTAGCAACTGGTCAAGCTTGGTTTGGTGAGAGTCCTTGTGCATGCGGCTATTGGTGAGGGGCAGAGATAGATCCCCCCTTGATGGACTGCTGATCGGTCAGATCGTAGAGATTTTCGCCTCCTTGAACTACGCCCACCGACAATTACGGATCACCTTGCTGAACATAAACATGGCCTGAAAGCGGTCGAAGATGATCGTGGCAAAAGGCAGGCATCTTGATGGCATATAACCCAGTTGCATACCGGATTTCTTGGATGCCAGCCATCTAAATATGCTGCCTTCAATGACATAGAGCAAATTTTCTATGGGTGCTCAGGCACGCAACGAATTTAACGAAACGTTAAATCTCATTTCGTTCAATTTAACGAAATGAATCTCCTTGGTTTTTGGAACTTGATACCCACCAAGAGGTTTTGTTGACCTAGGTCAATAAACCACAATTTAAATGTGGGTTTTGACCTGTTTTTCGAGCTGCTAACCATTGGCATGCTCATTGCTGTTACCCCTTCGAAGTTGCATACGACCGTATTCCCAATATCAGGGGGTTTCTGAACGCCGCGAAAGCGACGTACGGTTTTGGCACTCGGTCAAACAGTAGATAAGGAGATGACAATGGTTCAGATGACTCGCAGAGGCTTCTTGCTAGCCTCTGGCGCTACGCTCTTGGGAAGCTCTCTAAGTTTAAGAACCTTAGCTGCAGCTACAGATCTTAGTGGGGTTTTCGAATATTCAGGATGGGAAAACTTCCATCGTGCTCAATGGTCCTGGGACAAAAAAACGCGCGGCGCTCACCTCGTCAACTGTACTGGCGCCTGCCCTCATTTCGTCTATAGCAAGGACGGCGTGGTCATGCGCGAGGAGCAGTCAAAAGATATAGCTCCCATGCCTAACATTCCCGAGTACAACCCGCGCGGATGCAACAAGGGAGAGTGTGGTCACGACTACATGTATGGGCCGCATCGTATCAAATACCCTTTGATTCGCGTTGGCGAACGTGGCGAAGGAAAGTGGCGGCGCGCGACCTGGGAGGAGGCGCTCGACATGATTGCCGACAAGTGCGTCGATACCATCAAAAACCATGCACCGGATTGCATCAGCGTTTTCTCGCCGGTGCCGGCGGTATCGCCTGTGTCGTTTTCGGCAGGCCACCGCTTTGCCCACTACATTGGCGCCCACACCCATACTTTCTTCGACTGGTACGGTGATCATCCGACTGGCCAAACCCAGACATGCGGTGTTCAGGGCGATACTGCGGAAACGGCTGACTGGTTTAATTCCAGATACATCATTCTCTGGGGATCGAATCCCACCCAGACGCGAATTCCCGATGCACACTTCCTTTCCGAGGCACAACTCAACGGCACGAAAATCGTCAGTATTGCGCCGGACTTCAACTCGTCGGCGATTAAGGTCGACAAGTGGATTCATCCGCAGCCAGGTACCGATGGCGCATTGGCCTTGGCGATGGCGCATGTCATCATCAAAGAAAAGCTTTATGACGCACATAACCTGAAGGAGCAGACGGATCTTTCCTATCTGGTGCGCAGTGATACCAAGCGTTTCTTGCGTGAAGCGGATGTCGTCGCCGGAGGCTCCAAGGACAAGTTCTATTTCTGGAACGCGAAAACCGGGATGCCGATGATCCCGAAGGGATGCTGGGGCGATCAGCCAGAGCAGAAAGCGCCGCCCGTCGCTTTCATGGGGCGCAATACCAACACCTTCCCGAAAGGCTATATCGAGCTAGGCGATCTTGATCCGGCGCTTGAGGGGAACTTCAAAATCCAGTTGTTAGACGGCAAGAGTGTTGAAGTCCGGCCCGTTTTCGAAATTCTCAAGTCGCGCGTCCTAGCTGACAACACGCCGGAAAAGGCCTCAAAAATCACCGGAGTACCGGCCAAGGCCATTGTTGAGCTGGCGCGGGAATACGCCAACGCCAAGCCGTCGATGATTATCTGCGGCGGCGGCACGCAGCACTGGTATTACAGCGATGTACTGTTGCGCGCCATGCATCTATTGACAGCGCTGACCGGCAGCGAAGGGAAAAATGGCGGCGGGATGAACCACTACATTGGCCAGTGGAAACCAACTTTTCTCCCCGGCCTTGCCGCACTTGCTTTCCCTGAAGGGGCAGGCAAGCAGCGTTTCTGTCAGACCACCATCTGGACCTACATTCACGCTGAGGTAAATGACGAAATCATCAAGGCCGATATTGATACCGAAAAGTATCTGCGTGAGGCTATCAGTTCCGGTCAGATGCCCAATCTGCCTCGTGAAGGTCGCGATCCGAAGGTCCTCTTCGTCTATCGCGGCAACTATCTGAATCAAGCCAAAGGTCAGAAGTACGTTCTGCGTAATCTATGGCCAAAGTTGGAGTTGATCGTCAACATCAATATCCGTATGGATTCGACGGCGCTTTACTCGGACGTCGTGCTTCCTTCGGCGCACTGGTATGAAAAACTCGATCTGAACGTAACCGGAGAGCATACCTATATCAACTTGACCGAGCCGGCAATCAAGCCGATGTGGGAGTCCAAGACCGATTGGCAGATTTTCCTGGCCCTGTCTAAGCGCGTCGAAATGGCCTCGGTCCGGAAGAACTACACCAAGTTCAACGATGAGCAGTTCAAGTGGGTGCGCGACCTTTCAAATCTCTGGAATCAGATGACGATGGACGGAAAGCTGGCCGAGGATGCGGCTGCTGCTCAGTACATCCTGGATAACGCCCCTCATTCCAAGGGCATCACGCTCGACATGCTGCGCGAGAAGCCGCAGCGTTTCAAGGCGAACTGGACATCGACTATGAAAGAAGGAATGCCTTATACGCCATTCCAGAACTTCGTAGTTGATAAAAAACCGTGGCCCACATTGACCGGACGCCAGCAGTTCTACCTTGATCACCCGACATTTTTCGAGATGGGTGTTGAGCTGCCTACTTTCAAGGCCCCCCTGGATGCCGATAAGTACCCGTTCCGTTTCAATACACCGCACAGTCGTCACTCGATTCACTCGACGTGGAAGGACAACATTCTGATGCTTCGTCTGCAACGTGGCGGACCGTCGATTGAAATGTCGCCCATCGACGCGAAATCCCGTGGCATCAAGGACAACGATTGGGTCGAGGCCTGGAACGACCATGGCAAGGTGATCTGCCGGGTGAAAATCCGCAGCGGCGAGCAGCGTGGACGCGTCACCATGTGGCATACCCCAGAGTTGTACATGGATCTGATTGAAGGCGGTTCGCAAAGCGTCTGCCCGGTTCGCATCACGCCGACACACCTAGTTGGTAATTACGGACATCTCGTATTCCGCCCCAACTACTACGGCCCCGGCGGAACCCAGCGCGACGTGCGAGTCGACGTGAAGCGCTACATCGGCGCTACGCCGATGAGCTTCTAGTCAGAACCGCTGATCAACAGAACAGGAATATTAATCATGGCTAATGTGATGAAGGCGCCCAAGCGCCAACTGACCTACGTAACCGATTTGAACAAATGCATCGGTTGTCAGACTTGCACCGTGGCGTGCAAGAAATTGTGGACGACGGGACCGGGTCAGGACTTCATGTACTGGCGAAACGTTGAAACCGCGCCGGGCTTAGGGTACCCCAGAAACTGGCAGACCAAAGGCGGTGGCTATAAGAACGGGGAACTGCAAAAAGGCAAAATCCCACCGATGATCGACTACGGTATCCCGTTTCAATTCGACTATGCCGGTAGGTTGTTCGAGGGCAAGCCAGGACGGGTGCGACCCAGCCCTACCCCTCGCTCTGCGCCCAACTGGGACGAGGATCAGGGCGCCGGAGAATACCCGAACAACTCGTTTTTCTACTTACCGCGCATGTGCAACCACTGCACCAAACCGGCGTGCTTGGAAGCCTGCCCGAACGAGGCAATCTATAAACGAGAGCAGGACGGGGTGGTCGTAATCCATCAGGACAAGTGCAAGGGAGCCCAGGCTTGTGTCCAGTCTTGCCCATACGCCAAGCCCTATTTCAATCCGCTGGCCAATAAGGCCAACAAGTGTATCGGCTGCTTCCCGCGGATTGAACAAGGCGTCGCGCCGGCCTGCGTTGCGCAATGTGTGGGTCGTGCCATGCACGTCGGCTTTGTCGACGATGTCAGCAGCTCGGTGTACAAGCTCATCAAGCAATACAAGGTTGCTTTGCCTCTGCATCCTGAGTTTGGCACCGAACCTAACGTCTTCTATGTGCCGCCTGTACTTGGGCCGCGCATGGAGATGGCGAATGGCGAGCTGTCTTCAGATCCAAAGATTCCATTGGCTCAACTGGAGGGGTTGTTTGGCAAACAGGTACGTGATGTGTTGGCGATCCTTCAAACCGAGCGCGAGAAAAAAATGAAGGGACTGGCTTCCGATTTGATGGATGTGCTGATCGGTCGTCGCAGCGCCGACATGATGATTTCTCCTTTGACCTAATGTTGCAATGGAGCGGCCGCACGGGCCGCTTCTTCCTACCAGTCGTTACTTTCGAGATTGCCCGCCATGATAAAAATTCTTGCTCTCGCCACCCTGCTTCTTTCGAGCTTTCTTCCCGGTGTGACGGTGGCGCAACAAGCGGAATACCTTGGTTTTCGCGCATGCACCAAATGTCACGACTCACAGGGTGAGACGTGGCGGGCTTCGGCACATGCGAAAGCCTTCGATTCGCTAAAGCCGAACGCAAAATCAGAGGCGAAAGCCAAGGCAAAACTTGATCCCCAAAAGGACTACACGCAGGACAAAAACTGTGTCGGCTGCCACGTAACGGGTTACGGGGAACCGGGTGGATTTGTCTCGGGGGCTTCGCTGGACGATATGAAGACCCTGGTCGGTGTCACTTGCGAATCCTGCCATGGGGCGGGAGGAAAGTTTCGAAATCTACATGGTGAGGCGAGTGACAGATTGAAGAATCGGGGGGAAACCAGCGAGCGGAAGCCTCTGGTGGATGCTGGCCAGAACTTCGATATGGAAAAAGCATGTGCGCGTTGCCATCTCAATTACGAAGGCTCATCGAAGTATCAGGCAAAGGCTCCATTTACGCCTTTCTCCCCGGCCATCGATAGCAAGTACCACTTCGATTATCTCAAGTCGGTAACGGCGACTGGAAAAAGCAATCCTGTACATACCCACTTCAAACTGCGTGGCGTATTCAAGGGCGATCCAGTGCCGGCTGTTCGCGCAACACTTCAGGAAGATGCGCCTGAGCCCGAATAGCGCTGATAGTAACGCCAGGACGTTTTAACAACCTAGATCCTGTTTAAGAAATGAGGAATCAAATGAATAGCCTTGTCGACCAAGCAGTTGTTGGAAGAATCGAGCGCTCATTGGAACGTAGCCGTGTATATAGCTTGCTTGCTATTGGATTGGGATTTCCTGATTTCGAAAGTCATGCAGGTTTTTCGGATGGTCGCCTAATCCTTGAGATGCAACGGGCGATAGAGGTCTGTATGCCCGATCTGGCTGATTATTACTGCGAGCAAATAGCCCCTCGCCTTAAGTTGACTTGCTCTTTCGAGGATTTCGAAGCTTTGTTTCTTACTGCCTTCGAGATAAACACTCCTGTACCTAGCGCAGCCTTGAATGAGGGGGTGCATGTCCAGCGGAGTAACCGCCCGGCCTTGATCCTCGAACTAAAAGGCTTTTATCGGAATTTCGGACTAACCATGGACGCCCGAGGGAATGAACTCGAAGACACGCTCACTGCTGAGCTTGAGTTTATGCATTTTCTTTCGGCAAAACAGGCACAGGCAGAATTGGACGGCCTGCCACCAAATGCATACCAACGGGCTCAACGAGATTTTCTGGAGCGTCACTTGGTGGCTTGGTTACCTCTTGTGCGAGCGGAGGTAAACGCAAAGGTTTCAACCCAGTTTTTTGTTGCCATGACAGATCTAGCTGAAAAATTTGTGGAGGCTGATCTACAAGAAATTCTGCGGGAAATTAATTCGTAAAGTCGACTTGCGAAGGAGTTTAAGCATCAAAACTCCAGCATTTATTAAATTTAGATTTCGTTAATTCATTTCACAAAAGGAGATATCCATGCAAAACATATCAATTCGCAGTTTCAAATTGAGTCTCATCGCCACTACTATCGGTGCGGCCATCGCGATGGCTTCGTCACCTGTTGTGGCTCAGCAGGCAATGCAACCTATGAAAATTGAGCGAGGAACTATCTTGACCCAGCCCGGGGTCTTCGGTGTTTTTACAATGTTCAAATTACGCCCGGATTGGAACAAGGTGCCAGCAATGGAACGCAAGGGTGCCGCAGAAGAAGTCAAGAAACTAATTGAGAAGCATAAGGATAACGTTCTGGTTGATCTCTACCTGACACGTGGCCTGGAAACCAATTCTGACTTTTTTTTCCGCATCAACGCCTACGACTTGGCAAAAGCCCAGACCTTCATGCGCGAATTCCGCTCGACAACTGTCGGCAAGAATGCTGATGTATTCGAGACCCTTGTCGGTGTAACAAAGCCCTTGAACTACATCAGCAAAGACAAGTCTCCTGGGCTGAATGCTGGACTTAGTTCTGCTACCTATAGCGGGCCGGCACCACGATATGTGATCGTAATTCCCGTCAAGAAAAACGCGGAATGGTGGAACATGTCGCCGGAAGATCGTCTGAAGGAAATGGAAGTTCACACGGCGCCTACCTTGGCCTATCTCGTGAACGTCAAGCGCAAGTTGTACCATTCCACCGGCTTAGATGACACCGATTTCATTACCTACTTTGAGACTGATGATCTGACCGCATTCAACAATCTGATGCTCTCTCTGGCACAGGTTAAAGAGAATAAATTCCACGTTCGCTGGGGCAGTCCGACTACGCTCGGCACCATTCACTCTCCAGAAGATGTGATCAAGGCATTAGCCGATTAACCTAATCGCTGTTCCTCTCAAGCGTGCTTGGAGCTGCAGTGCAGCGATCCTTGAAATAGCCCAAGGATCGCTCGCCATACGCCGCAATATTCGAGCACTTGATTTACTGACGATCACCTTTGTTTTTCAGATCGCTTAGTAATCAACTCGCAATTAAGTATGCCAATTTAATGAAAAACATTCTCAAATCACTGCGCCAACCAAGCACTAAATATTCATTATTGGGTTTGCTCTCAGTTGGCTTTATCGCAGGCATTTTCTTTTGGGGGGGCTTTAATACCGTAATGGAAGCCACCAACACGCTTGAGTTCTGTATTTCATGCCATGAAATGCGTGACAACGTATATCAGGAATACAAGGAAACCATTCACTTTTCCAATCGGACTGGCGTTCGCGCCGTTTGCTCGGACTGCCATGTACCCAAAGATTGGGGGCACAAGATGATGCGCAAGATCCAAGCGAGTGGCGAAGTCTACGGCAAACTTATGGGAACCATTGATACAAAGGAAAAATTTGAGACCAAGCGCCTCGAATTAGCCGAGCACGAATGGGCGCGAATGAAAGCCAGTGATTCGCGCGAATGCCGAAACTGTCACAGTTTCGAAGGCATGAATACAGAAAAACAAAAACTTCGCGGCGCGAAAATGCACAAAATCGCCCAAGACGAAAAAAAGACCTGTATCGATTGCCACAAAGGTATTGCTCACCGCAAGCCAAAAGGTATGAAAGAGGATGATGACGAGTGATCGCCCTCGCATATCCCTGACACCAATCATCGACAAATCGTCTGGAGAATTTAAATGAAAAAAAGTGCCTTGTCAGTAGCCATTCTTGGTGCCGTATTTTCCCTTGGGTCTCAAATCGCTAATGCCGCACCGGACTGGAGCAAGGTTCCCAAAAGAGACATTCAAGTGTTCCATCCTGGTGTTACTCCGATTGAATGGATTGCGAAGAAATCTGATCACAGTGGTCGGACTGGACTGATTAAAGGAGAAAGCTGTGTTGGATGCCACGAAGAAAAAGGTGGACTTAATTTTGATATGAAACGTTTGGCGGGAAAGGACCTGGAGCCGTTCGGCGCTCCAAAAACGATGAATTTCCCTGTCTCTATGCAAGTTGCGTACGACAAGGAGTATGCCTACATCCGCCTAACCTTCAAGGCGCCTGCCGGAGCAGCTAATACCGCCGACAAAGAGAATGAAGTCAAGGTTGCTGTTATGTTTGCCAACGACAAAGTTTCGGCAGCCTCCGGTGACAAAGCGATTCCAGGCGACCAAGTTGGTTGCTGGGCAACCTGCCATGCCGATGCGCGCACTATGCCCGGGGCCGACGACAAAAAGACGAAATACGTAAAGGATGGCGCCTATGAACTGATGCAGTGGAAGAGTTCTAAAGGGGCGAAGGTTGTTGATGGATCTATTAGTGATAAGCGCAATATGGAAGGCGGCACGACCGGCGCGAAGGCTGAAGGTGTTAAGGCGGGGGATATGTACACCGTCACTTTTACTCGCAAGTTTTCGGGTGCCTTAGCTGAGGGCAAAGCAGTGCCGTTTGGCATTGCGGTACATGCCGATCATTCAACAGGTCGCTTCCACCACGTTTCGCTTGGCTACAAACTTGGTTTTGGCGCTGATGGCGACATTAAAGCCGTCAAGCAGTAAGTGTTTGACCGTGCCATCATTCTCCTAATTTTTGGAACCAAAAGGCTGCCCAATATTGACCTGGATTTAGGTCGCGCAGTAAGGGGTTTCAAGGAGGGCGCTTATGAGGTTGACTCCCACAATCGGGACAAAACCTGAGACGCTCAGCGCTTAAACGGCATTCCATGCAGGGTAATGTCTAGTCAACCTACAGCGATTGGGAGAGCCGGCCATTCCAGACAAAAGTCTGTCAGTGTTTCCGTTTGTAACACGATGCAACATTGTCTTATTGCATATTTTTAGTCGATGGCGCGTAAGAGTGTGCGCCTATTTTTGCGAAGTCACGATTCGATGTTAATTGATGGTTGTGGTCGTCGGATAGACTATCTCCGATTGTCGGTGACTGATCGTTGCGACTTGCGATGCGCGTATTGCATGCCGCCGGAGTTTGATAGTTATGAAATTCCCGATAACTGGTTATCGTTCAGTGAGATTGTGCGGATATGCAGGATATTCATTGATCTTGGGGTTTCCAGAGTGCGCCTTACTGGCGGCGAACCCTTGGTTAGATCCAGAATCGGAGATCTAGTCCAAGATGTTGGGCAACTCCCCGGATTGAACGATCTTTCCCTCAGTACGAATGGCACACGATTGACGCAATTTGCGTCAAAACTTCTGGCTTCAGGTGTTACGCGACTGAATGTTAGCCTCGATACGTTGTCTCCAGTTCGATTTCTGACGTTAACTCGGCGTGACGCTTTGCACGATGTCCTCGCAGGACTCGAGGTGGCACGAGAGAGTGGATTTCGCCTGATAAAGATCAACATGGTCTGGTTACCCGAATTCAATGGTGACGAACTGGATGCAATGATCAAATACTGCATGGAACGCAATTTTGTGTTGCGCTTGATCGAAAACATGCCAATGGGAGATAGCGCACGTCAACTTGGCTCCTCGTCCCTCCAACCGCTAATCGGCCAGCTTAGAGAGCGCTTCCATTTGGTCGATCACATCGTTGCTGGCGGAGGCCCAGCTCGTTACCTTGGGACCCCGGATCGCTCATTCTCGGTCGGTTTTATTACCCCGATGTCCCAACACTTTTGCGAGGCATGTAACCGTGTCAGGGTTTCGGTAACTGGCAGATTACACCTATGTCTAGGTCAAAATGACCATCTCGAACTATTGCCAATGTTGCGTGGCGGATCGCCAGATCACGAAATCGCAAATCAAATTCGTGCAGCAGTTATGCAAAAGCCATTGAGCCACGAATTCCAGAAGAATCCAATGAAGGTCGTTCGTATCATGGCCTCGACAGGGGGATAACTAGCGCTATGGCGTCTAGAAAAAGTGCGGCTTCAGGCTTGGGCATGCACATAGGTTCAAAGGCGGCATACCATGGATGCCAGTTCGGCCGTCCTATGTAGTTACAAATCATACATCGAAGCTTTGATATCCGGCTGCTCGGATTCTTTGGGATGGCTTGTTTTTTGGCCAATCGCCGGAACCCGTTGTAGATAAACGTGCCTGAGATGTGAATTTCCTCGCCGAGTCGAAACCTTTTCCAAAAATCGGATAGATTCATTTGCTCTCCATCGACAGCGGTGAAATTACCCCATGTGACTAGTTGAGTCATTGTCACGGTATCGCATTCTTAGCTTCTGCCAAGAGTGATAAGGAAGCTCTGATTTGTTAGTACTCGGCAATATATGATGCCTATAATGCACCCAAATGACATAGATAAGGGGGGTGCGGATGTTAGACCATACACATATTTTTGGGGGCGAGCAGACCCGCATCAAATTGGGGGCGATCTCGAAGTACTTACCGGCCTACACAACAGCATTGTCGAATACGCAGTTCCGCCTGAGTTATATCGATGCGTTTGCCGGCACTGGTGTTTGCCACGTTAAGATTGGAAAGGGGCAGGAAAAGCGCTTGATTCCGGGGTCCGCATCGATCGCTATTGATTGCAAGCCGCCTTTTCATCAGATTTTCTTTATCGAAAAGAAAAAGCGGCACGCCGATGCATTACGGCGCTTGAAAATTGAAGCTGCAATGCCGGTCGAAGTTATTCACGGTGATGCAAACAGCGAGCTTCCACCGATCCTCAGAGGACTTAACCCGAAAAAGGATCGTGCGTTGGTATTCCTCGATCCATATGGGATGGCGGTCGATTGGATTACTCTGAAGGCGATTGCCGATTCTCAAATTGTTGACCTATGGTACCTGTTCCCTTTAAGCGGCCTTTATCGACAAGCGGCAAATGATGCAGCTGCTATCGACCCAGATAAGGCGGCTGCCCTGGATCGAATGCTGGGAACGGAAACTTGGCGTAAGGATTTCTATGCACCGCCAAAGCAAACCAGCCTTTTCGAGTCGGACGAGTCAGATGTCCGGACTGCCGACGTCAAGCAAATGACAAAATGGGTAACTACAAGGCTGAAAGAAATCTTCCCGGGCGTTACGGAACCGCGCCTTCTGTATCAGGCTCTACCCAATGGCAAGGAGGGTGCGCCACTGTTCGCCTTATACTTTGCTGCATCGAACCCGAGCCCCAAGGCATACGGGCTGGCCTGCAAGATAGCCGCAGACATCCTCAAACGGACGTAACGGCTGCTACTGGATAAGCGTCCCAGGTTTTGCCTAGGAAAAGGCGGCCATTGGCCTTCTTATGCCGCTTGACACCGTCTGCACCCCAGCCACCCCATTGTTTGAAAAAGAATGCCACGCCGGCTTTGTCAGAAACATGTTTAACGTTCTGAACCCACTCCGGCCGCATGGGGCGTGCTTTGGGGCCTGATTCCCCCCCGACAATTACCCAATGGATGCCTGTGAGGTCGAATTCTCCAAGATCTTCAAGCAACGGTTCCACGGATAGGAATCGGATTCGGGCATTAACCTGGCGCAGATAATCGATGCGTGGAAGTCCATAGGCCCGATCTTCTACGGAAACCCCTAGCCAGACGTTTTCCGGGCAGCTGCGTTGGGCAAAATAGCCGGTTAGCCGGTCCGCCCGCTTAGTCAGAATTTGGTAAGTGTGGTGCGGAGTACGTCTGATGACGTCAAAGACCTGATCAATAAAGTTGTCTGGCACGGCCTCATGGAAAAGGTCGCTCATCGAATTCACAAAATAAACAGTGTCCTTCTTCCTCTGCAGCGGCTGGGCCAGACGTTCCGGATGTAGTGCCAGTCGAAATCCATCTTCGTACCCCACGGCTCCCATGGCTTTTAGCCGTCCCGCCATGATTTCAGCGTAACAGTGCTTGCATCCCGGAGAAATCTTGGTGCAGCCCGTCACCGGGTTCCACGTCTGTTCCGTCCATTCGATTTGACTATCACTCGCCATTGCTTCCTCTTTGTTACTGTATATATTTACAGTTTATTCAACTTCCTGAGTATAGCTGATGCATAGCCCTTTTCAATGGAGAATATGCTTACCCAAAAGCACTATTAGAACCCGGAAAAATTATTAAGTGTAAATCAGCTCATCGTAGAACGTTCGGTCAGGTGCCCATAGCAGACAGGTCCGCGTTATAGGCGCTCATCGCTGCTTCGGCCAAACAGCTGAAATCCACCCATCCACCGTGAGGAAAAATGGTCCCGGGGCGCAGGCGCGCCTCGGGTGCCTCACCTTCGCAGCAGCTGGAAGATTTGGCGAGAAGTAGTCAATCAAGGAAATTGGAAACGCTACACGGCATACTTAGCAAGGCTTGCCCCCCGATCTTCCAACTTATCGGCAAGGCTCGGTGCAAGCGCTTTCTCTGGAGTGATGCCAGGATCACCCTGCCCACCACCCCCCTCAGGAAAAAATTCCTCGACTACCGAATCCCCTTCGTCATCGCCTTCCTCGAAAGCACCATTCGAGAACCCAAGCCGCGCCGCCGTTTCCAGCGCAACCTGATCAAATCCGGCTTCCTGACGATCAGCCTCCAGCCGTTTGGCCTCGGTCAGAGCCTCCTCAACAGAAACACCGTTGCGTACCGTGAGATCGACGTAATAAATTGGGGTGCCCATGCTCTGCCGAGTCGACTTTCCGCGCAGCCGAAGTTCCAGCGGCAAGTACGCCAGTCGGTTGCCGGAGATCGCCTGAAAGTAAGCCAATCGTGCCGATAAGGTCCGTATGCTGTTGAATCCCGTCGTCCGGAACACAAAGCTTCCCAGGGGATCATCGTCACCGATCAGCACATTCAACCGGCCATACGGCTTGCACGCACCGCTCTGCGCCAGAGCACAACCATCCGGCGAAGGACAGGGCAATGACTGAACTCCCGACTCCGCCCGACGCTTGCAGGTCTCACCATTGCCGACACAAACCGGCCGACCCGTCCTACGGTCGAACAAGGCATATTCAGCCCTGAAATTCAGATCAGGATCGTTGAACAGTAGCCGGATCGGAATCGCACGAATCTTCCCGCCCTGGGCTTTTCGGAGTCCCTCGTCACACGGGTGAGGCACCCAACCCTCGCTGCCTTGTAGTTGGCTAGTGATGGTGAACTGATCATCCTTCTCCGGCAATTTCTTGCCGTTTTTTTCGATGACCTTGCCGATCGAAATCCGCCCAAGTACCGGCGGGGTGATGACCAAACCTTTCAACATGATTGTTCCTCTCAAATAAAAAACTCCTCACCGGCGCTGGATGTCTATCCGGTTGCCGATGAGGAGTGATGGGTTTCTATTGCTACGTTGGCTTTTCGGAGATGACTCAGGCCTGGACAAACCGGCGTGACCCTTGGCGTTGCATTCCGTAGCGGGTAAGCAAATCCGGCTGATCAGCCAACAGCTTCGCCGTATCGAGCACCACGCTGTCCTTAGCTTTCTTCCAGGTGACTTCGCCGGTTTCGAAGATGGCGCGTGACGCTTCACCCATGGCCTGCTGCAAGGTCTGCTTCAACTTCGATTCCAGCTTCTCGGTTTCGGCCAATGTCTGACGAACACTGATCCAGTCGGCAAAGGTCGCGGACAGATTACGGTCGGTACTGAAGTCGACTGCGATTCCCTTGTCCTGAGGATAGAGACAACGCAGTGCCTGCTCTGCCGATTCGGAACCATCGGCCGGTGGTGGTGTATCGGTCTCGACGTAACGCCAGAACGCTGCCTCCAACTGAATCAGCCGTGCAATCAGCGCCTCATCCCGATGAATGCGATGGATCTCCAGATGTTGACCACCAAGTAGCACCGCGACATCGGCAGCAGCTTTTCCGGTGACGACCAGTTGATGCTGAACCTGCAACTGCACGTACTCCGGCACACCTTCTTTCCAGAGGCGGCTACCGTTAATCCCGGCGGTTTTGCACTCGAGGATCTGAACGTCTTGAGCGCCGATGACCTCCCGGTCGATATTGGCCAGCATCCAGTGCAACTGGGGATCGGGATGCTGGAGCACCGCATTGATACGACGAACACGATTACCGGAACGTCGGGTGTAGTGCGCTGCCACGATGGGTTCGAGGATGTTGCCCCAGTAAGCCGGGCTTTCCTCATCCAGCGGATCAGTCTTGGGCAATAGGCCATCACGGCCAGTTTTTTCCAGCCAGAGTTCGAGCTGGGATTTGTAGGGGTTAAGACCGACAGCGGCAGCCGCATCGGAACCGCCGATACCTTGCCGGCGTACATTGAGCCAATCTTCACGAGGCAGAGCTTTGGTGCTGACCAACCTCAAAGCTGGCCGACTTGATTGCACGGGTGATAGTGGTACAGAGGGAAGTGCCATGATGACCTCCTGAATATGTGTAAGGAATGAAGAATCGGAAATCCGCTCACTGCCGCCAGACGACAAAAAGCCCGGTCGGCAAACACCGAACCGGGCAATCGGAGAGGAGAAAGTCGTGAGGAAGCTGCTAGCGAAACTAAGCGACGAGTTTCAATGCGGTATCCAGTGCGCGTTGCTTGATGACAGCACCTTGGCCGAACCAGGCTGAATCCAGTCGGAACTCAGGACTCCGTGCCCGTCGCTTGTGATCGACGTACTCGGTCACGGCATTCAATAATCCCCACGCAGTGCCCCGGGAGGAATTCAGTTCAGAGCCACGACCCTGACCGTCGTAGAGCGATTGCACCTTCGCAAGTGCGCGTTCATTGGTCAGATTCGATAGGTCGGAACTGTTCGGATCGACCTCGCAGAGCACACGGAGAAAATAGGCCATCGCCTCATGGCTTTTCACCTTACGCTCCGCCAGTGTCCGCATCCGATACATGAAGCCGTCCCACTGAGATACGGCAATACCCAATTGCTGCTTGACGGCCTGAGCATCGAATCGGGTGTTGTGCGGCACCTTGATCGCCGAGACCGCACCATTCACAGCGATGGTCAGTGTGTTGTTGCAGACGACACGGACCGTGGTGGGTGTTGCTGTGGTGGCCAGAGTGCCGTCACAGGAAGTTGCCAGCAACAAGTAGCCCTGGACAAGATCGTTCCCCTTGAGGGATGAAGATTGACCAGTTTTTGCCAGTGCCCAGAATTTTTTCCCGTTCTTCAGGACACCAGCAGTTTCGAGTTCGTAGCCGGCGACTTCCGTCAGATCGCGGTAAAACTCGAGTACTTCGCTGGGCTGGACGACTTGATAACGATTCGATACGACCGACAGGGCATCCTGTGTATCTGAGCGATACAGGACTTTCTGATCGGCGAAGGTTTTGATGGAACCGAGCGGTCCAGCTGATTCCGCCATGAAGCGAACGGGCGTTTCGAGAATCTGGAAGGACATGCCGGATTGCTCTGCCCAGACTTCAATCGGCTGTTGTGGGGTGAGTTCGTTGCCGAGGCCATGCCAAGGAACATCACCCACGTATGCCATTTGTTGGACTTGGTGTGCCATTTGAGGCTCCTGAATATGAATGGTGATAACAGCAGATCAGCGGTCGCTGAACTCATGGCCGCAATCACCGCACTGAAAATTGCCGAGCCATTTTTCGTCGACGACATCGCCGAATTTGGAACCTGCCACGGAACCAGCCGCGCCGCCGAGTAGACCGCCAAGGATTGCGCCGGCCAGACCACCGAGTAGCATTCCGGCAGGACCTCCGACAGCACCGACGGCTGCACCGGTTTGGGCACCTGATAAGGCACCACCGGCACCGGTGGCGGCACCACCAACTGCGCCGACCGTGCTGCCGATCCTTCGGGCGGTGTGCAGGCGATAGACATTGGTCGAATGGCAGACGGGACATTTGTTACGCATGGATTTTTCTCCTGGAAATGAAAAGAGCCCGCTACCTCTGCAGGTAACGGGCTCTTGAATGGATGGAAACTGGGGAGTGAAGGCCAGGACGGCCTAGTCTTCAGATTTTATATGTGTAACTGAATGGAGTTCAGATGCAGAAACGCGAACCAAAAATAGAAGAGATTTTTTCTATCAATCTCGAAACTTCCCGGACTGTTAGACAGCCTATCCCTGTCCGGCCCGAGGGAAAGACGGCAGAACGTGTTGATTTGCGTGCATCGACATTACCCAAATTTGAGTACACAACGAGTACACGGAAAACGAAAAAGAAAAAGCCCCGGATGTTATCCGGGGCTAAGTCTTTGATATTACTGGTGGTGATGGGCAGAATCGAACTGCCGACCTATGGGTTATGAATCCATCGCTCTAACCGTCTGAGCTACATCACCACGCTTAGAGGGCGCGAATTATAGTGGGGCAGCGGAGGGATGGTCAACCGCGTTATAATGCGCAACTTTTCCGCCGCCGGCTTGCCGAAGCGGCACCCACTGATTTTCAAAGCATTTCCATGACCAAAAAGCTTTTCATCCGCACTTTCGGGTGCCAGATGAACGAGTACGATTCGGACAAGATGGCCGACGTGCTCAACGCCTCCGAAGGTATCGTCAAGACCGACAACCCCGAAGAAGCCGACATCATCCTGTTCAACACCTGCTCGGTGCGCGAGAAGGCGCAGGAGAAGGTTTTCCACGATCTGGGCCGGGTCAAGCACCTGAAGCAGCAGAACCCGAACCTGGTGATCGGCGTCGGCGGCTGCGTGGCCAGCCAGGAGGGCGAGGCCATCGTATCGCGCGCCCCTTACGTCGACATCGTGTTCGGCCCGCAGACCCTGCACCGCCTGCCGCAGCTGATTGCCGAGCGCAAGAGCAAGGGCAAGGCGGCGGTCGATGTGTCCTTCCCGGAAATCGAGAAGTTCGATGCCATGCCGCCGGCTGAAGTGAAGGGCGCCACCGCTTTCGTGTCGATCATGGAAGGCTGCTCCAAGTTCTGCACCTTCTGCATCGTGCCCTACACCCGCGGCGGCGAGGTATCGCGCCCGTTCACCGACGTGCTGACCGAGGTGGCCGACCTGGCCGCCCACGGCGTCGGCGAGGTGACCCTGCTCGGCCAGAACGTCAATGCCTACCGCGGCGACATGGAAGGCACCGACGAAAAGGCCGACCTGGCGATGCTCATCGAATACATCGCCGAGGTGCCGGGCATCGAGCGCATCCGCTACACGACCTCGCATCCGCGCGAAATGTCGCAGCGCCTGATCGACACCTATGCCAAGGTGCCGAAGCTGGTGTCGCACCTGCATCTGCCGGTGCAGGCCGGCTCCGACCGCGTGCTGGCCGCGATGAAGCGCGGCTACACGACGCTGGAGTACAAGTCCATCATCCGCAAGCTGCGCGCGGCGCGGCCGGACATCTCGATGTCCACCGACTTCATCGTCGGCTTCCCGGGCGAGACGGACGAGGATTTCGAGAAGACCATGAAGCTGATCGACGACGTCCAGTTCGACGCCTCGTTCTCCTTCATCTACAGCCCGCGCCCCGGCACGCCGGCGCTGGAACTGGACGACAGCACGCCGGCCGACGTGAAATCGGCGCGCCTGTCGCGCCTGCAGAAGCGCATCGACGAACTGGCACAGGCCGTCAGCCAGTCCATGGTCGGCAGCATCCAGCGCGTGCTGGTCGAAGGCACGTCGAAGAAGGACGCCCACGAGCTGGCCGGACGCACGGACAACAACCGCATCGTCAATTTCGCCGGTAACGCGCGACTGATCAACACCTTCGTCGACGTCCGCATCACATCGGCCCTGCCGCACAGCCTGCGAGGCGAAATTGTCATCCGCGAAGACTAAGCCGGCACCCAAGTCGCGGCCGGTCGAGTTCGCCCTCGCGCCGGTCGACAACACCCTGCTCGCCAACCTGTGCGGGCCGCTCGACGAGAACATCCGGCAGATCGAGACTGGTTTCGACGTGCTGATCCGCCGCCGCAACGAGCGCCTGTCGATCACCGGCGAGAAGGCGCAGCTGACGGCCGATGCCATCCGCCACTTCTACGCCATGGCGCGCGAACCGCTGTCGGTCGATGAAATCCAGCTCGGCCTGATCGAATTCCTCAACGCCCCGGTACGCCGCATTTCGCGCAGCGCCGAAGGCCCGGTCGACGGCCCGCAACTGGTCACCCGCAAGACCGAGCTGCACGGCCGCACGCCGCGCCAGGTCGAGTACCTGAAGCACATCCAGGAACACGACATCACCTTCGGCGTCGGCCCGGCCGGCACCGGCAAGACCTACCTGGCCGTCGCCAGCGCGGTCGATGCCTTCGAGCGCGACCTGGTCGAACGCATCATCCTGACCCGGCCGGCGGTCGAAGCCGGCGAGCGCCTCGGTTTCCTGCCCGGCGACCTGACGCAGAAGATCGACCCCTACCTGCGCCCGCTGTACGACGCGCTGTACGACCTGATGGGCGCCGACCGCGTCGCCAAGCTGTACGAGAAGCGCGCCATCGAGATCGCGCCGCTCGCTTTCATGCGCGGCCGCACGCTGAACCACGCCTTCATCATCCTCGACGAGGCGCAGAATACGACGCCGGAGCAGATGAAGATGTTCCTGACCCGCATCGGCATCGGCGCCAAGGCGGTTGTCACCGGCGACATCACGCAGATCGACCTGCCCAAGGGCCACAAGAGCGGCCTCAAGGAAGCCATCGACGTGCTGCGCGACGTGCGCGGCATCGCTTTCACCCATTTCAAGAAGGAAGACGTGGTGCGCCACCCGCTGGTCGCCCGCATCGTCGACGCCTATGAAAAACGCCAGCAATCGTCTTAACCTGTCCGTGCAATATGCCTGTAACCGCGAGGGCCTACCCTTGCGGACGGATTTCGTGCGCTGGGCCCGTGCCGCGCTGGTCGGCGGCGGCGAGATCACCATCCGCCTGGTCGATGCCGACGAAGGCCAGGCGCTGAACAACGAGTACCGCGGCAAGGACTACGCGACCAACGTGCTGTCCTTTCCGTACGAAACCGAGCCGGTGGTGCAGGGCGACCTGGTCATCTGCCCGAGCGTCGTGGCGCGCGAGGCGGCGGAGCAGAACAAGCCTCTGGCGGCGCATTACGCGCACCTGACGGTGCATGGTATGCTGCATTTGCAGGGCTGGGATCATGACAATGACGATGATGCCGAGGCCATGGAAAACGAAGAAAAGGAAATCCTCGCCGCGCTGGGCTATCCCGACCCCTACGCCGCCTGAAAAATATGGACAGTGACAGTAAACCGAGTTTCATCGAACGACTGACTTCCCTGCTGCTACGCGAACCCGAGGATCGCGAGCAGCTGCTTGAAATCCTGCACTCGGCCTACGAGCGCAACCTGATGGACGCCGATGCGCTGACCATCATCGAAGGCGCGCTGGCCGCCTCCGACACCCGCGTCACCGACGTGATGATCCCGCGTGCCCAGATGGACGTCATCGACGTCGACGATCCGCTGGACGAGATCGTCAAGACCGTCATCGAAGCCGCGCACTCGCGCTTCCCGGTGGTCGACGGCGACCGCGACAACGCGCTCGGCATCCTGCTCGCCAAGGATCTTCTGCGCATCCACACCGAAGAAAATTTCGACCTGCGCGACTGGCTGCGCCCGGCCGTCTTCATTCCCGAATCGAAGCGCCTGAACGTGCTGCTGCGCGAATTCCGCGTCTCGCGCAACCACATGGCCATCGTCGTCAACGAATACGGCGGCGTCGCCGGCCTGGTCACCATCGAGGACGTGCTCGAGCAGATCGTCGGCGACATCGAGGACGAATACGACTTCGACGAGGCGCACGACAACATCCGCCAGGACTCCACCGGCCGCTACCGGGTCAAGGCGCGCACCGAGATCGAGGACTTCAACGAGGCCTTCGCGACCACCTTCTCCGACGAGGAATTCGACACCGTCGGCGGCCTGGTCCTGCGCCAGCTCGGCCGCGTGCCCAAGCGCAACGAAGTCGTCGACATCGCTGGCATGCGCTTCCAGGTGCTGCGCGCCGACAGCCGCCGGCTGTACACCCTGCTCGTCGACCCACCCAAACCGCAGACCGGTGCTGGCGAGACTGCCTGAGCGCTTGCCTGCACGCCTTGCCCTGGCTGCGCTGATCGGCGCGGCAGGGGTATTGTGCTTCGCGCCCTTTGACCTGTTCTGGCTGGCGCCTGCCGTCTGGGCCGGCTTCTTCGCCCTGCTGCGGCGCACCGAGTCGCCGCGCCGGGGGCTGCTGACCGGCCTGGCCTTCGGCCTCGGCTTCTTCCTGTGCGGCGTGTCGTGGGTCTATGTCAGCCTCTCCGTCTTCGGCGGCATGCCGTGGTGGCTGGCCGGGCCGGCCGCCTTCCTGTTCTGCACGGTGATGGCGCTGTTCCCGATGGCCGCCGGCTGGGCATTCAAGCGCTGGCAGCCGGCCGGTTTCCGGCAACAGGCCCTGCTCTTCGCGGCGCTGCTCGCCGCCGGCGACTGGGTGCGCAGCTGGTTGCTCACCGGTTTCCCGTGGCTGGCCATCGGCTATTCGCAAACGCCGCCCAGCCCGCTGGCCGGCTTTGCGCCGCTGCTCGGCGTCTTCGGGCTGTCGGCACTGGTCGCGCTGAGCGGCGCCCTGCTGCTGCGCTGGCGAATCGGCTTGCCGGCGCTGGCCGTGCTGGCGATCGCCGGATTCGGCCTGCGCCAGGTCGAATGGACGACGCCGCAAGGCGAACCGATCAGCGTCGCGCTGATCCAGGGCAATATCCCGCAGGAAATGAAATTCCGCCCGGAAGCCTTCGTCCGCACGCTGAACCTCTATCGCGAACTGATCGAAGCCAACCCGGCGCAACTGACGCTCTTGCCGGAAACCGCCTTCCCGGTCTTTCTCGACCAGTTGCCCGAAGACTATCTCGCCGCCCTGAAGGCGCTGGCCGGCCGCCAGCACGGCGACATCATCCTCGGCACGCTGACCGGCGACGGCAACGCCTACTACAACAGCGCCGTCAGCCTCGGCAGCTCGCCGCTGCAGGTCTATAGCAAGAATCACCTGGTGCCTTACGGCGAGTTCATCCCGCCCGGTTTCGCCTGGTTCATGGCCTACGCCAACATCCCCGCCTCATCCTTCTCGCGCGGCCCGGACAGCCAGGCGCCGCTGGCCGTCGCCGGCCGGCAGGTGGCGGCCAATATCTGCTACGAAGACGTTTTCGGCAGCGAAATCATCCGCGCCCTGCCCGCCGCCGGCATCCTGGCCAACCTCTCCAATACCGCCTGGTTCGGCCGTTCGCTGGCCCAGCCGCAGCACCTGCAGATCGCGCGCATGCGGGCGCTGGAAACCGGCCGCCCCATGCTGCGCGCCACCAACACCGGC